>NZ_CP040882.1:0-746971 GCF_006337085.1 Sutterella faecalis | reverse complement strand
GGTACGGATACGCTCGAGGAGACGGCCTACTTCCTGAATCTCACGGTGAGAAGCGACAAGCCCGTCGTCCTCGTCGGCGCCATGCGTCCGGCCACTGCAATTTCGGCCGACGGCCCGATGAATCTTCTGAACGCCGTACGCGTTGCCGTCAATAAGGAGTCCGTCGGCAAGGGAGTTCTCGTTGCCATGAACGACGTGATCAACAACGCCCGCGACGTGACGAAGACCAATACGACGAATGTCGCCACCTTCCGTGCGCCCGATCTCGGCAACATCGGCTACATCGCCGGCGGCAAGATCATGGTGAGCTTCCTATAGCTTGAGCGCGAAAAAGCGGCTGCTACTACCCTGTCAGGACTGCAACCCTCCCTGGAGCCTGACATGAGGATGATCGCCTGGGATGCGGCCTATGCCGCCTACCTTCGCAGCGGTCTGTCGAAAACCGCTTTTCACCGCACCCGTCTCATCGAGTTTTCAGAGAACGGCAAGCTTCCCAGCCTTCACTATTTCTATAAGAAACTCCTTGAGCTTGAGAAAACCATCATCCAGGATGCGCAATTCAAGCCGATCGTTGATGGAGCGCCATCTCAGGAAGAGCCGATTCCTGTACAACCGGCGGGCAGGAACATTTTCGTTGCCCGGGAGATACCCCGCAGCGCACAAAGTGCAGGGTCACAAGGAGTACAAGGTGTACACCTCCGGCTGGCACGACGTGTACAAGTAGTACAAGATGAACACCCCCAGCCGCTTCAAGCTGCTCCTATGGGTCAACAACTTCCGCCTCCACAGCGCCCTCAGATTAGTACCAGGCTCCGCAGTACTGATCCAGATCCTCGCGGAACGCTTGTTTTCATCAAGCTGCCCAACGGCATAGAGCTCAGGTTCCGAACCGACTCGCCGGAAACCCTCGCCATGCAGATGATCTCTGCCGGAGGGTTTGCAGAATGAAGCTCGACTTTGGAGACCGCCGCATCACCATCGTTCTGGCTCCCGTGGACATGCGCTACGGCTATGCCGCGCTGTCGCGCTTTGCGCAGGAACGTCTCTTCATCGACCCTGACGGCGGCGGCGATGTGGTCGTATTTGTCGGAAAGCACCGGAAGACGGCCAAAGTCATCTGGTCCGACGTCTGCGGCGGATGGCTTCTCTACCGGCGTCTGCATCAGCAGAAGTTCGCCCGCTTCATGGCAAAGCTTGAATCTCAGACGGTGCTGAACTTCACCGCCGATGAGGTGATCAGCTTTCTCGACGGCAAGTCGAAAACCGGATGAGACTGCTCGAAAAGCGTTTTCTTGATCTTCATCAAATGATTGAAAATCAAGAAAATTCGATGAAATTCGACTTCTTCCAAAGCCTTCAGGAAGGCCTCGGGAAGCACCGTAAAACGCTTCTAGGCATACGCAATCAAGATGGATGCCACCGGGGTTGTCCGGCCGTCCAGAGGGCCTCTAACGGGCTTAGGAGTGCCTTTTAAACGATTGATATATCGGTGAAATTTAAGCTTCCGGCCGGTAAAATTACTTCCATTAATTCTTAACTGATCTCCCTATCGACATGGCACGCAAGGGTCCAAAAATCAACGTCTCCATCGAAGCACTCCAGAAGAGGATTGCCGAGCTTGAGGCTGCGCTTGATATCGAACGCCGCGAGCATTGCGCCACGCGCAAGCTCGCGCAGCTTCAGTTTGAGGGCCTCAGCATGATTCAGCAGCTCCTCATCAAGGCGCTGGAGCTGCTCGAAAAACACTGCCCCGCTCTGGTTGTAAAGGGCGAAGCCGTGATCGACCTGCTTCTGCGAGAAGCCAGCATGGATGCCAATGAACTGAAGGCACTGCCGGGAATTGAAAAGCTCCTGCGCAGGCAGTTCCGGCAGATCCAGGGCAAGATCGAACCTCAGATCGAGCAAACGAAGAGCGACCTCGCGGAAGCAGAGCTTGAACTGGAGCGCCGCAAGGCGGAAGCCGTGAAGGAGATGCTTAAGAAGAAGCGGACCATCGCCGAAAACAACAAAAAGAGCGCCGAGACGAAGAACACCGTCGGCGAAGTTGCCGCTGCTGAAGCTGAAAAGCACCCGGACAACGCGATGCTTAAAGCCGCGGCCGGCATTGCGAATGCGGCAGTGCCCGAAACCACGAAGGCGGAGGAGATTCCGCCCGGCAAGCAGGCGGATCCCAATCGCCGGACCGCTCCGACGCAGGGCGGCATTTCGCATGCCCGGGGATGCACCTGTCCTTACTGCGGCAGCACGGAAGGCTTCTTTGAGCAGGAAGGGCCGACGGTTTTCCTGCGCACGCTGCACAAGCACATTGAAGACATGCTCGAGGGGACTTATGTAAAGAACCCGGTGCTGCAGTGCCGCGCCTGCGGGAAGAATCACATGCACATTCCGGAGGAAGTGCCCGTGCCGGCGGATCTGAACCGCACCGTGTCGCAGGAGCTGCTTTTCGACTGCGCCCGCATGCTGACGCTCGGCATGCCGATGAACCGCATCAATGCGCTCTTTAATACGGCCGCAATGACCATGAGCGGGGATACGATTCCGCGGAACATGCACGACTGGATAACGTCCGGACTGGGCCAGCCGCTGCTCAAAGCCATCCTGAAGAAAGCCAGAAAGGCGGCTGAAATCTGCGCGGATGAAACGCCATTCAGCTGTCTGCAGCAGGCCGGGATGAGCAAAACGAAGCTCGACGACGAGGACGCCGCCAAGCAGGCTTACCTGCTGACGATTACCAGCCCGGCGAGCGCAAAGTACCAGTTTGCCGTATTCAACCGGCTCAAAAGCAGAAGCGCCGAGGCGATTGCCGGCGTGCTCGGCTCCTATGAAGCCGGCACCTGGATTACGGATGCCTACGCCGGGTACGACAGCATTATCGGCGCGAGCGCCGTGAAGATCGAACGACAGTCGTGCCTCGCGCATTTCACGCGCACCGTTTACGACGCGCTGGAGCTGGAGAACATGCACGACGCTGTAACAAACCCGACGAACCGGGAAAAGCTTGCCGAAGCACTCGGATCCGGCACTCCCGCCTATTACCTGCTGATGGTAACGGCCGCCATCTCCAAGATCTACAAGTGGGAGGCGACGCTGAAGGCGCAGGAGGATGAAAACCCGGCGGACTGGATGAAACGAGTGACGGACTGCCGAAAAGCCCATGCCGAACCGCTGATGGATCGGATCGATGAAATCATGGTGAAGCTGGCTGAAAGGTACGCCGTGAAGAAGGGGAAAACCTGGGAGGCGGCGCTGATGTCGCCGTACGCGAAGCCTGTTGTTTACTACATGAACAACAAGGAGAACTTCCGGGTGTTTCTCGAGAACGCCTATGTGACGCCGGACTCCTCCGCAGCCGAGAGGAGCCTGAGGCCGCTTTGCGTGCTGCGCACCAGCTGCAATTTCAAGCAGTCGCCGGAGTACATGCAGAGCATGTGCGACTGGTACACGCTCTTTGTAACGGCGCGGCTCAACGGCATCGAGCGGCCCACGCAGTGGCTGAATGAATATGGCCGCGCCATATTCGAACACTGCGTGAATGAAGAGCTGAACCGGCGCTCCGACAAAGGGCTCGAACTTTCGAGGCGGTTTGCATTCGACCCGAAGGACATAGAGAGCTTCAACGCCGATGCGTGGGAGCCGTCGGCATACATGGAGCGAAAGCGGCGGAGTTAGGCAAAGGCCTGACGGATCCGCTCAAGGCAGCCGCCTTGAGCGACCATGCCGCATGCTCCTTGCCGGAGCAGACAGCCAGAGGGGCGCTGAATTCTCAGCGCCCCTCTGCATATCCGGAATTTGATTGAAGTCAATCATTTTTAAAGCCTCCTAGCCTATGGGAAGCTCACAGATCATGTACTACAAGGAGTCGCTCCGCCGCCATACGTCGAAGTCCGAGTTCGACGTTTCGAAGCTCGAGGCTCTTCCTCGCGTCGACATTCTCTATTCCCACGTGGATGACGACGGCGTGCTTGCACGTGCGGCGGTTGCAGCCGGCGCCAGGGGCATCGTTCATGCCGGTACCGGGAACGGCAGCATTCATCAGAACACCGAGAAGGAGCTCGTGAATGCTCAGAAGTCCGGCGTCGTGATCGTACGCAGCGCTCGAGTCGGAACCGGTCCCACGGTGCCTTCCGTCGCGCGCTATACCGAAGAGAAGTTCCTGGACGGCGACACGCTTTCCGCTCAGAAGGCAAGACTGCTTCTGCAGCTGGCGCTCACGAAGACGAGCGACCTGAAGGAAATCCAGCGCATGTTTGACGAGTATTGATGATTTGATGGGGTTTCCGGCGGAGGAGGTGAGGGGTGACGAAGCGCCTCATCGATCCGCCGGAAGTTGAGGTGGGCGTGGTGGTGTGTTTGATGCTGGGAGGGAGGATTTTTTGGGGATGAGCTTTTGACTCAAGCCGGGGCCTGATTTTTCTGTATACACAGAAAAAGAGAAGTTTTTCTGAGAGATAAATGAGAAAGGAAAGTGTTTGCTTCTATCGGATTAACCCTTAATCCCATAGTAACCCTCGTTGTGTTTTCGCAAAGGAACGGGCAGATAAATCAGAAATCTCTCTATTTTGCTGAGGGTTGACATACAATAGAAGTGTTGTTTAAAGACGACGATTGTTTTGGCTCGAAAACAGCGGTTGAATATTATGTTTGCCCCCCCCCCCTCCTTCCTCCAGCTACTCGCTTAAGATTATATTATAAGATAATAAATAATATAAGTTCGGTTGGAGATGATAGTAAAAAATCTAAATTACAGATTTTTCCGAAGGCGCATGAAAAACGATTATTTACTTTAGGAAAGTTAGTATTATCGTTATCTTTAGCCATTGAATCTCTTACGGTATATGGCCAATCGGTTGTTGGGAGCTATTCAGATGATTTTATCGTTGAAACACATGGATTACAGAGTGATTTTCAAGGAAGAGAAGAATTAACATCCTATATTTCAGGTGGGTATTGGGCTTATAAAGATGAAGACAAAACTAAGGTCTTTGTTCTAGATGCAGATATCTCAAATAGAGAATCACCTAAAGCGCTAATTTTAATTGGAAATGCAAGTTATTTTGCTAGCGGAAATCACTATCAAGATTTTGCTACTTATTATTTTACGTTATCTTCTCGTCGAACTTCTGATGAACCTAATGCTCAGAGTGCGCTTTCTGTAAAGCTAAAGGATAAATCAGGGGATACAAAAGGAGGGGTGGTCAATTTTTTATCAAAATCATTGACCATTTCGTCAGAAAATAAAGCAAGTAAATTTACTTCAGGAGGAATTGAATATTATAATCATTATTATTTTGACCTTCAGCCTGGGACTGTTAGTGGGATAACAATTGGCGATAATGGGAAGGTCAATATTCTTGATCGTAATGATTTCCTTGCCTTATATTCCGAGGATGGCGGTGAGAATGGAGCTCAGCTTGTCTCTATAGCGGTAAAAAATGACCTGACCTATGAAAATGGCAATAATTTACATTTTCTAAAAAATGAGGGCTATTCAGCTATCGCTATTGACAATAGAAGCGGGACTTTTTCTTTGCATTCAAACAAATTTGATATTAAATCTGAAAATAATGCATTGTCCGCTTATGGGGTAGATGGCGCAGGAGAAACCGCTTCATCTATGACGGTAGGATTGCTTGGTTTGGGGGGGGACATTTGATTTGCGTGCAAATACTTTGGGAACTATAACGGTTGAAAGCACTGAATCAGCATTCCCCGACGAGCAAGTGGAGCGCGCAGCCAATAACACATCAGAAAGTTATGGCTTATTGGCTATGACAAAATATAATCCAACAATTTTAAGGGTATACAATAAATTTACGGATCAGTATGAAGCTAAACTTGTTAATGAAAAGCCTGTTATTTTCGAGACAGGCTCGCCCGTTGGAACGGAAGTAACTTTTTCAAGTTCTGGTTCTTCGCAGTATAACATTAGCAGTTGTGCACATAAAGACTCTGCTTTCGGGGTATTAACTCTAGGTAGTTTTAATACAGTTAAATTTTCCGGTAATGTTTCTATTGAGGCTACATCTTTAGCTTCATCTTCCTCTACTAAAGATAATTCTGACCTAAATGCATATGGAATAGCCCATATTTCTACTTCAACGGAAGTCAAGGCTGAGTCAAATCACGTAGTATCTGAGCCTGTTTCAGTGTACGATAGCGGATCAAAAATATCTTTAGTTACAAATTCATCGCTGATAATAAATGTAAATAGCAATGAGGGAGAGGCATACGGCTTAATGCAGATAGGTGAAAATTTCTCGGAATTCCTAGGGAGTTTAGAGATTAATGTCAATCAATGTCTGAATTTAGCTGATTATAAGGATTCGTACGCTATTTTGGTGTCGGGTGATGAACGTGAAAAATCGCAATATGGCGATAGTTCTAATGGTCGAGTGGTAAATATAGCGGGGGACTTTAAGGTTGATTTAAATCAAAAACAAAAAGAAAGTAAGTTGCGTAAAACCAGAGCGATAGAGGCTAAAGGTCATTCCACTGTAAATGTTAATTTATCGGGTGAATCAAGTGAAATTAACGTAGTCGGCGATTTGCATACCACTCGCATGATTGCGGATGATATAGGAATAACATTGCCAACAGCAGAATATATAGGCCTTAATATAAATATATTACCTTGGGCTGTACATGAATGGTCGGGCCCTTTGGGCCGTTCGGCAAAAATCGGAAATGATGAGCTTACTCAAGCAATTACAAATCAAGAGACATTGCCGGTATACCTTGGAGAAGGCCGTATCAACTTCGTAATGAACCAAAAGGATTCCCGCCTTGTCGGTGCCGCTAACGGCAACATCGACATGGAAGTGGGTTCCGGTACGCTCTGGTCCGTCACTGACGACAGCATTTTCGAAAACCTGCGTCCCACCGGCGGCACGATCGATCTTCATCACCCGGACGATGAATGCAAGTGGAATGAGGCAAATCCGTACCAATATCTGATGGTGAAGAACATCACGGATGAGGCCTATCCGCTCCTGAACGGCGCCCGGACTGCAGCGCTCGCAGAAAACTCGCTCTTCATACTAAACACCAACATCATGGGCGACCTTGAGAAAGACGGAAAGCGCGTCTTCTCCTTCGACGGCATTACGTATTATGAAAAGGCTGACGACGATGGTGAAATTACGAACGGAACATTGACCGGCGAGACCTTCACCGGGAACGGCAGTTACATCTTCAACGGCCAGCCTGTACCGATTGAACTCAAGGGCTTCACGGTGACTGAGGCGGCGGCCCGCATGCGGCACGATGTCCGCTTCGGCGACTTTCTCGACTTCCGGACGGAAACGTCCGAAGCTCAGGAACCCAGGGAGCAGCACTATCGCGTCCGCATCAACGACGAAACGATCGCAGACGGATCCATCGACTACCGCGGCCGCGTGCTCAAGTTTGCGACCACGCCAGCTCATGTGAAGCTCTCGGGCGACTGGACGTCCCTCGACTACACCGCCTTCAAGTACAAGCCGAAAATCTGGAAGACGGAGCACACGGATCAGTACGTGAAAGCTGACGGTACCCTTGATACGCGTCCCGGAAGCGTGCTGAATGAAGAGGGCGTTATCCAGGAAGCAGTGAATTCCACGCTCTTCGAGCGCGATGATTACGACAAGGTCGTGGCAGGTCTCGAATCCACGGAATCCGATCCCGATGCTCTCGACATCGCCACCGGCATGACGGACTACTGGGTCTCCGGCTACACGAAGGAGATCAACGATCCAGGCAAGACCACCACAGCCATCGCGGGCATCAGCTTCAACCCGATCTATCTGAGCACTCTGAGAAAGCGTCTCGGTGAAGTGCGCTACGGCGCCCAGGACGGTCTCTGGGCTAAGGCCATGATGATGAAGGATTCGGTGGGCGGCATTGCCTCGAAGGGCTACGATCAGGATCTCTATGGCGTGAGCTTCGGCTTCGACCATCTCGTGCGCAATACCGAAGAGGGCTTGTGGCTCTTGGGCGCCAACATCCGCCAGGCGCATGCCGAGCAGGATCTGATGGATGGCCTTGGGTCCGGCAAAACCGATGCCATCGGCCTCAACGCCTATGCAACCTGGGCCAATTATCAGGGCGCCTACGCAGACTTCGTGCTCTCAGCCGACCATTACCGTCAGAAGCTTTCCACGGTCGGCGAAAAGGGAAAGATCACGGGCAAATACAACACGCTCGGCTGGGGCGCTTCGATCGAAGTGGGTCACATGTTCCACACGACGAGAAACGACCTCTCCTGGGGCCCCTGGTACAACTCGTGGTGGCTTGAACCCCAGCTTCAGCTTGCCTTCTATCGCGTGGAAGGCGAAAAGTACACGCTCTCCTCCGGCGGTAGGATCCGGCAGAAGGACGCCGATTCGCTCATCGGCCGCGCCGGCATCGTGGTCGGTAAGAAATTCAATTACGGCGAAGACCGGGAGGAAATCGACCGCCGCTATTCGCAGGTTTATCTGAAGGCCGGCGTCAAGCACGACTTCCTCGGGGACCGCACCGTCTGGTTCGGAAGCGACCGCTTTGACGGCGAGGTGGCCGGGAAGACCACTTTCTACTATGGCCTGGGCGGCGACTGGCAGTTCTATGAACGCATGCGTCTTTACGGGCAGATCGAACGCGAAACCGGCGACGACTACGAGAAGGACTACGAAGTCTCGGTCGGTCTCAAGTACGAATTCTGAGGAGAAAGATCATGCATACGAAATTGAAGCTTGCCGTTCTTGCTGCGTTCTCTGCCGTCGCGTTCACTGCAGCACCAGCGCACGCTGCTTATTCCGTCTACTCGGACCCGGACTGCGGGCCGAAGGTTGAGAGCTCGGCCTGGTTCATCGACTATTCGGGCACGATGCAGGAAAAACTCAAAGAGCCCGAAGAGAAGTCCTATCCGGACTGGGCAAAGGGCAAGGAGAAGGAATACGACGAGCTCTTCGAATACCGGAAGGTCGTGCTCGCGAAGAACCTGCTCCTGAAGCTCCGCAGGATGCTCCCGGCTGAAGCCGGAATCCAGGTGGCTGCCGGCACCATGGCGCCTCATACGCTCCCCGTGGGCTTTAAGGACGACTTTGAAAAGAAAGTGGGGCGGCTCCCCGAACGCCTCGAGGTTTTCGGGCGCATGACGAACCCCGGCGAAGGCCTGATCGACTACGAAAAGCGCCTTGAGCGCTATGCGGAGTCGGAAAAGGAACTTCAGCGCGAGACTGCGGAGCTTCTTCGGAAAAAGAGCGCGCTCCTATTCTTCACCGACGGCGACGAGGTGAACCGCGGGCGCCTTTTTGAAGAAGGTTGGAAGGCCTTCCGCGAAAAGGAGCCGCTCGCGAAACCCGTTCTCGTTGCCTTCACCGATGACGAGGAAACGAAAAAGGAAGTCACCCGTCTCGCCGAAGTCGTTCCCGGACTCATCACGGCTGACGCGCGCGAGCTGCTCTTGAACGATGAATCGATGGCCGCCTTCATTGCGAAGGTCTTCTATACGCCGTGCCTCGACTTCACGCTCTCGGCCGACACGCTCTTTGCGTTCGACAAACATGTGCTCAAGCCCGAAGGCATCGCTGAAATTCATCATGTCGCCGAAGTGCTGGCGAAGGAGCGGAAGATCATCGATCAGCTTCACATCCGCTTCTCGATCACGGCGCACACGGACCGCATCGGCACGTACGAATACAACGACAGGCTCTCGGAGCGCCGCCTCAACACGGTGCTCACGCAGCTTGAGAAGGAAGGCGTCGACATGTCGCTTTTCGTGATCCGGCGCGCCGAAGGCGAATATCACCCGGTGACGGGCGACGCCTGCAAGGGCCTCTGGAACCAGGAAGCGATCGACTGCCTGCAGCCTGACCGCCGCGTCGAAATCCGCATGGTGCGGCCCGAGTAAAGCCTTCGATCAGGTCAGGAGAGGCAGATCGCAGAGTGTCTGGCTGCGGTCTGCCTCACCGGGCCTGTCTGTCCGTGAAATACAAAAATCAAGAAAGCGAGAAGAAAGCATGTGCGCTGAGAATCGCTCAAACTCCCGTGAATTCCCTTTGTTTGCCCATGAGCTCAATGCCGCACTCAAAGAGGGCGACAGCGACCGATTCATCGGCCTTGTGGGCGGTCTCTGCCGGCTTTACGGCATGGGCGAAATCGCGAAGCAGTCCGGGCTCAACCGGCCGCAGCTCTACCGGTCTTTCCAGAAGGGCGGCAACCCGAGCTTCAGGAATCTCCTCGTCTGCCTCAACGTGCTTGGCATTGAGATGACGGTGTCGGGAAAGGACGAGCCGTCAGGCGAATGAAAGTGCACCCGCAGAATATGCTGCTGCGCTTTGCGGCAGCATTGCGTTTGAAGCCGTTTCCGGCTTGAATCATCGTTTTTGAGCGAATGTATTTAAATGAAATCTATGCAGGGGCCCTTAACTTTAACAATCTATTCATAAAGCAATTTTAAGATTTAGAATAATGAATCAAAATGCCTGTGCAGCAGTGGTTTATCATGGTTTAATATGCGCATTAATTTGATATAACAATTAAATATGGAAGCATGAAATAATATCCGATATCGGATATCGAATATGCGTTGCGGGGTTTATTGCATATTGAGTGCAATGAGTGCGAAAGAGATAATTTTTGAGGCCCCAAAGGGAAATTCCTGAAGCCTTCAGTGATTCAGGAACGATTCCTGCCTTTCATCCGGGCGCCCTCAATAGACCTTTCAATCCGCAGAAAAGAGAAACAACATGCTTCGCACATTCAAGCGCTCCGCTGCCCTGCTCGCCATTCTTGCCGCTGCCGGCACGGTTTCCGCCGCCGACCTGCAGATCTACGGCCGCATTGATGCGGGCCTCATCTATCACAACTACGGCGGCGATTCGGAAAAGTCCGATACCTTCACGATGGATTCCGGCACCAATACCGCTACCCGCGTCGGCATTCAGGGAAGCGAATCGTTGACCGACAATACCAAAGTGATCTTCCGTCTCGAAAGCCGCTTCACGTCCGACACGGGCGCCTTCAATGCGTATTCGGGTAAGACCAATCGTCTCTTCGGCGGCCAGAGCACGCTCGGCGTTGTCAATAAAGAATTCGGTGAAATCACAATGGGCCGGGTCGCTGGCATCTCGTCAAGCACAGGTCCTTACGACCTTCAGGCCTACATGGATCCGTTCGGCGGCGGCACGAACGGCACCGGGAATGCTCCCGTGAAGAGTTCCCGCCACGACAATATGATCACGTACCGCTCGCCCGTTCTGGGCGGCTTCCAGGCGACCGTGCAGTATTCGCTCAAGTCCGACAGCAATGACGAAGGCGATGAGGCAAAAAGCGACGTGAACCGCTTCTTTGATGCGGGCCTTCACTACGCAGCGGGGAATCTTCACGTTGCTGCGGTCTACGAACGCCTCGAATGGGGTAAGGAAACGCAGCTCGACAATGGCGCTTCCGAAGACAGACAGGTTGTGACGGTGGGCGGCAGCTACCGCTTTGAACCGGTGACGGTTTTCCTCCAGAGCCAGTACTTCCGGGGACTCAATGCCGTCGACGGCTTCTCGTCGGCCAATCTGAGTGAAACGAACAATAAGCGCGATGGCCAGATTGAAGGCTACGGTCTCTATGCGGGCGCGGAATTCTGGTTCGGACCGTCGTCCTGGAAGTGGATGGCCTATTGGCGCGATTACGAGCTCGAACGCGAAACCGGCGCGTCGCATGACGGCAATACCTTCGGCATCGCCAACAAGTTCGTGTACCGTCCGTCGAAGACCGTCGAATTCTACGTGGGCGGCGGCTACTCACAGTGGGATCGGCTCGCGGCTAAGGCTGGCGCAGTCGAGACTCTTACCGACAGCGATCTCAACGGCTACTTCGGCATGACGAAGTACTTCTAAGAAGCATCCGTGTTGCGAAGAGGACTGCACCAGGTACTTGGGTGCTGCAGTCCTCTGCAAGTGAATCTACTTCAGCGTATTGATTTATTCGAGAAAGCTTCAGAAGTCAATACTCGCTCAATGTATTCACCTTGCTGTTTCTGCTCCCATTTAACCTGCTCTAAAATAACTTGTTGTGAGATAAGTTGTTTGGAAGCAGGTTAATTATGACGACCTTCAGGTTCTATGGCAGGGAGCGGCAGCTCGAGTCGCTTCACCGTGTTCGCGAGCGAGCGGCCGAGACTTCGGCTCAATTTACGCTGATCAGCGGCCGCAGGCGCATCGGCAAGACGCATTTGATTCGCGAGCATCTCAGGCGGGAGTCTTCCCGCGAGATGCCGGGGATTTACCTGGCTGGCTCCGTTATGCCTGAATCGATGCTGGCAGAGGAGTACTGCTGCGTATTGGCTCAAAAGCTCGACATGCAGATCCCGATCGTTAAGGATCTGGCGGAGTTCTTCCGCATGGTCGCGACGATCGCCGAAACACGCCCGATGACGCTCGTCGTTGATGAGTTCCAGGACTTGACTAAAGTCTCGGAGTCTCTCACGAGCAAGCTTCGCGGCATCTGGGACATTGCGAGAGAGCGCTCGAAGCTTCATCTTATTCTTTCCGGCTCGATGAACACCATGATCAATAAGATCTTCCGGGATTCGCATGAGCCGCTTTTCGGACGCATCGACCAGGAGATTCGCCTGCGTCCTTTCAAAACGACGGAAGTTGAGGCAGTTTTCAGAACCTACAGTCCCGGCTTCAAAAACGAAGACCTCCTGGCCTTTTATGCCTTTACCGGCGGCATTCCAAAGTACATGGGCTGGTTGATCGAAGCTGATCTTTTAGAAGCCGACGCCATGATGGAAGGCATCGTGAGCGAGGACCTGGGCTTTTTGAACGAGGGGAATGCTGTTCTGCAAAATGAGTTTGCCGGCAGCTGGATCAATTGCTTCAACCTGCTTCTCAGCATCGCAATCGGCAGGCATACCTGGGGTGAGCTCGCCGGACTCAACCCTGAGAACTCCCTGGGTCAACACTTGAAGCGCCTCGAGGAAGACTTCAATATCGTCGGCCGCCTGCAGCCGCTTTTAGCGAAGCCCGGTTCCCGGAATGCGCGCTATGAAATCACGGATCTCTTCTTCCGATTCTGGTTCAGGTTCATTCATGCCAATCGGCGGTGGCTCGTCTACGACGATCCTTCACGAATCGCGGAAAAAATCAAGGCGGGATATCCGACGTACTCCGGATATGTCCTCGAGCAATGGTTTGCGGAACGTCTCCGTGAGATGCAGCTTTTCGACCAGGTCGGACCCTGGTGGCAGGCCGGAAAGGGACAGGATCCCGCGGAAATCGATATCGTTGCAGTGAAGTCGCCGGATATCGCCGGAAAGGAAGCGCTTGCCACAGAAGTAAAGCGGCAGCGGAAGGCATTCCACGCCCATGATTTCCTCAATAAGGTCAGTCTTCTGGAAAGGAAGACGCTCTCCGGCTTTTTGATCAAGCCGATCTGCCTCACCACGGAAGATATGACGCTGTCGCTGCCGGAGATTGAATCCAGGGTTCTGGCAAGGAACATGGCGTAATCAAAAGAGTTTCCTATGGTTGATGTTGTCAAGGCAGCTCAGATTGCCGCTTATTTTCTCTGGAAAAACTTCGGACAAATGCCGTCCTGGAAGCTGATGTTGTTAATGTACTTTGCTGAGCGGGAATTTTTGCTTCAGCATGGCGAACGACTTACTGGAGGCTGCATGGCTGCGATGAGGCATGGTCCAGTATTGCTTGAGATATATGATTTCATTGAGTTTCCCGGCCGGAATCCTGGCTGGAGTATCTGGATCAGCGGTCAAGCCAACGGAAAATTGTCTTCTCCAAAGATTGAGGACGTTGATCCGCAGAAGCCTCTGGAAGTCTTTGACGATCTGTCGCGTGCCGAAGTTCAAATTCTGGAGGCTGTTTTTGCAAGGTATGAGCGCTTAACTCATTGGGAATCCGGTGATTTGATGCTGATGAAAAAGTACGCTCCCGAATGGGATGCTCCGAAAGGCAGCACCTCGCCGTTGAGTCTCCGTTTCATCCTGATGAGTCACGGAAAGAACGAGCAGGAAGCCAATGGAATCATCAGACACATACAGGAAATGGACTTGGTTCGGGATAGTCTCAGAGCACTATTTTGATGGCCGCGATTCCCGACAAGATCCGCTCTGCGGCAGAGAGGGAGGACATTGCCCTGAGGGCGTCGGCTACACCCGGCGTTCAGCTGACTTCCCTGATCGAGGCCATCAACACTTTGAATCCACATCTTTTTGTCAGGAACGTCCGTCTCAGGAACGTTCTCCAAAAGAACGTTCCCGGAGAGAACACTAATGCCGCTCATCTAACTTTTTTGCTCCCGTTTGACTCAGAGTGCGCTGGTGAAGGCGTGGACGCGCGCCGTCATGGACGCATTGGATCTGCCTTTCCCGCCGCGATTCGAGCGGCTCTAGCAGGTGGTCGACTATCTGCTCGCCGTCGGCAAAACGCGCCCGATCAGCATCTGCATCGACGAGTGTCAGGGACTCAACGCCTGCGAACCTTCCTTCTGGTCGGAATTCGAGCTTGCATGGAACATCCACCAACCAGACTCGAAAACCGTGCTGATGCTCGTTATGAGCGGTTCTGCCGGTGCGGCGCTGCAAAAGCGTTTCGAGCGCCCGAGCGAACCGCTCTGCGGCAGAGCCGACCGCTTCATTGCGCTGGAGCCTTTCCCATTACGCGTGGAAGCCGAAATCCTGGATGACTACGCGCCCAATGCCGAGAATGACAACCTTCTCGCGCTTCATGTTCTGACGGGAGGCGTCGTGTGGTTGATTGAAGACCTGATGGAGCGCGGAGCCGCGGATCTTCCCCGCATGGCGGATGCGGTCTTCCAGTCGGGCTCGAAATTCATCATGGAGGGTGAAAGTGAGCTCGCAAATGAATTTCCAGGAGACGCTTCAAGAAACCGCACGATTCTTCAGGCGCTTGCATCGGGCAAAACTAAGCGCGAAGAACTGCAGGAAGAGTTGGGTTCTGTTTCTGCGAGCGGCTTCCTGTCCCGGTTGGAAAAGAACTGGGGGTTGATTGCTCCGCTGCGTCCGGTGCTCTCGCCCGATTATCGCCGGGTCCGTTATGAGCTTTCGGACCGTTATCTCGCGTGGTGGCTTGCCTTCATTCAGGGCGCAGAGTCCGAGCTTTAGCAAAACCGATATGCAGAAATGCGCGATGCGTTCCTTGCGGGCTATGCCGCCTTCTCAAGGCCTGCCCTCAGGGATTGCTTCACGTCCATCCTTCTTGAGAGCGGGCGATTCAGCGAAGTCGGCCCCTGGTGGGACAGGAGGGGCTTCAACGAAATCGACATCGTTGCAGTGAGCGGCAGGGAGATTCTGCTTTTTGAGGTCAAGCGGTCAGAAGAAAAGATCAACCCGGTGCAGCTTGCCAATAAAGCGCAAGCCTTCTTTGAAGCCCGCTCAAAGCTTCAGAAACTGCCTTTGAGGCTCGCATCGCTCACGCTGGAGGATCTCCGGAAAAGCACAGACGAGATCATTGAAAAGGCCTGCTCGTCAGGTTTCTCGCAAAGGCGGGTGCACAGGCAGTCCCGGCAGAGGAAGCGGATTCCGTCTGCCGGGTGAGGTGCCGTCAAACCGGATCAATCAATCCCGGTCACCTTGAAGCCGGCGCCTTCAACAGTGGCTTTAAGCATTTCATCGGTCACGAAGAGATCGGCCTCAACGACGGCGCTCTTCTTCTCAAGACTCACTTCAACTGCGTCGATGCCGGGAAGCGCGCGAAGCGCCTTTTCAACGGCCGAGGTGCAGTGGCTGCAGTGCATGCCTTCGATATGAATGGTTTTCTGAGACATTTTCTTTTCCTTTGCCGCAGGCGCGGCGGACTGGGGTTCTGAAAGGAGAGCAGCATCGCTGCCCGCAAGCTTCGGCCGGAAGAAGCGCAGCCTCAGCGCATTCGTGACGACCGAGAAGGAGGAGAGGCTCATCGCGAGGGCGCCGAGCATCGGGGAGAGGGTCAGCCCCTGAGAGGCGAAGACCCCGGCCGCGATCGGGATGCCGACGGCGTTGTAGATGAATGCCCAGAAGAGATTCTCGCGGATATTGCGCATGGTTGCGCGCGAGAGCTCAATGGCTTCCACAACGTCCGAGAGGCGGCTCTTCATGAGAACGACGCCCGCGGAAGCAATCGCGACATCGGTGCCCGCGCCGATCGCGGCGCCCACATCGGCCGCGGCAAGCGCCGGCGCGTCGTTGACGCCGTCGCCCACCATAAGGACGCGGGCGCCGGTATTTTTGAGCTTTTCAACTTCCTGGGCTTTCCCGGCAGGCAGAACGCCGGCAATCACGTTCTCAATCCCGGTGCGTGCGGCAATGGCCTTTGCCGTCACCGGGTTGTCGCCGGTCAGCATCGTAACGGCGACGCCCAGCTGCTTCAGGGCCTTGACGGCTGCCGCAGAGTCGGGCTTCACCTGGTCGGCAACGCGGATGAGGCCGAGAAGCGCCCCGGGCGCGTCGGGCGTCGGTTCAGAACCGATAAAGAGCGGGGTTTCGCCGTCTTCAGCAGCCTTTTTCGCGGCGGCTTCGAGCGTACCTGGTAGCGTGAAGCCGAAGGCCTCCGTCATGCGGGCGTTCCCGGCAAACCAGCGGCGCTTGCCGATCCGGGCGGAGATGCCCTGACCCGCGGTCTGACGGAAGTCGTCGACGGGCTGCACCGGGAGGCTCCTTTCTTTGGCTGCCCGCACGATGGCGGCGCCCAACGGATGTTCTGAAGCCGACTCGAGCGACGCGGCGGTGATGAGGAGCGGCGTTTCAAGGCCGGGAGCCGCGGGCACAATCCCCGTGACCTCAGGCTTCCCAGTCGTAACGGTGCCCGTTTTGTCGAGCACCGCGGCGTTGACGCGGCCGAGAAGCTCAAGGGCGGAAGCGGACTTGAAGAGAATGCCGCGCTTCGCGCCCTGGCCCGTGCCCACCATGATGGCGGTCGGCGTCGCAAGGCCGAGGGCGCAGGGGCAGGAAATGACGAGAACGGAAATGGCGGACGTGAGCGCGAATCCGAAGGATTCGCCAAGAAGGAGCCAGACGATGAGCGTGAGGAGTGCAATGCCGATGACGACGGGGACGAAGATTCCTGCCACGCGGTCAGCAAGCCTCGCGACCGGCGCCTTGCTCGAAGTTGCCTCGTCGACGAGCCGGATGATCTGCGCGAGCGCGGTGTCTTCCCCCACGCGCTCGGCGCGCATGACGAAGCGTCCGGAGGAAACCAGCGTGGCGCCCATCAGGGTGTCTCCCGTCTTCTTTTCGACCGGAATGCTTTCGCCCGTCATGGCGGATTCGTCTACGGTTCCCGAGCCCTCGAGCACCGTGCCGTCGACCGGGATGGTACTTCCCGTGAGGAGAATCACCGTGTCGCCCTTCTGAACGTTCTCCGCAGGAATGGTGGATTCCTTCCCGTCGCGGAGCACGACTGCCGTCTTTGGGGCGAGCGCCGCAAGGCGTTCGATGGCGTCCGTGGTCTTTCCCTTCGCACGGGCTTCGAGCCACTTTCCGACCGTAATGAGGGTCACGATCATGGCGGCGGATTCAAAGTAAAGGCCGTGCGCGAGGTGAAGCGCGTGATCGGTCTCTCCAAGACCGGCATAGTAGGCGGCTTCAAGCAGCACCCAGGCGCCGTAGAGAAATGCCGCGCCCGCACCCACAGCAATCAGGGAATCCATATTGGGCGCGCGCATCACGAGGGCCTTCAGGCCTCGCGTAAAGAACACCCGGTTGAGGAAGAGGGGCGGAAGCGACAGAAGGAGCTGCAGGATGCCGCGCATGAGCCCGGACGCGTCGGACCCCAGCCAATCGGGGGCCGGGAGTCCCATCATGGTTCCCATGCTCACGTACATGAGAAGAACAAGGGAGACGATCGACCAGGTGAGGCGCGTGCGGATGGCGCGGGCCTCGGCTTCCGCTTCGACTGAGCGGCTGGCACGCTCTTTTTCGGGCGACGTCTTCCGGCCGTCCGTGCGCTCGGCACCGTAGCCCGCCTCGGACACGGCGGCTTCGATGAGGCTCGTGAGCGCATCGCTTTCTTCGGGCGACGCGCAGTGCGAGTTCACTTCCATCGAGTTCTTAAGCAGGTTGACGGCAACTGAATCAACGCCTTCAACTCGGGAGACGACTTTTTCAACCCTCGCCTGGCACGCGGCGCAGCTCATGCCCGTGACGGCAAAGTGCAGACGGCAGGAGGGCGTATTACGTGGAGAATCTGGCATTCCTGGGAATGAGAATGAATTACGGGTAACACAACTATAGACCATGCAATCGCTACAGGGTCAATACGCCTCCCGAGCTATCCCGAAAGAAAATCCGGGAGGCGAAAAGCCGCTCGAGAGCGGCGCGGTTCCCAAGTTGTGGTTCCCGGCATCGAGCCGGGAACGCTTCGTTCGTTATTCCCAGGGGGAGGCTGTAGCTGCGCTCTTTCCGGCAATGCGTCCGTAGACGATGCAGTCCGTAATGGCGCAGGAGCCGAGACGAACGGCGCCGTGAACGCCGCCCGTGGCTTCGCCGGCGGCGAAGAGTCCCGGGATCGGTTTGCTGGAGGCGCAGTCGATCGCCCGGGCGTCCATATCGGTCAAAATTCCCCCCATGCAATGATGGACCTTGGGGACCATCTGCGACGCATACCAGGGTCCCTGCGACATGGGCTTCGCGAGCTTGTTGACGTATCGCCCGTAGTGCGCGTCCTTTCCTTCGTCCACGGCCTTGTTCCACTCGGCAATGCTCGCCCTGAGGCCGTCGAGATTGATTTTTTCGCCTTCAGCAAGCGCTTCGAGCGTCTCGTACTTCCTTACGCAGCCGCGCTCGAGCATCTTTGCGAGAAGCCCGGGCCGCGAGATTTCCATCGGCGCGGTGCCGAGCGAATCCGCCACGGCATAGCACTTCGTGCCTTTGTTGAGGAGCGTCATGATGGCATCGGCGCGGACCTTGCGGTTGGCGAGCTCATTGATGAAGCGCGTGCCGCCTTTGTCTTCAACCCAGACGCCGAACATTGCTGCGGCGCCCTGAGCAAAAAAGAGCGCGATCCCCATGCCTTTTTCAGTGGGCGAGGTCCACGGCGCGCATTGAATCCAGTCGGTCTGAATCATCTGGCAGCCGATGCGGTCCGCCTCGCGCCAGGCTTCGGACGTTGCGCCCGGCTGGCAGGTCGTGCCGATTTCGGCCGTAAGCTTCGGGTCGAAGATCGTGCGGTAGGGAATGTCGGCGCCGAAGCCGCCGTGGGCGAGAACGAGTCCGCGCCTTGCCTTGATGAATTTGATCTTGCCAGAATCCTTATTGGGGAAGCGGTAGCCGTCGCGAACCATGACGCCCTTGACCCGGCCGTCGGCGTCGCGGATGATGCGCTCCATCATGACGCGGGTGCGGATCGGGACGCCGAGCGTTTTGAGCTTCTCGATTTCCTTCAGAACAATGCCCGAACCCGAGCCATTCCTGATGATCGCGCAGCGAGGCACCGAGTGGCCGCCTTCCTGGGAGACGCGGTCTCTGTTCCATTCGACGCCGAGCTCGTCAATCGTCCACTGCCACGTGGGAAGCGCCTCTTCGCAGAGCTTCTTTACCTTATCGGGATGGTTGAGGCCGAGGCCTTCCCGGAGCATGTCTTCCATCATGAGTTCGGGAGAATCGTCGATGCCTTCCTTCTTCTGCATGGGCGTGCCGGGTACGCCCATGATGCCGCCGTTGATGATGGAGTTGCCGCCCGGGTTGCGCATCTTTTCGAAGACGGCAACGCTTCTGCCCGCAAGCTTCGCTTCAATCGCTGCAGCGAGCCCGGCAAAGCCAGAGCCGATCACGACGACGTCGAATTCCTCGTCCCATTTTTCGGGCATTGCTTCAACGGGTTTGGCTGCGGCAGGAAGGGATGCAGCGAGCGCCGCGCTCCCGGCAAGCGCGGTCGTGAGCCAGCTGCGGCGGGAAATGTTCCTCATATAGGATCTCCATCGGGCAAAAGAAAAGATGATTCTTTCTTTATAGGCGGGCGGCGGATCAGGAGTCCATCGATAGATTCCCGGGGGCGTTCTATGGAGGAGGCCGAAGCTCCGGAAGCGCGGGTTCCGGGACCTTCATGCTTTGGTGGATGCCGCCTGCCGGCGCTCTCGAACGACAGCCTCTTTCGCGAGTGACGGGATGATGACCGGGTTTGTCTGAAAGCTCGCCGCGCGACTCGCAGTAAATGCACGCGAAGTTTTCCCTGCTGCGCAGAAGGCATCCCGATTGGAGCAAAACGTGGGAAGGTTTGACAAAATACGTGAATTCCCAGAAATCCGTTAACAGGGTCTGAAAGAAAATCATATCTCGGCCTAGTTTTAATTTAAGGTAACTAACTGAAATTTAAAGGTTAGTTGCCTTTATTTTTCTCTTGAAAAACTCTCTATAAATATTGTACAATAGTGTTATCATCGATAACACTGATTCCCGGTGATTTATGGGCATAGTTTTTAGAAACCAACAGGAAATCCCGATCCCTGACTTTGCATATGTGAATGCTTCCGACGGTCGTGTTTTCACCATCCATCGGGACGAGCGCAACAAGCGCCAGCACATCACTATCGGGTGGGCGACTTCCAAAGTCACCATGCACCCCAATGAGAACTTCAAGTTTCTCTATCCCAAGCTCTGGGCGCAGTACTACGGGGAATCCCGGCTTCAGCCTCGTGAGCTTCATGTCGGGCTATATGGTTTGACTCTCAGCGCCGGCTGGAAGACCGGGCTCTACCCAATGCTTCAGAAAGACTTTGGTCCGCTCAATGCCAATGCAGTCCTGGATTACGCCATGTTCAGCATCCGGCATCGGGCAGATTCAACAGATCTGATGAGGGACGAGATGGCTCAGCAGCTGCTCTTTTCCGACTCGCTTCGGAGCGACAGCTGGTATTCCGATTTCTTTGAAAATCAATTGAGTGCAGACATCATCCATCAGTTTCGAATGGACTGGCTCAAACGCTTCGCAGCGCAGGGCGGCACTAAAGTCTGGCTCTGCATCGACGGCTCAAACAACGACTGCACGATCTCGGAAAGCCATATTGCCGAACCCGGCAATTCAAAGTCGCATAAGGCAGTAAACATCTACAGTTACATGTGGGCCGTCAGCTCAAAGGATGGGCGCCCCGTCACCTGGTTCCTCAACAACGGCGGCAAAGTCGATGCCAAGGCTTTTGAGAAGATGATTCGCTTTCTTGCCGCTGCCGGCATCGAAATTGAAGGCGTCATTCTCGATCGCGGCTTTGCTGATGAAGGCGTTATGCGCCTTATCCGGGAGCTCGGATACCGCTACGTCGTCATGCTGAAGTCTTCCGCGCTGGCCTACAAGACCATGTTGGAGAAATACGCGGAAACGATCCGCTGGAAGGTCGCTCACGTCATAAACGACAAGGGCATTTTCGGCGTCGAGGAAAGGACCCGTGTATTCGCGAGCGGCACGGAGGAAGCCTGCGTCGGCTTATTCTTCGACGGCATTCGAGGATGCAGAAAGTCCGTGGACGACATTGCCCGGGTGCTGAAGAGCCGGCAGGAAATCAGGGCTCAGATCCTTGGCGGGAAGAAGCTGAGCAAGCTTAAAATTGCTTCCGACATGAAGTCCTATCTGAAGCTGACAGGGACTGAAGATGCTCCCGATATTGAGCTCTGCACTGAACGACTTCAGCAAGCCATTGACGGCCATGGGTTTAATGCCATTGCCTCTTCTGAAGATCTGCCCGCAGAGAGGATCAGTGAGATCTATGACTACCGCGACATCTCAGAGAAGCAGTTCAGCGCATTGAAGTCTCAGCTCGGCGCGGACGTAACGCGCGTGCATGACGATCAGCGCATTGAGGCAAAGCTTGCCGTCTGCTTCATTGCCGCCGTCATTCGTACTGAAATCGAACTTGCCTGCCGCAAGCTGGAGCTCGACACCAACAAGTCCTTTCGGGAAGTGGATCGCACGGTTCTGACGCTGATGCCGAATGATGAGTACTGCGCCGTGCACGACTACTCAAAGCGCATGGCTCTGCTCTATGCCGAATTCGGCTTGAGCGACGAGCATCTCGACTTCTTTGCGCAGGAGGTGAACAGCCGCAGAAATCCGGTTCACAGCCAGACGCGCACGATGCCGCTGTTTTTGACGCCTGCGCCCAAACGCAAACCCGGAAGACCCGCGAAGAAGAAAGATCCGGAAGAGGCAGAGATGCCTAAGCGGAAGCCCGGACGCCCCAAAGGCAGTAAAAACAAGAAAACGCTTGAACGGAAAGCTCTGCAGGCGACCCTGCCGGCTCCCGTAAAACGCAAGCCTGGGAGACCCAAGGGCAGCAAAAACAAGAAGACGCTCGAACGAGAAGCTTTGCTGGCGGCTCCTCCCAAGAGAGGCCGTGGACGCCCCAAAGGCAGCAAGAACAAATCAACGCTGGAGCGCGAGAAGCGAGAAGCCCGGGAGAATAAATCCGGCAAGCCTCAGTGAAAATATTCCCCTTGTCGCCATTTAGTTTCAGGGGGTGGTGTTACCGGATTTCTGGGGATTCACGATGGAAAAGACTCCTCGGAGAGAAGACGGATTTCTCTTCCATCAGCGGGGCTCGGGAAGTGAATTTCCGCAGCGTGAAGCCTGAGCGGGTTCTCCGGCGTATCGGCGATCAGCCCCGCCCGGCTGTAGTACGGGTCGCCCGCGATCGGGGAGCCGAGTCCGAGGGGATGCGCGGCATGAAGCCTCAGCTGGTGCGTGCGTCCGGTGAGCGGATAGAAGTCAACGAGCGTTTGTCCGTTTGACACGGAAACCTTTGCCCAGCGCGTGCGCGAGGGTCTTCCGCCTGCCGCCGCAATCTGGCGCAGACGGTCGAGCGGATGCGTTGTGATGGGGAAGTCAATGAGCCCGTCTTCTCCCGCCGGGATTCCTTCAAGGAGCGCGCGGTAGCGCTTATGAACGCGCCCCTCGCGAAAGGCCGCCATCAGGCTTCGGGTGCCTTCGGGGGTCTTGGCATAAAGAAGAATTCCGGACGTGTCCATGTCGAGACGGTGCACGGCGGTGAGGTTCGCGCCCGTCATGCGGGAGGCAAGCGTCAGCGCATCCGGGAGCCCTCCGGTGCCGGGGACGGAAAGGAGTCCCGAAGGCTTCATGACGGCGATGAAGTCCTTTTCCTCGAGAAGAATTTCCGGTGCAAGCTGAAGCGTGAAGGGATCTTCCGCACGCGGGTCGCTCGCGAAAGGGATGCCTTCGAGAAGCCATTCGGCAAGAGGCTTCACCGTGGTGCGCGGGGAGAGCACCATGCCGTCCCATTTGACGTCGTAGGAGGGCATGGCGCCGCGCCACCATTCGAGGGACCCCACGGGAGTGAGGGGCTCGCCCGCTTTTCTGAGCGCTGCAGCAAAAAGGAGATTTGAAACAATCGGGGCGTCGAGCGCTTCGAGGAGCGCCCGGTTCCAGTGCTCAAAATTGAGGTTGAGTCCCGCTCCGCCCCCGCGGGCAATCTTTGCCGGGCGCTTTGCGCGCTCCTTCTCAGAGAAAGCAAGGAGCGTCATGGAGCCGCCCGAGAGCTGCGCGAGGGAGATCCGGGCAGCTTCCCTTTGAAAGACATCATCGCGCGTGGTCCCGAGAATGCTCCGTGCGTGAGGGAGCCCCTGAATGCGCGCGCCGTCGGGTTCGTGAAAGGGTTCCTCCGCAATAGCGGCGGAGTATTCCCCATTCGCTTCGTTTCTGAGGAGGAGGAGCCCTCGGCGGCCGCAGTCTGCATGAAAATGCCCGCAGGCCTCCGCCATGTCCCGGGCTCTGAGAAGGCACTTAGAGGGCGCGCCGTGCCAGGGGGAGGGAAAGCGCGCGGGAAGGTCTTCGGGATGGAATCCGGGGAGCGCAATCAGGCGGGAGGTCATGAGAGGATCAGGCAGGAATTGGGAACGATCGGCAGGAGCCGGAAGGCCCGGTATTTTAAAATAACCGGTTCACGCGTAAAAAAGAAACATAACGATATTGCCTGCGGCGCTTCTCCCCAAAAGCGCTGGAGGCCAAGTGCGAGCCATCCATGACCGAGAATCGCCCGGAAGTCCACTTCAATTCAGAAAATTCTCTTCGACCCCAATCGATCTTTCGGGGCGCCATGCCGCTTTTGGCCGGCCTCATGCTCGAGCAGCTGATCGGCTTCACGGACGTGCTCTTTCTCGGACGATACGGCGAAGCCGAACTCGCCGCAGCGGGCGTTGCAGGCATTCTGGTGCTTCTCTTCATGATGCTCGGCTGGGGCTACTGCGTGGGTGCGCAGTCCCTCATGTCGCGCGCCAATGGCGGAGGAGACCGAGCCCGGGTCGGCATCGTCTTTCGGCAGAGCGCGATCTTTCTCTTTTTAGCGGGTGTCGTGATTGCGCTTGCCTCGCCCTCGATTTTCGATCTGACGCTCGCGCAAAGCATTCATTCGAAGGAAGTGGAGGAGGCTGCGCGCAGCTACGTGCTCTGGCGCGTTGCGGCGCTGCCCGTCGCCTTCCTCTGCCTTCTTTTCCGCGCGTTTTTCGTGTCGATCCTTCGCCCCCGGGTCCTCACCATCAGTTCGAGCGCCATGGTGCTCGCCAATTGCGGGCTGAACGCTGTCCTCATCTTCGGCCTCGGACCGTTCCCGGAACTCGGCATCGCCGGTGCGGCGATTGCGTCGGCCGTGAGCGAAGTCGTTTGCCTCATCGTCTTCGGCGTGCGCCTCTTCATGGAAAAGCGCTGGATGGAGGCGGTGCTCTCTGCCTCCTGGCGTCCGCAGCGGGAGGTGCAGAAAGCGCTTTTTCAGCTCGGGCGCTGGCTCATGCTCCAGGAAGCCGTGGCGTTCGGCGTCTGGCTCTTCTTTTTCGTTTCGGTAGAGAATGTGGCCGGCGAACGGGGGCTTGCCATCACGAACGTCGTGCGTCAGCTCGGCGCCATCCTCTTTCTTTTCGTGCATGCCTTCGGCTCAACGGCCGGGTCTCTCGCCATGAATCTCGTGGGCGCAAAGAAGCCGGAACTTATTTCCAGGGCTTCGCGGACCGGTCTCTGGGTGTGTGCAGCCGCCATGGCGCCCCTTGCGGTTTTCTATGCGGCGGCGCCCGACACGGTGCTCGGCCTCATTACGAATTTCCCGGACCTCATTCATGATGCAAGGAACACCTACTACGTCATGATCGTTTCCTACATGCTGACGGTCCCCTGCTACTACTTCTTCTTCATCATCGGGACGCTCGGCTTTGCGCGCGCGTCCTTCTGGGTCTCCATCACGTCGGCGCTCACCTACGCGCTTTATGTCGCGATTCTCTCCGGGTATACGACGAATCCGGCCGTGCTCTGGACATCGGATTTCGTCTACGGCTTCGTGCTCGGCATCGGCACCTGGCTCGTCTGGCGGAGTCCTCAGGCGCGGAAGCTGCGCGAGGCACGGACGGATGCTCTGTAAACGTTGCGGAAATGCAAGCGTTCCTGCTTTGCCTGACGGCATAGCGTGAAGTTTTCGCAGACCTCCCGCATGGCTCTTCTATGGCGAATGGCCCGGCAGGACATTTTGATACTGCATTACAATAATCAAAATTTCAAAATAAACAATAAATTAAGCAATTCCTGAGGAGGGAGAAGTCAGGGGACGGCAAGACGCTCAAAAATGAAGGCGGGACCGTAATCCCTGCAGATCAAGGAAACTGCGAGGGCGCAGGGGAATTTTTTTGCAAACAAGGCCCCAAAACTCTCGAAGTGTTGGCTATAGTAGTGCCCAAGCGCGCCGGAACCCGCATGGGGGCGCGGTTTTCACAACTAGAAGACATCATTTGGAAGCGATCGACAAAATGAACCGTCGACGCGACGTCTTCGCAAGGAGATACCATGAACAAGACCGAACTCACCGCTGCCATCGCTGAGAAGACCGAGCTTCCGAAGGCCAAGGTCGCCGATGTGCTCAATGCTTTCTTCGACACCGTTGCCGAACAGCTCGGCAAGGGCGAAGCTGTGCAGATCATCGGCTTCGGCAACTTCGAAGTTGCTGAATACGCCGCCCGCACGGGCCGCAATCCCCAGACCGGCGCCACGCTCACGATCCCGGCCGGCAAGCGTCCGAAGTTTACGGCCGGCTCTTCCCTCAAGAAGGCCGTCGCCAAGTAATTCCTTCTGAGGCCTCCTGGGCCTGAAAGGATTCGACTTCCTTTGAAATCTTTCAGGGAAGTCTGAAAAGCACGCTGGAGAATTTGTCTCTCCGGCGTGTTTTTTTTTCGCGCTTCGCTTTCAGGGAGGAGGATCGGACAAAAATCGAAGAGGAATTAATCCAGGCTCCCGCCGGCTGCGGGGAAACAATGGACGGAATCACTTGTTTCTCAAGATCCGCCATTAAGAAGAGAACAATCTTCAGATCCTTGGCCGCAGTGCCGTTTGCTTTTCAGCTCGAGGAGTTCTGGAGGGGAAGCGCTTCGCCCTATGTCATGCGGTGGAGGATGGAGCGATAAGAAGCACAGGGAATTCCAAGGGATTTCCAAAATATCCGGGACACCGCCACGGGTTCGGCATCGGAACCGGAACGAGCGCGGAAGGCTGGGTCGACAAAGCGGTCGACTTCTGGATGAAGGCGGCCGCAGCCCGGAAGCAGCGGCCGTGAGCATGAGAAAGTCGGAGGAAGCCTGAAGAGCTTAGTGAAGGCTCGTCCTCAGGGATGATTTCCATCTGAAATCAGCGGATGCCGCGCAGAATGTCGCTCGAGAGGTTCTGCAGCCACTTGTTGACGTTGCGGTGGACGCAGGTCTGCTTCGGGTTGTCCTGGCAGGGGCCGGCATTGAGGCCGCGGCTCGAGACGTATTCGACGGAATAGCCCTTCTTCGTGTATTCGACGTCGGCGATCATTTCAAAGTGTTCGGCCTTGGCCGTCCCCGGATAGGCGAGGCGCACGAGGCCGGGCTTCTCTTCAACAATGCGCCACTGACGCAGATCAGCCGCGCGGGTAATGGCGGCCTTCATGGCGGCGGGCGAAGCGGAAACGGCGACGGCATTTGGGTTCTGCACCGGAGGGAGCGTGCCGACGCAGCCCGAGAGAAGAAGGATGGCGCCGGATGCGCCGAGGATTAGCGATTTCTTCATCATGTTTTTCCCCTTGGGAATGAAGTTGAAAGGCGTCTTCAGAGAGCTTTAGAGAACGGTTCTCCCGGGACGCACCGTTATTGAAATTGTATTGCGCTTCGGGGCCAGGGCCAAAAGCAATTCAATGGTCGAAAAAACGCTCCCGACAGAATCTGCCGGGAGCGTTCGTTTTTTTTCTGAGGGGAGGCGATCAATCAGCTCAAAGCCTTTTGACCGTCTCTATCTCAATCAGCGGGCCGAGTGAATCGGGATCACCTTCGGGGCGTTCTCCGCGTCCTTCTTGGCGAAGGACTTCATCCAGAGCCACATGGCGTAGATGATGGCGAGAGAAACCACGATGCAGATCGCGCTGTAGGCCGGTGCTTCACCGAAGTTGACCGCGCGGTAGAAGATCGTCGCGGAGGTGTAGCCGAGGACGCAGCACCAGGTGCCCGAGAAGATCGTCCAGGCAGTGCCGACTTCACGCCAGACCGCAGCGATGGCCGCGCAGCAGGGCATGTAGAGGAGCACCATCAGGAGGTAGGCAAAGGCGCCGGAGGAAGAACCGAAGAAGGTCTTGATCGTGTCGATCGTGCCGGTCGAAACTTCCTGGTCTTCAGCAGCCGCTTCTTCGTCGGAGAGGTCGCCCACGCTGATGCCCATCGGGTCGGCAAAGGCAGAGCCGAGATCCTTCAGGTTGTCCCAGGTGGTGGAGAGCGCTTCGTCGAGAATGGCGGAGAAGGACCAGCCTTCTTCTTCCTCAGGAGCAGCTTCTTCAGCCGGAGCGCCTTCAGCGGCGGCCTTTTCAGCAGCAGCCTGAGCAGCCTTGTCGGCGGCGATGCCGTCATAGAGGGAGTTCAGGGTACCAACCACGGCTTCCTTCGCGAAGATGCCCGTGAAGATGCCCACAGCGGCAGGCCAGTTCTGTTCCTGAATGCCCATCGGCTGGAAGATCGGAACGATCGTGCGGCCGATCGACGAGAGGACGGAGTTTTCGCTGTCTTCATTGCCGAAGGAACCGTCCTTGCCGAGGGAGTTGAGGAAGGCGAGGCAGGCCACGATCACCACAATCACCTTGCCGGCGCGGAAGAGGAAGGTCTTCACGCGGTCCCACGTACGCAGCATCACGCCCTTGAAGGTCGGGATGTGGTAGGGCGGGATTTCCATGACGAAGGCCGAAGCGGCGCCCGGAAGGGCAGCGCGCTTGAGCATGAAGCCCGTCAGAATCGCCGCGCAGATGCCGATGATGTAGAGGAGGAACACGAGGTTCTGGCCGTTGGTGGGCCAGAAGGCCGTCGCGAAGAGGACGTACACCGGGAGACGTGCGCCGCAGGACATGAACGGAGCCATCAGAACCGTGATGATGCGGTCGGAGGCGCGGTCCATCGTGCGGGTGGCCATGATGGAGGGCACGTTGCAGCCGAAGCCGACGATGAGCGGCACGAAGGCCTTGCCCGGAAGGCCGAGGGCGCGCATCAGGCGGTCCATCACGAAGGCCGCGCGAGCCATGTAGCCCGAGTCCTCAAGAACGGCGAGGAAGAGGAAGAGGAAGAAGACGGGCGGAATGAAGGTCGAGACCGTCTGCAGACCGCCGCCGATGCCGTTGGCGAGGAAGACGGTAAGCCATTCAGGGCATCCGATGTTCGTGAGGAGCTCGGAGAAGCCGTCCACCATGACGCCGCCAACGAGAATGTCGAAGAAGTCGATGAAGCTGCCGCCGAGATTCTGCGTGAAGAGGAACATCACGTACATGATGACGAGGAAGATCGGAAGGCCGAGCCAGCGGTTGAGCACAACCGCGTCGATCTTGTCCGTCATCGTGGCGCTCGCCTCGCCCTTGCGCACGACGGCCTTTTCGGCAATCGCGGAAACGAAAGCGTAGCGGGCGTTGGCGATGGCAATGTCGAGGTCGCCGTCGTACTTGGCGTCGAGATCGGCAACAATCTTCTCAACCTTCGTGAGGTCGATCTTCGGGAGCTTTTCAGCAAGGCCCGGAGCCTTTTCCATGAACTGGCTCGCGAACCAGGGAGCGCGCTCGACCCCCTCGGCCTTGAGGTCGGCTGCGACCTCGGCAATGCCGTCCGAAATGGCCTTGTCGAATTCGACGGCCATCGGCGGAACCACGGGATTCGCGAGGAAGCTGACGAGCGTGTCCTTCACGTCGTTCAGGCCCGTTTCGCGCGAGGCGACGATGCCCACCACCGGGCAGCCGAGAGCCTTCTGGAGCTCTTCGAGGCGGATTTCCATGTGGTGCTGCTTGGCAATGTCGAGCATGTTCACGACGACGATCATCGGAACCTGCATTTCGATGAGCTGAGCCGTGAGGTAGAGGTTGCGCTCGAGGTTCGAGGCGTCGACGATGTTGATGACCGCTTCGGCTTCACCCGAGAGGATGTAGTCGCGCGCAACCCGTTCGTCTTCGCCCGACGAAGCCGCCGGGGTAATGGAGTAGATGCCCGGAAGGTCGACGAGCTCGATCTTGGCATCCTTATATTCAAAATTGCCGGTCTTCTTATCGACCGTCACGCCGGGCCAGTTGCCCACGCGCTGACGGGAACCCGTCAGGGCGTTGAAGAATGTGGTCTTGCCGCAATTCGGATTGCCGACCACGCAGACGATGTGCTGACTCATTTCAGATTCCAATCTGGATTTGAATTCGTTCTTTCTTTCCGCTGAAGAGGAGGCAGTTGGGGTTCTTCCCGCCGCTTCACAGATCAAAAGCGATTAAATCTTTTCAACTTCCATCAGCATGGCTTCATCGCGGCGAACGCTGATGAAGCTGCCGCGGACTCGAATTTCAATCGGGTCGCCGAGGGGAGCGATACGGACAACTTCAAAGGTCGTGCCGGGAGTAGCCCCGAGCATGACGAGACGGCGGCGGTATTCAGGATGTTCCTTGCCGAAGCCGACGATTTTGCCCTTGGAACCAACAGGAAGTTCCTTGAGATACATAGTGTCCTCGATTCTTAGTAAACGTAGATTTTCTGGGCCACAGCGTAATTGACGGCAATGCGCCCGTCTCCGACGGCAACGAGCAGGGGTTCGTCGCGGGAAACCTGCAGCACCCGAACAACACTGCCAAGGCGCATGCCGAGGTCCGCAAGATGCGCAATCTCCGCATCGTCGAGCTTCATGCGCGCAACGGTCACGGGAGTCTTGATCTCCACATCAGCGAGTTTTCGGATTTGTTTGGGCTCCGTCATTTACGTAGGGTCCTCCTTCTAATTGATAGACATCGGCATACTACTGAGAATCTTTCGCGTTTTCAAATTCAGATACATTTTTACTGGCAGAAACGCGTTTGAGGGGCTTCAGATAAGGTAATGGCGCGCGCGGGAGCAAGGGGCCTTGGACAAATGCAACTATTTGAAGTTTTGGATAAAACTTCAAATTAAAATCGCATTGGACAGCGTCGGCTGAATCGATGGGAAAGAGGGGTTTCCCGTCCCGGGTTTGTAAGTTTCCGGAAATATTTGCCCGATATCAAGATAGAGGTAGGGGTCTTGTCCGGGGAGGATAGGGAAAGCGCGAGGAGAAGCTTTTCGTGTGAAAACAAGCTTCACGAAGCTCGAATGCGTGATATTCAAAGAAGCGAGGCAAAGCTGGGCGCCGAAAGAAGAGGGTTCTTGGGCCCTGGCGGGAGGGGTGTCGTCGTCGGACAGCAACGCGAGCGGCGGGATGAAGGAACCCGAAGCGACGCAAGGACGGCGTCAATGTTCCGAGTGCTTCTCTTCCTGCGGGGGAACTGCCGGTGCCTCATGATTCGCGGGGCTGCCGGCGTGATGCGCGGGGGCGTTCGCCGCTGGTTCCTCTTCGGGAGCGGCGGCGCGGGAATTTGTAAAGGATTGGACGAGATTCCCGGCATTGTCGACAATCGACTGCATGGCGGCAATCCAGGCATCAACGCGCTCAATCAGAAGCGAAAAGGTTTTTCTCGCGTTTTCGGGCGCGGCAAGATAAAGGCCCGCGGCGGCAAGGAGCGCCGCCGCGGCGATTCCAAGAAGAAGCGCTCCGGCAAAGAGAAGAAGGGAAACGGCAGCCGCTGAAAGAAGGAGGGCGGCCAGTCCCTGCGTAATCCTGAGCCAGAGCTTCATTTGAAATCCTTTGTATCTTCCTTAAAGCACGCGGCGGTGCTGATAGAGATGCACGCCGAGGAAGAGAGTGTAAAGGACGCCGAGTCCGACATGAAGCGGAGTGCTCTTCACGAAGAGCGACGCAAGCGATGCGCCGTATGCCGCGAGCATCAGGCGGTTCTGCGTCACGCGCTTCGTTCTGCCGCCCTTCTTCTGGTCGGGCGCAATGATGGGGCTCACGGCGAGGAGCGCGCGGCCTGCGGCATCTTCAGCAGCGGCGAGCGCCGTGCCGGCAGCGGCTTTGGCCGATTCCCTGAGGCACTTTTTCTTGGGTGCTGCGGATTCGGCCTCGGTCCCGGCTGCGCCTTCAGCTTCGGGGACAGCATCCGCGTCTGAGACTTCCGTCTGAGGAGCGGAGGAATCCTCCGGAAGGAAGAAGGCCGCCGCCTGAAGAAGCGCCTCGGCATTCGTCTGCGATTCGTCCCAGGTCACGAGGAGCGAGCCCACGCGAGGGTTGATCGAGACGGACGTAATGCCGTCAAAGCCTTCGACCATGTCGGCAATCACCTTGGCTTCATCGGCGGAAAGGCCCTTCAAGGACGCGTGGCGGATGCGCGCGCGCCCGTGAGTGACGGAACGCACGAAAGTACGGGGGTCAAGCATTTTTCTTATCCTTTCGTTTATTTCGCGGGAGCAGTGAAGGGAAGGTCGATCGGACGTTCGCTTTCAGGGGCGTTGTTCGAGATCTTCGTGAGCGTGCCCCTCATATTGGCTTCGATTTCCTTCACGGTTTCCGTGAAGCTTCTTGTTGTGCCGAGGGTCGGACGCATGGCGTTGAGGCAGACGCCGATCGTGGTGGCGTTGTGCAGGAGCGCGCCCACGGCAGGCATCAGGACGCCCATGAGGCCTCCCGCGAGGAAGCCCGTATTGAGGCTCACCGAGACGGCGAAGTTCTGGCGGATGCGGCCCATGGTCGCGCAGCCGAGATCAATCGCGGTCGGGAGGTCAAGGAGGCTGTTGCGGGTGAGCACGACGTCGGCCACTTCCTGCGCAATGTCGGTGCCGTCGCGAAGCGTGGCGCCCACGTGCGCGGCGGAAAGCGCCGGCGAATCGTTGATGCCGTCGCCCACCATCAGCACGCGGCAGCCCTCGGCCTTGAGGTCGAGCACATGACGGGCCTTGTCCTGCGGGAGCACCTGCGCGCGGTAGCCGTCGAGACCGAGCTTCGCCGCAACGTGCGCGGCCGTGCGGTTGTCGTCGCCCGTGAGCATGATGATGCGGCGGATGCCGCGTTCGCGAAGCGCTTTGATGGCGTCGACTGCTTCAGGACGGACCGGATCCTCAATGCCGAGGACGCCCGCAAGGCGGCCGCCGACGGCGAGGTAGAGAATCGACTTCCCTTCCGCGGCGAGGCGGTCGACCACTTCCTGAGCGGGATGGAGATCCACCTTCTCGTCGTCGCCCACAAAGTGGCGGCTGCCGAGAACGCACTTTCTGCCGCCCACGGACGAGCAGATGCCGTGCGCGACGATGTAGCGCACTTCGGTGTCGTGCTCCTCGTCGTCGTGGAAGATGCCCTTTTCCTGAGCCTGGCGAACGATGGCGCGCGAGACCGGATGCGGGAAATGCTCTTCAAGGCAGGCGGCAAGGCGCAGGAGCTCCTCTTCGTCGATTTCGTCGTGAATCGGCACGACGTCGGAGAGGACGGGCGAAGCCTGCGTGAGGGTGCCCGTCTTGTCGAAGACCACCGTATCGACTTCGGAGAGCGCTTCGAGGTAGCGTCCACCCTTCACGAGAACGCCCTTTTCGGTGCCGTTCTTCATGGCCGTGAGAATGGCGAGCGGCGTGGCGAGCCTCAGGGCGCACGAGTAGTCGACCATGAGGACCGAGGCCGTGCGGGTGAGGTTTCTCGTGAAGAGGAAGACGAGGCCCGCGAGGAGGAAGTTGTAGGGGACGATGGCGTCGGCAAGACGCTCGGCCTTCCCCTGAATGCCCGCCTTTGCGGCTTCGCTGTTCTGAATGAAGTTGACGATCTGAGAGAGCCTCGAGGCGTCGCCGAGCGCCGTCGGACGAATGTCGATTTCGCCGTCTTCAACCACGGTGCCGGCAAAGACGCTGCCGCCCGCTTCGCGATGAACGGGGAGCGGTTCGCCCGTCATGGTCGCCTGGTTGACGGAGGCGTCGCCCGCCGTCACAACGCCGTCGACCGGAATGACGGAACCTGCGCGGACGACAACAACGTCTTCCTTCGTGAGGGTATTGAGCTGCTTCTGAGAGAGCTTCCCATCGGCGCCGCGCACCCAGACCTGATCGACCTTGATGGCGAGCTGGTCGGCAAGGGACGCTAGAGACTTCTTTCTCGTATAGCGCTCGAGCATGTCGCCTAAGCCGAGGAGCAGCGTGAGGAGCCCCACCGTTCCGAAGTCGAGCCTGAGGAGCGAAACAAGAATCGCCGAAGCGTCGAGGACCGAGACGTTGAGCTTGCCCTTGAAGGCATTCTTCACGCCTTCAATAAGGTACGGGATCGAATCGAGAACGGCGTTCCCGATATTGAGCACCATCGGAAGGAAAGGCCGCAGGAAGATGTAGCGGGCAAGACCCGAAAAGTCGAGTTCTGCGTCCTCTTCCTTGAGAACCGGGGCTTCGCCTTCATTGCGCTCGAGCGCGGCTTTGCCGAGTGCGGGTCCCACGCGGGACGCCTGAACGGCGGTGCGCGAAAGACGGAAGAGCGCCGGGAAGATGCGCTCGAGCGCATCGCGGATCTTGGAAAAGACGCGCAGCACCGGCATGTTGGTGAAGCCGCGCTCAATTGCAAAGAATGTCTGGCCGACGAGTCCCTGCGGGCGCGAGCCTTCGGGGAACATTTCTCCCGAAACCAGTCTTGGTGCTGATTCGCGCGCTGCCCGGCGGTCTTCTTGAACGACCAGGGTGCGGCCCGGACGGCGGATCGGGGGATTCGTTGCCAGGCTCGAGAAATAAGCTGCGGTGCGCGCCTTCGTTGCGACATCCTCGACGGTGAGCGTGACGCTCCCGGTGAGCGGATTCACCTCAAGACCCGTGACGCCGGGGACCTTCGCGAGCTCTTCGGCGATGATGACGCCGCTCGCGTGCGAGAGCGTGCCTCTGGTCTTCCAGCGTTCGCGGTTGCCGACCGCGTGCTTCAGATAGAACTGCATTTGTTGTTTGCCTCTGAAAAGCCTGACGGCGCGCGTCCCTTCAGGGCGGGCGCGCAGACTTCAAAAAAATTGGCCCGATGAAGCACCTTCGGAAAGGGATGGAACACCCCTTTCTTCAGGAAAGTCCTTCAACTGATATAGAGGAGCATTCTGCCCCCGGAGCGGGCATAAGAGCGCTTTTTCCTTTGAGAAAAAGCAATGCCCCGCGTGTCCGTATACCGGTCATGCGAGGCATTGCGGCTCATCAGCCCATGCTTGCTGGGGAGAAGCACGGCGCCGGGAGGTTGTCCTTCATTTTGAAGAAGGGCAGAGCTAAAACCGGCGTACTACGCTCCCTGATAAAGCCTCTGCTACCTGATCCGAGAGGATTAGTTGGCAGGCTTCACAGCCGGGCAGGCTTCAGCAGCGACGGGGCAGGAGGCTTCTTCCTCAGCTTTTTCCTTGGCTTCGCGCTTTTCCTGGGACTTCACCTGGGCTTCAGCGACGACGTCGGCGAGGTCTTCCTTCACGCCTTCGACAGCGGCGAGCGCCTTGTCGCGAAGATCAATGCCGCTCGAGATGAGGTCGGTGGCAAGGGGCTTCACGGAAAGCTTGCCGCGCGAGATGGCCATGGCGCCGAGAGCGCCGACAGCGAGACCACCGAGGAAGAAAAGGCCGTATTTGTAGTTCTGGTTCATTTTTTACCGCTCCACGAAAGTTTTAATCGGATGACGTAGTAAGGATTTTTCAAATTTCGTCGGATTGCGGGGTCGTGAGCGATGAGAGCGTCAATGGATTCAGAGGCTTTAAAACTTCCGAATGACCTGAACCCGGGGAAATGGATTCAGAGCGGCAGCCATTCTTGCGAACGCCTGCCTGATCGGCTCCCGGCTGGACTGCTCTTGGCGGCAACCTTCCGACATGCCCTCATATTACCCCCACTTCGAAAAAACGGAAGACCGGAAAAATCTGCACTAAGAACGATTCGCAATCAGAAAATGCCCTTACGTCAAAACCCGTACGCCTGAATGCGAATTACTACGATTCAATACGAAAATAAAAATGAAACCTTATTGAAATAAAAGGGAAATATTATGAAATTTAAATCGTGAGGAAAATGAGAATAGTTTTTGTTCGTTAAAGAACGATAAATGAAACAATATGTAAAAATTGTCTTCTAATCTCCTGCGGCGGAGCGAATTCCTGCAATTCCTTCAGGGTTCGCGGAATTTATGCAGACATTGTGAAGGCTTCGCCGCCCGCAATCCGGCGGCGCTTTTCGCTCGCATCGCGCTGCGGGGAAATTCCGAATTCCCGGGAGTATTCGCGGGCAAACTGCGAGGGACTCCTGTACCCGACGGCAAATGCGGCTTCAGAGACGCGGCGCCCTTCTGAAATCATCAGTTCCTGGGCGCGGAAGAGCCTCAGGCGCTTCTGAAACTGAATGGGCGAGAGGCCTGTGGTTTCCTTGAAGCGCCGGTGAAAGACCGAAAGCGACATCCCGATGCGGCGGGCTTCTTCCGTGAGGTCGAATTCCCTGCCGCAGTCCGACTGAAGCGCCTCAATCAATCTGAGGATGCGGTTCGATGCCGTATTGGATTCGCATAAGGGGCGGAGCCTTTCGCCTTCCGGGCTTGCGGCAATCAGAAAATGAAGCTCCTCAACGGCGAGCGGCCCGAGAAAGCGGGCGCGGACGGGATCCGTTGAAGCCCGGAGAAGCCTCAGGACGGCATTTTCCATCTCATCCGACATGCGGCCGGAGAGAAGTGCGGCGCAGCTCCTGCTGCCCGGGTGGCGGGCAGCGCAGCAAAGAATCGTGCGAGAAGCGCCATGTCGAGCTCCATTGCGACGGAAAGAAAGGGCATTTGCTAGTCGAATAAAATGTTATCAAACCTCCCATAACGCGCAGAATAGGAGGAGTAAAAATGACGCTTTGTTCGATTGGAGTCATTGCCCGACATTACGGCGTATCGCCGAGCACTATCAGACGCTGGGTGGAAAAAGGCTTTATTCAGGCAGAAGGTCGCACCTTCGGCGGTCATCGAAGATTCAGGAAGCCTGCAGTTCAGTCTGCGGAAACAGCCGACCGAAAGATTGTCGGTTACGCCCGCGTTTCGTCGCACGATCAGAAATCAGACTTGCTGCGGCAGGCTGATCGACTGCGGGACGCCGGCTGCGACGAAGTGATTTCCGACATCGGTTCCGGCCTCAACTGCAGAAAGCCCGGTCTGAGAAGACTCCTGCGGATGCTTCTCGACAACCGCATTGAGAAGCTGCTGGTTCTCCACGAAGACCGCCTTCTGCGATTCGGCGTGCCCCTTGTTCGCTTTCTCTGCGGTCGGGTGAATACGGAATTTCTCGTCGTTGAAGCCGTGACGCCCGTGTCCTTTGAAGCAGAGCTCGCCCGGGATGTGGTGACGCTTATGACGGTTTTCTGCGCCCGTCTCTACGGGCGGCGAGGAAGACGCAAAGGTTCATCGCTTAATTTGCAAGCGATGGGATAAAATTTATTTCCTTAAATATCAATAAATTAACTGAAATTTAAGGGTTTTGTGCTTCGGTGCGACACAGACTGACGTATGCTGTGTGCAATATGCGGGGAAAGCTTTTGCATTCTACATGATTTCCCCATGCACCTCGATCCACTTCGTCCATCTGTTAACGGTCAGCGTAAACGAGACTGTTTAGCCAACGACTTTGAGACGTGATACGCCAAGGATTTGAGACCATATACCGTATCTGACCGGGACGATATACCAACATCCTGTTGGCCTGGATACCTCCGCTACCACGAGACCCATTACCACTGAGACCCGATACCTCCGTAAAGAGAGATGGATTACCACAGGGATTGAGACTGCAAACCGCTCTGAATGAGACGGCATACCACTCTTGGTCAGCTTTACCTCTGCACTGAGACTACTTGCCCCAGCGGCAGAACTGCATACAAATGAATGGGACCCGATGCCATGACGAAATGAGATGAGATACCACAGCAATAAGACAGGATACCTCTGCATGAGACTACTGAATATGCTGAATATCGACAATGGTATTTCCTCTTAACATAATGTATTCCTTGGATATTAAGTCGAAATCCCTTCGGCTTAATTACCAAGGAGACTGCTATGTCGAAACAAGCAAGAAAGTCTCGGGGCCCTTCTGTTGTTGAGTCCGAAATCCCTCGGCTGACACCTCAGGAAATTTTTGAAGGCTACGAAAGGCATCTCTATAGCGTTGAGGATGCCAAGACATTGATGCAGATGCCTCGCAGCACGTTTATGCGGCATCTCAAGAACTGGCGAGAGACAGGTCGGCTGCCCTCACATACCGGTCAAGGGAATCGTGTTCCGGCCAATAAGCTCGATCCGCAGATCAGAGCGAGGATCATCGAGTTTGCAACAGGCAAATATGAGGGCTTCCAGGCAACCCTCCTGCATAAGTATTTGCTCATTGAGGGTATTGAGGTCTCCGTTGAAACGGTACGACGAATCCTGACAACACTTCGTCCGGAAGAAACTCCAAAGGAGCGCAGGTCGACCGCGCATAAGCTGCGCCGCCGCAGATCGAGCGTTGGGGAACTGATTCAAATTGACGGCAGTCCGCATCCATGGTTCGAGGGAACCGGAGACGATAACAGCTACGCGCTTCTCATCTTTGTCGATGACGCAACAAGCCGCATCATGGTCGCCGGCTTCTATCCAACAGAAACATCTGAAGGATATCTTCAGTTGCTGAATAAGTACATTGAAAAATATGGGATTCCATGGGCTCTGTACAGCGACAGACATTCCATCTTTGCCCCAGTAAATCCCTCGAAGAGCGGAAAATCCGAGGAAACACAATTTCAAAGAGTCTGTCGGGAGTTGGGGGTAACGGGGATACGGGCTAATTCGCCAGAAGCCAAAGGGCGGGTCGAGCGAACATTCAGCACGCTGCAGGGACGATGGCCAAAAGAGTTCCGTGTGCTGGGCATCAGAAATATGGCGGAAGCAAATTCACGAATGCCGGAATTGCTGGCGAGCTATAACCAAGAATTCGCAATTGCTCCCGCTGACTCTAAGGATAGCCACGCGCCGCTGCTGGAGGAAACGAAAGAACGCATTGAGCAGATCTTTGCCAGATGGCATACACGTATGATCGTATCTGGACTATGGGTATAAAAATCCCGCGTAAGCGGGATGCTTTTTATTCAGCGCCGGCAGCCGCCGGGGCCGGCGGCTTGAGGCATAGCTCAGAATAGCCTTCAGTCTGCCGACTGATGCTTCTTCCACTCCCAGGGGAGCCACGGCGTCAGGTCGAAGTCTTCGAGCAGCGCTTTCATGTCCCACTTCTGGATCTTCTTGTACGGGTCCTTGCCTTCCCGGTAGGCCTTCGTCCAGCCCTTTGCATAGGCATGCCGGAATGCGGCCGCGCTATATGCGTTCAGCCACTTTTCGAGGTCGATGTCGTTCAGCTTCGCCGTCTCCGCCATCGAGATGCAGGTTGCCACTGCATCCGCCCCTTCCACGGTCTGCATAAAGTTCTGGTTCTTGCGCAGAATCGCAACCGGCCGGATGGCCCGCTCCACCGTGTTCGTTTCGAGGGGGATGCGGCCGTCCTTCAAAAACTGCTTCAGGCTTTCACGCCGGTTCATCCAGTAGACGACGGCTTCGGCCATCCGCGAATTAAATTTCTTCGAGAATTTTCCGTTTTTCTCCAGCGCCAGCTTTTCTGCCAGACCTGCGTAAAGCTTGTCCACGGCATCAAGCACCGGCTTTGAGTAAGTTTCGCGATGCTTCTGAATGCGTGCCTCATGCTCTTCGGCGGTCTCGTCCTCAAGGCGTTCTGCAACTTCCTTTTCGTACTGGAAAATAAGCTGAATGCCGCTCAGGATGGAGAGCATCTGTGCTTCCGGAGCCGCATCAAGCGCGCGCTTCCCGATCCGCTCGGCGCGTTCTTCCGGCGTGAGCTTCTCGAGTTCCGAGAGGTACTGCTTGCACGTAACGGCTTCATAGGCTTCACGACGGGCATGCACGAGACAACTCTGCCTGAGCACTCCCTTGAGTACCGTTTCCGCCAGAGCATCGTATCCGGCATAGCCGTCGACGACGATGGCATCCATCCGGCCCTTCAGCGACTCAAGGCGCTTGCCGATATCCTCGGCTCTTCTGGAGCCGAGCGTGGAAAACCAGATGAAGGGCGTCGGACTGTCCGTTTGGGTTCCCACGGTAAAGACGTAGGTCTGCGAGCTTGTCTTCGTCTTGTCCGCGTAAGCGCCGCGGCCTTCGCTTTCCAGAATGTCGTATCGGGTTTCATCGGCCAGAAACACGCGGTCGCCGCAGTTTCCGACGATGTGCTCCATCAGCGGCCTGAGGTAGATATCCGCCCAGGCGTAGAGATTCTCAAAGAGCGTGTTCGAGCCGAGCTTCAGGCGGCTGAACATCATGTTCTCAAGCCGGTTGATCGGCAGGCCGTTGTTGAGCAGCTTCACGGCTTCGGCAAGGCAGTTCATGGAGACGGTGCGCTCCGGCTTCACGGGAAACTGCATGTGCTCCGGGAATACGGGGTGCACGGTGCGGCACTTCTCGCAATACTGAAGTTCGATCTGATTCTGCTGTCTTTCAAAGCGATCCTGCACGGCCTGAGTAACCGCAACAAGCTTCGCCACCTGTTCTCCGAGGTTTTTGAGCCTGCCGCTGCAGTGCGGGCAGCTGTCCGAAGCGCCTTTTCCCGGGGTGCGGAGCACTTCCGGAAGGTCGCTTTTGGATTTCTGCCGTCCGCGCACCTTCTCGTCAGCCGCTTCCTCCTCCTTTTCTTCATCAGAGGCTTTTTCGGCCGTCTTCTTTTCGTTCTCAGGCTTAGCCGGCTCCTCAGTCTTCTGAGGCTGCCGTGCCAGAGTGATCTTTGTCATGAGCGCCTGCGGAGTGACGGTCTCTTCGGCTTCTTCGCCGGACTTCGCTTCCGGCTTCTCATTCGCAAAAGCCTTGTCCTGCTCGTCCTGCAGCGCGGTAATGGCCGCCTGAGCCTTCTGCGCCTGCCGAATGCCCTGCTGAATGGCTTTGATGTCCGCCTGGATGCTTCCCTGGTTCTTTTTGACTTCCGCGAGTTCAGGCGTGAGCTTTTCCCCGCCCTTTCCGAAGGCGAGTTCGCGGAACGTCTCCGCATTGCGCGCTTCGGCTACGAGCTTCTGCACGCACTTCAGGAGATCATCCCAGAGCTTCAGATTGGCCTGCGGATCCAGACTCAGATTGCGCTCCACGTCAAGGCGCATGCCGTGAATCAGCGGGGCGACTTCCATAAGAAAGGCCGCAGCCGCGGCGTACTTCTTCTCGGAGAGATCCAGCCGAATTTCCGTCTCTTTGGCATAAGCCTTCGCTGCAGATGCCGCTTTTTCGGCTTCTTCGGCCTTGCGCTCTGCCGACTGAGCCTTACGCTCCGCTGTCTCTGCTTTTCTCTCAGCAGCCTCAGCCTGCTGCCGGGATTCCTGCAGCAGGGCAATCAGTTTTTCGCGGGGAAGAGCAGAGAGATCGACGGACATGGAATACAGGGGGAATCGGTGTTGGAACAGGGGTAATTTTACCCGTTTTCCGATCCTGTAAAAAACTCTCTTTCCCTACTGGCAGTAGCTTAAACGGCCATTTATAAGCGTTCTGAGAGCATCAGTATTCCGGAGGTCTTTTTGCCTTCCGCACTCCTTTGCAGACTCACTGAGCGGCGCTTCCCGCACACTCTGCATGATATTGAATGCGTCGCATTTTCACTTTTCACTGTTGTCTAAAAACGAACTCAACCAATTGATTTACATCAATTTTTGAGCATCCCTTGTCTCTCAACCTGCAGATTTTCTCCATCGAGGTAAGCCATCAGTTCCTCAGGCGTAATGGGTGCCGCAGCAGGTCCGGAAGCCCGCATCAGGAACTTTGCAAACCTGCCCGAATTCAGGCGCCGAACTACCATGCATGCCCCATGCTCATCCCAGAAGACGATCTTGCAGACCTTGCGGTTGCGGGAGACGAAGACAACGTAGTCATTGCCTTCGGCAACAGGAATGCCGAGGAGCGATTCAGCCATGAACGTCAGGGTGGAAAGGCCGTTGCGGCCGTCAACCGGCGTGGCGACGAGCGTCGTTTTGCGCGAGGCGAAATCAATGATCATGTCCGCACTCCTGCCGCCTGCATCATCCCGATTGCCATAAGCTCGGGAGATTCAGATCTAAACTCGAGCAATGACCCGTTTGGCAGAATCAGCCGTACCTCCCGTGCCACAAGGCCGGAGGGATGGGAAATCCGTTTAACCGGGATATTGCGTCCGACTTTAGTCGCGACCTTGCGCGGCGTCACAGCGGGAAGGGTAGCCACGGCCACGGTGCCGATCTGCGAAGCAGCCGAACGTTCAGCCGCTGCAGACTCCAAAAGACGCTCAATCTCCTTGAACTTTCGATAAAGCGTAGTAAGACAAGGCGTCTCGTCGGGGAAGAAGCATTTGAAGCGGGTCTTATGGAAGTCAATGCGGGTAAGGCCGGTTGCCTTCCAGGCGTCGTATGCCCTGCGCCAGTTGGGACTGATCATGAGATCCTCCTGAATGGGAACGACCTCAAGTTTCCCCGAAAGTATTTCAGCCCGCTCTACCTATAGTCCAGTTACGCTGGGGCAAGTAGTCTCAGTGCAGAGGTAAAGCTGACCAAGAGTGGTATGCCGTCTCATTCAGAGCGGTTTGCAGTCTCAATCCCTGTGGTAATCCATCTCTCTTTACGGAGGTATCGGGTCTCAGTGGTAATGGGTCTCGTGGTAGCGGAGGTATCCAGGCCAACAGGATGTTGGTATATCGTCCCGGTCAGATACGGTATATGGTCTCAAATCCTTGGCGTATCACGTCTCAAAGTCGTTGGCTAAACAGTCTCGTTTACGCTGACCGTTAACATTCCGCACTACAAGTCCCGCAGAGGGCCGCAGTCGAGCTATCATTGCACCAACGTCTCCGTCGGCCCCAACTACGTGCGCGTGCCGAAAATGGAGCCGATCAAGGCTCGGATTCATCGGGAGGTCGTCGGCAAGGTGAAGAGCATCACGCTTGAAGCCGATGCCGCCGGCGACTACTACGCCGCCGTCCTCTGGGAGGATGGTCTTGCTGAAAAGGAACCTCTGAAGGAGATCTATGAGGATCAGGTCATCGGCATCGATGTCGGCATCAAGGATCTCCTCACGGAATCGAACGGACGCAAGGAACCGAACCCGAGGCATCTGAAGCACGCCCGCAAGGTGCTGCGCCGCAGATGCCGGCAGTTTTCAAGAACTCAGAAGGGCAGCCGCCGGCGCGAGAAGGCGCGCCGCAGGCTCGCACGGGCCCACAAGCGCGTGGCGAATGCCCGCACCGACAACCTTCACAAGGTCTCTTCGCGACTCGTGAACGAAAGCCAAGCGCTGGCTGCGGAGAGTTTAAGAATCATCAACATGCTGAAGAACCACCACCTGGCGGAGTCGATTGCTGATGCCGCCTGGGGCGAGCTCTTACGAATGATTGCCTACAAAATGAAGCGGGAAGGAAAGTACTTCATACAGATCGATACTTTCTATCCCTCTTCAAAGATGTGCTCCTGCTGCGGCTTCAAGCTTGAGAAGCTTGATCTTGCTACGCGCGAATGGGCGTGCCCGCACTGCGGCGCTCACCATGACCGCGACGGCAACGCTGCAGCCAACATCCGGGCTGAAGGCATCAGAATACTGAGGGCGGAGGGGCTACCCGTCCTGCGGAGAGAAATGTCCTCTCCCAATGCTCGCTGAGGTCGTGTAAATCCCGGAGACATCCGGGTTGTGACCGAAGAAGCGAGAAGCCTCGCCCAATTCGAAGAATTGGACGGGGAGTAGTCACGCAAGATTCAATTCTTCGAAACATAAAGCAAACGCATGAACCCGGTTGTTCTCCCGTGCGGGTCTCGGTCTGAATGATCAAGCTCAATGAGGCAAAACGCTGATATCCCGTGCCGCAGACACCAGGCGCTCTCCATTCTGAAAGGCTTCCAAAATGCATGATGACTACTACCGCTATAAGAAACTGCGGGCCGCTATTGTCGGCGCGAGCGGCTATGCCGGAACGGAGCTTCTCCGGCTTCTTCTCGACCATCCGGAGGTGAAGGTGACGGCGCTTTATGTGTCTGAGCAGAGCGTCGATGCGGGAAAGCAGATCGACGAGATTGACGGGAGGCTTTGCGGCAGGACGGATCTGAAGCTTCAGCCCCTCAGCGATCCCGAGGCCGCGGCCGAAAACATCGAAATCGTCTTTCTCGCCACCGAGCACGAAGTAAGCGCAAGGCTCGCTCCGGTCTTCCTCGAAAAGTGCGTCAAGGTTTTCGATCTCTCGGGCGCCTTCAGGCTTGCCGACCCGAAGCTCTATCCGAAGCACTACGGCTTCGAGCACGCTCATCCGGAGCTTCTCGAGGACGCAGTCTATGCGCTTCCGGAATATGTCGATGAAGCGAGGCTCCGTGAAGCCAATCTGATTTCGCTTCCCGGGTGCTACCCGACGGCGTCGCAGCTCGCGCTTCGTCCGCTCATCGACGCGGGGCTTCTTGATCTCTCCATGCCGCCCGTCATCGACGCGGTTTCGGGGGTCTCGGGCGCCGGCAGAAAGGCGAAGCTCTCGAACGCCTTCTGTGAAGTGAGCCTTTCGGCCTACGGGATCTTCACGCATCGGCATCGCCCGGAAATTGAGGAGCACCTGGGCGGCGTCCCGGTCATCTTCAATCCGCATCTCGGCGCCTTCAAGCGCGGCATCCTCGCGACGATTACGGCAAAGCTCGCTCCCGGAGCAGATGAGGAGGCGATTGAGAGGGTCTATGAGCGCGCGTATACCGAGCACGCCTTCGTGCGGGTGCGCCAGGGGCTCCCGAAGCTCGATGATGTGGTGAATCAGCCCTATTGCGACATCGGCTTCAAGGTCTCAGACACGGGCTACATCGTCATCGTGAGCGCGATCGACAATCTTTTGAAGGGGGCCGCCTCCCAGGCGGTGCAGGCGATGAACATGCGTCTCGAGCTCCCGGAAGACACGGGATTCTCCGTCTGAAGCGCCGCGGGCCGCATCTCAACCGTTCGAGAATAAAGGAGAGAAGGAAGCCATGGAGCCGACAATCAACGCTGCACCTCTTGTCATCAAGCTTTCCGGGAAGGCGCTCGGCGCCGAGCCGGAACTTGAACGCCTTTTCCGGGCGCTCAGGAGCGCAGGGCGCGCATTTCTCCTCGTGCACGGCGGCGGCGTAGCCGTCGACCGCCTCATGACGGATCTGGGGCATGAAGTGAAGCGCGTGAGAGGGCTTCGCGTAAGTCCGGCAGAAGAGATGCCGCTGATCGCCGGTGCGCTTGCCGGCACCTGCAGTCTTCAGCTGCGGGGTGCGGCAGTGCGTGCCGGGCTTCTTCCCCTTGGTCTTGCCGCAACGGACGGCGGCATGTGCCGCGTCGTGCCGGAGGACCCGGAACTCGGCCGCGTGGCGAAGACTCAGGCCGGCGGCGTTGAGGATAGGGGGCGGCTTCTTTCGCTCCTCAATGCTGGGTGGCTCCCGGTAATTTCCTCGGTCGGGCTTGATTCTGAAGGACGCCTCTGGAACATCAATGCCGACGATGCCGCGCTCTCAGTCGCGGAACTTCTCGGCGCGCCCCTCATCTTCCTATCCGACGTAAAAGGAGTGCTTGACGGCGAAAAGCGGCTGATTCCGGAGCTCACGCCCGAAAGCACGGAGGCGTTGATCCGCGAGGGCATCATTACGGCCGGCATGACGGTCAAGGTGCATGCGGCCCTATCCGCTTCCCGGGCAACGGGGGCGCCGGTGTCGATTGCTTCCATCTTTGACGACGCGGTTCCTGAACTTTTATCGGTCGGAAAGTTCCCCGGAACCGTCTGCAGAGGTTAATTGTCGACAATAAATGGATGATTATCGACAGGACTGTCGAATATTATCAATAAACTTCTAAAAAATTATTGAATTGATTGATAATCAAGAAATAAATGTAAATGCATAGGATGAGGACATAACGCGGGAATAAATATTGCTGCGCTGATGTCCTTTTTCTTGGTTTTAGTCAAACCGGACTATGCAAAATCACCAAGCGTCGTGATTAACCATCCATAAAATCGAATTCTGATTCGTCTTCCATGACAAGGGCGGCGAAGGTGAGTTGTGAGCCTGAGCGTTCGTCAATTCCGGCGGGGGAGGACCCTCGTTTCCCTCCGGGCGGCCGGGCACTCAGGCATTGTGTTCCGTTGCGTTCAGTAACCCTGAACCCCTTGCCTTTTTGATGAAGATGATGAATAGAAGAGAAGAGACGCAAAAGAGGACCATTCCCATCGTGCCGGGCGTTGAGGCTGCCGTTCCGCAGACGCTTATTCACATGATCCCGAAGGAGCGCGCAGGAGAAATTTCCCCGCTCGGCGTCATGCTCCCTGAGGAAGCGCAGAAGAATTTCAGAGGCACGCCCTTTGAAGACCTCTACGACGAGGCGGTGAATCTCCTCAGAAACCGCAACATTACGCCCGACGAGCTTTCCTACCTTTCGAAGGCGCTCAGCCAGATTCTCGTCAACCGCGACCGCGCGCCCTTCTTCATTCGCCAGGGGCGGCTTTCCGACGTCGACGATGTTGAGGGACTCGTGCGCTACTGGGCTCAGCAGGGAGAAAACCTGCCGCGAAAGCGCGCCGACATCATCCGCAATATCGATTCCTTCGCAGTCTGCGTGCGCGACGGTCAGATGGTGGGCTGCGCGAGCCTTTTCGTTTATGACTCGGGTCTCGCGGAGATCCGCTCGCTCGGGGTTTCTCCGCTGGTTCAGCGCCAGGGCCAGGGACGCGCTATTGTTGAGTACCTGCTCGATCGCGCAAGGCGTCTCGATATTGCTAAAGTGTTCGTGCTCACGCGCAATCCGAAGTTTTTCGAGCGCTGCGGCTTTGCACTCACCAAGATCGAAGCGCTGCCGGAAAAAATTCTCAAGGACTGCGAGAATTGCAATAAGCGTGAACGCTGCGACGAGCTCGCCTACGAATTCAACCTCTGACCGGGGAACTGCGCCTCGATCGGACCAACGCATTGACAACCAAAGGATTTTTTACCGATGACTGAAGTTACGCGCGCGACCTATGATCAGGTCATGTTCCCGTGTTACAAACCCGCAGACCTCGTGCTGGTGCGCGGCAGGAAGTGCCGCCTCTACGACAGCGAAGGCCGCTCATACCTCGATTTCGGCGGCGGCATTGCCGTCAATTCGCTCGGCAACGCGCCGAAGACCGTGCGAAAGGCGCTCAAAAAGCAGAGCGCCCGGCTCGTGCATGTGAGCAACGTTTTTGCGAACGACTCGACGCTCAAGTTTGCGATGGAGATTACGAAGGTGACGGGCTTCGACCGCGTCTTCTTCACGAATTCGGGCGCGGAAGCGAACGAATGCGCTCTGAAGCTCGCCCGCCGCACTGCGGTCGACCTTTACGGCGAAAAGAAGGATGAGATCATTTCCTTCGCGCACAGCTTCCACGGCCGCACGTTCTTTACGGTGAGCGTGGGCGGACAGGACAAGTATTCGCTCGGCTTCGGTCCGCGTCCCGGCGCCATCACGCATCTCCCCTTCAACGACATCAAGGCTTTCGAGAAGCAGATTTCGGACCGTACGTGCGCCGTCATCTTCGAGCCCGTGCAGGGCGAAGGCGGCGTTCTGCCGGTGGATCCGAAGTTCGCGAAGCGCGTGCGCGAGCTCTGCGACAAGCACCATGCGCTTCTCATCATGGACGAGGTCCAGACAGGGTGCGCGCGTTCGGGCACCTTCTTCGCCTATGAGCAGATCGGCATTCAGCCCGACATCGTCTCGACCGCGAAGGGCATTGCCGGCGGCTATCCGATCGGCTGCGTTCTCACGTCGAACGACATCGCCGCGCACTTCAAGGCCGGCACCCACGGCTCGACCTTCGGCGGAAACCCCCTCGGGTGCGCCGTCGGCTCTGCCGTCGTCGCGAAGATCTCGAAGCCCGAATTCATGGCCAAGGTAATGGAGAAGGGCAAGCTCCTTCGCGAGGAGCTCACGCGCGTCAATGATGAACTCCATGTCTTCTCGGCTGTCCGCGGCATGGGGCTCCTCGACGGCTGCGAACTCATCCCCGAACTCCGGTCTCGCCTCGGCGACATCCAGAAGGCGGCGCTCGAAGCGGGCCTCATCATTCTCACGGCCGGCGGCACGACGATCCGCCTCTGCCCGCCCCTCATCATCAAGAAGAAGGAGCTGAAGGAAGGCGTCGCCATTCTGCACCGCGTGCTTTTGCCCTTTGCGATGGAAGCCGAAGCTCTGAAGCGCGCCGAAGCGCTGAAGGCGCAGGAAGAAAAGGCGCAGAAGGCCGTGAAGGCTCCTTCCGCGAAGAAGCCGGCTGAAAAGGCGGCTGCTGAAAAGAAGACGGCGGAAAAGAAGGCGGCAGCGCCCAAGGCTGCCCCGGCCCGCCGCGTGACTCAAAAAGCGGCTCAAAAGCCTGCTGCTGCGGCTCAGGCAAAGACCGCAGCTCCCGTCAAGACTGAAGCCGCCAAGCCGGCTCCGGCTAAGAAGGCTGCGGTGAAGGCGCCTGCTGCTGCGAAGACGGCTGCGCCCGCTCCGAAGACGACAGCCGCAAAGCCGAAGGCCGCTCCTGCCGCAGCGTCCAAGGCGCCGGCTGAGGCACCGAAAGCAGCTCCTGCGGCGGCGGCTCCGGAGAAAGTTGCTTCTGCTCCGAAACCCGCCGCTCCGGCCGTAAAGCCCGCGTCTGAAGTGAAGCCTGCCGTTCTGAAGACTCCGGCCTGATTCCGGCGACTCTGAACGTGCTTTCATCCGTCTGCCGTGATGCAGACGGAAGCCGGAAGCGAAAAAAAGTCCCGCTCGATTCTCTCGGACGGGACTTTTTCTTTTGCGCTTTCGCGCGTTCTTTCTTAATGGATCGCGAAGAACGCCTTGAAGTTTTTGAGGTAGAGAACGAAGACGTAGAGAATGACGATCGCCGCGACGGCCAGTTCAAAGTGCGCGAGCCAGCGCAGTTCGCTCACATACTCTCCCATCCCGTTGAAGGTCCCCATCAGGGCGGCGAGCTTGTAGAGCGCCGTCGCGCCGATGGCCATCGGGAACGTAAAGGCCGCGTAGCCCGGGGAGAACTGCAGCCTCAGAAGGTGCCAGAACACGAAGTAGATCGCAAAGGTCATGAGAATGGCGATGCCGAAAAGAAGCGCCACGAGGAGAAGGTGCGGTTCCGTTGAGACGGAGAGGTAGCCCGCCAGCGAGAGCGATGCCGGAGCCGCCATGATGGCGATCGTGGGCTTGGCGGCGTTGGCGACCTGCGGGAGGAAGATGAGGCGGTAGAGCATCGTCGGAAGCATGATCGCGTAGGAAACGAGGCCGACGACCAGGAGAACCTGGGCAAGGGGCAGAAGCTCCGGAACGCCGGGGAAGGACACATCGGCGACGATGATGCCGACGGGCGGCACGAACCAGGAGGGCACCATCTTTTCCATCACGTTGTCGTGGAAGCGGAACCAGGCGAAAAAGACGAGGGCGAGGAGATGCAGCACGACGGCGACGAGCCAGAGGCCGACGGCGAATTTCGGGAGCGCATCGAGAAGCGCGCGGGAAATCACCATGAGCGCCATCGCGAAGGTGGGCACGATGGACCCGACCACCGGGTGCTTCAGATCCGCCCAGAGCGTATCGGCGTGAAGCGAAAAGCGGCAGATGAGAAGGAGGAGGAGCGAGGAGGCAATGACTGCCCCTGCAATCTGCCCCCAGCCATGAAGGGGAAGTGCATTTTCCAGACACCAGCCGAGGCTGGCGATGCCGAGAGCAAGCCCGGCCATCGGGGTGGGAAGACTGCGAAACCGTGAGGGAAAAGCCTTGAGCATGAATGGAGAGGCCCGGTGTGGCAAATGATGGAAGGCGCTTCTTGCGCAGAGAATGCGAAGAGTAAAATATAAATCCTGTTTTTGTAAAGTAAATTCGAACGAATTGGGTTAAATTGTTCGATAAAATTAACTTGCCTTTTCCTGTCTGATCGCTGTCGGATGCTTTCAGACGATGCAGAGAAAAGCGCCGGGTTTGCTAACATCCAAAGACCGCTTTCCGAAGAGACGCTTTCGGAGAGAGGCCGCATCAAAGGAGGTATTAATTCGTGGTACCCATCACGCTCAGACAGCTTCAGGTTTTCCTTGCCATTGCGAAGGCCGAGAACATTGGCGCAGCGGCAGAGTACCTCTCCATGAGCAAGAGTGCGGTTTCGCAGGCGCTCTCCGAGCTTGAGGCTCGTCTCGGCGTGCAGCTCTTCGACCGCAACCGCGGACGAATCTTCCTTACGCCCGAAGGGCGCCGCATGATGCCTCAGGCCGATGAGATGGTTCATCGCGCCGACGACATTTCGGACCTTTTCAGAAAGAGCCGCCGCTACTGCCAGTTCCGCGTGGGCTGCACGCGCACGATCGGCACCTTCATGATTGCGGATCTCCTGAGGGGCTTTCGCGACGCGCACGGGTGGACCCCTGCCGCCGTCATTGCCAATACGCGGATCATTGCTGAAAAGCTCTCCCGGTTCGAACTTGACGTTGCGCTGATCGAAGGTCCCGTCACGGATACGGATCTGGTGACCACGCCCTGGATGGCTGACGAAATGGTTGTGGTGGCGCCGAAGGATCATCCGCTCACCGGGCGTCCGGTGAGCTACCAGGAACTCGAAACCGCCTCCTGGATTCTTCGTGAAAAGGGATCCTCCACGCGCGACTTCTTTGAAACCCAGGTTCGCCAGCGCCTGAGGCAAGTTGAGGTGATTGCTGAACTCAACAGCTTCGACGCCATTCTGCGCACGGTCCTTCTCGGCCTCGGGCTCACCTATATGTCCCGCCGCGTGCTGAACGACCCCTATTACGGGCGCTTCGTCGCGCAGGTGCAGCTGCCGGAGCGCTTTCACCGGCAGCTCACCTTCTGTCACGAGCGCGACAAATACCTGTCGAACGATATCGAGTCGTGGATGGAGCACTGCCGCAGCTACGCGCGCCTGATGGAAAGGCGCGAGGCGGAGGCTCAGCGGCTGGTGGAAGGCGGCATCTGACTCCGGGTCGGTCGTAGCGTTTTTTCGGCACAGTTTTTTCTCTGCATGCATCCCTGAAAGGACATCAAATGACGAAGTTCATCGACTTTCCTCAACACCTCCGCTCCATCAGCGTCGACAGCGCCTATGGGCTCATGAACATCGGCGCGACGGCCGTTATTTCCGCCGCGAATAAGGGAGATGAGGACGCCATGACGGCGGCCTGGAACTGCGCGCTCGACCTCAATCCCACGAAGGTGACGGTGGTTCTTTCGCGCGGGCACTACACCCGCAGGCTTCTCGAGGAGAGCGGCTTCTTCGCGATCAGCCTCGTTTCCCGCGCGAATGTGGAATCCGCTCAGTACCTGGGTTCCGTTTCGAAGAACAACGACAAGGAAAAGCTCGACAAGTGCCCGGGCCGGTTCTTCAAGGCCCCCGGCTGCGACATTCCGCTCATTGAAGGTTCGCCCGCCTACTTCATCTGCAAGGTGATTCCGGAAGAGCGCATCGCGCAAACGTACGACCTCTTCCTCGCAGAAGTCGTTGCCTGTTATGCCGACGACCGCGTGGCAACGGAGGGCGGGGACTGGCGCTTCGAATCCGCCGACCCGTCGCTTCGCACCGTGCATGCGGCAAGTCACGGACGGTACTACGCCATCGGAGATCTGATTGATCTCAATCGATAATCGCATGACGAACTGAAGAAAGGCGCTCTCATATGGGCGCCTTTTTTATGCCGGGGAGCGAATCTCTGAAGGGGTGAGGTCGGCTTTTTCACAACATAATCCAAATTAACATACAATGACTGTATGATAATTTAGATTATGTTATTGAGATCATGCGGACGTTTTACGGCAGAAAGGAGGAGCTGCAGGCGCTCCACAAGTTCCTCTCGATAGTTCAGAGGCGCAGGACCTCTCAGATGGTGGCCGTCATCGGCCGCCGGCGGGTTGGAAAGACGACGCTGATGCTCAAGGCCTTTGAAGGCTGCGAGCTGCCGGTGTTCTACTTCTTTGCCGATGCCAACGTGGATGAGGCGGAAACCGCCCGGGCATGGCTTAACGAAGTCTCTCGCACCTACGCGGTGGAATACCCGCCGGCGCTCACCCGACCGGAAGAGGTCATCGGCTATCTCATGCAGCTCACTCAGACGAAGCCGGCGGTCTGCATCATTGATGAATGCCAGAATCTGAATCAGATCAACAAGGCATTCTGGAGCCAGCTGCAAAGAATCTGGGATACGAAAAAAGACAGAAGTCAGCTGCTGCTGGTCATGAGCGGTTCCATCATTTCTGCGATGGAAGCCATTTTCGGGGAATCGAGCCAACCGTTATTCGGGCGCCTTTCCGGGCAGCTGATGCTGAAGCCCTTCAATCCGCGGGAAATTCTGGATATTCTCCGCAATGAAGCTCCGGGGCTCTCCCCAAGGGACATTTTGACGCTCTATGCCGTCACGGGAGGCGTTGCCAAGTACCTGGAGCTTCTCATTGAAGCAGAGGCGCTGACGGAGCGGCAGATTGTGGAATTCATTTTTTCCAATGCCGGCGGATGGCTTCGCTCTGAAGGAGCCATTTATCTCGCGAATGAATTTCGTGCGGATTCTCCCATCTATCTTCAGATCCTGAAAAAAGTGGCGGCCGGGAAGATCAGATGGAATGAAATTCAGGACGGCATTGATACGATTGTTTCTCCATATATCTCAAGGCTTGAGCAATTTCGACTCCTCGAAAAGAACATTCCCTTCGGCGCAAAGGCCGGGACGAGGAATTCTCGCTATCGGGTGGTCGATCCTTATTTCCATTTCTGGCTCAAATTCGTGGATCCGCTCGAGAGCCGCACGCTTGCAGAAGCCAATCGCTGGGGCGTGCTGATTGAAAAAACGCTCGGGTCGCTCTCGACTTATCTCGGTCGGGCACTGGAAAACTGGTATCGGGAGGAGTGCCTGAGTTCAGGAGAGTGGATTGAAGCCGGAGCCTGGTGGGACAAAAGAGGAGAGAATGAAATTGATCTGGTTGCGATGAGCATCGATCGCAAGACCATTCTCTTCGGGGAAGCGAAGCTCAATCCTGAAAAATTCAATGCCGTGAAGCTCGCCATGAAGGTCGAGCATTTTTTCTCACAGCACCCTGAGCTCCGGGGCGCTGCAGTGAGGCAATGTGGTCTGTTCCCGGAAGGCATGGGCACTTCTTTGTCTCAACTGCCGCCTGAATGACGGCTTCAGGGTTTTTCCGATTTTCGAGCGGCCGGCGGAAAGTGCAGAATAGCTCCACCGTTTCTTTCGGATGCTTCCGAAATGAAGCGCCGCTTTTCTGCCCAGGCTAGATGCTTTCGCGGACTGCCGCCTCAATTCCCTCAGGCGGTCCCGGCATCCTCAACGTTCGCCGTCGCATTGGGTTTCTCTGGACCGGCAGGTTCGGACGAACCTGCCCGTGTCCCTAAAAAATCAATTTGAGATTTCTGAAAATGAAGAAGACTCTCCTCACGGGCTTGGTTCTTGCTGCGCTTTCTCCCCTTGTTTTTGCCGCTCCGGACGGCATGTCGGGCGCTACCAAGAAGGCATCCGACGCTGCTCAGGCCATCGGTAATGTCGACGCCATTACTTCCGCTTCCGTTGTTCCGCAGAATCTCCGCCAGACCGTGAAGCCCAACGGCTTCACCGCCGGCGACGCGAAGGCGAAGCGCATTCTCTTTGTTGTCGGCGATCCGCGTCATGAATCCGTGGAATGGGATCTCGTCAACACGGCGATGAAGCACTTCATGGACAAAGGCTGCGAAGTCGAACTCCGCGACCTCTATGCCATCGGCTTCAACCCGGTCATCACGCGCGAAACCTTCTTCCAGGCGAAGGACGGCCTCGGCGAGACGCCGGCCGACGTAGCGGTTGAGCAGAAGTATGTGAATGCCGCCGACTACATCATCTTCGCGTATCCGAACTGGCACGACACGCCCAACGCCATCACGAAGGGCTATATGGAGCGCGTGTTCCAGAAGAAGTGGGCGTACAGGGATACCGACAAGGGCCTTGAAGGGCTTCTCAAGGGCAAGGCCTTCTTCACGATCATGAACGCGGGCTGGCTCGGCATGGGCCGCGGCGACATCGGCGACGGCATCGGCAAGAATTCCAACCCGATCTGGGACAAGTACCTGGGCGCCTTCCGCGTTATGGATGAAGACACCGCCGCCTTCTGGGGCATGAAGACCCTCGGCCGCTTCGTCAACGACCGTACCCCGGGCAATCTCGACAAGGACTATGCCGAGAAGCTCGATAAGCTCCGTGCCGATCTCACGAAGACGCTCGACAAGAAGTTTGAGCTGAAGTAATTCTTCCTCTTCGCAGTTCTACGAAGCCAAACGCCTCCGCAAAGCGTCCCGAGCGACGCCCGGAGGCGTTTTGCGTTTCAGAAAACCGGAGACTGATAGAAAGCGCCTTTCTTGTGCCTTGGATCAATAGAGAGGCGAGGCACTTACCGAGTCCGGGCATAGAATCGATGTCGTTAAGAAATAGCGATTAACCCTTAGAGGTTAACGCTAGAGACCCCTTTCAATGGAGATTTAAAAATGCTCTCTGCCAAGCTGGCTAAGAAAATCAATGAACAGATGAACCTCGAGCTTTTCTCTGCGCTCCTTTATCAACAAATGGCTGCGTGGGCGAGCGCGAAGTCCTTTGAAGGCGCTTCGAGCTTCCTCTATGCGCATGCCAAGGAAGAGCTCGAACACAAGCAGCGTCTCTTCAACTACCTCTGCGATACGGGCGCTATGCCGGTGATAACCGCCCTTGAAGCTCCGCAGCATGACTTCAAGTCGCTCGAGGACGTCTTCAAGAAGACGCTTGACCATGAACTCTTCATTTCGAAGTCGATCAACGAACTTGTCGGCGCAGCGCTCGAAGAAAAGGACTTCTCGTCCTTCACCTTCCTGCAGTGGTTCGTCACCGAGCAGCATGAGGAAGAGAAGCTCTTCAGGACCATCCTCGAAAAGCTTCAGCTCATCGGCAAGGACGGCCATGGGCTTCTGGTCTTCGACAAGGAACTTGCTCAGATCCACGCTGCGAAGTAATTCAAGCGGCTTTTCGAGCATTGAGCGGATCCCGACCGGGCATGCGGCCGGGGCCGCTCTGCGAAGCGCATCGGGTTCTTTCCCTGGTGCGCTTTTTTTCATGCCCACAAAGGCAGAGGTCAATCAAATCGACCAGATGCTGTGGCTCACCGTGTTCGCGTCGAGCGGCACTGTTTCCTGAAGAAGAGAGATGAGCGCGGCGGTGCCGCAATCCGGTTTGATTTTCCTGAAGGCCCGGATGCTCTTCACCATGGATCGTTTGGGTGTTGCTGCCGCCCTGACCTCAACGGGGAAGAATCTGTTTTGACAGCGTATGAGCAGATCTATCTCGTTTTGATCCGAATCGCGATAAAAGTAGAATTCCGGTCGCCTGCCGTTGTGAAGCCAGCTTTTGACGATTTCCATCACCACGAAGGTCTCAAACAACGCGTCGGCGTTGTAATGCGCCGCAGCTTCCTCCGGAGTCTGAATGCCCATGAGCTTGCAGAGGAGGCCGGTGTCGGCGAAGTAGAGCTTCGGGCTCCTGACGAGGCGCTTCCCGATGTTCTCCAGATAGGGTGGGAGCACGAAGATGAAGCCGCACGTTTCGGCGATGGCGAGCCACTCACGGGCGGTTCTGATCGTCAGTCCGCAATCATGCGCCAGCGCCGTGCAATTGAGCACCTGACCGCTCCGGACCGCCAGCGTCCGCAGAAAGCGCCGGAAAGCCATGCGCTTTTCGATGGAATTGAGCTGCGGAATGTCCTTCTCAATGACGCTGTCGATCAGCTTGTCGAAGAAGAGCTTCCGGTCAGCTCCCGAGAGGCTTTTAGCTTCGGGGAAGCCGCCCTCAAACACGATTCCCCTGGTTTCGTACGCAGAGCGGGCTTCCAGCTTCTGCTTGAGGCTGAAGTCCGGCAGGTACGGGAGCTGCTCGAGACCCAAGCCTTCCCGTTCGTATATCGAGAGCGGCAGGAGGTTGAGCAGGGTGATGCGCCCGGGGAGCGTGTCGGCGATCTCTTCCACGAACGCCGGGCGTTGGGAGCCCAAGAGCCAGAAAAGCCCGCGGTCGTCCCGGGCGTCGAGGAAGGCCTCAAGCGCCGGGAAAAGCGTTGGCGCCCATTCGACTTCATCAATGATGGCGTGCGGCGGACAATCGGCAAGTAGCTGGTCGGGCGCATGCATCGCGGTGTCGCGGATTTCGTGCTGGACGAGCGTCACGTAGGGCCTCTTGCTCCCGAGATGCTTCATGAGCGCGGTCTTTCCCGTCTGCCGCATGCCGAAGAGAAGAATGCCTTTAGAGCTAGCTGAAAGCTGCGGGATGACTTTTTCGAGCGTCCGGTGGAGGTATGCCATGACTTGACCTGCTTGTCCTAAATTTCTGAACGTTTGGGTTCATTTTTTCAGGAAGAAAAATCCCGAAAAACGGATTGCCTGTCGGTGGAGCATTCGATAGTCAGAGCCGAGCTTCTTTTCCGGAAGCAAAAACGGAGAAGTCTGAAGGAAGAAGCGGAATCCATTCTCAATGATGCCTTCAGTCGTTAGAACGTCTGGGACTCATGGGCAGCAAGAAAAACACGTATTCGTTCAAAGAACCCGGCGAGTTCTGCCGGAGTCCGCAGTTCAATTTTGGTGAGCGCTGCCATTCGATAGTGGTCGACTGTTCGTTTGGAAATGCCCAGCTGCTCGGCAATCTGCTGGCTCGTGAAGCCTTGTGCTACTTTTTCAGCAATTTCTTTTTCACGTTCACTAAGCGACCTGAAGCGCTTCAGTTCATCAAGCAGATTGGTCGCGCCGCCTCTGCGGGCGCGGTCCTTTTCAATGGCGCGCGAGACTGCCGGCAGAAAGGTATCCGGCTTTATGGGCTTTTGCTGAAAGTCGCAGGCCCCGTCACGCATGGTCTGAACAGCCATGTCGATATCGCCGTGGGCCGTCAGGAAGATGATCGGGCACTCATAAGCCCGCCCGGTAAGAATTTCCTGCAATTCAAGCCCTGACATGCCGGGCATTCGTACATCAAGAATGACGCAGCCCAGTCGACTCGGCATGTCGCCAGCCAGAAATGCCTTGGGGTCCGCGAAGGAAATGACGTCATACCCTTCACACTTCAGCATGAATTCGAGCGAATCTCGAAGGGAGGGATCATCGTCCACAATTCGGATGAGAGGCTTGTCAGGATTCATGGCTTCGCTTTTCTTCGGTCTGGAGTGGGAGGATCAGGAGCGCAGTGAGGCCGTTAGGCCGGCGACGTGCGAATTTGAGTCTTCCGCCCAGGTTTTCTGCAATCGTGCGAACAATAGCCAGTCCGAGACCAAGTCCTTCAATCTTGCTTGATGTCAGGATGGAATTGAGCTTTTCGAAGCTTTCGTCGTTCTGCAGAGGACCGTTGTCGCTGATGGAAATGACTGCACGGCGGCGGTCGTCCGCTCCTTCGCAGCTGTCAAGAATAAGAGAAACCTCCCCATTAGCGGTATTAGCGACAGCCTGGAGAGCATTTCTCAGAAGATTCTGGATCGCGAGTTCAATCTCCATGGGATCTGCATGGATGAAATACGTGTCTGCGGGCGCGGCAATGGATACTTCCACCGGAGAAATCCTGGCGTCATTGAGGGTGCGCACGGCTTTCTTGCAAAGTTGACCGAGATCCGTCCGCACTCTTGCGGGCGCTTCGCCTTTGGCATAGCTTCTCACCTTGCCGACGATGTCTTCCGCTCGCTCCGCCTGAGACCGGATGGAGCTGATGCCTTCAAGCAGGACATCTGCAGGCGCACGAACGTCGGTGTCAAGCATGCGCTGCAGGCCCTGCGAATAGCTCACGATGGCGCTCAAAGGCTGTCGAAGTTCGTGAGCGATGATTGACGACATTTGCCCGACTGCGCCGGCTCGTCTGAGCGTCTCCATGCGTTCAGAGGCAATGCGGGCCTTTTTTTCGCTTTCCTGCTCGCGGCGAAGCGCATTTTTGAGTTCAGCAGTGCGCAGGCGCACAAGGTAGGAACTCCGGGCAGCGTGAGCTGCAAGGCCGGCAATAGAGAAGAAGAGCAGCAGAACATACGTTTTATATTCGTCCCAGAACCGTCTCCAGGTCCAGGAACGCAAATATTCGTACGGCCCGCGGCGTATCGCACGGTAGAGACTGTCGACGCTCGAAAAGTCGCTCGCGATTCCCCAGCTGAGATCATGCGGCCCGGAAGGCATCGATAGAAGTGCCTGAGTGGCAAGTCTTGCATTTTGCGCAGAAAGCCGGGGCGTCGCGAAAATCGTCCAGTTGGGATAAAGCCTGGTAGAAGAGAGGCATCCCGCGGGATGAATGCCGGGTTTTACGGCGATCGGCTTGATGTCGCTCACGTCCTCGCCGGCATTTGCGAGTTCCTCGAGGAAGCATGTGCGTACGACGGCGATATCGGCGGCTCCGCTCCGGAGAAGGTCGAGTTCCCGCGTCATGTCGTGGCCGCTCGGGATCAGGTCGCTGAAGAAGCGGTCAGGGTTGAAGCTTCGGGACGCTATTTCGCCGAGTGCGATATGCCAGCCGGCAAAAGCATTCGGCCCTGTGGCCGTGGCTTTTTTCCCTTTCATATCCTCGAATTTGTCAATGTCTGCACGTTTCCTGAGGGTTATGAAGAGTGCGCCTTCGGCGTGATTGGGATCGGGAGCAAACGAGGAAACGACTGTGGCAAGGTCTCTGGCGCCGCCGCCGAGCATGCGTCCGTATGTACCTGCGGAACTGAGCACCAGATCTGCATCACCGATGTCCCGGGTCTCGCCGGAATAGACCCGGGCTGAAAAATTGCCCCGCCCGAATGTCTTGCGGAATATTTCGATAGTGTCTTCCACCACCGGGTAGTGGATGTTGGGTTTGGCAAACTGCGTGACGAGTAGCTTCACCACAGGCCGGGCTGCGTCGACAGGTCCCTCGGGCGACGCAATTTCTTCACCGATGACGTAGGGCGGCGAAGAAGGAGAGGTCGAGGGAGTCTCCGAAAAGGCAGGAGCAATCAGGATCGAGAGGACGAGCGAAGGGAGGAGCGGCTTCACGGCATTAAAGAGAAATAGAGATCTTTGATTGAATTCTATGGAAAGAAGGGGATGACTTTCGAAAGTCTGGATGCAGAGGCATTTCCGAAAGCATGCCTCTAGACAACGGTCACGATGCCTAGGCATGCCTTCGGGAAAGAATCCTCCTGTCGGTTGGCTTCTCATAAGAGATGCTGGAAACCTAAAAAGGAAGAAGAAAATGATTTCCCGTCGTAATCTCCTGAGAGGATCTGCGGCCATTTCCGCTGCTGGTCCGCTTGTCCCCGCTGCCTTTGCCGCTCAGGCAGACCCCAAGAAAAGCGATGCGTACGACATCGTCATCCTCGGTGCCGGTACGGCCGGCCTGGTTGCAGCCATTGAGGCGCATGACCTGGGGTTGAAGCCTGTCGTGCTTGAAAAGATGGACTATGCAGCAGGCAACTCGCTCTATGCTTCGGGCGGAATTGCCGCCTGGGGAACGCCTCAGCAAAAGGCTGAAGGCCATGAGGAAAGCCGTGAAGCATTCCGCGCCGATATGATGAAGGTGTCGGAAAATCGCGCTGATCCCGCTCTCGTCGACACGTACGTCTCGCATATCGGCGAAGATCTTGAGTGGCTCAAAAGCCATGTCGGCGTTCAATTCGGCAAGATCGGCCGCAAGCCGTGGCCGCTTCTCTACCGGATGCACAACGTGGACGGCAAGGGGCTGACCGGCGGTGCGAGGCTCATCCGCGATCTGCTCAAAGCGCTTCAGGACCGCGGCATTCCATTGCTTTTCAATACAAAAGCAATGGAGCTCATTACGGACGAGCACTTCCGCGTTGTTGGCGTCAAGACGGTTACCGATGACGGGTGGAAGAATTTCTATGCCAGGGACGGCGTTCTCATAGCGACAGGCGGCTTTTCCGGCAGTCGGGAAATGCTCTGCCGCTACATGGGCGGACCGCTTTCACGGCTCGTCCTCCGCGGCTCACCCTACGTGACGGGAGAAAACATTCTTCTCACGGCTCCGCTCGGCGCCAAGTTTGTTCACATGGATCAGTTCCACTGCGGCCCGATCGTTGAGGAAACGCATGCGAATCCGAATTTCGTGATCGACGCAGGTGTGGGCATTGATGTCGACGTGCGCGGCAAGCGCTTCATGGACGAGATCTATACCTACACGCAGAAATCCATGGCAACGGCTACAAGAACGCCGGAGAACCTCGCCTACCATTTGATTGACAGTCATTGGCCCAAAGCGGCTTCTGCAGCTAAAAAATTTATTGAAATGAAGACCAGGGTGCTGGTCGCCGATACGCCGGAGGAACTCGCAAAGAAGATGGGGATTGATCCCAAGGTTTTCACGGATCTGTTTGCCGAATTCAACAGGGCCCTTAAGGAGGGACGTCTGAAGGAAATGAATCCTCCGTGCTCACTCGATGAACCCACGCCTCTTGATCAGGGGCCGTTCTATGCCTTTCCCTTCCAGGGCGGCATTACGGCGACCTTCGGCGGGCCGAAGATCAACGAAAAGGCGCAGGTCATGACCAATGAGGATCGCCCGATTAAAGGACTCTATGCAGCAGGGAATGCTGCGGGCGGACTTTTCTACGGCAACTACATCGGCGGTACTCAGTTGGGCGGCGCTCTGGTGTTCGGGCGCATTGCTGCCCGGCAGATGGCTTTGTCGCACAGAATGGGCTAAGGGGGAAGAAAAAATGAAAAAAGAGCTGTTTTGCATTCTTGGTCTGTTGTGCCTCTCAGGAGCTATCGCAGCGCAGCCGGTAATGGCTGATCGTCATGCGGCGCGCGGAATGGGCTGCGAGGCATGCCACGCAGCCAATGACAAAACGAGGCCGGTGCGCAAGGATGCATGCCTCAAATGTCATGGAAGCTATGAGGCAATGGCGAAGAGAACGGAGAAGGTTGTTCCTAACCCGCACTTCAATCATTACGGTGACCGCGACTGCACGACCTGTCACAAGGGTCATCAGCAAAGCGTTGTTTCCTGCAATGCGTGTCATCAGTTTGATCTGAAGACGCCCTGATTGACGAGCCTCTGAGGCCAAGCAAAATAAACGGGAAGGCACGGCGCAAACCGTCCTTCCCGTTCTCAGCTTCTGCATGAGCTCACCCCGGATCCCGGGATGAGCCGTCATTCATCAGAAGAAGCCGCGCTTCTTTTCCGAGAGGCTTACGTAGATGTTCTTCATCTGGCTGTAGTGCTCAAGGATCACCTTGTGCGTCTCGCGGCCGATGCCGGACTTCTTGTAGCCGCCGAAAGGCGTGTGAGCCGGGAGCTCGTTGTAGGTGTTGACCCACATGCGGCCCGTGCGCACGCCGCGGGCAACGCGGAAGGCGCGGTTGATGTCGCGCGTCCAGACGGCGCCGCCGAGACCATACTCAGAGTCGTTCGCCATGGCGAGGACTTCTTCCTCGGTCTTGAACTTCACGACGCAGGCGACCGGCCCGAAGATTTCCTCCTGGCAGACATTCATCGAGTTCTCGCAGTCGACGATGAGCGTCGGGCGCATGAAGGCGCCCTTCATGCCGGGAACCTGAGCGCGTTCGCCGCCCGTGAGGACGCGGGCGCCTTCCTTCTTCGCTTCCTCGACCCAGCCGAGGATCTTTTCGAGCTGGCGTTCATTCACCTGGGAGCCCATCTGGGTATCCATCGACATGGGGTTCCCGACCTTCACCTTGCTGAAGGCCTCGGCGAGCTTCGCGACGAATTCGTCGTAGATCCCTTCCTGAACGAAGATGCGCGAGCCCGCGCAGCAGACCTGGCCCTGGTTGAAGAGGATGCCGATCTGGGCGCCTTCAATGGCCTTGTCCATCTGGCAGTCGTTGAAGTAGATGTTGGCGGACTTGCCGCCCAATTCGAGCGTGGCCGGAATGATCTGCTTTGCGGCGGCGAGGCCCACGTCGCGGCCGACTTCGGTCGAGCCCGTGAAGGCGAGCTTGTCGAAGCCGGGGTTGTCGAGCATCGCCTGACCCGAAACGGAGCCGCGGCCGGTAATCACGTTGACGACGCCCGGCGGGAGGATCTCATTGAGGATTTCGCCGAGGACGTTGAGCGAAAGCGGCGTCGTCGACGAGGACTTGATGACGACGGTGTTGCCGGCGGCGATCGCCGGCGCAATCTTCCAGGCGCCCATCAGAAGCGGGAAGTTCCAGGGAACAATCTGGCCGACCACGCCGATCGGCTCGCGCAGAATGATCGAAAGCGTGTTTTCGTCGATCATCGTGGCTTCGCCTTCATCGGCGCGGATGCAGCCCGCGAAGTAGCGGAAGTGGTCCGAGGAGAGCGGCACGTCGACCAGCGTGGTCTCGCGGATGGGCTTGCCGTTGTCGAGCGTTTCAACCGTTGCGAGCTCCTTCGCGCGTTCGTCGATCTTGTCGGCAATCTTGAGAAGAAGCGCAGCGCGTTCCTGAACGGACTTCGCGGCCCAGGCGGGCTGAGCGGCGCGCGCGGCTCTGACGGCGCGCTCCACATCGGCGGCGGAGGCGTCGGCGCAGGACGCAAGCTTCTCGCCCGTCGCGGGATTGAACGTGTCGAAGGTGCGGCCGCCTTCGGCCTCGACCCATTCGCCGTTGATGAGAAGGCCGTAGCGATCCTTAATGTACTGAGTCATGGAAATGCTCCTAAAACTTTTCCTGAAATATCCTTGCGAAAGGGGAGGAAGCTCAAGAGGCTTCGCTCGCGTTTCGCGTCTCTTGTTGAGAAAAGATTAGGAGCGGCCGGATTCATTTGGAATCAGCCGTCGGAAGGGGATTCTGCTTTTCTGGAACTAGTCCTTCAGACCGAAGAAGAAACCCGGGACGCCTCAGAAAGACGTGTCTTTGGCCGGATCGCCTTCTGCGAGAAGGAAGTACAAATTTTTACAGACAAGTCAATCAGTTCCTATCGAGTCGATAGGGCGCCGAAAGGCTTGAACGCCCTCAGGCCGGCACTTCCGGGGAAGTGCCGGCCAAGGCGTCAGAATGCGTTCTCCGGCCTCAGGATGAAAAGCGTATGCGATACGCCGAGGTCCGGGTGCTCGGATTCAATGGCAAAGCCCGCGGCGGCAAAGATGCGCCGTAGTTCCGCGCCGTTGAAGAATTTGCTGTTGCCGTTCGCAAGCACGGTGAAGTAGAGGCTCGTTGCGGCGAGCGACAGTTCCGCGGCCCGATGGCGCTGCTCGTCGACGATGGGCTCGAGCACGGCAAGGCGCGAATTTTGGGTCATCGCGCGTCTTGTGCGCGTGAGGATGCTCACGGCTTCCGTTTCAGAGAAGCAGTCAAGGAACTGGCTCATCCAGTAGAGGTCGGCGCCCTCGGCCTGCGGACGGTCGGTGAGTTCGTCCGGGGTGAGCCAGTCGATGGCGACGCCTGAGAGCCTCGCGCGCACCTCAGCGAGCTCGGGTCTCCGGGGAAGCGCGTCGACCTCGACCGGAAGATCCGCAATGACGGCCTTCGCCTCCGGGAAGCGAAGGAGGAAGGCCTTTGAGAAGCGCCCGGTATTGCCGCCAATGTCGACGAGCGTCAGGGGGCTCGTCTGCGGGAACATCCGGGCGAGGATATCGAGCGCCGCGCCGTAAGCCTGGTCGCTGTGCCAGTGGTCGAACCCGAACCAGGCGCTTCTGGCTTCCCCGGGGAGTTCCGGCAGATGCGGGTAGATGGTCTTCCATCCGGGGTTGAAGGCTTTGAGGCCCGCGGGCTTTCCTTCTGCGAGCGCCTCGCGCGTAAAGGCAAGTCCCGCATAGCAGACGGATTCGGAAAAGAAGAAGTTCGCCCGCGTCATCTCGTCATAGACGAGAAGGTCGCCCGTCGGAGTGGTTTTGAGGCCATGCCCGGATTTTCCGTTCTCTTCGCCCTGGGCCAATGCCGTGCGTTCAAGAATTCCGGCGGGAACGAGCATGTCGGTCACGACTTCGGCCGCATAGGCGGTCATGCCGGCTTTTCCTGCCGCTTCATCAGAGCTGATGCCGGGGTTTTCTGCAATGACTTTGAAAAGCCCGGAGCGAAGTGCGGCCGCGGCGGCCTGAAAGATCAGCGGCGCAAAGGCAAGGCGCTGCGCGCTTTCAAGGGTCTCAAGGTAGTTCGGACGGTTTCTGCGAAGCATGGGAATTGTGAAAAAAATCAGAGAAAAGCCCGGACGTGGGAATGGAATTCCTCAAGGAGCTCCTCAGGGGAGAGCGTGAGGATTTCGACCGATCTTTCGGGAGGGAAGCCGAGGAGCGTGAGGTGCCCGGCAGGGGTTTCAAGAAACTCGATGGGGACGGCGCGGCCGGCGGGATTCCGGGCGATGAGTCCGTCTTCCCAGAGAATTTCGACCTCGGGCGGACGAGCGTATTTGGAGAGAAGCTCCTCATGCACGGGCGAGGCAGCGGCCGACTTTCTGTCTTCGCCGTTGAATTTCTGAGCGCATTCAATCGCGCCCCAGGCGGCGAGGAAGGCTTCATCGGCCAGGCGGGCGTCGGTTTTCTGAAGTTCCCCGACGGCTTTTGCAAACGCTTCTCCGAGGGCGAACTCCGCCAGACCGCAGAGGCGTTCGTGGGTTTTCAGAATCTCGAGGTCGATTCCGGCGCGGCGGCGCGAAAGGCTCGCCGCGACACCGTCTTCCGTGTGGGCAATCGCAATGCGTCCGAAGGGGCGTCCCTCATAGTCGGCGAGAAGCGGCCCTTCGGGGGGCTGCTCGCGCAGAAAGTAGGAGCCGGAGGAAACTTCCGAGGCAATATTGGCGAGCCGCTGCGCGAGAAGTCTTCCGTAGAGGCTCTGACGGCGGCGGTGCGGATTCTGAAAGCGCGAGAGGCGCGAGCGCGTCTGAGCGGGGAGCATGTCCTCCAGTTCTCCCTCGAGCGCCGGATCGATCTCGCGGGGGAGCTTCGTCACGAGAACGACGCCTCCTTCCGGGGGCTCGGGCTCCCAGGCTTCATCGTCGATGTCGGTGAGAAGCTCCCCGGCATCGTCGAAGTCGGGCGCAAAAAGCTCGGAGAGCACCGCCCGGGAGCGGCTGCCGTCGGAAAAGGCCTGAGGCTTCAGAAATCTGAGGCCGCTGAGAGCAATGGGCATGGCTGATCAGTCCTCAAGCTTTCGGAAAATGAGACTTGTATTGATGCCGCCGAAGGCAAAGTTGTTGCTCATCACGGCGCGCTGCGGGAGTTCGCGCACATGGTCTCTGACGTACGCGAGCGGCGCGCAGGCGGGATCGGGATTCTCGAGGTTGAGGACGGGCGAGACGAAGCCCTCGAGCATCCCGCGGATCGCGAAGATCGCCTCGAGCGCGCCGCAGGCGCCGAGCGTGTGGCCCATGTGTCCCTTGTAGGTGGTGTAGGGCGTATGGCCGCCGAAGACCTCAAAGGTCGCATGGCTTTCAGCCACGTCGCCGCGGTCGGTGGCCGTGCCGTGGCCGTTCACGAGATCGATGTCGGCGGGCTCCATCCCGGCATCCTCGAGCGCGAGCCGCATGGCGGCGGCCATCTGGGCGGACTCGGGGCTCGTGATGTGCGAGCCGTCGGCATTCGTGCCGTAGCCCGCAACCTCGGCGTAGATCCTCGCGCCCCGGGCTCTGGCGTGTTCGTACTCCTCTAGGATGAGGGCGCCCGAACCTTCGCCCACGACGAGGCCGTCGCGGTCGCGGTCAAAGGGCCGCGGCGTATGCGAGGGGTCGTCGTTCCAGCGCACGCTCGTCGCAAAGAGCGTGTCGAAAATGGCTGCATCCGTGGCGTCAAGCTCTTCGCAGCCGCCCGCGATCATCACGTCCGCGCGGCCGGTGGCAATGGTCTCATAGGCGGATCCAATCCCCTGGGAGCCCGACGTGCAGGCCGAGGAGGTCGTGCAGATCCGGCCCTTGCAGCCGAAGAAGACGCTGATGTTGACGGGAGCCGTGTGCGCCATCATGCGCACGTACGTGGTCGCGGTGATGCCGCGGCAGCTCGAGGACAGTATGAGGTGAGCGAGCTCGGCGACGGCGGCGGGCTGCCCGGCAGAGGACCCGAAGGCGACGCCCGTTCTGGGCGAAGCGACGACGGGATCGTCGAGGAGTCCCGCATCAATGAGCGCATCGCGCGCGGTTTTGACCGCCATCAGGGCGACGCGGCCCATCGAGCGCGTGCGCTTACGCGTAAAAATCGCCGGATCGAGCTCAAAGGGCGCTGCAGGAGCGGCAACGCGCGTATTGAGGTCCTCGAGCTTTTCCCATTCCGTCATATGACGGATGCCGCTCTTATTGGCTTCGAGCGACGCGCGGACTTCTTCCCAGGTTGAACCGATCGGGGAGATCGCGGCCATGCCGGTGACGACCACGCGGCGCGGAGTAATGGGGAGCTTCATCAGAAAATGCCTCCCGAAACCGGAATGACGGCGCGGGTGATGTAGCCCGCTTCGTCGGAAAGGAGAAAAGCGGCGAGACCGGCAACTTCCTCAGGCTTCCCGAGGCGCCGCATGGGGACGTAGGGAAGAATCCGTTCGCGGTCCTCCGCCGTCACCATGTCGGTGTCGATCACGCCGGGCGCGATGACGTTCACCGTAATGCCGCGGGAGGCGAGCTCGGCCGAAAGGGCCTTGGCCGCGCCGATGAGCCCCGCCTTGGCGGCGGAATAGTTGGTCTGGCCCCGGGTGCCCGTGATGCCCGACACCGAGCTCATCACGATGATGCGGCCCGAGCGCCGTCTCGCCATCGGGAGAATCAGGGGCTTCAAGACGTTATAGAAGCCCCCGAGGTCCGTTTCAAGCACGAGATCCCAGTCTTCCTCGCTCATGCCGGCCAAGGGCCCGTCGCGGTTGATGCCGGCATTGAGAATCACGCCCCAGAAGGGGCCCTGTTCGGCCGTGAACTCCGTTAGTGCCGTCTGGGCGGCCGCACGGTCGGTCACGTCGAAGTAGAGCGCATGGGCTTTGGCCCCCATGTCCTCAAGGGCTTTGAGAACTTCATCCGCCTGGGGCGAAGGCTTTCTCCCGGTAATCACGACTTCGTAGCCCTCGCGCGCAATGCGAAGCGCCATGGCGCGTCCGATGCCGCGCGTGGCGCCGGTGATCAGAACGCGGCGGGGTCCGGTTTCAGCTTCAGCTTTCCTCTGGCGCATCACGCCGGATGCGGCTGCCGGGGAAGAAGGAGACATAGTGCAGGAATTCAAAATGGTAGAAGGGAGAAATTGTATTTCGGGAGCGCTTCTCTGCGCAGAGGATCCCGGGTCCGGAATTTCTATCGAAGACGGTCGAAATAGCCTTCCGGGGGATTGAAGACGTTGAGAAGCGCCCGGCCGGCCGGTTCCTCGCGCGCTTCGTTCCCCTGGGGGCAGACCGTCACGCGGCAGTCGAACTGCCAGAGACCCTCGTCGCTCTCGAAGCTCTTTTCCACGCTGCAGAGGAGCACGTCGCCCGGGAGGAACCAGGGACGCTCGAACTCCATTCTGCGCGTCCCGAGAAGAAGCCCCGCTCCGGGCGCCCTGCCGTTCATGCGCTCGATGCGGCCGGCGTAGATGCCGATCGTCTGCGCCATGACTTCAATGAGGGCGAGGGCCGGGAAGCGCCCTTCATCGTCGATCGCAATGGCGTCGGAACGGATGACGGTACGGGACTTGGCGCCCTGGTCGTTCGCCGAGAGCACCTCATCGATGAAGCGCATCGGGGGTTCCTGGGCGATGAAGTCGCCGGCGGGCGCCGGAAAAGCGAATAAGGCATCGGCCGGAGTAGCGGTCACAGGCATTTTTCAAATAGAAGTGCGGCGTTGCTGCCACCGAAGGCGAAAGCGGAAACGAGGATGCGGGGAATGACGAGTTCGCGTGGGGCGTCCGAATCCGTAAGCGACTTGAGAAACGCTTCCGGGAGCCTCTCGTCGGCGAAGGCGCGTTCGCCCGCAAAAAAGTTGTTGGGGAGCTTTCCGCCTTTTTCGAGAAGCGCGCAGGCGGCAGCGGCATTCATGGCGCCCGCGCCCGCAAGCTGATGCCCGACGGCGCGCTTGAGGGAGGCCGCAGGGACGCCGGGAAGGAGTTCCGCCATCACACGTGCTTCCATGGCGTCGTTCTGCTCGGTTGCCGTGCCGTGAAGGAGCGCAAAGCCTGTGTCTGAAGGAGCGAGATCGCCCAATGCTTCAAGGATTGCGCGCTTCGCGCCGTCGCCCGTCGGGTCCGGGGCGCAGATGTGGTGCGCGTCCGAGGATTCGCCGAAGCCGCGAAGGCGGACGCGGGTTTCCGGAAATTTATCCGCCTCGGTCGTCATCAGGAGAAAGCCGCCGCCTTCCGCGAGGTGAAGGCCCGCGCGGTCCCGGCGGAAGGGCTTCGCGCGTTCAGGGCTTCGAGCGCCCAACGCAGAGAAGCCCGCAAGGGTCATGGGCGAGAGCACGTCGAGGCCGCCGGCGACAATCGCCTTCACGCGGCCGCGTGCGAGAAGCCTCGCGCCTTCGGCAATGGCCTTGGCGCCCGCCGTGCAGGCGGTTGAAACGGTAAAGACCGGGCCGGCAATCCCGAATGCGCGGGCAATCAGGGGCGCCGTGCGGCCGATTTCCATCATTCGCCAGCGCTTCACGGGGGAAGCTTCGTTTTCCCGGATGCGCTCCGCGGCCTCGGGCGTCCCCGCCGTGGTGGCGCCGAAAATGAAGCCGATGTCGGAAAGATCGACGCCGGCGGAGCGCGCGCGTTCAAAGAGCGGCGCCGTGAGGGCGAGCGCGAGAAGGAGTTCCCGGGATTCCTCTTCTTCTTCAATGCCGAGGTCCCGGGCAATGCGGCGGCCTTTTTTGAGGACTTCCCCGGGCGCAGCCCCGTCTGGAATTTCTGAAAAAGGCTCGGGCGATGCGAGGCGCTCGAGGAACCTCTCCGGATCGTCGCCGAGGGCGGAGAGCATCGTCGAAGCGGGAATCAGAATGGTCGGATTCAGGCCGGAGTCCATGGGCATCACGAAGGAAGAGAAGCGGAAGAAAAGGAGAATTATAGGAAGGCAGGAATCGGGAGTTCGCTGCTACGCAACTGCCGCAGCCTTCTGCGACAGGATTTCGAGCACCGTTCCGAGAACTCCCGAATCGGCTGCCGCGAGAATGACGCCGTCGCGGATGTGTTCGAGGCGCGCGAGGCGTCCGAGAAAGAGAATGAGTCCGGCGACGTCAAGCGCCTCGAGCTGAGCGCGGTCCGGGCGTTCGGGGAAGTCCCTGGGGAGCGCCTCTGCGATCTCGTCGGCAGAAAGAAGAGCGGCGAGGCTCTTTTCCATCGCTTCCGCATTTCGCCAGAAGTCGATGGTTTCGCGCGCGTAGCGCACGAAGTAGATCCGGTTGTCGGATGCCGCCGCCCATTCGCCGGCTCGGGTTTGGGCGAGAAACGACCGGTACCCGAGGAGCGCCGTCATTTCCGGAGACGCGAGAAGCGCCCGTCGGCTGCGGGCCTTCTCCCGCAGCGCCTGATAGGCGTCGATTGCCCCCTCGCTTCCGATTGCTTCCTTCGGATAGCGGCTCTCCAGAACGGCAAGCTTTGCCGAAATCGCCGCGTCAAGATTCACGCCGAGCCGGTCGGCAATGAGAATGAGATAGGACGCGACGTCGGCGATTTCTGAAGCGGCCGCAGCTTTTTCGCGCGGCGTGAGCTCGGCTTCGGTCGTCTTCCACTGAAAGCATTCCAGAAGCTCGGCGGCTTCGATGACGATGGATTCGGCAAGATTTTTCGGACTATGGTGCCGGGCCCATCCGCGGGAATCCCGGAATCGGAGAAGCGCTTCCGCCGCAGCGGGGGAAATGCCGTTTGGAAGAGATGACTGCATGCTCGAAGGATGGTGAGAAAGACAGATCGAATTTTGTTACGTGCTTGAGGGCTCGGGCGCTCTAATATTCGCTCCCGAATGGGAGAGCGGACGGGAGCTTCAGGCTTCGGTCGAGGCGTCTCCCGAAAGTTTATCTTGTGGGACAGATATCTAAATGCCGCTTCTAAAGAAAACCGCGTTCGGCCTTATTCTTGCCTTTGCTGCGGGACTTGCCGCCGCAGCCGGGAATACGCAGATCGAATCCTTCAATCAGGCAAAGAAGACGCTCGAGCGCGAGGTCTATCAGGACCACCGCATCACGTTCTACTGCCAGGCGCCCTTCGACAGCCGGAAGAACATCACGCTTCCCGCGGGCTTCACGACCCCGAAGCACGAAAAGCGCGCCCACCGCATTGAGTGGGAGCACGTGGTTCCGGCCGAAAACTTCGGGCGCGCCTTCAGCGAATGGCGCGACGGCGCTGATGTCTGCGTCGACAACAAGGGCAGGAACTTCAAGGGCAGAAAGTGCGCGGAAAAGGCGAATCGCGAATACCGCCTGATGCAGAGCGACCTCTACAACCTCTATCCGGCAATCGGCGCCGTGAATGCGCTCCGTTCCAACTACAACTATGCGCTGCTGCCGGACGTTCCCCCGACCTTCGGCTCCTGCCCGATGAAGGTCTCCGGCAACCGTGCGGAACCCCCGGAATACACCCGCGGTGCGATCGCTCGTACGACGCTCTACATGGCGGAGAGTTATCCCAAATACAGGCTCTCGAGCCAGCAGCGCCAGCTGATGGAAGCCTGGAACCGCATGTACAAGCCCGATGAGTGGGAGTGCCTGCGCGCGAAGCGCATCGAGCGCATTCAGGGGAACGAAAATCATTTCGTGACGGAAGCCTGTCGCGCGGCCGGAATCCGTCAATAACGTCCCCGCGCCTGCAAAGCGCTTTGCGGGAAACGCCTGTTAACGAGTTTTCCGGCTGCGGGCTCATTCCGAAGGGCCCGCAGCCGGCGGGCCTCGCGTAAGATTTGAGGCGAATTTCAGGTTTCGGGCGCAATATTCTTCTATCCGAAGCTTCGGCTTAATAAGGTGGCTTTTGCATGCATCGGCTCTATGGATTCATTCGGGCGCATTCCGGTGCCGTTCTTGTTGTCCTTGCGGCAGCGCTTGCGGCTGAGGCGGGCTTCATCTGCTGGCAGCGGTCCGTGCAGACGGAAATCGTGAACCGCCTGATCGAGGGCGAAGATCTGCCGCCGGAGATTTTGATAACGGCTACGCCGGTAGAGGACAGTCTCTTCGTGAGGCGCGACCGGCTTCATGTCATCGTCGCGTCGAGCGTCTATTCGTCGGATTCATCGGTCGCGCCCCTTACGCTCGACTTTGATGTCGTGGCGCATTTCGGCCCCTTCGGCCTCAACGGCGACATTTATCCGCTCAACTCCACAGCGAGCACCGCAGAATTGCTCGTAAAGCTTGCGGGAACGCATCCGAGGCTTGCCATCCGTTATCACTACGCCGTCTTTGCTCAGGAACTTCGGATTACCGCGACGGCAACTCCCTTTGACATGCAGCTCGACGCCGTTGAGCGCGGGGTCGGCCCGGTGTCCTGGAGCCTTGCGGCAAGAAAGCCCGTTGCGCTCAGACTTGCGCTCACGAAAAAGGAGGGGTTGAAGGCCGAGATCGAAGCCCCGGAAATTTCGGGGAGCCTCACGGATCCTGCAGCCAATATTCTGAAGGGAAGCGCTGAAGACGTGAAGGCTGCCGCCCGTCTTGAGCTTGCCGGAAAAAAGCCGGGCGACTGGTACGTCAAGTCCGCACGCGTGACGGCCGCGAAGGGCGGCTTTGAAGCCGGGGACTGGCGGGGCGCTCTGACGGGAAGGTTTACGAAGATTGTCTCGAAAATTGAGGAAAGTCCTGCCGACCTTCAGGAAGGTCGCCTTTCGGGCGCCTATGACGCGAGAGCCGCGACCTTTGACATCGGCGTGGATTCCTCTCAGCCCGGGCTCGCAAAGCATGTCGCCGGGAAGAACTTTATTCTGAGATTCACGGCCGACCGGGTTCCCGCCGAGCTCTTCAAGTCGCTCGATGAATATCGGATCGGGAGGCTTCTCACGGAGTCGGGGCCGATGCACCTCAGGATTGAGGAATTCGCCATGCGCTCCGTCGGACGGGAAGGCGAGGCAAAGTTCACGGCTGATCTGAAGGCCGGGCAGTCTGCGAAAACTGCCATGGAGCGCTCCGCATCGCGCGGCGCAGCGGCTCTGCGGTCGCATTCAGACGAAGAAAAGCCGGATCTCGACTGGAATTTTTCCATCGATGCGCCCGAATCCCTCATCGATCTCGCTGAAATCATTCTTCACGGCGCCCGGCCGGATATGCGGGATCTTTCCCTCAAGTCCCTGATGGTGCCCAAGGATGAGAATGGCATCCGGCACTACCTTTCGGAACGGTCAAGCGCATCAGCGCCATAAATTGAATCTATGTTTGTATACGCATTATCCGAAATCAGCGTTGAAGGGGTAGTTTTAGAGATTTTTTAAAAATACTGAAAAATCAATCAAATGTTGAGGGGGTGCGGGTTTGCCGCTCTCCAGTGTCTTTAAGGCAATGTTAGAATTAAGGGTATAAAAATAAGCAAATCCCCTTAATTCATCCACGCGGTACCTTTGGGCGCGGATGATTTGGAGCATCCGGATGCCCTCAGCCCGAAATCAGACAATTCAGACGGCGGCCCTTCAGGCCGGCGCTCAGGGGCGCACGCGATCCCGGCGCGCCCAGACGCTTCCGAGAGAAGCGTCCCGCAGCGAATCCAAAGCAGAGGAAGCGCCGAAAGCGAGCGTTTCCGATCTGATGGATCGCCCGCACCTGCTCCCGGGGTGGATCGATCCGGTTGAGCCCGCAGATCTCGTCGCCGCACGGCGCGACATTCACCGCACGCCCGAACCGGGCTGGAGCGAATTCATCGCGACGGCGCGGCTCGCGGAAGCCTTTCGCAGCGCGGGCTTCTCGATTACGTACGGACCTCAATTCATCTCGCCTCAGTTCGTAAGAGGCCGGGACCCTGAAGAAGTCGAAAAGGGACGCCGCTTTGCACTCGAGGTGGGCGTCCCGCCCGAGGAAATACGCCGCATCGGCGACTATCCGGGGCTCCTTGCCGCCTGGGATACCGGACGGCCCGGGCGTACGATCGCCATTCGCATCGAACTCGATGCGCTGGCCGTTGAGGAACCTGAAAGTCCGGCGCATCTGCCTTTCCGCGAGGGGTTTGCCTCGGTGAGGCACGGCGTCATGCATGCCTGCGGCCACGACGGTCATCAGGCCGCGGCGATTGCGCTTGCGCGCTTTATTGCCGCCAATGCCGATCGTCTTGCCGGGAAAATCATCTTCATCTGCCAGCCGGCCGAGGAAGGATCGCGCGGCGCCTATCCGATTCTGCAGTCGGGCGTGCTTCACGGCGTCGACACGATTTTCTGCGCTCATATTGCGCCCGAACTCGAGGTTGGTGAAGTCGTGGCGGAACCCACGAAGCTTCTTTCGACCACGAAGATCGACTTTGAATTCACGGGCCGCGCGGCCCACGCGGGCGCTCATCCTCAGGCAGGCCGCAATGCGCTCCTTGCAGCCGCAAATGCCGCCATCAACATCATGGCGTTGCCGCGGCACGAGGACGGCATGACGCGCGTCAACGTCGGTCAGCTCCACGCGGGCGAGGGCAGAAACATTGTTCCTTCGCACGCCTGGATGGAGGTCGAGGTGCGCGGCGAAAACGCCGCCGTCAACCGCGACCTCGCGGCCGACGCGCTCCTGCGCGCTCAGGGAGCCGCAATGGGCTACGGCGTCGAATGCCGGCAGAAGATTGTCGGGGAAGCGATCGACTTCGTGCCAGATCCGGCGATTTCTCAGCTCATCACCGTCTGCGCGAGAAGAGCGAGAGGGTGCGTGAAGGTCGTTCCCTACTGGCCCGTCAACAGCTCCGACGACGGCACGCTCCTCATGCGTTCCGTCCAGGATGCGGGAGGAAAGGCCGGCTACTTCATCGTGGGCGGCGCCTTTGCGGGAAATGCCGTCAAGCCCGCAGTTGATTTTGATGAACGCGCGCTTGTGACCCTCTACGACACGTGGACCAATCTCATCGTGGCGCTTCTCGGCAACTGGCGCTGAAGCCCGGGATGCGGGCGCGGAGGAGGCGAAGCAGCGGCGGGGAGACCGATGGATTCTGCTTTCGACCTAGGCTGTAAGGTTGGCTAAATCTTCTCCGCGTATAAATCCTTCCATTCAGGGTTCCCGTCCCGAGCGGCTTTTATTGAGAAGCCGCTCCTTATTAAAGAGACCCGCGGGAACTTCATAAGGGATGTTCACCAGAAGGATCAGACACAAAATGATGAAGACTACGATCGCCGCTGCGCTCGCCCTCGCTCTTGCCTCCGGCGCCGCCATGGCCGAATTCAAGGACTTCACGGTCAACGGCCAGCTCGTCACCAAGGCCCAGCAGGAAGCGCTTGCGAGCGAAGCCATCTCGAGCAATCCCAATCCGCATGAAATGATCTCGAACCCGCAGATCGAGGATCAGGTCCGCCAGATGATGATCGAGCAGGTCGTCATGGGCGAATATGCCCGCAAGCAGGGCATCGACAAGCTCCCCGAAGTGCAGGCCGACGTTGCCCGCGCGACCAACATGGTTCTTGAGAACCATGCCGTGCGCGAATTCCTGAAGAAGAACCCGGTTACCGAAAAGGAAATCGAGGCTCAGTACAAGCAGGAAGCCGACCGCTGGGGCGACAAGGAAGTCCGCGTCCGCCACATCCTCGTGAAGTCGGCCGACGAAGCGAAGAAGATCATCGCCGAAATCAATAAGGGCGCTTCCTTTGCGAAGATCGCCGCCGAGAAGTCCCTTGACGACGGTTCCAAGGACGTTGGCGGCATCCTCGACTGGCAGTCTCCCTCCGTCTACACGGGCCAGCTCGCCGAAGCGATCCGCGGCCTGAAGAAGGGCGAAATGGCGAAGGAACCCGTGCAGTCGCCTGCCGGCTTTCACGTCGTCAAGGTTGAGGACGAGCGTCCCGCCCAGCTCTTCCCGAAGTTTGAAGACCGCAAGGAAGAGCTCCGCCACCTCCTCATGCAGCGCAAGGTTCAGCAGTTCATTCATGAACAGATCCTTCGCGCCGACGTGAAGGACGTTGCCGCCAAGTAATGTCTGACCGGAGGATCGGACCGTCAGGTCGTCCTCCGTCAGATGCCTCGAGCGCCGTCCGCGCCGCATTCCCGAATACGGATCGGGGCGGAGCAGGACGGCGTTTTCGTGTTTGACCATTCCAAGAACTCCCCGGAGAAGAGGAGATCACCGTGACAGCAGAGATCGGGCATTTTGCCCTTATCCTGGCGCTTGTCATCAGTGCCGTAGGGGGCCTCCTGACGCTGGCGGGCGCGCAGCTTGACGTAAGAAGCTGGATGCGCACCGGTGCGGCGGCAGCCATTGCGCTCGCCCTCGCAGCGACCCTTTCGATCGGTTCGCTTGCCTACGCATTCGTGACGAGCGATTTTTCGATCCTCAACGTAGCGAAGAATTCCAACGACGCGCTGCCGTGGTTCTATAAGCTCGCCGCCGTCTGGGGCTCGCACGAGGGCTCGATTCTCTTCTGGGTGTCCACGCTCACCTGGTGGATTCTCGCCGTCGCGCTTTCAGCAAGAAAGCTCCCCGAAAAGGTGCTCGCGCGCATTCTGGGCACGCTCTTTCTCATCTCGTTCGGGCTCTATCTCTTCATCCTCACGACCTCGAACCCGTTCCTGAGGCTCTTTCCGCCCGCGCCTCAGGGTGCGGACCTGAATCCGCTCCTCCAGGACCCGGGGATGATCTTCCATCCGCCGCTCCTTTACTTAGGGTACGTCGGCTTCGCCGTTCCCTTCGCCTTTGCGGTGGCGGCGCTCCTCGGCGGGCGGCTTGACATCGCCTGGGCGCGCTGGATGCGTCCCTGGACGACCGCTTCCTGGGTGCTTCTCACGCTCGGCATCAGCCTCGGCTCCTACTGGAGCTACTACGAACTCGGCTGGGGCGGCTGGTGGGCCTGGGACCCGGTGGAGAATTCGTCCTTCATGCCGTGGCTTACCGGCACGGCGCTCATGCATTCGCTCGCCGTCACGGAAAAGCGCGGCGCCTTCAAGATCTGGACGGTCTTCCTCGCGATCCTCACCTTTTCGCTTTCGCTTCTCGGCACCTTCCTCGTGCGTTCGGGCGTTCTCACGTCGGTTCACGCCTTTGCGTCCGACCCAACCCGCGGCATGTTCATTCTCGTCTTCCTCTGCATCGTGATCGGGGTGTCGTTCCTCCTCTTTGCGTCGAAGGCGAGTTCGGTCGGGAGCATTTCAACCTTCGGCTGGATGTCGCGCGAGTCGCTCCTCATGGGGAATAACCTTCTCCTCGTGGTCGGAATGGCGATCGTGCTCCTCGGGACCCTTTATCCGCTCTTCCTCGATGCGGTCGGCGGGGGCAGGATTACCGTGGGCGGGCCTTACTTTGACGCCGTCTTCGGAAGCTCCATGGTGCCCTTGTCGCTGCTCCTCCCGATCGGCGCCGTCTGCGCCTGGCGCATGCAGGATCCGAAGAAGCTCGGCCGGATGCTTGCGCCAGCTTTTGCGGCTTCCGTCATTCTCGGCATCGCGACGCCCTTCATGCTGGGCAATTGGGATGCCGTCATGGCGCTCGCGGCCTTCCTTGCCTGCTGGATTCTCTTCGGCGCCGTCACCGACTGGGTGCGCTACGCCCGCACGGCGCGCGCGCAGAAGCGGAGCGTCTTCGGACAGACTTTGCCTTGGTGGGGCATGCATCTTGCGCACCTCGGCCTCGCCATGCTGATCTTCGGCGCGGTAGCGGTCTCGGAATATCAGGTTGAGCGCAATGTGACCATGAACCCGAAGGATGTGGTCACGGTGCGCGACGTCACCTTCCAGTACAACGGCTGGGTGGAATACCGCGGTCCCAACTACACGGCCGCCAAGGGCTCGATCTCGGTGCTCGACGCTTCTACTGGGAAGGAAATCGCGCTTTTGGAACCTGAAAAGCGCAACTACGACTCCGTTACCTCGATGTCGATGACGGAAGCCGCCATCATCCACCGTCCGCATGAAGACGTCTACGTGTCGCTCGCGACCCCGACGCAGGACGGCAACGGCTGGGTCGTGCGCGCCTACGTGAAGCCTTTCGTGCTCCTCATCTGGATCGGCACGCTCTTCATGGCCGCGGGCGGCATCCTCGCGATGTTCGACCGCCGCCGCAGAACCGACGAAAAGAAGGGAGCCTGAAGAAATGACCATGAATACTTTCAAGGGAACCATCCTTGCGCTTGGGCTCGCGCTCCTTTCAGCGACGGCGCTTGAGGCCGCTGCCGCGGAAAATGCCGCTCCGCAGATGGGGTCGGTGACCGCAACAGAAAAGTCCCGTTCGGCCCAGGCCTTCATGGATGCGGCCGGGATGGCCGCTTCGGGCGGAGCTCCCTCCGTGGATCTTCAGAGCCTGAAGCCCTCCGAGGCGAGGCCCTCGGAATTCGATCCGAAGGCGAACCCGCGCGTTTATGAAATCAGCACGCAGCTGAGGTGCCTCGTCTGCGCGAACGAAACGATTGCCGAATCGAATGCGCAGCTCGCCATCGACCTGAGGCGCGAAGTCGCCGAACAGGTGAAGGCCGGGAAGACCGATGACGAGATCATCGACTTCATGGTCGACCGCTACGGCGACTACGTGCTCTTCAAGCCCCCCTTCAAGGCGAAGACGTGGCTCCTCTGGCTGGGGCCCGGCGTCTTCTTCCTCCTTGCCCTCTGGGGCATGACGCGCATCGTCGTCACCCGCCGGGCGCAGGCCCTTCAGCGCCGCCGCGAAGCGACGCCGGAGGCGGTTGAGCGCGCGAAGAAAATCCTTCGGGGCGAACTCATCTTCGAGAAGGGCGAAGTGAAGCCCAACCCGAACTATCGACCCGAAATCTGACGAGGCGGCACAAATGAAGTACGAAATTATTTTCTGCGTTGTCGCCATCCTCCTGATGGCGGGCGTGATCGGCCTCTTTGCCTGGCGGCTTCTTTCGGGGAAGTCGAACAAGGAAGGCGAATGGACGCGTACGGCTGAAAACATCGCAAGTCTGCGGGATGAATACGATCACCTCGTGGAGCTCAGGAAAGCCGGCCGCATTGCCGACAAGGACTTCTTCGAGCGCGAGGATGAGCTTGCGCTTCGCGTGATCGACGAGACCGCTCCCGAGACGGCGGAGAAGCACCGCAATGTCGAGCATTTCCCGCTCGTGACGGCGGCGGCGCTTGCGGTCATCATTCCGGCGACCTCCATCGGCGCCTACCTCTGGTACGGCGATTTCTCATCGCTGGATGAAAAGGCGATCGAGCAGATCCGCACGACCCGCGAGCAGGCGAGGTCGGAGCGCAATATGACGGAGACGGTGGCGTCTCTCGAAGCCTCCGTGGAAAAGAACCGCGACAACCTGGAAGCCTGGGAGATTCTCGCCGAGCAGTACAACGCCACGGGGAACCTCTCGCAGGCGGAGCTCGCTTACGAAAACGTGACCCGGCTTTCGCCAAAGAATGCCAACGCGTGGGCCGAGCTCGCCGACATCAAGATTGCGCTCGATCCGTCAAGCCTCGTGAAGGCGGGAGCGCTCGCTCAAAAGGCGCTTGAAATCGATCCCTGGCACCAGAAGGCGCTCATGATCGGCGCGGCGGCAGCGTTTGAAGCGGGCGACTACAAAAATTCCGCGATCTACTTCAACCGACTGCTCACGCAGATCCCGGAAGGAAACGAAGTCCATGACGCGCTCGCGCAGCAGCTCCAGATGACGCTCGACGCGGGCGGGCTCAAATCCGTTCCGCCGGATCCGGCAGGAAAGAAGCCCGAGAGCGACCTCGACAAGATGCTCAAGATGGGCGGCGGCATGTCGGCCGCGCCTGAAATGGGCGAGGACGGCGTGGGATTGAATCCCCTGAAGCGCTGACGCTTTTGAGCCGCAAAGAAAAAACCTCCGGACGGATCTGACGGTCTTCCGGAGGTTTTCTTTTCGTCAGGGCGAGTCTCTTTTAGACCTTCGAATGCTCCCTTACCGGGAGCATCGGGTTGGTCGCGTCCGTGCCGACGAGCGCGAGCGCAGAGAGCATGATGAGCTGCGGTCCGAGATGGATGTCGACGGCGTCGAAGTATTCATGAACCGTGTGCGTGCGCATCTGCTTGCCGCCTGCGGAGAGGCAGGTGGAGGGAATGCCCATGCTCATGGGCTTGTTGGCGTCGGTTGACGAGAAGCCGTAGTTGGTGAGCGGAATCCCGAGCTCGGCCTGCGCGGCGCGCGAGGCCTGAAGCACCGGGCAGTCGTGGGGGCGCAGGCCCGCCGGACGGTCGCCGATCATCTCTTCGACGAGGCGGAGCTGCTTCTCAGGATCGGTAATTCCCCAGATGCGGTTTTCTTCCTCAACGCCGGCGGCGAACGCCCCGCGGATTTCCTTTTCGAGCGCGAGCATCGGCTCCATTGCGAGGCTGCGGATGTCGACGTCGACGGAGCATTCCGCGGCGATGGTGTTGACGGATGTGCCGCCCTTGATCGTGCCGATCGTGAAGGTCGTTTTCGGGTCCTGCGGGGCCTTGAGGTAGGCGACCTTTGCGCCCGCAATGCAGATCGCGTGAATGGCGCTCGGCGTGGCGCCGAAGGCGCCGTAGCTGTGGCCGCCGGGGCCCTTCACCGTGAAGCGCCAGCGATGCGAGCCGATGGCGCCGTAAAGAATGCGGCCCACGTCCGTGTTGTCGACGGCAAGGAGCCCGTCGACGGGAAGTCCCGATTTGTCGAAGAGGTACTTGGAACCCCGGATGTCGCCCAGGCCTTCCTCGCCCACGGTGCCCATGAAGAGGATGCTCCCTTTCGTGCGGATGCCGGCCGCCTTCATGGCGCGGAGCGTCTCAAGAACCGCGCGCAGTCCCGCGCAGTTGTCGCCGATGCCGGGGCCGTAATAGCGGTTTCCTTCCTGCCGGACCGTGACGTCGGTGCCTTCCGGGAACACCGTATCCATGTGAGCGCCGATCGCGAGGAGCGGCCCCTGCGGGTCCGTTCCCTGCCAGCGGCCGACGACGTTTCCGATCCCGTCGATCGAAACATCCTCGAGCCCGCATTCGTGCATGAGTTCGACGATGCGCTTCGCCCGCACTTCCTCCCTGAAGGTGGGAGCCGGAATTTCGCAGAGCTCGACCTGGAGCCGGATCGCTTGATCCGTCCGGTCATGAATGCTTTGCAGCGCCTTTCTGACTTCGGGGAGTCCCGCAATGGTGCGGAGCGCATTTTCGGCCTGGGCCGAAATCGGAGGAATATTTTCTGTCTTCATAGCTTCGTTTTCTCTTGCGAGGCAAAGTGCACGGATGCGTGATGGGTGGAAAAATCATGCACTTCCCGGCGATTTTTTTCCAGACGAGAATTACCCGTGCCGAGAGGTTTACGCATTAAGTGGTAGTCAATAGATCCTTTCGATAGATAAAATTGACTATTGCTTTTCTCCCGCCGCATTGATTCTTTTTTCCCATGAGTTCAAGCGTTCTCATTCTGCTCTCTGCCTTCTTCGGCGCCTGTGAAACGGCATTGATCCGCAGCATCGGCACGACGCATGATTTCCTTGAACTCATGACGGCGCAGTATCTGGGCGTGAGCGCGCTCTGCACCTTCTGGATGCTCAAAACCCGGACGCCTTTTCTGACGTCCTGCTGGCGGCTTCATCTCACGCGCGGCTGCACGGGGCTCTGCGCTTCCGTTTCGGCAATCATCCTCGCGCAGGAGATTCCGGTCTGCGCGGCTGAATGCATGCTCTATACGTCTCCTTTCTTCATCCTTCTCATCATGTGGGTGATGAAGTGGGATCGGAAAGTGAGCTTTCTCACGCTTGCCGCAATTCTTGCGGTGGGGTTCGGCGGCTCTATTCTTGCGCTTAATCCGACCGCGGACGGGCTGACGCTGCGCCATCTGATCCTGGGCGGCATTCTGGGACTCGCCGCCGCCTGCTCAACGCTTCTCCTGCGCGCCGTCGGGAAGCGGGAGGAGCCGGTCGTGCGCACGACCTTCTACCTTTCAACCTTTTGCTTTCTTGCCGGGGTCGCCGGCGGGTATTTCTATCGGGGGGAGGTCGATGGGCTCATCTGTACGGAGCCGAAGGTGCTTCTCATCGGGCTTCTTGTGCTCATCGTGCAGCTCTGCCGCGCAGGCGGCTGGAAGTACGGGAACTGGTTCGTCAATTCCGTCTTCTACTTCTCAGGCATCCCCTTCGCCGCGCTTCTCGGACTTGTTTTCTTTAATGAAAGCCTCTCGGCTGAAGCCTTCATCGGGATCGTGCTCATCATCGGAGCATCGGCTGCCGCCACGATGATCGAGCGCCGGAGGACGCAGAAAAACACATCTTCTGCCGCGTAGAGAGGCTTTCGGGCGAGAGGACCTAAAAAAGAAGCTCGTCCCCGGGCGGCGCACGGAGGAAAAAGCGTTCGCCCGCTCCAACCGTGTTCACCGTAAACCCTTCAATTGTCGACAAAAAATCAACACTAAGGAGGGCGTTGACGGCGTTGAATCCGCCTAGGTTGTTTTACTTAGATGGCGTCAAATGAAGGTAAATATGGCGCCGATAGACTTGCCGGAATGCTTTTTCACAGAGCTTCTCCCGGCAGGCCTCTGACGTTCATGAAGCGTTTTTGAGCGCGCACGCCGGTTTCCGAGAACCTCTGCAATCCCTTGATACCCCAGAGAGGAAATCCATCGTGGCACTTATTCAAAGAACCCGGCCTGAAGCTCTGCTCGTCCTCGCCGACGGCACCGTCTTTCACGGCGAAGGCATCGGCGCGAGCGGCATGACGACCGGCGAAGTCGTCTTCAATACTTCCATGACCGGTTATCAGGAAATCCTGACGGATCCGTCCTATACCGGACAGCTGGTGACGCTTACCTGCGCGCATATCGGCAACGTCGGCGTCAACCCTGAGGACATGGAAAGCCGCTCGATTCATGCGGCCGGCCTCATCGTCAAGGCTGCGGCTGACTTCCCGAGCAGCTGGCGCGCGAAGCAGTCTCTCCCGGAAGCACTGAAGGAAGCGGGCGTCAAGGCCATCAGCGGCATCGATACCCGTGCGCTCACGATTCACCTGAGGGAAACGGGCGCGCAGCCCGGCGCCATCCTCACGGCTGAACCGGGCAGGGAGCTTTCGGACGAAGACGTCGCCCGGGTGCTCGCCGCCGCGAGGAGCTGGGGCTCCATGGCGGGACAGGACCTCGCTCAGACGGTGACCACGAAGGAAGCCTACGAATGGACCGAAGGGAGCTGGGAGCCCTCGCGAGAGGGCGAGCCCGCCGGGTTCCGCCAGCCCGTGGCGTTCCCGTACCACGTCGTTGCCTACGACTTCGGCATCAAGACCAACATTCTGAGGCTCCTCGCCGACCGCGGCATCCGCGTGACGGTCGTTCCCGCGAAGACCTCGTTTGAGGACGCGATGGCGTACGAACCCGACGGCATCTTCCTCTCGAACGGTCCGGGCGACCCCGCTCCCTGCACGTATGCGATCGAGGTGGCGAAGAAGGCGATCGAGGCGAAGGTTCCGCTCTTCGGCATCTGCCTCGGCCACCAGATCATGGGCCTTGCCGTGGGAGCGAAGACCCTCAAGATGAAGTTCGGCCACCATGGCGCCAACCACCCGGTTGAGAACGTCGCGACGAAGCGCGTCGCCATTACGAGTCAGAACCATGGCTTTGCCGTGGATGCGGAGACTTTGCCTGAGAACGCGCGCGTGACGCACCGTTCGCTTTTTGACGGGTCGCTTCAGGGCTTTGAGCTTGTCGGTCAGCCCGCCTTCTGCTTCCAGGGCCACCCGGAAGCAAGCCCCGGACCGCACGATCTCGATCCGCTCTTTGAGAAGTTCGCCAAGAGCCTTGCCGAATACCGCCGGCGCTGAGTGAGGCGCCCCGAAAGGCATCCGCAATAGAGAAGACAGACAGAACAGAAGACATCAGAGCTCAGAAGAAAATGGCGAAGCGTACAGACATTCAATCCATTCTCATCATCGGCGCCGGCCCGATCATCATCGGCCAGGCCTGCGAATTCGACTACTCGGGCGTGCAGGCCTGCCGCGTCCTGCGCGAAGAGGGCTACCGCACGATTCTCGTCAACTCCAACCCTGCGACGATCATGACCGATCCGCAGACGGCGGACGCGACCTACATTGAACCGATCAACTGGGAGACGGTGGCGCGCATTATCGAGAAGGAGCGTCCCGATGCGATTCTCCCGACGATGGGCGGCCAGACCGCGCTCAACTGCGCGATGGATCTCGCGCACCACGGCGTTCTGCGCCGCTACGGCGTCGAATTGATCGGCGCCACGCCCGAAGCGATCGACAAGGCGGAAGACCGCGAACGCTTTAAGAAAATCATGAGCGAGATCGGGCTCGAGTCCGCCCGTTCGGGCGCCGCGCATACGCTGGAGGAAGCCCTTCAGATCCAGAAGACCGTCGGGTTCCCCGCGGTCATCCGCCCGAGCTTTACGTTGGGCGGCACGGGGGGCGGCATCGCCTACAACATGGAAGAGTTCATCACGATCGTTTCGCGCGGTCTTGAACTCTCCCCCACGAGCGAAGTGCTGATTGAAGAGTCGCTCCTCGGCTGGAAGGAGTACGAGATGGAGGTCGTCCGCGACAAGGCGGACAACTGCATCATCGTCTGCTCGATTGAAAACCTCGATCCGATGGGCGTGCATACGGGCGATTCGATTACAGTCGCCCCTGCGCAGACCCTCACCGACAAGGAATACCAGGCGATGCGCGACGCCTCGATGGCGGTGCTTCGCGCGATCGGCGTCGACACGGGCGGCTCCAACGTGCAGTTCGCGGTCAATCCGAATAACGGCCGCATGATCGTGATCGAGATGAATCCGCGCGTCTCGCGCTCTTCGGCGCTCGCTTCGAAGGCGACGGGCTTCCCGATCGCGAAGATCGCAGCCAAGCTTGCCGTCGGCTACACGCTCGACGAACTCAGGAACGAAATGACGGGAGGCAAAACCCCGGCTTCGTTCGAGCCTGCAATCGACTACGTCGTCACCAAGGTGCCGCGCTTTGCGTTCGAGAAGTTCCCGGCCGCCGACGATCGCCTCACGACCCAGATGAAGTCCGTGGGCGAAGTGATGGCAATCGGCCGCACCTTCGAAGAGTCGCTCCAGAAGGCGCTTCGCGGGCTCGAGACCGGGAAGTGCGGTCTCGACCCGATCACGATCGATAAGAATCAGATCCTGCGCGAGATTGCCGAACCCGGTCCCGAGCGCCTCTTCTACGTGGCCGACGGCTTCCGCATCGGCATGACGGTCGACGAAATCTTCGAGCTTTCGAAGATCGACCGCTGGTTCCTGCGTCAGATCGAGGAGCTCGTTCAGATCGAGAAGTCGATCGAGGGCCACAGCTTGAACGAACTCGATGAAAACGACTTCTGGGCCCTGAAGTCCCGCGGGTTCTCGGACAAGCGCATCGCGATGCTTCTTGCCGACTGTCACGAAAACGAAGTCCGCGAAGCGCGCCGCGTATTGGGCGTCGAGCCGGTCTTCAAGCGCGTCGATACGTGCGCCGCGGAATTCGCGACGACGACGGCGTATCTCTATTCGACTTTCGAGAGAAGCCGTGTTTCAGAAGCCGCGCCTACCGACCGCAAGAAGGTGATCGTTCTCGGCGGCGGCCCCAACCGGATCGGGCAGGGCATTGAATTCGACTACTGCTGCGTGCACGCCTCCATGGCGCTTCACGAGGACGGCTGGGAGTCGATCATGGTGAACTGCAACCCGGAGACCGTTTCGACCGACTACGACACCTCCGACCGCCTCTACTTCGAGCCCGTGACGCTCGAGGACGTTCTTGCCATCTGCGAGGTCGAGAAGCCCCAGGGCGTGATCGTGCAGTACGGCGGCCAGACGCCGCTCAAGATCTGCCGCGCGCTCGAGGCCCACGGCGTGCCCATCATCGGCACGACCCCGGACGCGATCGACTGTGCGGAAGACCGCGGGCGCTTCCAGGCGCTTATTGAAAAGCTCGGCCTCCGTCAGCCGCCCAACCGTACGGCTTATACCGAGGAAGAGGCGCTCGCCAAGGCCGAGGAAATCGGCTATCCGCTCGTGGTTCGTCCGTCCTATGTGCTGGGCGGCCGCGCGATGGAAATCGTCCATACGCCTGAGCGCCTTCTCAAATACATGCACGAAGCCGTGAAGGTGAGCCCCGAGGAGCCGGTGCTCCTCGACCGGTTCCTCGACGACGCGGTTGAAATGGACGTGGATGCGGTCTGCGACGGCGATGTCGTTGCGGTCGCGGGCGTCATGGAGCATATCGAGCAGGCAGGCGTCCATTCGGGCGACTCGGCTTGTTCGCTCCCGCCCTACAGCCTTGCCCCCTCGCTCGTTGCGGAAGTCCGCCGCCAGACGCGCGAAATGGCAAAGGCCCTAAAGGTGGTGGGCCTCATGAATGTGCAGTTTGCAGTGAAGGACGCCCATACCGAGAACCCGGTGGTCTACGTGCTCGAGGTCAACCCCCGTGCTTCCCGTACGGTTCCCTTCGTTTCGAAGGCGACGGGCCATCAGCTCGCAAAGATTGCGGTCCGCTGCATGGTGGGCGACAAGCTTGCCGACCAGGGCCTTACGGTTGAGGAGCTCGAAAAGGCGCCCCCGTACTTCAGCGTCAAGGAAGCCGTCTTCCCGTTCGCGAAGTTCCAGGGCGTCGATCCGGTCCTCGGGCCGGAGATGCGCTCCACGGGCGAAGTGATGGGCATCGGCCGCGACTTCGGCGAAGCGTTGAGAAAGAGCCAGCTCGCCGCAGCGTCGAAGCTTCCTGCGGGCGGCCTCTGCTTCATCACGGTTCGCGATTCGGACAAGCCCAAGGTGGCGATTGCCGCGCATGAGCTTCACCATGCGGGCTTCAAGCTCATCGCGACCTCCGGCACCGCGAAGGTGATTCAGGCCGCGGGCATTCCCTGCCGCAGCGTCAACCGCGTGCACGAAGGGCGTCCCAACATTCTTGACCTCATCAAGAATAAGGAGATCCAGCTCGTCATCATGTCGGTTGCCGAACACGAGAACGAACTCGACGACGCCCGCGCGATCCGTCAGACGTGCTTGGCCGAACAGACGACCTACTACACGACGATGGCGGGCGGCCTCGCCGCGGCCGAAGGCATCCGTCACGGAGAACTCTCCGAAAAGGTGAGGGATCTGCAGAGCCTTCACCAGGGGAAGGTCGACTAAAAGTTCGGTCAAAAATAACTTTTAGTTGACAGGTCGGTCATGGCGTACTTCTGCCATGGCCGACTCTTTTTTTCTTCTGCTCGTTGAAGTGCATCGGCGCCATCCGAGAGCTGACTTCACGGAGCTCAGCCGCAATGCGCGCTTCGCCGATTTCTTCCAGTCGATCCGCAATCGCCAGGGCTCGCTCTCGTTCGTGAGGACTATTCATGAAGATCGGAAGTCCCATGCCGCCTTGAGACACTGCGATGCGCATAGCCTTCAGCAGTTCCGGACCCAATACTTCCAGCGGCATGCCGTTCCTTCCCGGTTCATAGCGCTGCCAATCGATCTGTGCAGAGGCATTGGCCACACTATTAAGCATCTCAGACGCAATCCCCGGATTGTCGTATTCCTCCGGAGACCAGGCGAGGAGAATGCGCGCGGCAAGGTCCTTGCCCGTCATCTCCTCAACATGCGGGCCGTCGAGAAAGACGGCGGCCGCATCAATCATTACGACTTTCTGAGCCTCAAGCCAGGCGTCATAGGCCGGGTGCGTCAGAACGTCCGGCAGCGCATTCAAGGGCGCCTCTTCATGAGCGAAGTTGATCCACACGTTCGGATTTTCATCGAGACTCAGAAAGGGAAGCGCTTCAGGATTGGCGTCTGAGCGGCGTGCTGCAATGAAAATCAGGGTTGGCAAAGTCTGGTACCCACCAAAGTCGGCCATCGTCATTGCTTCCTTGAGAAGTCCAGCCTCCGAGAGCTTGGCCGCCGCCGCAACGGCGGAATCTGCGGCATAGGAAGCTCCGATCCATTCCGGATGGGAATGCCACGTTTCCATGAAGGCGTGAACCAGCGGCGCGCGGGACGCTTCATCCAGAAGGCTTTCCGGGATCTGCCAGCCAGCTTCTGCATATTCCATCAGGCGGCGAACAAAGCACGCTTCAAAGGAAGGGTTCTGCCCTGCCGGTGCATCTTCGAGGAGCAGTCTGGGACTTAAATCCTCAATTTTCCGAACGCCCTTTAAGCCAGAGGGCCTTTCCGCGGCCGAAAACTCATGGCGAAGCACCTCGAGCAGCCGACAGCCGACGCGCTTAGCATCTTGAGCTTCTTCATCCGTCCCTGGCGCCAGGGAATTAGAAAGCGATTGCTGGATGAGCAAGCATCCAACGGCTCTCGCGCGGTCGAATTCTTCCGAAAACTGCGGGTACATCAGAGGCTCCTGATGCGCGCGGTAGAAGGTCGCTCTCAAGGAAGCGAGAAACTTCTTCAAGTTCTCAGGATCATCGAGCTGCTCGGGCCAACTCTGCTCTTCAGCAAAGATTGCAGCCTTCAAGTCTTCGCCGATTTGAATGCGCGAAGCCAGTTCTGCGGCATTTCCGATCACGATCTTTCCGCCTTTCGTCAGCCGGACGGTCTTAATCTTTTCGAGGAGCGCCATTTTTTCCCGCACATTGCGCTCGCTGCTGCCCAAGGGCCTTCCCATACGGAGGCGGTATGGGATATCCGCCTTGAATCCTGCGGATGGAGAGAAGGCGTCCGACAGCTCCATGTCTGAAAAGTCTTTCGCCTCATTGCGGTAAGCAAACACCATGAGCCGTCGGCATTCTCGGTCGTTCTTTTCATCCAATGCCTTTTTGAAGTCCTGCATGAGGCCTTCGCGGCTGAGCTTCGCCAAAACGCCCGCGATGAGCTGCGCCTGCATCGTCGCCTCAATTTCATTGCTCTCGGCGAATAAGGCATTCCCTTCCCGGCGGAAGAAATCCGCGATGCCGTCCGCGAGATCCCAAAGCGCGAAGCGCGGAGCATCCTCTTCGATCAAAGGCACGACATAGCCCGCATCCTTCCACTGCCGCAGGATCTGCTCCGTCTTCATTGCGGCATTCCTTTCACCCATCCTGGTTGAGGGTGGAAGAAACGCACGCGGCGAATACCTTTCGAGGTTCATGATCGAAAATCCTTTTTCATCTTCTGCCTGTGATCGGCGACGCAGTCATCCTGGCATCAATCGCGTCGTGGCTCTTCATGACGATTCAGAACTAGGCAGGCATTGTTTGAGCCGCATCAACGAAGATCGCCGGAAGAGTGCTGGATGGAGCCTCAAAGGCCCTGCCTCAACGCTATTCAGAGAAAAGCGAAAGCACTGGCACAGAGCCCGAAGCGTCACTCTCTGCGTTTTTCTCTCTCGCCTCTCTTTGCGGCTGCTAAGCTGCGCGAAAGGGAAAAATACTTTGGGGGAGGCGAATGCCCGTTTCCATCAACAACGAGAGGTCAAGCGAATCCATGATTCGCGAGAGTCTTGTCACGTCGTTCATTGACAGCCGCACTGAGTCGCCGCTCGAAAGCCGCACGGCGCTCATCTTCAATGACAGAGACCGCGGCGTCAAAGTGCTGAACGAAATCGAAGAGGCGCTTGAGTGGTGCGACTCCTTCTCGATCAGCGTTGCCTTCATCACGATGGGCGGCATCGTGCCCTTGATTCCGGCGCTCACGGCGCTCGAAGCTCGGGGCGTCAAAGGGAGGCTCCTTACGACGGACTATCTGCGCTTCACGAAGCCAGATGCCTTGAGAAAGCTCCTCACTTTCAAGAATCTGGACGTGCGCATGTACCGCACGGAAGAGGATTCCGGAAACGGCTTTCACACCAAGGGCTACATCTTCAGCGCGAAGGAGCTCTGCCGAATCATTGTGGGCTCGTCGAATCTGACCCAGGCGGCGCTCACGACGACGCGCGAATGGAATCTCAATCTCCTCTCGCGCCAGACGGGTGAAATTGCAGAGGTCATTCAGAAAGAGTTCGACTATCTCTGGAATCGCCCGGAGGCGAAGCCCCTCGCCGATGTCATCGACGCGTACGCGTACGAATATAAGGCTGTCGCAGAGGCTCAGGCCGATGCTCGGCGGCTTCTGATCCGCGAGGAAGAAAAGGCAAAGGTAGTGCCCAATGCCATGCAGGCCGCTTTCGTGAAGAGCCTCTGGGATTTGAAGACGCAGCATCATCAGGATCGCGCGCTCCTCATTTCGGCAACAGGCACGGGGAAGACGTACGCGTCCGCCTTTGCCGCACAGAAGCTTGCCCCTAAGCGACTTCTTTTCGTCGTTCACCGCGAGCAGATTGCCAAGCAGGCGATGAAGAGCTTCAAGCGCGTTTTAGGCGAAAAGAATCACACTTTCGGACTCCTCTCGGGAACGAATAAAGCGTCGGATCGCGATTTTGTGTTCGCGACCATGCAGACGATCTCAAGGGACGCTGTGCTCAAGAGCTTCCCCAAAGACGCCTTCGACATGATCATCATCGACGAAGCCCATCGCGCCGGAGCGGAAAGCTATCGGAAGATCATGGCGCATTTCGTCCCTCAATTCTGGCTCGGCATGACGGGGACGCCGGAGCGCAATGACGGCTTCAACATTTACGCGCTCTTCAACCACAACATCGCCTATGAAATTCGTCTGCAGCAGGCGCTTGAAAACGATTTCCTGACGCCTTTCCATTACTTCGGCATCGCGGACCTTTGGGTGACGAACGAGAAGGGTGGGGCCAAGCGAAAAATCGACGACTTCAGAAGGCTCGAAGATCCCGAACGCTTCGCGCACATGCTCGAAGAGTGCGACCGCTACGGCTATAGCGGAAATAAGCGCCGAGCGCTCGTCTTTGTTTCCACAAAGCGCGAGGCGGAGGCGCTCGCCCGTTACCTCAATGAATGTCATCGTCCTGCACTTGCGCTCACGGGCGAAGACAGTCAGGCGGCAAGAGAAGATGCAGTCGCCCGCCTCGTCTCGGGCGAGGGCGAACGGCTTCTCGAATTCATCGTGACGGTGGATATCTTCAACGAAGGCGTCGACATTCCTGAAATCAATCAAGTCATTCTGATGCGCCCGACCGAGAGCGCGATCATCTTCATTCAGCAGCTCGGGCGCGGATTGAGAAAGTTCGATGGGAAGGAATTCGTCACGATTCTCGACTTCATCGGTGCATACGAAAAGAACTACTTGATCGCGACGGCGCTCTCGGGCGACCGCTCCTACGTGAAGGACAACATGCGCCGCTTCATTGCCGTCGAATCGAAAAGGCTTCCCGGCGCCTCCACCGTGCATTTCGATGAAATTGCAAAGGAGCGCATCTTTGCGTCGATCGACCAGGCGAAAACGAACAGCACGGAGCTGCTGAGAAACGCTTATCGGCAGCTCAAGTTCCAGCTCGGCCGCATTCCCGATCTTCAGGACTTCGAGCGCTTCGGGAGCATCGAACCCACCAAGTTCTTTTCAAACGCGAATTTCAGCTCGTATTACGAATTCTTGGTGAAGTACGAGCCCCAATACTCGGTGAGGCTCACAACCGCTCAGGCGAAGCGGATTGCCTGGGTTTCGAGGAAGCTCGGGAACGGCTTGAGGCCCTCCGAGGCGCTCGTTCTCAAGGACATCCTGGATGGGAAGGAAAACTTGGAAGTTTGCCTGGAGAGAAGGCTTCACTCCGAATACGGGTTCGAAGCCGACGAGCGGCACCTGAAGTCGGTGGGGCTCATGCTCGCCAATGAATTCGAGCGCACGAAGGAGCTCAAAGAGCAGTGGGCCGGCGCTGAAATCCTTTCCTTGACGCCGGAGGGCGGCTGGCAGGTCGCGGAATCCTTCTTGAAGGATCTTCAGGACGGTGTTGAGTTCAAAGCGGTGCTCGAAGCGCTTCTCGACTTCATTCTTGCGCGCGCAAAGCGCTTGGCCGCAGACCGGCTTCCCGGAACCTTCCTGAGGCTCAATGCCGCTTATACCTATGAAGATGTCTGCCGGCTGCTCGATTGGGGACAGAACATGCCGGCGCAGAATATCGGCGGGTACTGCTACGACAAGGATTCAGATACGCTTCCCATCTTCGTCAATTACGAAAAGGAAAGCAAAGCCATTCCGTACCACGACGAGTTTAAATCCGTATCAACCATCCTGACCCTCTCGAAGACAAACCGCACCATCGAGTCGCGGGATGCTTTGCGCATGAGGAAGGTCAAAACGGAGAAGGCAGACTACAGCGCTACGGCAATCCACCTCTTCGTGCGCAGAAACAAGGACGACCAGGAGGCGAAGGCTTTCTACTACCTCGGCCAAATGGATCTCGCCGCGCCTTTGAAGAAAGTGGAGCTCCCGGGGGCTCACGGAAGTTCGAAGGCCTTCGAAGCGCTCTGGACGCTTCGCCATCCCGTGCGCTCTGATATTTACGAATACATTACTGGAGAGAAAGCAAAGTGAAGCGAATCGAAGTGTGCGCGGCCATTCTTCACCATGAGGGCCGCATTCTTGCCACGCAGCGCGGCTACGGCGACTTTAAGGACGGCTGGGAATTTCCCGGCGGAAAAATGGAGCCAGGCGAAACGCCGGAAGAATGCATCGTTCGCGAAATCAAAGAGGAGCTCAATGTCGACATCGTTCCTGAAGCGCTCTTGACGACCGTGGAGTGCGACTATCCGGCCTTCCATCTCACGATGCACTGCTTCTGGAGCGCCATTGCCGCCAACGAACAAGTGGAACTCCTGGAGCATGAAGCCGCAAAGTGGCTGCTGCCTTCAGAACTCGACGCCGTTCAATGGCTTCCCGCCGACCTGGAGGTCGTGGATTGCCTTAAGAAGCGATTGAACCCGCAGGGAACCGCATTGGAATAGGCCGCGTGCTAAGGAAACTCCTCAGAGCCTGATTGAGGTGCATTCTCTACAATCCTTGATATCCAGCAAAAGTCCTGATTTTCAACGATTAGGGCGCTTTTGCTGAAGCCAATCTCTCCGGAGGAAGAGGACTTTCGTCGAAAGACCGGTCGGGGAGAAGGCCGGCAAAGGGAGCCAAAGATGCTGATCGTCCCGGCGTCCTTTCTGTTCGCAAGGCTGAAAAACGCCCGAGCAGAGTTCCTGAAGGTCAGGGAATCTTTCAAATTTTAAAGCGAAGCCCTGAACCTCCGGCAGTACGGAGGAGCTTCCGCACCCTAAGAGGCGGCAAACGCCCGAAGTCCGCGGAAACTCAATTCGCCTCCGAAAGGCTCAACCTACCGCACCACCCAAAGGAGTTTCTCTCATGACCAATCCAACGCCAGCTCAGCAGCCTCATGCTGAGGCTCCCGGGATCTCCGGCTATATCTCGCTTCTTTTCGCCATCATCTTTTTCTCCGGCGTCGCCGCTTCTGCCAATTGGTGGGGCATTTTCGACTTTACAACCTTGAACGGCGCCTTCGGCAAGGTGGTCGGGAGCGTCGCCGAAAAGAACGGCGAAATCGCTGCTGCGATGACCAATTTCCGCGGAAAAGGCGGTTCGGGCGCCATTGACGGCTTCATGTTCGCGCTTTCGCTCGTGCCGACCATCATGTTCGCGATGGCGATGATCACGATTTTCGAGCACTACGGCGCCCTGCGCGCAGCGCGCCAGATGCTTACGCCCATTCTGCGTCCGCTCCTCGGTCTCCCGGGATCTACGGCGCTCGCGATGATTGCGTCGCTCCAGTCGACCGACGGCGGCGCCGCGCTTACGCGTCAGCTCAAGGACGCAGGCGAAATCGACGAAAACGAAACGACGCTCTTTGCGACCTTCCAGATGACGGCCGACGCGAGCATCACGAACTTCTTCTCTTCGGGCGCCGTGCTCTTCACGCTCCTTGCCGCCAACGGCGAACCAGCCGTGCCCGTGAGTCTTGGTCTCTGCTTAGGTATCATTCTCCTCGGCAAGGTTTTTTCCACCAACCTGATGCGCCTCATTCTGATCCGCAAGTCCCGTAAGGCTTAATTCAAAGAAAAAATATTAGGAGTTTCAATTATGTCCGCACATGAAAATGCCAAGCCTATGGTGACAGACATCTTTGTCAAGGGCGCCGTTCAGGGGTGGCAGATTGCCGTTACCTCCACCATTCCGAACGTTCTGATGGCGTTCGTCATCATCAAGATCCTTGATCATTCGGGCCTTTTGAAGCTGATCGGCACGGCGCTCGACCCGATCATGGGCATCTTCGGGCTTCCGGGCGAAGCCGCAACCGTGCTGCTCGGCGGCTGGATGTCGATGGGCGGCGGCGTAGGCGTCGCAGTGGCGCTCTTCGACCACGGCACCATCACGGGCCACGACATCGCGGTTCTCGCGCCTTCGATCTACCTCATGGGCTCGCAGGTTCAGTACATGGGCCGCTGCCTCGGCGTCATCGGCATCAAGGGTTCGCGCATTCCGCTCATCATGGCGATGCCGATCATTACGGCGATCGTTTCTCTCTGGGTCATGAATATTCTGGTCGGTTGATTTTCAATCGGTTGGACCCCCAAAAGGCGCGCACGGTTCAAAGAGGCCGGCGCGCCTTTTTTCTGATCCAGGACATGAGGCGAATTTCCGGCTTCCGCCGGCGCCAGGGCGATGCACTAGAATGAAACTCATTATCAAGATAGAGGCTCAATGCGGCCTCCTGGATGATGAGGTTCAGAAATGTTCAAGACAACGGTTGGCATTGACGGCATGGCCTGCGGCATGTGCGAAGAGCACATCTGCAGCACGATCCGCAAGGCAATGGACGTTAAAAAGGTTTCAGCTTCCCACAAGAAGAAGCTCGCGGAAATCATTACCGAACGTCCGGTTGACGAGCGGCTCCTTCGCGAAGCGATTGCGCCTACGGGCTACGGCGTGACGTCCTTCAAATGCGAACCCTATGAAGAGAAGGGCTTCTTCGCAAAGCTTTCCGGGCTCTTCGGCGGCGGAAAGGCCTGATCGGAGCAGGATTAATGAGCAGTGACTAAGAGTCACTAAAACTGTGAGTTTTGATTTATATCAATCCTGATAGCTCAATCTGCCTCCATAAGAATAGAAGCATCTCCATACAATTACGGCGACTTCTTATCTTCCATCACGGAAGAGGGCGGATTGCCGTGCATTCAGGCATTGGTGAATGTTTCGGGACGGATGGCTGGGCAAAAATCGCTTGATTTTGACCAGTGAGCGTGCTCTCTCTGAGGAAGATGAGGTTTTAAGCCGTGCGCGGGTCCGGATAGTCAATTCCGGATTGAGGCGTGCGAACCTTCCAAACTTCCTCAGGGATAATCATGACTGATCCTCAAGCTTCCCCGGCCTCGGCGCCGAAGCATGAAAAGGTCGGCATCGGCGCCTACATCGCGCTTTTGCTCGCCATCGTCATCTTCTCGGGCGTTTTCTACAAGATGCCTGAAGCCTACAAGTGGCTCGGTGCCTTCGACTTCACTACGCTCATCGGCAAATACGGCACGATTGCCGGCGCCAACGGCAACTTCGTCGGCACGGGCGGCGACAGCGCCCGCGGCGGCTTCCTCTTTGCGCTTTCGCTCTTCCCGGGCGTGATGCTCGCGATGGGCCTCATCGAAGTGCTCTCGCACTACGGCGCTTTGCGTGCGGCTCAGGTTCTGATGACGCCGCTCCTCAAGCCCCTCCTCGGCGTCCCGGGCTATACGGGCCTTGCGCTCATCACCGACCTTCAGAGTACGGACGGCGGCGCGGCGCTCACGCGCGCGCTTTATGACGAAAAGCGCATCACGAGGAAGAACCTCGTGACGATCTGCGCCTGGCAGTATGCGGGCGCGGGCTGCATCAGCAACTACTACACCACGGTTTCGGCGCTTTTCTCGCTCTTCCTCTGCCCTGTGTGGGGACCGATGGTCATCATTCTCGTGCTGAAGTTTGTTGGCGGCGCTCTGATCCGCACCGTTCTCTCGACGATTTACCGCAAGGATTTCGAAAATGACCGCTAATGAGAAGAATGAAGCCGCAAGCAAGCCGGCCTCTCAGAATCCTTTCGACATCTTCATCGCTGGTGTCAGGAAGGGCTTGAACATTGTTCTTTACAGCCTGCTGCCCAATGTGCTGATGGCCTTCGTCCTCACGCAGATCCTGCGCCTCTTCGGCGTGATGGATTTCCTCGGCGAAACCTGCGGGGGCCTCATGGGTCTCTTCGGGCTTCCGGGCGAAGCGATCACGGTGCTTCTCGCCACGTGGCTTTCCTGCGGCGCCGGCGTCGGCGTTGCGGCGAGCCTCGCGTCCCACGGCACGCTCCAGCCGCATGACATCACGATTCTTGCGCCGGCCTTCATTCTGATGGCTTCGCAGATTCAGTACATGGGGCGTCTCCTCGGCGTCGCCGATGTGCCGAAGAAGTACTGGCCGGTGCTGATGCTCAATTCCGTCCTCATGGCCTTCCTCGGCATGATCCTCATGCGCATTGTCTTCCTCTAAATGAGCGCGGACTTGAGCCGTCGGCGTTCATTTTTGTGAGCGCAGACGGATCTATATGCGAAAATAAAGAAGCTCCCGTTCGGCGCGCCCGGGCGGGAGCTTCTCTCAATCGGCGACCTCTCCATACGGAGAGCACCGGACCTCCCGCTCCCGCTTCAAGCACTCTGGATTCCCGATGTACTCTCGACGCCAGGCTCTGCCCATAGTCCTCTCGCTCTTCGTCATTTCTGTGCCTGTGCAGGCAGAGACGAGAGAGAAGGAGAAAAAAGAGGAGGTTCAGACGAAAAAGAAGGTCGATGCGGTATCAACCGCTTCGCAGCGCCGACAGGCGCGGAAGGAACGGCAGGCCAAACGGAAGGCGGCGAAAAAGCAATAGGCGCTGCTGCTTCAGGTTCCGGGTCTTCCCAACTCCTTCTGTTCCATTCCAAACTTCTCCCGATATGTCTGCCAATACCTGCCGCTATCTCACCGCACTTCTCACGGAAGGGAGCTTTTCGAAGGCCGCTCAGACGCTCGACATTTCGCAGCCCTCGCTTTCGCAGTTTCTGCTGCGGCTCGAGACGGAAGCCGGCACCACGCTCATCGACCGCGCGGCGAAGCCTCTGCGTCTGACGCCGGCGGGCGAACTCTTCCTCAAAACGGAAAGACAGATCGAGCAGCTTCGGGAGACCTGCGCCAAGCAGATGGCGGACATTCATGAAGGCGTGCGGGGACATGTCTCAATCGGCGCCACCGACTACCGGGAAACTTTTTTCCTCACTGAGGTGCTCCCGGTTTTCAGAAAGCGTTTTCCCAACATTGAAATTTCCGTAATGGAAGGGCGCACGAAGGAGCTCGAGGAATTCGCGCTCTCGGGGGCGACGGATTTTTCCCTCGTCATTGCGCCCCTCTACCATCCGGCTGGGCTCGAAATGACGGAGCTCTACAAGGAGACGCTTCTTCTTGCCATGAGCCCGAATCATCCCATTGCCAGGAAGCACCCTTCAACGGGACGAGATGAATATCCGATGCTCGATTTTTTCGAGATGGACCGCGAACCTTTCATCGTGATCAAGAAGGGGCAGAAGATGAACCGGTTCTTTCATGAGCTCTGCGAACGCACGAATGCAGTGCCGAGAGTGGTGCTCGAGAGCGAATCCATGATTGCGGCGCTCGCGCTCGCAAGCGCCGGGCTCGGCATTACGCTCACGACGGAAACGCTTGCCCGGCGGTCGCGCGTGACGGATGCGCTGAGGTGCTTCCGCATTTCGCCCGAAGTCCCGCCCCGGACGGTGATTGCGGCCTACCGCAGCGATCAATATCTCTCTAAAGCGGCGCGTGCGCTGATTGATGTGATGCGCGAAGTCGCCAAAGAGCGGTTTGAGCGCGGCTGATGCTTTCCGTCAATCCTGCAGCGCATGAGAAAAAAGCCGGCGCTCCCGAAATAGAGCGGCCGGCTTTGAATAGGAAAGAATCAAGACTGCGGAAAACGATTACTTTTGATAGTCGACGAGCGCGCTGATGCGTTCGACGATCGGGCCCTTGCGCTCGTTGAAGACGGCCTTGTTCTTTTCGAACAGGTTGTTGCCGTGCGTATCGATCGAGCAGATGAGGGGACCGAAGTGCTTCACGCGCATGACCCACATGGATTCGGGCATGCCGAGTTCGGGCCACTGGACGTCCTCGACCTCTTCAACGCATTCCGCGGCAACCACGGCGCAGCCGCCCGGGAAGACGCAGTGAATGGCCTTCGATTCCTGGCAGCCCGCCGTCGTATTGGGACCCATGCCGCCCTTGCCGACAATGAGCTTCACGCCGGTTTCGGCGAGGAATTCCTTTTCGAAGATTTCCATGCGCATCGAGGTTGTGGGACCGATTGAAACGACTTTCCAGCCGCTCTTGGCTTCCTTCGTCGGAACCATGATCGGACCGGCGTGGAAGATGGCTTTGCCCTTCAGATCCACGGGGAGCTTGCGGCCGAGCTTCACGAGGCGGTGATGCGCCTGGTCGCGGGCTGTGATCAGATAGCCGTCGAGGTAGAGGATGTCGCCGATCTTGATGTCTTCGAGGTCTTCATCCTTGATCGGGGTGGTCAGCGTCTTGGTGCTCACAGCGTCACTCCCTTGTGCGAAAGAAATTCATAAGACATGTCCGCATGAACGCGGATGGTGGCGCGGCGGTGGGCCCAGCAGCCCGTGGAAACGCCGACCGCGATGCAGGAGGGATGGCGCGCAGCCTGTTCGACGTTGACGCCCATCACCGTGCCCTTGCCCGTGAGGCCGCCCGGCCCGAGGTTGAGCTCATTCAACCCGTCCTTGATGAGCTTTTCGAATTCCGCACCCGTCGGGTTGCTGTTGTGCGAATCGACCGGACGCATGAGGGCGCGCTTCGAGAGCGTGGCGGCAACTTCCGCCGAACCCGCAATGCCGATGCCGAGAAGAAGCGGCGGGCAGGCGTTGATGCCGCGCTCCGTCATGATGTCGAAGACGAACTTGACGACGCCTTCATAGCCTTCGAGCGGCATCAGAACCTTGGCGGCGCCGGGGAGCGAGCAGCCGCCGCCAGCCATGTAGCCGCAGATTTCGGCTTCGTCGGAATCGGGAACGATCTGCCAGTCGATCCATGGAATGCGCACGCCCGTGTTGTTGCCGGTGTTCTTTTCGTCGAAGATCTGCACGGCGTTGTGGCGCAGGGGCGCATCCTTCGTCGCGCGCTTCGTCGCTTCGCGCAGGCACTCTTCCATTTCGCCGAGGAGCGGAAAGCGCGAACCCACCTTCACGAAGAACTGAATGACGCCCGTGTCCTGGCAGAGCGGAACGTTGTTCTTCCTGGCGAGCGCCATATCGGTAAACATGGCGTCGTAGATGGTGTTGGCAATGTCGGTCGTCTGTTCGGCACGCATTTCCGTGAGGCTCTTCATGACGTCGTCGGGCAGGTGCTTGCCGAAGTACGCCGTGAACTTCGCCATCAGATCCGTGAATCGGTCTCTGAGGAGCTCTTCAGCCATGGCGGTGTTCTCCTTTCTGGTTGTTTTGAGGGGTCTGAGGGGATGCGTTTTCATCGCTCCTCCTCCTGATGACTGAAAGTTTATGAATAGTTTCTATATAAGTCAAATACTTAGTTATCTATAAAAACCATAGGCCAAAGCCTATCATCGGGAGCCGAATGTAAAAAAGGCCGGCGTTTTGAAATCAACGCCGGCCGGAGGTGAGAGCGGTTTATGGGCCGCTTGCGAGGTATTTAGGGTTCTTGAGCGAGCGCGTTGACCTTCGTCTGGATCATCGCCGTGATCTCATAGTGGTTGATGAGTTCGCGTGCGAAAAGGAGGAAGGTGAGGTAGAGCTCGGACCCTCTGATCGAGATGCCTTCGGCCGGAATGGCGCGAAGGAGCTCGCTCTGGAGGCGGTCGATGGCCTGAAGCGCCTTCTGGGCATTCGCGTGGAAGACCGCGATGTCGGGATTGCCGTTCTCAGATTTGCTCATGGCTTCAAGGAGGCCTACGAGCGTTCTCAGGTCGTCGGCGAGGCGCCCCTCATACACGCGGTGTCGGTTCGCGACATGGTCGAGGGCGAGCTTCGCGAGGCCCTGGAGCGAACGGCCGACTTCACGCATGTTCGTGAACGCGCGGAAGTAGCAGTAGCGGGCATCGAAATCGGCTTCAGAGGGCTTCTTGTCGGAGAGCGCCATGCGGTAGTAGATGCCGCGGGCGGCCGAGAGGTCGTCGAAGAATTCCGAGGCATCCGACTTGGCGCTTCTCAAGGCCGATTCGCGGTCGGAGAGGAGGCCGTCGAGGATCGAGCGGCAGAGTTCGATCGAGCGGCGGAGATTTTCCGGCGCCTTCTCATCGATCATGGTGCGGATGGTCGGGGCATCGTAGCGGACGTTGCTCTGATTGACGAGCGAGTCGTCCGAGAGGGTCGCCCTGATGTTCGAGCGTACGAGAAGCGCAATCGCCGCGAGTCCGAGGATCACCGCCATGATTTCGCCGCCGAAGAAGACGAGGGTCGCGACGATGCCGGCGAGCGTGCTCGCGCAGAGGGCCGTGATGAACCAGCCCGAAATCACCGTGAGGACGCCCGAAATGCGGTAGACGGCGGTTTCGCGGTCCCAGGCGCCGTCGGCAAAGGACGAGCCCATCGCGACCATGAAGGTGACGTAGGTGGTCGAAAGCGGGAGCTTGAGGGACGTGGCTGAGGCAATCAGAATCGCCGAGAGGACGAGGTTGATCGAAGCGCGGACGTAGTCGAAAGGAAGGGGCTGCGTCCCTTCCGCAACGGGCGCAGGCTCAAAGCGGCTTGCGAGCGCGCGGGAGAGCGTCCCCGGCATGATCTGGTGAATGACGCTTCCGAGCGTCATCGAGGCGCGCACGATCATCCGGCCGGGCAGCGATGCGCCGAACTGCTCCTGTTCGCCCGACTGCGCGGAAGAAAGGTTGATGGAGGTCTGAATGACGCGGTGCGCCTTCTTCGAGAACCAGAGGGTGAGCACCATCACGAGGCCCGAGAAGAGGAGGAAGGCCGTCGGAGCAGTGGAGGGCTTCAGGAGCCCGCCCATCATGAAGGCGCCGTCGGAAACGCCCGAGGCCGCCCATTCGCGGTAGGCATCGTAGGCGGCAAGCGGGACGCCCACGAAGTTCACGAGGTCGTTCCCGGCAAAAGCGAAGGCGAGCGAAAAGGTGCCCGCAAGAATGATGATTTTGAAGACGTTGATGTTGAAGAGGCTGATGAACGCCTGGAAGACAATCGTGAGCCCGATGAAGAGGGTCGCGAGGATGACGGTCGTATTGGCGTTGATCCAGTCGATCCATTCGGGTCGCATGAAGGAAGCGCCCTTCGCGCCCTTCATGACGAGGAAGTAGATGATCGCCGTGATCGCAAGGCCCGCGTAGACCCCGCCCACCTTGCGGTAGGCGCCTTCAAATCGGAAGGAGAAGATCAGGCGGGCAATGTACTGAATGACGGCGCCCGAAACGAAGGCGACCACCACGGAGACCAGAATGCCCGAGATGATCGTGAGCGCCTTGGAGTTGTTGATGTAGTCGGCGACTTCGGTGAGGGACGCCCCGTCGGCGACGAGCTTGAAGCAGGCCGCGGCGATTGCGGAACCGAGGAGCTCAAAGACGATCGAAACGGTGGTCGACGTGGGAAGCCCGAGCGTATTGAAGGCGTCAAGCAGAATCACGTCCGCCACCATGACGGCGAAGAAGATCACCATGATTTCCGCAAAGCTGAACATCTGCGGATTGAAGACGCCCGAGCGCGCAATCTCCATCATGCCGGACGAAAAGGTGGCGCCCAAAAGCACGCCTGCCGTCGCCACCCACATCGTCGTGCGGAATTTGGCAATCCGGCAGCCGAGCGCGGAATTAAGAAAGTTCACGGCATCGTTCGAGACGCCGACGAAGAGGTCGATGATTGCGATGACGCCGAGGAAGGCGAGCATCACGAGATAGTAGCTGTCCATAGGTTGCTGACCTCGCTCAGGGAGGTTTTGTTTTGAGAGAAAGGATTTCAAGGACAGCGCGGATTGTCGGGATGCCGCATGACAGCGGGACTAAGAAAATATGACAAAACGATGACAAGGCGTTTCTCTTTTGATCTGCATCGTTGTGCGCGTAAACCCTTGCATGTAAACACTTGGTTTAAAGCAAAAGCGCATCTTGTCAGAGGTAATCACAAAGGGCTATCGTGCATTTCACAATCAAAGGGCATTCGCAGCGACTGCGGGGAAAAAGACACCCCGACGCCCGCCTGCAAATACTCATGCATAAGGAGAGAAATATGCAGAAATTCGCCAAACTCGGCATCGCGCTCGCCCTCGGCGGCGTGCTTGCCGCCTCCGCATCCGCTGCTGCCCTGAAGGACGGCACCTGGAAGGGCGAAGGCCAGGGCAGAAACGGCGCCGTGGTCGTCGAAATGACCGTTAAGAGCGGTCATATTGCCGACGTGAAGGTCGTGAAGCATTCGGAAACCGCCGGCATTTCGGACGCGGCGCTTGCGCGCATTCCCGGCGAAATCGTTCAGGCTCAGTCGACGGGTGTTGATGCCGTGACGGGCGCCACGATGACGTCGAACGGCATCAAGGGCGCTGTTGCAAACGCCATCCGCGCTGCGGGCGGCGACCCGGCGCAGTTTGCCGCGGCCGTTGTGCCCAAGAAGACCGCCAAGAAGGTCATTAAGGAAAATGCCGACATCGTCGTGGTGGGTGCCGGCGGCTCGGGCATTTCCGCTGCCGTTAAGGCCGAGACCCTCGGCAAGAAGGTGATCCTCATCGAAAAGATGCCGACCATCGGCGGCGCCACGGTTCTCAATGCCGGCACGCTCATCGCGACGGGTTCGAAATACCAGCGCGACGTGATGCATGAGACGAAGGATTCGCCTGAACTCGCCTACAAGGACATCTTCCGCGTCGGCAAGGACAGAAACGACCCGGTCCTCGTCAAGATGGTGACCGAAAAGGTGGGCGGCGTTGTCGACTGGCTCATCTACGACATGAAGATTCCGTATGGTCCTGCCGCCACGCAGTATCCGGACCATTCCGCGAACCGCCAGCTCGGCGTCAAGGGCCGTTCGGTCAACTTCCTCCACCTGATGAAGGACAAGTTCCTCGGCATGGGCGGGAAGCTCATGCTCGAAACCCGCGCGCAGGAATTCATTCGCGACCCGTCGGGCCGCGTGATCGGCGTGAAGGCGACGGATGCCGCCGGGAACACGGTTGAACTCACGTCGAAGGCGGTGATTCTCGCTTCGGGCGGCTACGGCGCCGACCAGTCGATGCTGCCCCCGAAGATGAAGAACTACCTCTTCTACGGCGTTGACGGCGAAACGGGTGACGGCTTCAAGATGGCGACGAAGATCGGCGCCGGCACGATCAACCTTGACCTCGTGAAGATGTACCCGCAGGGCGTTGAAACGCGTCCGCACCACGGCCTTGCTGCAACCGCTTCCTCGACCGATACGATGAAGAAGTCGGGCGCGATCTACGTCAACCGCGACGGCAAGCGCTTCGTGGATGAAAACGCAGGCCTCGGCGTCCTCACGGACAAGACCATCGAGCAGCCGGGGTCGATCGCCTACATCGTGATGGATGCGGCCGCCTGGAAGCAGTACGTCGCGAAGTCGCTTGAAGACAAGCTTGTTCCCGATGCCGCTTCGCTCGATCAATGGACGAAGATCGTCAACAACGGCCGTCCGGTGATGGCGGTTTCGAAGAACCTCGAGGATGCCGCGAAGACGATGGGCATTGACCCCAAGGGCCTTGCGGCTCAGGTCGCGCATTGGAACGACATGGTGAAGGCTGGTGCCGACAAGGACTTCAACCGCCGCATCACGGGCGGCCTCGGCGAAGGTCCTTATCACATTGTTGAGCAGAAGGTCCGCTACCAGACGACCTTGGGCGGCCTCAAGGCCGACGGCGGCATGCGGATTCTCGACAAGGCGGGCAACCCCATCCCGGGCCTCTATGGTGCGGGCTGCGTTGTGGGCGGCGCCAATGGCGCAGACTCCATGACCGCGATGATGAACTCCTGGGCAATCGTCTCGGGCGTTGTCGCTGCGGAAACGGCCGCCAAGGATCTCAAGTAACGGCCTGCTGCCATCTTTGGATCGCTGGAACATTCCTGCGGTCCAAAGGAACTTCGTTCTCAAGCATTGAAAAAGCCGCGCTTCCCGATGAAGGAGGCGCGGCTTTTTTAGGATCGAGAGGTTTTAGCGGATCACGCCGTTGAAGGCCTTATGCACGTCAAAGGCGAACGCTTGGTAGCCCGTGGTGTTCTTCAACTGAATCTCAACGGCCGGGACAGTCGAACCCCACTCGAATTCGTCGAGGTACGGGTTCGGCGCCGACGTGAGGCCGCCCGTCTTCAGATCGTAATTGGCGCCGGCCGTCGCGGCATAGGCAATGATGGAATCCTTGTCGGGCATGTATTCCACGAGGCTCGTCACGGGGCTGAACCATTCGTGCCCCTTTTCCTTGCCGTATTCCCAGATCTGCTCGACCGTGCGCTTTTCCTGGTCAATGCGGTAGATGACGGCTCGCGAATACTTCATGTCAGGGAGCGGCGGCTGATCAAACCCGCGGCCGTCGCCGTTGTCGAAGACGGAAAGGTACATGACCTTCTTGTCCGATTTGCTGTCGATTCTGAAGGCCGTGTGCTGCGTCCAGGTCCAGTCGAAGTCGGTGTTCGAGCAGGAAGCGTCGTCGCAGGCAAGGGGCTTCCCCTTGGCGTCGACCGGAGTGAGGAGCGCATCGCTCCAGGGCTTCTTCCAACCACGGGATGCGCCGAGGATCCACTTCACCTTCTTGTCGCGGCCGATCTTGATGACGGCGCACTGGTGGCGGGAGGATATGATGATGGAGTCATCGGTCGGGTCGTAGTCGACGGAATTGACGTGGGCCCAGTTGCGGCCCGGACCGGTGCCGACGATGTCGCCGAAATGCGCTTCCGTGTCGAGTTTCTGAAGTTCCTCGTCGGAAAGCGTTTTGCCGGCGAGCTTCGGGTCGATGTTGAGGCAGACGGCGCCCTGGTCGAGCGCCTTGATGGCGGTATTGCGGTAGGGATCCAGAATATCCCAGAGGCGCCACTCGTCTACGACGGTGCCGTTGGCATCAACCTCAATGATCATGTCGCGCACGGTGCGGACGTTTCTGCCGTCAAGGCGCTTCAAGTTCGACGAGGCAACGCGAAGGAAATAGTGCCCGTTCTGAGCGGCGTCCATCGTATGGCTGAAGTCGTTGTAGCCGTAGGGCAGCCGGCGGTTCCAGATTTCGCGGCCCATGATGTCGTACTTGACGTAGTGCTGGCCGTAGCCCCAGGTGATGGCGCCGTCGTCGTTCTGCCTCAGGCCCATCATGATGCCGCCGTCATAGAGAGAATCGACGTTGTAGATGCCTTCCGGATAAAGGAACCAGCGGATTTCGCCCTTGGTGTCGATCACCATGTTGAGAGGATAGGACGACCATTGAAGCGCCCCGCCTTCAGGGTTGTTCCAGACGGCATGACGGGTATTGTTGTTGCCGCCGATGTTGTTGATGTAGTAGAGGCGGTCGGCGAATTTTCCTTCCGCAGCCTTCTTCACCTCGGCCTTCGGGAACGGCACGAGTCCGTAGACCGGCTGCGTACGGATGAAGACCTTGTCGGTAAAGTGTTCGGTTTTGCCGTTGTAGATCCGGTCGTAGGTGATTTCAACGGTGTTGCGGTAGTCCGGATAGAGACCGAAGACCGGGATGCCGCCGTGGGTGAGAACCTGCGCGTCGGAGACGGCGTAGGCGATTTCCTGACCGTCCTTCTTGGGGAGAATGCGCACCTTTGCATTCCTCACGACATAGCCGCCGTTGCGGATGATGGCTGTGAGCGGAGCAATCTTGTAGGGGTTCGTGATGAGTTCGCCGAGGTGGCCCTGGTTCTTATAGATCGTGGCGGCGCCTGACGGCCCGCCGAAGGCGTGGGCGGCCATCGGCGCAGCGGCGGCTGCCGCGCAGAGAATCGTGAAGCGCGCGAATTCGCGGCGTGAAATGCCGTGCATGATGTTCTCCTATTCTTTGACTTTGCGGCAATCGAGGATCGCCGGATGATTGGGTCATCCTAGAGTTGAAGCAGAGGAGACGACTATCGTTTTTTCCCTAATTGAATTTCCGAATTCAACCGACTCCAATTTCGGTTTTCGTTCCGGCTCTCCGGCCGTTCTGCACCTCCGCGAGACGTCGAAAAAGAAGTCCACCCAGGGCACGTGCAATACCCGGGTGGACACGGCGAGAGATCGAGTCCGGGAAAAGGCTCTTAAACCCGGACCTGCCGCTCGATGATTAGAAGCGATGGATCAGGCCGGCAATGACTTCGACGGACGAAGGTTCAAGACCCGTGTAGTCCGTGTTGTCATCTTTGGTATACGCAGCGGCGCTGTAGACGGAAGTGCGCTTGCTGAGGTTGTAGTCGTAGCCGACTGCAACGTTCCAGCGGCTGAGCTTCCTGCTGCTGTCTTCCGCGGCTTCCGCATCCATGTATCCGACGTGCGCTTTGGCAGTGCCGCCGAGGACGGGAACGCCGACGCCGAGCGCGAGGCCGTAGCCGTCAGCACCTTCCCATCCGGCGGTGTCGCCGAATGTGTAGCCGAACTTGCCGAAGCCGGAATCAGTAATGTATTTCTGGCCGACGGAGATTGCGTTCTGGAAGTACTGGCCCATCGCGTAGACCTTGGCGACGCCGAAGTCGTAGTTGCCGCCGAGGGTGACTGTCAGCTGGTCGGCATCGTAGGTGTAGTTCTGAGGAGCACCGGCAAAGTACATCTGCTTGCCGTGGTTGATGGAATCAACAATGCCGACAAGGTAGAGGTTCTCGGCCTTGTAGGTGGCGGCGATGCCGTAGTAGCGGTTGGCGGCGGACTTGCCTTCCTCGCCGTCTTCAGTCGAGCTGTTCTTGAAGGAATACTGAGCGTAAACCTTGAAGCCGGCGAATTCCGGCGTGGCGTAGGTGACGGTGTTGTCAAAGCGCGTCCAGCCGTCAGCGGTCACGAACTTCTGGCCGATCGAGTCGCCCCAGCCCGAGGAGAAGGGAGATGTCTGACCAAGGAGGCCGAAAGTGCCGTTGGCGCTTGCGAGCTGGCCCATGCGGCCGAAGGCGATCGTGCCGAAGGCGCCCGAAAGATTGAGCTGCGCTTCACGATCAAAGAGCTTGCCGGACGTGGAGAATGCGCCCGTGTCGCCGGCGAAGCCGTTCTCAAGGACGAAGCCGACCTTGAGGCCGTTGCCGAGGTCTTCCGATCCTTTGAGACCGAAGCGCGAGCCGCTGTTCTGGCCGGACTTCATCTGGAAGGAGTCGTTGGCATCAGCGGTTGTGTCGCCATCGGTGTGCTGATAGCCGAAGCCGTAGTCGACAAGGCCGTAAAGCGTCACATCAGCTGCGACGGCAGAACCGGCAAAAGCGCCGAGAACTGCGAGAGAAGCAAGGGTCTTCTTCATTTTGAATACTCGAAATTTGCTAGTCTTCCCGCCAGGGAATTCCTTGCGGGAAGTACTCGTTGAAATGACAGGCAGAGACCATCGCCAAACAGCTTCTGTCTGCCGGAACCTTCACAAGGGAAGGACGAAATCGCAAGGGATTCCCCCTCACGAACGAAAAAGTATTATCAATGACATTAATTCGATTCTTATTGAGGAATTGTCAAATCTTGATAATATCCATAAATATCATTGAAAGATATGAATTTACTGCTGTTTAAGTGTTGTTTTGAAAACACGTTTTCCATGAAATAAGGGATTAACTCTCCCCCCCCCCCCTGTGCGAAGCATTGCCGGTTGTTATTAATGAACCTTTCGGCATCCATTTTCTGATGGTTGCTGCCGATATTCCGGTGAGTTTGTAGATTTCATTCCAACTCATGCCGCGTTTTCGCATAGCAATAATTTCCTGCTTTCGCTCTTCGGTATATCGATACTGACGAACGGGCAGTTTGGTTTGAAATTCTCCTTTCTTCCAGCTGCGGAGCCATTCGCGGACAGTAGCCTCGGGGAGCTCGAGGAGCCACGCCGTCTTGTGATATCCGTGACCCTGTGAAAAGAGAAATGCAGCGGCCTCGCGCTTATGGTCTGACGCATAGCTCGGTCTGATGCGGTCGTCTATTTTTGACGCGGGCATGACGATTCTGGATGCTGCTCTATCCGTCGGAGTCTCGTTCTGACGGACATAAATTGAATGGGTGAGGTCGGTTTGTTCAGGGGGGTGGGGGGGGGGTAATGACTTGATCTTTCGACATTTTTAGACCAATACCTGATATCGATTGAAGCTGCCTTTCCCCGAAAAGGAATAGCAGGGAGCGAACTTCAGAGAAGCCGCTGCCTGCTATTCAATGACAGACGCCAATGGCAGAAGAGACGTCTGCGAACGAAGTTTGTCCGGCCGCAGTTCTGCGTGCTGTGATCATTTGATACTGGGAAGGTTTTACAGGGGGTGGAGTTCACCTTCTTATTTATTTGATATACATGGCAGATGATAAATGCTTATTTAAAGATTTAGGGTTTTCCATTATCTTTTTTAAACAACATTACTTTAAAAGCGGATTGGAATTTGAAGCAAAAGCCGGCTCAATCAAACCGTAATAACTGAATGGCGTTTATTTCCTGATTAATTGATGCAGCTGCAGCTCGAATCAAATTCGGAGTGATTGATTCTGTGAGATGCGCGCTGAGGCGTAAGTTTTCATGCGTTCTGAAGAAGAGCAGAGATGCGCGTTCTGAACGCAAGGACGATCAATCGTGCGTGCGGCTGAAAATCTTCTCCGCGCTGCCGCGGTAAGGAATCCAGCAGGGATAAGAGCGTCGTTATCAAATGTTTCAAGTGCTAAACTCCGGCGCTTCAGAGGTCAGTCGCCCATGCAGAATTCTCTCCACTCGAAACGCTTCCGAAATCCCGTCCGCCGCATCCTGATGCTTCTCGCAGGAATCGAGTGCGCAACCTTCGGGATCAGCTGCACGGCGCTCTCCGGCCTCGGCACGACGCCCATCAGTTCGCTTCCCTTCGTGCTCTCGAAGATCTTTCCGCTCACCTTCGGCACGACGACCTTCATTCTCAACGTCTTCTTCGTCCTCATCGAGGCGATGCTTTTGAGAAGCCGCTTCACGGTGCTCAATCTCCTCCAGATCCCGGCGGTACTCGTATTCGGGCTCTTCATCGACCTCAACATGATGCTTCTCGGCGCGCATGCGCCCGATGACTGGGTGATGGGGCTTGCGATGAGCGTCGTGGGAAGCGTGGTGCTTGCCGTCGGCGTTTTCCTCCAGATTCGCTCCAAAACCATCGTGCAGCCGGGCGAAGGCGTCGTCATCGTCTACGCGGCGGTTCTGCGGAAATCCTTCGGGACAATGAAGGTCGTAAACGACGTCGCGCTCGTCATCATTGCCGCGATTCTCTCGCTTGCAGTCCTCGGCACGATTACGGGAATTCGGGAAGGCACTGTAATCTCCGCGTTTCTCGTGGGCTTTCTTGTAAAAGGCATTTCGCATTTCTTCCCGGAACCGAAAGCCGGCGACCCGCATCAGGTTGACATCGAACCCGCCGGGAAGTCCTGAAAACGGGCGTTCGCAATACGCACCGCCGTCGTGCCGGAATGGACCATGGGTGTTTTCTCCTCTAGGCACTTCTGCTTAGATGGATCAGAATCGACGTGTTCAAAGGGGAGCCGCTAAGTCTCCCCTGAGTTTTAGAGACTCCTTTCGCTTTCACGCCGTCCCTTAGGGACTCCTGACCAGAGATTCCCGAAATACTTCCGGCGTGATGATGAGAAAAAGAGCCTCTCCAGCCATTTGTGAGGAGAATACTCATGCGTCATTTCAAGCTCGCCGCCCTTGCTGCCGCTGCCGCGCTTGCCTGCGGTTCCGCGCTCGCCTGCACCACCGTTGTGGTGGGTTCCGGCGCCACCGCCGACGGTTCGATCCTGATCGCCCGCGCTGCCGACAGCTCTGCGCTCAAGGCCCAGCACCTTGTGATTCATCCGGCGACGAAAGGCGTGAAGGGCATGTACCGCACGGCCGACCACCATGGCGCCAACAACTTTGAATATCCGTTGCCTGAGAACGGCATGCGCTACACCACGGTTCCGAACTGGAAGACCCAGGTGCACGGCGCTACGGGCTTCAACGAGGCGGGCGTGGGCTTCTCCGGCACGGAATCGATCTTTGCGCGCGACGATGCGCTCAAAATTGACCCCTATAACGAAGCCACGGGCATTACCGAGGATGACATCCCCGAAGTGCTTCTGCCGCGCGCGAAGACGGCCCGCGAAGGCGTTGAGCTTCTCGGCCATATCGTCGAAACGATCGGCGCGGGCGAAGGCTTCGGCGTCGTCCTGATGGACGAAAAGGAAGTCTGGTACTTCGAAACCGGGACGGGCCATCAGTGGCTCGCCCAGAAGACGCCCAAGGACAAGTATTTCGCGTCGGGCAACCAGGGGCGTCTGCAGAAGTACGACCCGAAGAGCCCGGACTTCCTCGCTTCGAAGACGCTCGTTGAATGGGCGACGAAGAACGGCTTCTATGATCCCAAGAAGGACGGGGAATTCAATTTCTCGAAGGCCTATACGCGCGACGATGCCCGCGACCGCGACTACAACGATCCGCGCGTCTGGCAGGTGCAGAAGATTCTGACGCCGTCGCTCAATCAGAAGGTGACGGACGGCCGCAGCTTCCCGGTCTGGGCGACGCCCGACAGCAAGGTGACGGTTGAGGACCTCAAGACGATTCTGCGCAACCACTACGAATCGGGCGAACTCGCTTCGCACGACCCGTATACGAATGGTCTCAAGGGCGACGCGGAACCCTATCGTCCGATCAGCGTCTTCCGCACGTACGAATCCCACGTGATGCAGGTTCGTCCGTGGCTCCCGAAGGCAATCGGCGAGGTTACCTATCTCGCGATGGGCATGGCGGATCTTTCCGTCTACGTGCCGATCTATTCGGGCATGTCCGCCTATCCGAAGCACTGGGGCGAGGGCACGGACAAGGCCGACTCCTCGAGCCTCTACTGGAAGTTCAGGAAGCTCCAGACCCTCGTGATGACGGACTATCCGAAGCTCGCGCCCATCGTGACGAAGGCCTATGCGGACTTTGAAAAGGATCTTGCGAAGCGCCAGGCCGCTTTTGAAGCGGAATACGTGAAGACCGTCAAGGCCGATCCGAAGAAGGCTCAGGCCGATCTCGACCACTTCAGCATTCAGGCGATGGCCGATGCGGAAGCCCTGACCGAGGATCTGCTCAACCAGGTCTTTACGGTTCGCACGGAAGACATCCAGAAGGTCAACTTCTTCGCCAACCGTTCAAAGAAGGACTGATCCTTTAGGGGTCAAGCCCGGGAGGCGCTCTCATGAGCACCGCCCGGGTCCAAAACGGAAAGCGGCTCGGAATCGCTTGGTATTCCGGGCCGCTTCGTCTGATGCGTCAGGGAGAAATTATTTCCTGATCACGAGCATCGGCACCTTCGTTTCCGCCGCAATATGCATGGCGGTGGAGCCCAGAACCGCAGCCGTGAAGTTTCCGCGGCCGTGAGAGCCCATGACGATGAGGTCGAGGTTTCCGTTCGCAAAGCGCGGGAGCTCGAGGTCGGCCTCGCCGACAAGGAGCTGCGCCCTGACGCTGAGACCCGCCACTTCAAAGGGATCGAGCACCGGCTGAACGGCTTCATGGAAGCGCGTCTGCTGCTCTTCGTCGATCTCCTCGCGCGAGAGCACCGGCATCATCGGGTTCACCGGGTTGGGCGTGATGGGATCGGGCACGGGTTCGGCGCAGTGCACGACCGTGAACTCGGGGTCTTCACCAAAGAGTTCAAGGTGTTCGAGCACATAGTTGGCGGCAGCCGCCCCGTAGGCCGAACCGTCGACGAGGATGCCGACCCGCATTTTCTTTTCGGGAAGCTTCGATTCGTCGCGGACCACGAGCATCGGCACATGCGTCCTCGCAAGGAGGCCGTTCGAGACCGAGCCGAAGATGAGGCCCTGCACCGGGCTGAGCCCCCGGGCGCCCATGACGATCAGGTCGGCCTTCGAGGCTTCGGCCTCCTCGGCGAGCATCTTCACGACGTCGCCGTACATCACGCGCTCCGTTGCGGTGCGCAGTTTCGAACGGAAGCCCGTCTGTTTCTGGAGGTCCTCGAAAACGTTGACGCCCGTATCCTGATAGTACTTTTTGACTTCGTTGAGGCCGAAAAGACGGATGAGCGATTCCGGCACGGAATACTGGACGTTGACGAGCTCAATCTCCGGATCGGTGCCGAGGAGCGAATCGCGTTCAAGAAGAAAATGGATGAGGCGGCAGCTCTGGCTGCTTTCATCAACGGGAACAAGAATGCGCATAAGCAGTTTTCTCTTCTGAGAGAGGATTCTTTTAAAAGTCAGATCTGAAGATCCTCGGGGAGGCGGATCACGAGCACCGGGATTTCGGAGAGCGCGCCCACGCGTGCGGCGGTCGAGCCGAGAACGGCGGACTTGAAGCGGCCGTAGCCGTGCGAGCCCATCACGACGATGTCGGCGTTTTCATTGGCATAGGCCGAAATCGCCTCGGCCGGATCGCCCTCGCGCCTCACGGGCCGGGCGTCGATGCCGGCAGCCGTCAGCGCGGCGAGCACCGGACTCACGGCATTCTCCCAGGCACTCTGGGATTCCTTTTCAAAGAATTCCCTCGAGCTCGCGGGCGAGACGCCGTCGATCTCGTTCCTGGCAAGGCTCACGTAGTCGGGCGCGATGCTGATCACGTCGACGGTGAGTCCGGGTCCGAAGAGATCCATGTGTTCGGCAATGAAGTGCGCCGCCGCTTCGCCGTAGTCGGAGCCGTCGGCCGCAAGCGCAATCCGCATGTTTTCGCGCTCGGGCAGCCCCTTATCGCGCACGAGAAGGACGGGAAGCGAGGAGTGCTCGAGCACGCTTCTCGAGACGGACCCGAGGAAGAAGCTCTTCGCGGGGGAGAGCCCGCGGGAGCCCATGGCAATGAGGTCCGCGCGGAAAACCTGCGCTTCGCGGGAGAGCGCCGGGCCGCATTCGCCGTAGAGAACCCGCGTTTCAACGGAGAGTCCTGCGCGCTCTGCGGTCTTCGTGCATTCAGCGAGCTGTGCGCGGCCTTCGGCTTCATAAACGGTGCAGACCGCTTCAAGACCAAAGCGGTCGATGATGCTCTCCGGAATCGCGTACTGCACGTTCGCGAGTTCGACGACGGGCTTTTCGCGCATGAATTTCGCGCGCTCGCCGATGAACCGGATGGCTTCGCGGCAGGAGGCGCTGCCGTCGCTCGGAATGATGATTCTCATGAGATGAATTCCTTTTTGAATGATTTGCTGCCGGTGAAGGGCTTACGAGGCAACGCCTGCGGGAACGAGAAGCACCGGGGTCTGCGTGAGGGCGCCCACTTTTGTGGCGGTTGAGCCGAGAACGGCGGATTTGAGGCGGCCCCAGCCGTGAGAACCCATGACGATGATGTCGGCATTTCTGTCGGCGTAGCCTGCGATTTCCTTCGCCGGTTCCCCCGCGCGCTTCACGGGTTCGGCATCAATGCCGGCTGAGGCGAGGATGTCGAGGACGGGCCTGACGGCCTTTTCCCATTCGTCCTCGGCTTCCTTCTTCAGGTAGGCGCGGGCGCTTTCGGGCGCGATGAAGTCGACATCGCTGCGGGCGATTCCGGCATAGTCGAGCGTGACGAAAATGACGTCGACCGTTGGGCGGGGACCGAAAAGCGCGGCGTTTTCAACGATGAATTCAGCCGCCTCAGTGCCGTATTCGGACCCGTCGACCGCGAGCGCAACCCTCAGGCTTTCCCGTTCGGGAAGTCCCTTTTCGCGCACGAGAAGAACGGGCAGTTGAGCGTGTTCGATGACGCTTCTCGAGACGGAGCCGAGGAAGAAGCTCTTTGCGGGAGAAAGCCCCCTCGAGCCCATGGCAATGAGTCCGGCGCGGAACGCTTTCGCCTCGCGCGCAATCGCCGGGCCGCAGTCGCCCGAGAGCACTTTGGGTTCAGACGCAAGCCCCGCGGCGCGGGCAACGGCTTCGGAGCCAGCGAGCTTTTTCTTCGCCGAAGCTTCATAAGCCGTCCGCAGCGCTTCGATGTCGATGCGGTCGATGACGTCGTCGGGAACCGGAGGCTCGACATAAAGAAGTTCGAGCGCAGGCTTTTCGCTCATATATTGGGCGCGTTCGCCGATGAATCGGATGGCTTCTGAGGAGGAGGCGCTGCCGTCGATCGGAATGATGACTCTCATTTTTTCCCTCATTTTGTTTTTTCTCCGGAGGCCCCCTGGGGCGCCTCGCGGAGAAATGTTGTTTTTGCGGAAGGCCCCTTCAGAGGGAGCCGCCCTAATCCTCAATGCGGATGAGGAGCACCGGAAGGTGCGTGAGCGCGCCGATCTTTGTGGCCGTAGAGCCGAGCACTGCGGACTTGAAGCGGCCCCAGCCGTGCGAGCCCATGACGATCATGTCGGCGTGGTCCTTTGCGTACTTCGTGATCTCTTCGGCAGGGCTGCCCGTCAGGCGGACGGCTTCGGCTTCAATGTCGGCCTTCCTGAGGATGTCGAGGACGGGTTCCGTCGCTTCTTCCCAGAGGCGCGTGTTCTCCGCTTCGCAGCGCTCGCGCGTGTCGCGCAGAATCGGTTCGTAGTCCGTGACGCCCGCACGCGTGAGGTCGGAATAGTCGCGCATGACGCTCACGACAGTCACCTTCGGCGCAGGTCCGAAGAAGCCCGGATTTTCGCTGATGAATTGCGCTGCCGCGGCGCCGTAGTTGGAGCCGTCGACGGCAAGCACGAGCCGCAGATTCTCGCGGTCGGGGAGCGACTCGCCGCGCGCAAGGAGCACGGGCTTCATCGTGTTGGCGAGCACGTTTCTCGATACCGACCCGAGGAAGAAGCTCTTCGCGGGGGAGATTCCGCGCGCGCCCATGATGATGAGGTCGCACGCCTCGTCATCGGCTTCCTTTGAAATGACTTCGCCCGGAATGCCGAACCCGATCTTTTCCGCGGGATCAAGCTCTGTGACGGCAAGACTGCCCTCAAGGTCGGCAAAGATCCCTTTGGCTTCCTTTTCAGCGGCGGCGCGAACGGCATCGAGGCCGAACTGCGTCATGACGCCCATGGGCACCGGGTGCTGGACGTTGATGAGGGTGACTTCAGGCTTCACCTGCATGCGGCGTGCGCGCGCGGCAAGAAGGTCAAGAGCGTTGCGGCAGGAAATGCTGCCGTCCACGGGAATAAGCACACGCATGGATGCCTCCTTTTATGAATTTTTCCTTCCGAAAATGCGGAAGAGAGAGGAGCGGCTTTCCGCCCCTCTCTTTGAAATCCATTATGGCATTCTGCGCGGATTAAGTTTTGTTTTCAGTCGGTTTTTGATTCCGTCATTCGTTATGTTTTTGCGTTTTCTCAACCGAGCGAGGTGTCGAGCGCCATCATGATGACGAAGCCTGCAATCAGGGCCATCGTGCCGATGTCGGAGTGCTTCGAGAGGTGCGCTGCGGGGATGAGTTCTTCCACCACCACGTAGAGCATCGCGCCAGCCGCAAAGGTAAGCATGAAGGGCATGACGGGGAGAAAGACGGATATCGCCGCAACGACGATGAGGCCGAAGACCGGTTCAACGAGCCCGGAGAGCACGCCGAAGAGGAAGGCCTTCATGCGGGGAACGCCCTGACCAAGGAGCGGAAGCGAAACAGCGGCGCCTTCGGGGATGTTCTGAATGCCGATGCCGAGCGCAAGCGCGAAGGCCGAGGAGAGTGCGAGCGGGTCGCCCGACATGGCGGCAAGCCCCGAGGTGAGGCCGACGGAACCGCCTTCCGGAATGTTGTGCAGCGTAATCGCAAGGAAGAGAAGCTGGGCGCGGTGAAGCTTCGACTTCGGACCTTCGGGCGTTGCGGATCCCGGATGAAGGTGCGGCATCGCCATGTCGAGAAACTTGAGGAATACCGCGCCTGCGATGACGCCGGCCGATGCCGTGAGCCATGGGATGGAGCCGTTCTTTTCGGCCATCTCGAGCCCCGGAATGATGAGGCTCCAGACCGAGGCGGCAATCATGATCCCGGCGGCAAAGCCGAGGGAAAGGGTTTCGGCGAGCGCCGTATCCTTTTCCGGACGGAAGAAGAAGACGCCGGCCGCGCCCACCGTCGTGCAGAGGAAGGTGAAGCCCGTGCAGAGCGCGGTCCATTCGAAAGCTTTGAGAAGCAGAGGATCCATGGCAATACTTTAACTATCAAAATTTATATTTCGATAGTTTACTGCAATAACAAGGAAGGAAGCGGATGAGCGCGTATCATAAAACGCCCGGCTGCGGCGTCCGCAATTCGCCTCTGCGAGAGGGCTGTAAGTTGGGGAAAACACCTTAGCTGAAGCGATGCAGAATCAAATTGCCGAATGCAATTTTGATGCGCAGCAGTTTTCCAATCGAGAGTAGAGGCGCCGGGAGAACTATATTAATGGAACTCATGACGTCGGACGTACTGCCGCCAACGGAAGTCCGACATTCTGGCTCCGTCAATTCGAACAATTTTTTAGGAAGCAGATACTATGCTTAAGAGCGATTTTGCAGCTCTCGCCCCCATGCCGGACGATCCCATTCTTGGTCTTGTGGAACTCTTCAAGAAGGATCCGCGCGAAACGAAGGTTAATCTCGGCGTCGGCGTGTATCTCAATGAAGCCGGGTTTCTGCCCCTGATGGAATGCGTCGAAGAGGCGGAGCGCCGTCTCCTTGAACGCCACCTGCCGCGCGGCTACATGCCGATGTCCGGCATGCCGCAGTACTGCGCGAGCGTGCAGAAGCTCGTCTTCGGCAAGGATCACGCTGCCGTTAAGGCGGGCCGCATTTCAACCATTCAGACCCTGGGCGGCACGGGCGCGCTGCAGCTGGCCGCCGCCTTTGCGCACCAGTTCCTCGGCGTCAACCAGGGCGTGGTGTCCGACCCGACCTGGGGCAACCACATTGCCATTCTCAAGGCCGACGGCCTTGAAGTCGGCAAGTACGCCTATCTCAAGGCCGACCGCTCGGGCATCGACTTCGAGGCCTTCAAGGCTGCGCTCAACGCGCTTCCCGCGAAGACCCTGGTGCTCCTCCACGGCTGCTGCCACAATCCGACGGGCTTTGACTTTTCGCATGATGAATGGCGCGAAGTCGTGAAGATCTTGGTCGAGCGCGATCTGCTTCCTCTCATCGACATGGCCTACCAGGGGTTCGGCGCGGGTCTCGAGGAAGATGCCTTTGCGATTCGTCTCCTCGCCGACGAAGGCGTTACGTTCCTTGCGGCCACGTCCTGCTCGAAGAACTTCGGCCTCTACGGCGAACGCGTGGGTGCGCTGCACATCGTCTGCGACAACGAAAAGGAAGCTCAGGTCGTCACCTCGATCATGAAGCGCATCGTTCGTCAGGAATATTCGAACCCGCCCACGCACGGCGGCCAGATCGTTGCTGAAGTGCTCGGCGACCCCGAACTCCAGGCTTCCTGGAGAAAGGAAGTCGAAGGCATGAGAAGCCGCATCGTCGGCATGCGCGAAGCGCTTTACGCCGCCGGCAAGGCCGAAGGCCTCGACTTCAGCTTTGCCGTTAAGCAGCACGGCATGTTCTCCTTCACGGGCTTGAGCGCCGAGGAGATGGATCTCCTGCGCGAGAAGTACGGCGTCTACGGCGTGCGCAACGGCCGCATCTGCATTGCAGGGCTCAATCACCGCAATGTCGAATACGTTGCCAAGTCGCTCGCGGCGGTCTTCAAGGCCCGCGGCTGATTTCGCGCAATGGGAAGGCGTCTGAGATAAGTTGAGACGCCTTCACGCAAAGAGAACCCGGCGTCTATACGAGGATTGCCGGGTTTTCTTTTGCTTGGTTTTTGCGTTTTCCCGCTGCTGGAGCCTTTTTCAGGGAAGAAGCTTCGGGCTCAGGCGCGATTCAATTTCCCATGCAATGCCTTCGAGCACCTGCGGGAGGATCCGGGCGGCCGATCCTCTGAAGAACTTGGTGTACTCGAAAAGGCTGTCGGCTTCGTCGAGATCGATATGCCCTGGGTCAGTGAAGAGTTCGTCGGGCAGGTCCTTCGTGATGAGGATCCGGTCGAGGCAGCCGTGCTCCATGGCTTCTACGACGAACCACGCGGCCGGGTAGACGAGAAGCGACGTGCCCACCGCTATGAATATGTCGGCTTGTCTGATGACTCCCGGAATCCAGTCCATGCCGTACGGGACATCGCCGAAAAGCACGATGTCGGGCCGGACGGCGCCGTCCGATTTTCCGCACGCAGGACAAACATCCTCGAGTGAGTAGGGGGCGAGCCTCGGAAAATGCGCGCCGCAGTGTTGACATCGGCTCTTCAGAATTGAGCCGTGCAGATGAAAGACGCTCGTGTCGCCCGCGTCCTCGGAGAGCGCGTCGATGTTCTGAGTGATGTGGAGGATGGAAGCCCGGTCGCGCAGGCGCCGCGTGAAATCCGCAATCGCCGAATGCGCGGCATTGGGCTTTGCATCCTTCCACTCCCGGATCCGTTCGTTCGTTTCCCGGAGAAAGAGCTGCGGGTTTCTTTTCGCCTCTTCGGCATCGAACGCATTCGTCGTTTTCCAGTTGCTCTGCGGGTCGCGGTAGGTGGGAATGCCGCTTTCGGCGGAAAGCCCGGCGCCCGAGAGAATGACGACGACGGGTCGTTCCTTCTTCCAGCCCTGAGAATTCAAGGGGATTTTGTACATGTCGGATTTCCTTTATTTTCTTGAATCCCTGAGAACGAACTGAGGTCCGACGTAGATCCGCGTGGGATTCCCGCGCTCAAGCGTTTTGGCGGCGTGCCAGGCGCATTCCTCATCCCGGCGCTCCGCTTCGATCCGAAGTCCCCCGAGCGCCTCCTGAAGCCTTTCCTCCGCCCGGCGGCGATTCATCCATTGCGATCGTTCGCCCGTTTCGCGCACGGCAATGCCGGTTTCCGCGTGAATGAGCCTCACGCCCGTTTCGACCTTGTTGACATTCTGTCCGCCCTTGCCGCCCGAGCGGAAGCGCTCGAACCGCACGGGACCGGACGTGTCCGGGCGCGGCGCCTCCTCGAGGATCGAAAGGTCGATGAACCAGTTCTTCCGGCCGTGATGAGGCCGCAGCGGACTCGGACAGATCCACTGGATGGTGCCGGCGAGCGCTCGCAAATCCGGGATCTCCCCTCGCGTGCGGAAGCGGATCGATGCGCGCCCGCCCGCGACGCTGCCGCGCCGTTCGTCGACGAGTTCAATGTTCGGGAACTCCTTCCGGAGCGCCCGGAAAAAGAGCAGCACGGCCAGTTCGCACTCGGCCGGGCCGCTTCCTGAGGAAATCTGCATGAGCATTTGGAATTGCCTCGAAAAAAAATCAGCCTTTTCCGCCTTTGAAGCACCAGACGGGCTTGAGCCTTGCCGACACCCGGACGGTTGGAGCGAGGGCAGGGAGAATGTCGGCGAGCGCCCGGTAGGCTTCGGGGGCTTCGTCAAGCGTTTCCGCGCTGATCGAGGGCGATTGAATGCCTGCCGCCTTCATTTCGTCGCGCAATTGCCTGACGGTAAGGACGCTCTTCACAGCGTCGCGTCTCAGAATCCGGCCGGCGCCGTGCGGCGCGGATTCGTTCCATTCGGCGTTTCCCAGACCAACGCCGAGGAGAATGCCGTCCCGCATGTTGATCGGTATTGCGACGGGTTCGCCCGCCTTGGCCGAGATCGCGCCTTTTCTCAGAATCGGCACCGTGCCGGAACAGTCGACATAGTTGTGCACGATTGACAAAAGTGATTCCATCTTCCAGCGCATGCCGTCGCAGATGAGGCGGAGCATTGCCCGGCGGCTTGCTTCCGCGTACGAAGAGGCGCCCTCGAGGTCCAGGAGGTAGTCGGTGAGGAGCCCGCCCGAAAGCGGAGCCTCTTCGAAAGGCACTTTTCCGTCCGGAGTCCCTGCCGCCTGAGCGCTCGCGAGCTGCATGTAGCGGCCGGCGACCTCGACGCCGAGGCGCCGGCTTCCGGAATGAACAACCAGCCAGAAGGCGCCTTCTTGATCCCGGTCGATTTCGAGAAAATGGTTCCCGCCGCCGAGGGTCCCAAGCGACTTCTGTGCGCCCTCAAGATTGATGTGTCGGAGCACTCTGAAGCGCTCGAAATTGAAGCGGAGGGCCTCCGGGAGGGGCTTCTCTCGAACCGCAAAGCCCGAGGGTATCTGCTCCCGCGCAAAAGCGGACAAGGCGCCGAAATCCGGGCGCCGCTTCATGCGGAGCTTTGCGAGCGTGACGCCGCAGCCCATGTCGATCCCGACGAGGCCCGGGAGGAGGCTATCGCCCACGGTCATCGCGAGGCCGATCGGGCCGATTTTTCCCGGGTGGGCGTCTGGCATCAGGCGGATTTTCTGGTTCCGGCTCGATTCGCGCGACGCGAGCCATTCCGCCTGGCCGCGGAGCGCGGGTTCCGGCGCGGCAGCGGACGAAGGCGCATAGTATCGCGCGACCGCGCAGGCGCCCTCAATGTCGAAATAAGTCATGACGTGAAGAAAACATCCTGAAAAACACTCAGGAATCATTTTCCTCACGTCTGCGGCAGATTATGTCGGACGAAGTGAAGCCGGCCTCATAGAATGGGCGCGATGTAGTCCGCAAATTCGAGTCTGTCGGGCTGGTCCATGTGAGCGCTGAGCCGCACGATCTTGAAAATTCTTCCTCTCGGCTTAACTCCGAGCGCTCGCATCTTCGCGAGGACCGGATGGTCGGGATCCTCCCGGAGTCTCTCGGACTTCATGCGTGCCGGGCCCGCGTAATGCAGGATGAAGGCTTTGCCCGAAGGAATGAACTCAACGCTTTCATTGACTGGAATGCCTGCCGCCTTTGCAGTCGATTCCCGGACGGAAAGACCCCAGGAGGAGGGAAGCGTTCCGTCTTCTGCCGGCGTCGGGCTCACGGCAAGCGTCGATTTGACGAGCGGCATCCAGCCGAGCCAATCGGGGAGAATTTTGTAGATGTCGTCGTTTTCAATAAAGACGAGACCGAGGGAATGCGGGAGGAAATAAAAGCTCTCGAAATCGGTGACTTCCCAGTCGTCCTCTTGAGGCTGCCGGCGCGCCATCCAGGCTTCGAGCGAGCGTTCTTCCTCAATCAGCATCCGCAGGCGCTCCGCCTCCTTTTCCATGTGGGCGGTCCGACTCTGAAGCTCCGCCATCAGTTCTTCCGGAGACGCATCGTTGATGAGCGCCTGCATGCTGCGGATCGGAATGCCGTAGCTTTTGAGCTGCATGGCCGCAAGGAATTTCGGACTCGTCTGGAACGGATAGTAGCGGTAGCCGTTTTCGCGGTGCTCGGCCCAGAGCAGCCCCTGATCCTCGTAGTGCTTCAGAAGGTCGGGAGTTACTCCCATGTGCGCAGCAAAGTCGCCGATTCGATATTGCATGGATTGGGCCTTCACAGGTCGTTCTCTGGGCGGATTGACGGAAATGGATTGATCGCGATGGCGTCGCTCTTTTCGCCTTCCCTGATTTTATTGGTTCTTTAGAGCCTCTCGAAACGCTTCATGCGGGTGCGGCTCTCCTCCTTGACCTGGGAGCAGCTCCCGGCTCGAAAATACGATCCATCAAGATGAATCCTCAAGGGAGACTCGAAATGACTGATCTGTCGCGCAGAAATTTCCTTCGCAAAAGCCTGGTCGGCAGCGCCGCGATGGCGGCCGGGAGCACGGCCTTCGCCGCATCGCCCGCCGGCATCTACCGCCCTGGAACCTATTCGGCCAAAGCTTCGGGCATCGGCGACGTCGTCGTTACGATGACCTTCGACAAGGACCGCATTACGGACGTTGTGCTCGACGTTTCGCACGAGACGCCTTCCATCGGCCAGGCGGCTGCAAACGAACTGAAGCGCATGCTGGTGGCTTCTCAGGGCGCGGGCATCGACGCCGTCTCGGGCGCAACCATCACGTCGAAGGCGGTTTCTCAGGCGGCCGCGAAGTGCATCGCGCAGGCAAAAGGCGAAATTCCGGTTGAAGTGATCGAAAACTCGGACGCCGGAGACGACGGCGACTGGCTTGGGAAACCGCCTGAGATCGACGAAAAGAGCATCGCGAAAACGCGCGAGACCGACATTCTGGTGGTCGGTTGCGGTACGGGCGGCATGTTCGCCGTGGCGGCGGCAGCGGAAGCCGGCGCAAAGGTGATCGGCATCGACCGCTTTGCGACGGGAACCGGCATCCGCAACGATCTGGGCGCTTTGAATTCCCGCTACCAGAAGGCCTGGGGAACGAAGATCGACAAGTTCGACTTCGTGACGATGGCGACGCAGTACGCGGCCGGGCATCTGAGTCAGGATCTGGTGAAGCTCTTCTGCGAAAAGTCGGGCGAGACGATCGACTGGTACGGCGATCGGCTCAAGGAGCGCGGGGTTGACCTCTGGCACGAGTCGGGCGACAAGGTGGACGAGTCGCGCTACGAGCACTTCGCGACCGGCCATTCTCCGCGCTGGAGAGGAACGGACGACGGCACGGGGAAGCGCCTTGACGGAAACCGCATTCTCCTTGACTACGCGGTTTCGAAAGGTGCGGAATTCGACTTCAACACCCGTATGGTCAAGCTCGAGAAGAAGGCGGGCCGCGTCACGGGCTGCATTGCCCGGGACGGAGACGGCCGGTACGTGCGCTACGTCGCGAAAAAGGGCGTTGTGGTGGCAACGGGCGGCTACGCGCAGAACTATCGGATGATGGAAGCGCTCCAGCCCTGGAACCTCCGCATTATCGGACGCAACGGCGCGATGCCCGGCGCCCACGGCGACGGCATCCGCGCCTGCCTCTGGGCGGGCGCCAAGATGGACGAAACGCACTCCATGATGATGTTCGACCGGTGCGCTTTGAGGCCGGACCAGAAGACGGGCGTTGAGACCGCAAAGTCGGGCGACAACGGCTTCTTCTGGATGGGCTCGCAGCCCTGGCTCAAGGTGAATGCGGACGGACGCCGCTTCATGAATGAATCGGGCACCTACGAAAACATTCTCCACGCCGACGAATACCAGAAGGGCCACTGCCACTACACGCTCTTCGACAGCAACTGGACCGCGTATGCGCAGCAGTTCAAGATGCACGGCTGCTCGAGGCTTTATCCCTTTGAAAACGGCGCGGATCCCAACATCTCCTACGAAGTCGTGCGCGACCGGATGCTGCCCGGGCTGCTTGAAAAGGGCTTCGTCGTGAAGGCCGATACGATCGAGGAGCTCGCACGAAAGCTCGGTCTCCCAGCGGAGGAACTGAAGCGCACGGTTGATCGCTACAACGCTCTTGCCAGAAAGGGCATCGACGAGGACTACGGGAAGGAATCCTTCCGTCTGACTCCGGTCGACAAGGCGCCCTTCTACGGCGCCAAGAACACCGGGTACGTCCTCTGCACGATGGACGGGATCCAGATCGACACGCACATGAACGCGATCGACACCGATGGCAACCCCATCCCCGGGCTCTACGTGATCGGGAACGACAGCGGGTGCTTCTTCGCGAACGAATACCCGAACCTCGCCACCGGCATGGCCTGCGGCAGAACGGTGACCTTCGGGCGCATCGTCGGCATCGAGCTCGCCCGGTCCTGAAAAGAGGCGCCGCAAAGGCGTTCTGAATCCTGAAGAGAAAGGCTGGCGCTTGCGAACAGGAGTCAGCCTTTTCTTCAAACCCGCATGCGCTGGGAGAAGATTCTCTTCCGCAGATGCGACTTCAAGCCGCAGACTCCATCGGGAGCGCTGCGGCTTCTTCAAGGGGGCGAGTTTTCAAATCCCGAAGGCGCCTCAGGCGCTCTTAGGCTCCTTCGTGCAGTGTTCGGCCTCTGCGGCTCTGGCGCAGCGCGCGCAGAGCGCTTCTGCTTCCTCTTCCGTAAGGTCTCCGTTCTTCAAAAGATCGCGCATCACGCAGGAGACGATGGCTTCGGCGAGTTTTCCGTTTTTGGAGCAGAGCTCGGCAATTCTGCGAAGCTCGGCTTCAGAGAGCTTCCCTTCCTGAGGGACTTCTTGGCTGGGGGCGGGTGAGGTCATGAGAGTCAAATTCCTGAGATCAATCGGCAAGATCGCTTTTGAGAGAAAAGTCAAAGTCTTCTTCCCGATATCTCACTTCCGGCCAGCTTTCGGCGGCAGCGGAGAGCGCATGAATGGGATTCGCGCACCTTACGGGCCAGGTCATGATGACGGCGCCCGTTGAGAGATCAGTGAGCTGAGCGGCATGCGGGGGCTCCGAGCATCCGGAAAGAATGCGCGAGAGCTCGCGGAGGATGGACGCGGGGTCGTCGGCATCCGTCATGCGCTTCACCCACTCGGATATTTCGGCGACGCTTCCAATGAGAAAGCCTGCGCTCGAAATGCCCCAGTCGGGTTCCTCTTCGACATCAGGGAGCGAGTCGGGAGCGGATACATAGGCAATGCGTCCGTCCCGCGCCGGGGTCCGGTTGAGCCAGACCCTGAAGGCGCTCTCTTCGTCCAAAGCGGCGAATTCCTCTCTGCGTCTCTGCATCGCTTCAGCATCCGCTGCCTCACACCCAAGCCGGGCCGCGAGAAGCGGCGAGGAAATAACGATTTCTCCGGGGAAGTCTGCGAGCATCTGCGTGCGCGTCATGGGTTCCAGCGAGAGACGCATCGTCCGGGCTGAGTCGTAAAGCGCGTAATGACTGAAATCAAGCATGAAACGAAAATGAGAACAGGTCTTATTTTATGCCGGCCTGAGGCCTTCGGGACCGTTCGCAATGAGCGAAATACCGTATTAGCGGCGCTTCCCGGTCATGCGGACGGTTCAGGTCATTGTAGAAAGAAAGGCGGCTTCGGGCGGGAGAAGTCCGCGCGAAGCCGCTGGAGTGGTGGTCAGCTGTCGGGCTTGAAGCTTAGAGCGCGAGCTTGACCGCTTCCGGGTCAAAGGCAATGCGGGCGTCCACTGCAATGGGCTCGCCGTCCTTGTCGGAAATCATGAGCGGATTGATGTCGAGCTCCTTCACGAAGCGGTGCACGTGAGCGAGCTGCGAGATCCGAAGGAGCGTTTCCTCGACCTTATCCATCTGCGCCGGCGTGAAGCCGCGGGCGCCTTCGAGAAGCTTCACGCACTTGACGGAATGAATGAGGTCCTTCGCGTCGATGTCGGTGAGCGGAGCGAGGCGGAAGGCAACGTCCTTGAGCACTTCGACGAAGACGCCGCCGAGGCCGAACATCACCATGGGCCCGAATTGCGGGTCGGTGGCGATGCCCGTGACGAGCTCGCGCTTCGACTTCACCATTTCCTGAATGAGGACGCCTTCGAGGCCTTCGAGAAGGCCCTTCGCCTCGAGCTTTCCGATGAGGTCGCGGTATTCGCGGCGAAGATCCTCCTCGCTCGCGATCCCGACGCGCACGCCGCCCACGTCGGTCTTGTGGGACGTGGTCTTCGAGGTCATCTTCATGACGACAGGGTAGCCGGTCTTCTCTGCAACGGCAGCCGCCTCGTCTTCGGAATGCGCCATGCCGCTTCGGCAGATGCGAACGCCCGCGGCATCGAGCACGTCGAGCGATTCGCGCGTCGTGAGCTCATGCCGGCCTTCGTTCGCCGCCGTGCGGAAGATCTGCATCACGCGGTTCGTGTCTTCCGGGAGTTCCGGGAATTCGCCCTCGGGGCGCGCCATCCAGAGCCTCTGGTCATTGAGGCGCTTCATCGCGTCCGCGGCTTCCTCGGAATACATGTAGAAGGGCACCGTCACCTGCATTTCGGAGAGCTTCGAGAAGAATTCGCTCGTCGTCATGAAGACGCCGACGATGGGCTTTTCGGGGTGCGCGGCGCGGATCTCCATGAGGGCCTGAGCGACATCGATGTCCTTTAAGCCGAGGAAGGGGAGGTAGATCACCATCACCATGTCGACGGCCGGGTCGGCAAGCACCGTTTCCACCGTGCGGCGGTAGTGTTCGAGCGGCGCCGAGGCGATCATGTCGACGGGGTTCTTGACGGACGCGGCGGCCGGGAGGAATTCGCGAAGCTTCGCCTTCGTTTCGTCGGAAATCTGAGCCATCTGCATGCCGTGGCCGCAGACCGCGTCGGTCGCCATGATGCCGGGACCGCCCGAGTTGGTGACGATCGCCACGCGGTCGCCCTTCGGAATCGGGCAGTTCGCAAAGACCTTGGCGCTCGAGAAGAGTTCGCGAAGCGAAAGCTCGCGGATGACGCCCGACTGCTTCAAGAGCGCGTCCGCGGCGCGGTCGCCGCCCGCAAGGGACCCCGTGTGCGAGGACGCGGCGGAAGCCCCCGCGGCGGAACGACCGGCCTTCAGCGCCAGAACGGGCTTCTTCTTCGAGATGCGGGACGCGAGGCGCCGGAAGTTGACCGGATCGGGAATAGATTCCATGTAGAGCAGAATCTGCTTCACTTCCGGGTCGTTTTCCCAGTATTCGAGCGCGGTTTCAGCGTTCACGTCGGCCTGGTTGCCGATCGAGACGAACTGCGCGAAGCCGAGGTTGAGGTCCTTCAGAATATTGAGGATGCCGCCGCCCAATGCGCCCGACTGCGACACGAAGCCGATGTCGCCCGCGACGGGGAGGCTTTCGGCGAAGCAGGCGTCAAGCGAAATTTCCGGGTTGGTGTTGACGACGCCGAGGCAGTTGGGCCCCACCATCCGCATGCCGTGGGCGCGCACGCGCTCGAGAAGCTCAAGCTCGAGCTTCGCGCCTTCGGCGCCCGTTTCCTTGAAGCCCGCGGAAATGACGACAAGCCCCTTGATGCCCTTCGCATGGCACTGGTCGACCGCTTCAAGCACGCGCGAGGCGTTGACGACGATCACGGCGAGGTCGACGTCGTCGGGAAGATCCGCGATCGTCTTATAGGCCTCAAGGCCCTCGATCTCGCCGCCTTTGGGATTGACCGGGTAGATGCCGCCTTTGAAGCCGAACTCAATAAGGCGCTTGAGAAGATCGGAGCCGATGGTATGCGGCCTCGTGGAGGCGCCGACAACGGCAACGGCCCTGGGCTTCAGAATGGAGTCGAGCAGCATGGGATGAAGTTCCTTTGGAGTTGGGTTGAGGGGGAGCGAAGGCTCTTCGCGGTTTCGCCGCCCTGAAGACAGATTTTTTGATTGTATCGAAGCGGCCGGCCGCGAGGCGTCGGCCGAAATGCTTAACCTCAGGGCGAGTTTGCGTGCGGAAGCGAATACGGCCTGAAAACCAGAGGGAAGCCCGCCCGCAGCGGCGTCTCATCGGGTGTTTTGCTTAGGCGCGGCGCGCCTTCCGTTGGTATTCTGAATCAAATCGGATATTCCCGGACTCAGGGCCTCAGCTGCTTCGGGTCCGGACACCTGGATTTTGAGGAAGCACTATGTTTAAGCAATTGAAACCTTTTGCCGCGCTTTGCGTTGCAGCCGGCATCGCCTTCAGCCTCGCCGGATGCGGCGGGAAGGACGAGGCGGCGGCGCCCAAAGAGGCGTCGGCCGCGAAGACGCTCACCATCGGCGTTTCTCCCGTGCCGGGCGGCGACATCATGAATTTCCTGAAGCCCAGATTCACCGAAAAGGGCGTTGAGCTCAAGGTCGTGGAATTCTCCGACTACATCCAGCCCAACATGGCGCTTGCCGACAAGTCGCTCGATGCGAACTTCTTCCAGCATAAGCCCTACCTCGACGACTTCATGAAGCAGCACAACCTCAGGCTCGAAAGCCTTGTGCCCGTCTTCATCGCGCCGATTGCGGTCTACTCGAAGACCCTGAAGGACCCGAAGGCGATTCCCGACGGCGCCTCGGTTTCGATTCCGAACGACCCGACGAACGGCGGCCGCGCGCTTCTGCTTCTGCAGCACCTGGGGCTCATCAAGCTCAACGACCCGAATAACTTATTCGTGACGCCTGCCGACATTGTTGAAAATCCGAAGAACTTGAAGATCATTGAGGTCGAGGCCGCGCAGCTTCCGCGTTCGCTCGACGACGTTGCCATGGGCGTCATCAACTGCAACTTTGCGCTCGGCGCCGGGCTCAATCCCGTGAAGGACTCGATCGCCATCGAAGCGAAGGATTCGCCCTACGCCAATGTGGTCGCGATCCGCGCGGGCGAAGCTTCGCGCCCGGAAATCCAGACCCTGAAGGAACTCATGAATTCGCCCGAACTCCGGAAATTCATTGAAGAGAAGTACCAGGGGTCGCTGCTTCCGACTTTCTGATCTTCTGACCGCTTGATTTCTTTTAAGCGCGTTGATTCGCAGAGCCTTCCCGAACCTTAATGGCGGCGGGGAGGCTTTTCTTTGGCATGAAGGCATTTCAATTGTCTCATTCGCCTTGCGGTATTACCTGCAGTGCATCACTTTCCCCGGCCGGACGCGATGGCGTCAGGCATGATTTCGAAACGGGTCGCGGATCCGTTCTTTCTAATCCCGGGCCTGAGGCCCCGCCCCGGCAGCAGACCACGCCGGCGCGGATGCGCCCGCCCTCGCTTACCCACTACAGAACCGGATTTTTCAATCATGCAGAAACGTGTATTCCTCAAGCGCTCCGTTGCTCTCGCCGCCGCCTTTGCCGCGGCTCCCTTCCTCGCCGCCTGCGGCAAGGCCGATGAAAAGGCGCCCGCCGCCGCTGCTTCCTCTGCCGCGCCCAAGGCCGCGGGTCCTGCGAAGGTGAAGGTCGCCGTGACGGCCGGCCCCCACGCGGACATTGTGACGAAGGCCGCTGAAGTCGCCAAAAAGAACGGTCTCGACGTTGAGGTCGTTGAATTCACCGACTACATCACCCCCGATACCGCGCTCGCCGAAAAGCAGCTCGACATCGCGGTCTATCAACATGAGCCGTTCCTTCAGAACTTCAACCGCCAGAAGGGCACGAATCTTGTCGTCGCCGCCAAGGCGGTGGTTCAGCCGATGGGCCTCTATTCGAACAAGATCCATGCGCTTGACGCAATCCCTGAGGGCGCGAAGGTTGCCATCCCGAACGATCCCTCGAACGGCGGCCGCGCCATCATCCTTCTTGAGAAGGCCGGTCTCGTCAAGGTGAAGGAAGGCGCTCCGGCGCTCCCGACCGTGCACGACGTCGCGGAGAACCCGAAGAATCTTCAGCTCGTCGAGCTCGAGGCCGCGCAGCTTCCGATCAGCATCAGCGACCTCGACATCGCCTGCGTGCCGATGAACTACGCCGTTTCTGGCGGCCTCGACGTGAAGAAGCAGGGCTTCTACTTTGAATCCTTTGATGCGCCCTTCGCCCTCATCATCATTGCCGCCCGTCCGGATAATGTCGAGAGCGAACCCGTGAAGGCGTTCGTCAAGGCCTATCAGTCGCCTGAAGTTGCCGAATTCATCCGCGGCAAGTTCAACGGCCAGATCCTCCCTGCCTGGGAAGCCCAGAAGTGAGCTTCTGATTCCAGGCAGCCTGAAAAGCAGAAAAAGCGTCGTTCAGAATAATGAGCGGCGCTTTTTTCGCTGCAGGCTAGAATTTCCGGACATTCTGTCCTCCAGGATTCAAATCCGCGTGATGCATTTCTTTTTCGGAGAAAATCCATGATCCCCACTCGTCACCCGATGGCCGAAATCATTGAGCGCCGCGGCGCGCTCATCATTGACGGCGCCATGTCGACCGCCCTCGAATCGCTCGGCATGGTTCTGAACGACTCGCTCTGGAGCGCCCGCGCGCTGATCGAGCATCCTGAATACGTGCGCGAGGTGCATCGCCGCTATTTCGAAGCCGGGGCGAACGCCGCCATCACGGACTCCTATCAGGCGACGGAAGCAGGGTTCGGCGCAAAAGGCTTTTCGCGCGAGGCGACGGCGGGCTACATCCGCAGGAGCGCCGAGCTCGCGCGTGAAGCGAAGAACGACGTGCTCCTCGAGCACCCGGACTGGCTTCCGGGCGACCTCATCATTGCGGGCGCGATCGGCCCTTACGGCGCTTATCTCGCCGACGGCAGCGAATACACGGGCGCCTACAGCCTCACGCGCGACGAATACGTGAAGTTCCATGAGCTTCGCCTCAATGCGCTCCTTGACGGGGGCGCGGACATCCTCGCGATCGAAACGCAGCCGAGGCTCGACGAAATTGAGGCAATTCTCTCGATGATCGAAAAGCGCGACATCACCTGCTGGGTGACGGTGACGCTGAAGGACGGCGAGGCGATGCCCGACGGCACGTCGCCAGAAAAGCTCGCCGAGGTGCTCGACGCCAACCCCCAGGTTGAAGCCTTCGGCCTCAACTGCGTGAAGCGCGAATGGGTGGAGCCCGCACTCCAAAAGATGCGTGCGAAGACGAAGAAGCCCCTCGTCGTCTATCCGAATTCTGGGGAAACCTACGATCCGGGGACGAAGACCTGGCACGCGCAGGGTCCGCACGAACCCTCCTGGCAGCACTTCGTGCCGCTCTGGGAAAAGACGGGCGCTCTCTGCATCGGCGGCTGCTGCCGCACGCTCCCGCGCGATATTGAGGAGATCTCGAAGATCATCGAAGCTCAGAAGAAGGCGTAATTAAACGCGCATCCTCTCTGAGGACGGCGCTTGGCCTCCTCAGAAAAAAGCTCCCGCTTTCCGGATTGAAGGCGGGAGCTTTGGTTTCATGGAGGAAGTTCCGCTCGAAGACGGCTTCTCTCCAATGGAGTAAAGAACTTCAGGCGCTCTTTTACTTCTTCCAGCCGTAGAACTCCGTCACAGTCTTCCAGGCGATGCGCCTCAGGAATGCGCTCGTTTCGGGGGGAAGGGGCTTCTCGCATTCGCCGGCGTAGTTGATGTTTTCGGGAGACCGATGAAAAAGCGTGCTGTAGAGCACGGCGCCGTAGAGATAGGAGCCGGCTGCAGACGGATGGCTCTTGTCGGGCATGTAGAGCTCGAGCTCGGGCTTTTCACGGATGGCTTCCATGAAGGCGAGTCCGACCGGGATCACCTGCGTTTTCGCATCGTTGGCGATCCGGATCGTCGTGTCGGCGAGCTTTTTAATCTCATGCGGCTTGTCCTTTTTGGGCCAGGTCATCACGACCATCGGGACGCTTCCGGCCTTCCGGATGATTTCGGCATCAAGCTTCACATACTTTTCGAAATAGGGCGCGCGCTTTGCGGACGTTGCTCCCGCGGAATTCTCCTGCAAGAGAACGACGTCGAACATCGGATGCTCGAGTCTGCCGTCCTTCACTTTGGCGTACGGGTCCTGCTCATGGGGCGACAAATAGAACGCCATGTCATGGAAGGAGAGCGACCCGGAACTGATGGTGAGGAGCCGCGTCTTCATGTTCTCCTTCGGGGTGCCCGCCTTCATGAACCCGCGCAGATACGTGTGGACGCCGCAGTTGTAGAAGGAGTAGGAGTTGCCGACCAAGAGCGCGACCTTCGGGGACGAGGCGAGTGGCGCCGTGACCTCAGGCTTCACAGTGTTTTCGAGCGCCGCGGCCGAACCCGAGAGGAGAATGCCGGCAGCGAGACCGGCTGCGATGAAGAGTGTTTTCATTGTTGAATCCTTCGACGAGGCAATCAGAATTTGTGCACGAGGCCGACCGCCAGCTGCTCGCGGTCGAGGTCGCCGTCGCTGTTGTAGATGGAGTATCGCGAATCGCCGAGGCCTTTTCTGCCTTCAAGATGAGAGACGACGCCGTAGACGTTCGTGCGCTTGCTTAAAGGATAGGTGTAGCCCGCGGCGACTGCCCAGTAGCCCGCATCCTTGCCGAGGGAGCCCACCTTATTGCTTGCGATGTCGCGGCCGTTTTCACCGTCGACCAGAATGCCGCTCAGACGGATGACGCCGCCCGCGCAGGGAATCTTCGCGCCCAGCATGAAGCTGTCGCCTTCCCAGTTTTCAATCTGAGCGCTGTTGGTGCCGCCGGTTTTCGGCGTGATTTTGATGCTCTGCAGGGCGCCGACACGGTCGAGTCCCCAGCCGCGCTGATAGCCGGCAAGGAGCTCCATGAAGCCGAAGTTGTATGAAGCGCCCAGAAAGAGCGTCCTCGGGTTCTTGTCCTGATTGTCCGCTTCATCCGCGCGGCGGAGGATGATCTCTTCGGCACCGATCATCATGCCGAAGTTCCCGTACTTCCAGTCAAGAGACCCGCCGATAAATCGCGTGTTGTCGGACCATTCAGCCCCCTCAGCACCGTTTGTATTGAAGGACCCGGAGAGCACCGCCGTGAAGCCCGCGACGGTGGGCGACTTGTAGAAAATGCCGTTGTCGACGCGTCCGCCCTTGCCGTAGAAGAGGAGCCCTGCATCGCCGTAGGTGACGCCGAAGGGCGTAAAGCGCGAAATCCGCGTGAACTGATCGGACCCGGAGAGGGGCTTTCCGGCGCGGCCGAACGCGATTTCGCCAAGATCCTTATTGAAGAGCGATACCGTTGACTGGCGTCCGAAGATGCGGTTGGCGGAAGAGAGTTCGCCCGAGTCCGCAGCGAAGCCAGACTCCAGAACAAAGCGGACCTGCCAGTCGTCGCTGAGCGATTCCTTTCCCTTGAAGCCGAAGCGCGAGCCCGAGGAGCGGCCGGAGGTCATGGCGAAGGTGTCCGAAGATTCGCCGTTGTTGAGCGTATAGAGAAACCCGGTGTCGATGCGTCCGTAAAGGTCGACGTCGGCGGCCTGCAGGGCGCTGGAGGCCAGGAGTGCGGCAGCAATGAGCGAAATTCGGAAAGACTTCATGGGAGTGCTCCTTGAAAGAGACTTTGGTGTTTGAGGGGATGCAGCAAACGATAGAAGTCATTCGTTTTTTAGGAAACGCTTCGCCGCGCAAAGTAGCTTTGCGGGTTCTGCAAAGAGCTCAGCAAAAATAAAGCTGATTGGAAAGAGGTTCGCTCGACGGACGTGCAAAGTCAGGAAAAATTCCTGCATGCAGTCAGGAAAAATTCCGGAATGGACTCAGGAAAAATTCCGACATGCTGCAGCTTGTCCTTAAAGAAGATGGGGAAGGCCAGGGGCAGTCCGCATTCAATCTTCGGATTCCCCGGAAAACAAGGAATCCGTCGGAAGAAAGCGAGTGGATGACAAATGGATTAGCTTTTATTGGTGATGAATTTTCATAAAAATCAGTATTTACCCCTAATTTTGCCTTCGTTTTGAATGTGTTCTGATCGGCAGAATGCCCGCCCATAACAGAACTCAATGCAGCCGCCTGCGGCTGCCGCATCCACTACGGAGACCATTGTGAAGAATTCATTCAAGCTTGCCGCCGCTGCCGTTGCGCTCTCCGCGGCCTTCTCTTCGACCGTTCATGCCGCGGGCTTCCAGCTCACCGAACAGTCCGCGGGCGCCCTCGGCCGCGCCTACGCGGGCGTCGGCGTCGACGGCACCGATCTTTCGGGCGTCTATTTCAATCCCGCCACGATGGTTCTGCATCCCGGCACGCAGATGCAGGCGGGCTTCGTCGGCATTGGTCTTAATCTCGAATACGCCGGCGACAACGGCACGAAGGAAAACGGCCGTGAGGCAAGCCAGGCGATTCCGCACGGCTTCATTACGCACCAGATCAACGAGAGCACATGGGTGGGCCTCGCCATGACGGTTCCCTTCGGCATGGGTACGGAATACGACAGCAACTGGGAGCATGCGGATCACGGCATTTCCGCCACGATCCTCACCTTCGACTTCAACCCGAACGTTGCCTGGAAGGCGACCGAGAAGCTGAGCTTCGGCGCAGGCGTGTCGCTGCAGTACGCGCAGGCGGATCTCAAGAAGCGCAACAATTTTGGCGTTGTAAACGGTCAGATTATTTCAGCCGAATCCGAAATCGATGCCGACAGCTGGGCCTGGGGCTTCAACCTCGGCATGATGTGGTCGCCGACGGAAAACTTCCGCGTGGGTGTTTCCTATCGCTCAAAGATCAAGCATGATGCGGAAGGCGATTTCACGCTAAAAAACGCAAAATGGGGTAATGCCTCGATTACTGGCGGCAATTTGATCGATATGGCTGGCAGTCTCGACAATGGCAGCTTAGCCCAGCAAAAACTTATGCTGCTCGGCATGGCTCTCAATACGCAGTCCTTTGACGGCTACGCCACGGTTACGGCTCCCGCGTGGGCCATGGCCAATGTCGCTTGGGATGTGAATGAACTCCTCAGCCTTTACGGCACCTTCCGCTGGACGGACTGGTCGTCCTTCGACGAACTCGACATCACGACCAACGTGACCGGCGTCGGCGGGCAGGTGGTCAACAAGTGGAAGGACACCTACATGGGTTCCGTCGGTGCGGACCTTCGCCTGACGAACTGGTGGACGCTTCGCGGCGGTATTGCCTATGAAACCTCGCCGATCGACAAGCCCGAATACCGTACGGCCATCATTCCGGATGCCCGCCGCTGGTGGTTTGCCGTGGGTTCGAGCTTCAAGTTCGACGACAACCTCGTGATGGATCTGGCCTTTGCGCACCTCCACGGCGTCGGCGAACGGAGCCTTTACGACAACGGCGAGAAGATCGGCAAGTTCAGAAAGCTTGATGCTTATCTCATCGGCGCTCAGCTCCAGTACAAGTTTTGATCGAATATGAGCTGAAGACAAATCGGGTAGAGGGCCCCTTTGCAGGGTGCCCCCTCCCACACCGCATGGCCCCGTGATTGGGCCTCTTCGGACATGCCGTTCGGCATCCGGCGGTTTCCAAACATGAATGAAGGTTGCTATCTCATCTCAAGCAGAGAGTACAGCTTGTTGCGTCGAAAGAAGTCGATCGGGTAGGCCTTGTGCATGGTTTGCGTCCCTGACATCCTCCAGGCGCCTGACCCGACACCGGCGGCTTTTCTGGCTTCAGCAGTGGGGATCCCCAACTTGATCAGAGCCGCCAATCGGCGTTTCGGCTTTTTCCATGCCAGCCACACCAGCTTCCGAAGGTGTCTCCGGATATGGCAGTCCAGCTTGTCGTATACCGATTTGCGAAGGTCAAGCTGGAAATAATTCCGCCACCCTCGCAGGATCATGTTGAGTCGCTTGATGGTCGCGAGAAGCGATGAGCCTCGCGCCCGAAAGAAGACAGCCTTCAGCTTCTGCTTCAGTCTGTCGATGCTTTTCGGGTGTGCGACTGGCTTCCGGCGCCAGAACGTGTAGCCGAGGAATTTCGCCCTGCCAGGGCGAAAGACGCCGCTCTTGTCGCGGTTCACCCGCAACTTGAGCGTCTCCTCGATAAATTTCGTTGCCGTTGCCAGCGCACGTTCGCCCGCGAGACGCGATTGCACGTATATGTTGCAATCATCCGCGTACCTACAGAACCGCAATCCGCGCTTCTCCAAGAACTTGTCGAGTTCGTCAAGGACGATCAGCGACAGGATTGGGCTGAGCGGCGATCCTTGCGGCGTGCCTTCCTCGCGAGCTTCAACCAGCCCGTCGGACATGATGCCCGTCCGCAAATACCGTCGGATCAGCTTCAGAAGCGGTTTGTCGGCGCAGTCCTTCTCAAGGCGCGACATCAGTCTGTCGTGGTTCACCGTATCGAAGAACTTCGCAAGATCCATTTCTACGATGAAGCGACAGCCGCCTTCAATGTAGGCGGTCGATTGCTTGATCGCGTCATGCGCACTGCGTCCCGTACGGAATCCATAGCTGTATTCCGAAAAGGTCGGGTCGTAATGCGCAGTCAGAATCTGCGCGATTGCCTGCTGGATCACGCGGTCCTGCACCGTCGGGATGCCCAGCATTCTGGTGCCTCCGTTCGGCTTTGGGATATCGACGCGACGCACCGGGAAGGGAATGTACGTTCCCTGTCGGATGTGCGCGCAGATGCTCGCGCCATGCTTGGCAAAGTGCCCCGAGCATTGGTCGACAGTCATGCCGTCAACCCCCGGAGCTCCCTTATTGGTTATCACCCGGTCGCATGCCTGAAGCATGTTCCTTGGTGATAGAACTTCCTCCAGCGTTATCACTGGTCCTCCTGCTTTCGTCCAATGGTGCTTCCCTACGGTAGCTTGTTCGACCTCCGGCCCCGCCCCTTGGATCTCGGCTTCCGTCCTCCATCCTCCGGGCAGATCTACTCGATTTGCTTCGATTACGGTTTCCCGCGGCTACTGCCGTCGCTGTCGAAGAGATATGCATCCTCTACTTGCAATGTTTGAATTCGGCCCTTCGGCAGTTTCGCCTACTACGGCCTCGGCTGACTTCCCAACCAGCATCCCTCCGCCTTGCGGCGTTGGTAGCCATAGGCACTGGCAGGGATCTCCCCGGGTATCACACATGCGCTTCTAGCCCTATCCGTCGGATTTACGTCCCAACTGTGTCCGTAGAAGTATGGGGTTAACGACTTCTTGCTCGCTCTCCCAATTGAGACGCCTCGCATCCGCTTCCTGTTCGTCGGACTGGCTATTTGCTATCGGCTTCCTTCATCAGTTTGTTGCCTCCCTGACTCTGCCGAGTCGCTAGACCTTCCCCTTCTCGGGCGGTCAGTGGACTTTCACCACATAAACACACGTGCGCTGCCGGGCGCACAAGAGAAAGCCCGTCGGCGAAGAACCGGCGGGCTTTTTGCCGCGTCAGGGATGGGAATCCGGGACTTTGAGGTCGGAATGACGCGGCCTTTAAGCCTCAGGAACCTGGGCTTCGTCTCATCGTCCGGGGCACTTCAAAAATTTACTTAATGTATTGAGTAAATTTACTCAGTAGATTGAGTAAAATTACTCATCTCATTGAGTATATGGGGCTAAAGATGTTTCAGCGACAGGAAGTCAAGTTGTTGATAGAGCGGCTCAATGAGCCGAGGCGCTTCATTCAGGTGGTTATGGGGCCCCGTCAGGTGGGTAAAACAACGGTCGTGAATCAGGCGCTTGACGCCCTCAATGTGCCGGCCGCCTACTATTCCGCCGATAATGTGGCGGACACGGCCGGGTGGATTTCATCCTGCTGGGAGCAGGCGAGACTGGAGATGCGCCTTAACGGCTGGTCTCAGAACATCTTGGTTTTCGATGCGATTCAAAAAATCCCGAACTGGAGCGAAGCCGTTAAAGCCGAATGGGATCGTGATGCCCGGGAAAAGACAAACATCAAGGTGGTGCTCTTAGGATCGTCCCGGATATGGATTTCCAGAGGATTGAGTGAGTCACTGATGGGGAGATGCGAAGAAATTCGCATGACGCACTGGGCTTACGATGAGATGCGGGAAGCCTTTGGACTTACGTTGGACGAATATGTTTATTTCGGCGGCTACCCCGGAGCGGCAGGCGACATCAGGGACAAGGATCGGTGGCGGTCATACATTCAGGGCGCCATCATCGACGCCTCGGTCAACAGAGATATTCTCGTTGATACGCCGGTCGCGAAGCCGGCGCTGCTGCGCAGAACCTTTGAGCTGGGCGCGCAGTATTCAGGAGAAATTCTGTCTCTCACTAAAATGCTCGGTCAGCTTCAGGATGCAGGGAATACGACCACGCTAACGCATTACCTCAACAAGCTCAATGAGGCGGGCCTGTTGGGAGCACTGCAGAAATATGCCGCAGACGAGGCGCGCAAGCGCGCGAGCATCCCGAAATTTCAAGTGCACAACAACGCGCTGAAAACCGCGATGAAGGACGACGCTTTCGCTTCGGTACGTGCCGATCCGGCTGTCTGGGGGCGCTACGTGGAGTCTGCTGTCGGCGCTTATTTGATGAGTCAATCGTTCCGTCTGCGTTTTGATTTGGCGTACTGGCGGGATGGATCCGATGAAGTGGATTTCGTCATCAGAGCTCGCGGCAAGCTGATTGCCATCGAGGTGAAAAGCAATTTCGAAAAGTCTTCTAAGGGACTGGAGGTCTTTCGTCAGAAGTTCGGTGCAGATCGTGCCTTTATCGTCGGACCGGCAGGTTTGTCTCTGGAGACTTTTCTGAAGGCAGACATTTCGGAATTGTGGCGTTGAAGATCAGAACCCAAACTCCCGTGGGCTAGCACCAAAAGTAGTGCTTCCCCGCGGGAGGGGTGACGCCGATCTGCTCATAGACCTGAGTCTGCCGCCTGGTCAGCAGATCCACCCTCCATTCACGGCTGTTCCCCACACGCACAGCCACTACCGGCTCAATGGCTGCCAGAAGCTTGTTCAATGAGTTCCCAGGCAGAACAGCCTGCTTCTTTCGAGCCTGCATGGCTACCTGTCTATAGATTGACTGGGCCAGTTCATAAACGAACAGCTTTCCCTCAAAGGCAGTCTGCGTTGCCATCAGGCGGCGCGCATCTTCCTCGACCTTCAGCTCCCGGAAGGTGCGTTCGATGTTGTTGCGGTCCGAGTAGATCGTAAACACTTGAGCCGCAGACAAATACCGATCCGTTCGGATGGCCAGGCACCCTTCAAACTCGGTCTTCCGCGTCATAACCTGCGCCTTGCGGTAGTAAACCTTATGACCCTTATCGGATTCCTTCTCTCCGATGCAATTGGCCGTACGCTGAGCCAGACGGGGGTCCAGTTTCCTGCCCGAATTCAGAACCTTGAGCGCATCCTCGACATCCTTGGCTAGGCGTCGCGCTGCGAAACTGTTGGTCAGGGGATTGTAATAGAGGTAAATGAAGACCTTGCGCTGAATAGGCTTCACCCCCGGTAAATTTTCCGTCCAGGCTTCAGCCTCCGAGGGGCTGAGAGCCATTTCAACAAATCCCGTGTCGCCGTTCATGTAGCCGTTCTGCGTGAGCAGATCCCGGTGCTGGCGGAACAGCTTCTTGACGGAGTCTTCAACGATGGGAATGCCCTGGACGAATCCAATGTGATGATCAAGCAGGAATTGCGTGGCAAACGGATTCCTGAAGCCGCGATCCGTAACAAACGTCACAAAGGACAGATCGAAGCCGGCGGAAATCATGTGCTTCAGAATGGGGACAAACGCCTTTGAGTCATTGATGGATCCCCAGTAGCTGTAAGCGAAGATGGCCTCGCCCGTTTCCTCATCGCATAGAAGCATCAGATTGACCTGCTTGAGCTCCGGGTTCTGCTTGGCGTGGCCGTACTCCGCTTGATCGATGGTTGTGGAAAATGTACTGATGCCTGTGCTGTCGAAGGCGACGAGGAACGGCTGCTGAGGCTCTCCGGCGTCTTCGCCGGAGCTGGTCTGTGCTCGCTGGCGAGCAAAGAACCTCTCGCGCGCAGCGTCGTAGCGCGTCTTGAAAAAGGCGTCGATTTTGCTCTGATCAATTCGGCTGAGAAGCTCTGAAATCCTCTGCCCGGAAACAGGCTGCAGTCGAGGAAGCCCTGTGGCAGCGGCCCAATCCTCAAATCGATCCATGGCAGGTCCCTGGTCGAAGACATAGACGGCCAACTGAGCAAGAAGCAGTCCGTCATCCGCGCCGAAAATGCCCACAAGGGCATCGAGCATGCCGCAGTTGAGCAGCGTCATCCATGCAGCCCAGGGCTTGCCGATGCGGAGATAACGGCGCGCCTGACGCATTTCCTCAAGCGGATCCGGTTCCAGTTCCTCGCCGGAAGCCAGCAGCTGCGCCTTTGCGGCGGCTTCCTTCGCGTCTTTCTGCTGCTGCGCCTCCAGCTCATCCCATTCCTGCTGAGCATTTGGATTGGCAGAAAGATACTCAGATCGCGAGAGCAGCTGACCTTCCCAAAAGAAGAGTTCGGGCTGTGTGAATTGGGGAAATCTTTTGCGGAACCTGGGGGACACGGTGATCTCATTGGTTGGCTGAATGCGGCCGACCATCTGACGCCCCGTCACGCGGGCCTGCTTCTTCTCCTTGTCCCAATGATTAGTCTCAGCCACGACGTACTGATAGCCGGACCGGCGATTGGTTCTCAGGAAAACATGCCACTTTTCAGTCTCCCCATCCTTCTGCACGGAGAAACCGGTGAGTTGTTTTTTGTTACCGCTTTTCATAGCACCAACTCTAAAATAGAGTAGAGCTATTATACTGCCAAAATAAATCCCGCGTTTTCATTTTTTATAGAAAACACGGGATTAAAAAGAAAGTTTTGGCACCTTTTAACTTGAGTCAATACCCGATGGTGCTAGAGGCCGGGAGTTTGGGTCAGAAAGCCCGCCGGCGAAGAACCAGCGGGCTTTTGAATCATCAGATGCGGGCTTCAGGGACCTCAAAAGGTCGGAATGACGCCGCCCTTGTACTTCTCCTCAATGAATTTTTTGACCTCGGGCGACGTGATCGCGGCCTTGAGCTTCTGGAACGCGGGCTTCGTCTCATCGCCAGGGCGCACCACGACGATGTTGACGAAGGGCGACGAGGAAGGCTCGATCGCGATCGAGTCCTTGATCGGACTCAGGCCCGCCTGGAGCGCGAAGTTCGCGTTGATGACGGCGGCGGCGACGTCGTTGAGCGCAAGCGGAACCTGAGCCGCCTCGAGTTCATAGAACGTGAGGTTCTTGGGGTTCTCCGCGATGTCTCTAACAGTCGAGAGAAGCGAGGCGCCCTCGCGAAGCTTGATGAGGCCCGTGGACTCGAGCACCTTGAGCGCGCGCCCTTCCGTTGTCGGATAGCTCGGAAGCGCAATGCGGGAGCCTTCCGGGATCTCGCTGAGGCTCTTGTATTTTTTGGAGTAGACGGCCATCGGCTCGAGATGGACGCCGACCAGCGTTGCGAACTTGACGCCGTATTGCTTCTCGTAGGTCTCAAGGTAGGGCGTCGACTGGAAGTAGTTAGCGTCGAGGTCCTTGTTGCTGAGGGCAAGGTTAAGTTGCACAAAGTCCGTGAACTCAGTCACCTTGAGCTCAACGCCTTCCTTTTCGAGCTTCGGCTTGATGAAGTTGAGGATGTCGGCGTGCGGCACCGGCGTTGCGCCGATACGGATCACGTCGGCAGCGGCGGCAGTGGACGAAAAGGCAGTGCAGGCAAGGACGGCGGCAGCGGCTGCGCCGGCGAAGGATTTCAGGGAATGATGAAAAATAGACATGGATCGGCTCCGGGAGGCTGTTCGGTTGAAGACGCGAGCTGGCGGCGTGCGTGAGGTCATTGCGACCTTGTGCCTGTCGACGGAGGTTTTCAGAGTCATCAGCATCAAAGCTTTCTGAAAGAGAAAGCGGTACAGAAGAGAGAAGCGCTCCGGTGCAGCAGGCACTCGAAGAACGCTTCGGAGCAGAAAAGAGGATTCCTGCTCCGAAGCCTTGCCGCGACGGCCCCGCGGGCCATCGGCATGAAGGACATATTGCCTGAAGGTTGTTTACCAGGAGGCGGATAAAAGAACGCCTCCTGCGGTATTACCCGGGGAGGCGTGCATTTGAGCAGGAATCAGTTTTCTGGCGGCTCGAAGACCTTAACCTCCGGCGCTGTCCCTGTCCATTTGGAAACCTGAACGAGCGCAGTGGAGGCAATGTTGCCGCAGGAGAGGGAGCTTGCCGGATCATCGGGCGTGAGGACGTTTGATGATCCGTGAACGTCGAGTGCTTCGCCCTCCACCTTCTGCGGGTCAAACCAGCCGCCGTGATGTACGACGACGGCTCCCGGACGAACGGAATCCGTTACGACGGCGCCTGCAAGAATGGCGCCGCGGAGGCTCGAGACCCGGATCACGTCGCCCGTTGCAATGTTGCGCAGAGACGCATCCGCCGGGTTGATGAGGCAGATTTCCCGGCCGGCAATCTGGGACTTCCTGAAGGTAACGGCATTGAGCTGGCTGTGAAGCCGCGCATCGCTTTTGGGCGATACGAGCTGGAGGTACCCGCCTTCAGGATTTCTGAGCGCCGCAGCGTCAGCCGCATGTTCCGCGTTCCCGTAAGCCTCATAGGGCTTCAGGTAGGCGGGGTGCGGCGGGCAGTCTGCGTAGCCGAGGCTGGCGATTCGTTCTGAATAAAGAACGATCTTCCCGGTCTCCGTTTTGAGGGGATGCGCTTCGGGGTCGCGGCGGAAATCCGCGAATGCGACATACCCTTCATTCTTCTTTTCGTGCGGGTAGAGAATGACGCCGGCTTTTTCAAAAGATTCCCATTTGGGGAGAAGCGTTTTGAGGCCGGATGCGAGGCTCCGGCTTCTCGCGTCCTCGTAGAGCTTTCGGATCCATTCTGCTTCCGTGAGCCCCTCCGTGAAGGGTTCCTCAAGTCCGAGGCGGCGAGCGAGGGCGGAGAAGATGGCGTAGTCGCTTTTCGAGCCCCCGATCGGGTCAATCGCCTGCTTCATGAGGACGATGCCGTCATTGATGTAGGTGCCGATCGGCGTGATGTCGGTTCTCTCCAGAAAGGTCGATGCTGGAAGAACAATGTCCGCATGCCGCGCGGTGGCGTTCCAGAAGCTTTCGGCGACGATCACGGCGTCAGGGCGGCGCCAGGCCTCCTCGAGCCTTCTCGTATCCGGATGGTGCGCGAAGGGATTGCCGCCCGCCCAGAAGACGAGGTGCACGTCCGGGTATTCGATCCGGCTGCCGTTCCAGGCGATGACCTTGCCGGGATGGGCGAGAACGTCCGCCATTCGGGCGACCGGAACGGCGCGGCTCCCTTTCCAGGGATGGACGACGGGAACTGCGGGAGGCACCCTCGACGGGATCTGGCCGAGCTGCGGGCCCGTTCCCGGCGGGCAGCCGCCGTTGCAGTAGTGGTAGTTGGTGCCGATGCCGCCGCCCGGGAGCCCGATCTGGCCGAGCGCAGCGGCCAGAGCCACCGCCATCCATGGCGGGAGTTCCCCGTAGCGGGCGCGCTGCGGCCCCCAGCCGAACATGATCATCGTGCGGTGAGCGGCCATGTCGCGGGCGAGCGCCTCAATGTCATGAGCCGGGACTCCCGATTCCGCTGCCGCCCAGGCGGGCGTTTTGGCAATGCCGTCCTCGTCGCCGAGAACATAGGACCTTAGCTCGGGCCAGCCGGTGGTGCAGCGGCTGAGGAACGCTTCGTCGGCAAGATTCTCCTTAATCAGCACGTAGAGGATCCCGAGCATCAGGGCGCAGTCGGTGCCGGGCCTGGCGGCAATCCACTGGCTTCCGATTTCCTGAGCGGTCCTGGGGCAGACGGGGTTGACCGCAATGGTGCGGATGCGCGGGTGGCCTTTAAGGCTTCTGAAGATCTCCGTTCCCTCATGGAGCGTCGTCGTCCAGTCGATGTCGTTCGTGACGAGCGGGTCGCACCCCCAGAGGACGATCCGTTCCGTATGTTCGAGAATCGTGTCCCAGCCCGTGGAGCGCGGGTCCTTGATGCCGAGCGCGTAGGGGAGAATGGTTCCGATCGCGGCGGTGGAGTAGCTGTTCCCGGTTTCGATGTAGCCGCCCATGAGGTTGAGAAGCCTCTGAAGGAGCGCAATTGAATTGTTGACGCTTCCCGGAGACTTCCAGCCGTAGGAACGGCCCCAAACGGCGCTCGGCCCGAAATCCCGGTAGGTGCTTCGAATCGCGTCGGCTGCAAGGTCGAGCGCCTTATCCCAGCTCACCGGAACGTAGGAATCATTTCCGCGGTCCGCGCGGCTATCTTTCCCCCTTTCCAGAAAACTCCGGCGCACCATGGGCTCAAGGATTCTGGCTTCTGCGTAGGGGAGGCTGGCGATGTCCTCAAGATTGGGCGACGGCGCACAGTCCTTCTCAAATGGCCTGGCGCCCGTGAGGCGGCCATCTTTGGTCAGGGCGTAGAAGAGTCCCCAGTGAGAGGCAGTTAAAGTTTCTCTCTCAGTCATGATCCTGAGTTCCGGAAGAATTGAATGAGACGCCGGAGCCATTGATGAATGGGCTCTTGCTCTGGTGAAGGGCGATTATGAGCGGAAAATTGAACGATGCATGATCGTCTTTGTGATTTTTCGCTTCCAGGGAATGTTTGATCCTGAAATAAGGCCATGAGTTGATGCCGGGCAAAGTAAGACTCGGAGGTCTCGCTCGAGCCTGCAGGCGTTCTCCGCGCGGTCATTCTCGGCTGCGGTACCTGCGGATGCGTTCTCCGTCTTCCCGGCGGGCGGCTTCAAAGGCCTCCCCGCGATTGAGGAGGCTGTCGATCGTTCGCTGGAAGGCGCGGAGGAAGAATTCCGCGTATTTGCGGACGCTTCTCTCTCGCAGCATGAGAGGACGGCATCCGGATAGCTGCTCATGTCGCTTTCCTCAATGAAGAGAGGCGTGATGCCGTGATTCACCAGAACCGCGGTCTCCATGAGCCGGGCAGTGCGGCGATTCCCGGCCGTGAAGTACCTGAGGCGAAGAAGACCGCAATGGATGCCGGCGGCCTTTTCAAACGGATCATCAATCCGGCGTGCCGCGGAAAGGCAATGCTCCAGTTCGGTCTCAAGCTGTTCTCTCGAGCGCGCACCGCCTCCGATCGCTTTGCGCTCCTGATGAACCGTTCCCTGCTGCTTTTCAGAAAGCTGATGATTCCCGAGAGCTATGGCATGAAGCTCGCAGAGAAAATCCTTCGTCAGCACATTCCGCACTTGCGCAGTCGAAATGACATACTGAAACGTCTTCCAGATATCGCAGAGCATCAGCGCGTCGGAGAGCGGCTTCTCGTCGGTAATGCCGTATTTGAGAAGAATAGCAGCGGACTTCCTTGAATACGTGCTGCCTTCAAGTCTGCTCGTCAGGAATGCGTATTCGATGGAACGGTCTTCCAGAATGCGCGGATTGTCGAGGAGCTCCCGCGGCGAGTATTCGGCGGCAAGATGAGCGAGCCTGCGGCGCTCATCTCGGGAAAAGAAAGCTCCGGGCTCCAGACGGGAAGGCGGGTTGCGGAACATGCTTGGGCGCGGCAGAAAATCAGAATGAAGAGCCTTTGATCGGCAAAAGCCTAAAGAGCCGGGACGGCGGCTTGCCATTTTAAAAGGATGTTCCGGGATCGGGATCCGTATGCGGTCGATATGCTCTCTGGCCGGCGAGCACAGAAAAAGCCGGCAGACTCATCAGAATCCGCCGGCTTCAGGGACTCGGGTTAAAAGTCTTCAGAAGACTTCAATCAGAGCTTTCCTTCCTTCTGCGCCTTGACGTGTTCAGCAACAGTCATGCCGAAGACGCCTGCAGAGGTGAGCTGCGCGCCGCCGACGTAGTTGTCGTAGAAGAGGCCGCCGGCAGCATTGCCGATGCAGAAGAGGCCGTCGATCGGATGATTTTCCGTGTCGAGCACCTGAGCTTCGGTGTTGATGAGCGGGCCGCCGAAGGTGGCCGTCATGCCGCCCTGGAAGGGCACGATGTAGAAGGGCGCCTTTTCAATGAGCGGAGCCTTCGGGAGCGTGTTGGCCGGGGTGAGCTTCGAGGCTTTGCCCGACTTCACGGCGTCGTTGTAGTCCTCAACGGTCTTCGCGAGGACCTTCGGATCGAGACCCGCGGCCTGGGCGGCTTCCTCGAGGGTATTGCCGGTATAAACCGGAGCCTTCGTGCGGCTGTAGGACTCCCAGTCGTTCTTCAGAATTGGGATGTCGTGCGTCGTCTGGTCGCAGACCATGAAGGCCCAGTTGTCGGGCGTCATGGCGGCAACATCGCGCGACATCTGAACGTAGGTCTGACCTTCATCGGTGAAGCGCTTGCCTTCCTTGTTGACGCAGATGCCGTTGTTGACGATGTTGAGCGGGTTGGCGCCGGTGGGTCCGTAAATCGGGCCGCAGTGATACTGGTCGACGTTCACGACCTTCGGGAGGAACGGAGCCGTGAGAACCACGTTTTCGCCCGCGATGATTCGCGAACCGCGAATCGGCATCTTGGCGCCGGCAGAACCGATGTACTGGGTGACGAGCTGCTGGTTAGCAGAGTAGCCGCCGGTGGCGAGAACGACGCCGAACTTCGAATAAACCTCAGAGAGGCCTTCCTTCGTCTTCACACGAACGCCGTTGACGTTGCCCTTCTTCGGGTCGGAGAGGAGCTCGACCACCTTGGTGTTCGTGCGGACTTCAACGCCGAGGGACTTCGCTTTGTTGAGAAGCGTCATGGCGAGCTGTGCTCCGCCCGGCTTCATCTCGCCCGTAACGAGGTGCGCACGGGTGAGCTGCGGCCACACGAGCTTCGCGCCCGTATTGAAGTTGACGCCGCAGTAGGAGTGGAGCCACTCAAGAAGCCTCGTGCAGTTGTCGACCACCTTGTGCGTGAGGGCAGGGACGGCCTTCTGCTGCGAAACCTTCATCATGTCGTTGAAGAAGGCTTCGTTCGTATCGGTTGCCGTTCCCTTGGCCTTCTGGAACGAAGTGTTGAGGCCGAGAAGGAAGCCCGCGGCGTAAATCGTGTTGCCGGCAGGCATGGGCATCTTTTCAAGAAGGAGGGGCTTCAGGCCCAGCTCGGCAGCGTGGACAGCGCAGACCAGACCGCCGCAGCCGGCGCCGACGATGATGAGATCGTACTTGGCGGACTTGGGCGAACGGGCTTCGGCAGCCGCAACGCCGCCCAGCATGCCGGCAGCGCCGACTGCACCGGCCGCAGCCGTACGGAAGAATTCACGACGATTTGCAAGCGTCATTTCGTTTCTCTCTTTTCTACTTTGTTTAGGGTAAATCCCTCAATACGAAGCTGTGCTTTCGCATTAGGGGTTCCCCCGAATTGGATGCATTCAATCCTATCCCCATGGAAACCCGAAGAGCGGCCGGCAGAAACAATTGTTGATCTTAGGCACCAAGGTTTACAAAGTCGAAAAAGCTTGCCGGACAAGGCAGCAAATGAAAAAGCGCTCCCCGGAGCGTGTCCGGAAAGCGCTTTTCTGGTCGCCGGAACTTACGGGTCCCGGCGGCGTCCATCAGGCGAAAGCCTTAAGCCTTGGCAACCTTCTGGCCGGCGATGCGGCCGAAGACGAGGCAGTCAAGAATCGCGACGGAGCCGAGGCGGACGGCGCCATGCACGCCGCTCGTCGATTCGCCGGCGGCATAGAGGCCCGGGATGGGCTTGTCGTTGCGCACGTCGATCACCTGGCAGTTGAGGTCGGTGTAGAGACCGCCCATGCAGTGGTGAACCTTCGGCTGGCATTCGCCGATGTACCAGGGACCGTCAACCATCGGGACCTGGTCATTGTTGATGTAGCGGCCGAAAGCCGGATCCTTCTTCGATTTAACGGCTTCATTGAACGCTGCAATGGTCTTTTTGAGTTCGTCGAGCGGAATGCCCGCGCCCTTGGCCATGGCTTCAACGGTGTCGTACTTGTCAAGGATCTTCGCTTCGAGCATCTTTTCAAGGAAGCCCGGGCGCTGCTTCTTGAGCGGCTGCACGTTGGGTTCGTTGCAGATGGCGAAGGCCTTGAGGCCGTTCTGCTGCTCAACCATGATGGCGTCGGCGCGAACCTTGCGGTTGGCGAGTTCGTTCACGAAGCGGTCGCCCTTCGAGTTGACCCAGATGCCGTATTCAGCGGCAGCGGTCTGGTTGAACTGCCAGCCGATGCCCATGCCCTTTTCCTTCGGGTTGCCCCACGGGCCGCACTGAATCCAGTCGTTCTGAACCTGCAGGCAGCCGATGGCGGAGGTTTCGCGCCAGAGTTCGGACGTGGCCGAAGGCTGGTTGGTCGTATCGAGCGAAGCGTCGAGCTTCGGATCCTGATACATGCGGAACTTCACGTCGGCAGCGAAGCCGCCGTAGCAGAGGACGACGCCCTTCTTCGCGGCGATGCGCTTCACGGTGCCGGAGGTCTTGTCCGGGAACTTGTAGTTTTCACGGACCTCGAGGCCCGTCACGCGGCCGGTCTCATCGCGAACGATGTGTTCGACATAGGTGCGAAGACGAACGGGAATGCCGAGCTTCTTCACGTATTCGAGTTCCTTCATGACGATGCCCGAACCCGAACCGTTGGTGGTGGTCACATAGCGCGGAACGCTGTGGCCGCCTTCCTGGCCGATGGCATCGGGGAGGAACTGAACGCCGAGTTCATTGACGCACCACTCGTAGTTTGAAAGAACCTGAGTGACCATCTGATGAACTTTTTCACGGTTGTTCATGTAGGCGCCGGCAACGAGGATGTCCTTCTCAAGAAGCTCCTGAGAGTCCTTGATGCCGTGCATCTTCTGCTGCGGGCAGCCCGTAGCGGTCATGATGCCGCCGTTGATGGCGGAGTTGCCGCCGGCAAACGTCATCTTCTCGAGCACGATGACGTTGGCGCCGGCCTTCTTCGCCTCGATCGCAGCGGCAAGACCCGCGAAGCCCGTGCCGACAACGATGACGTCGACAGTCTCATCCCACTTGGGAGCGGCCTTCGCAAAAGCAGGCGCGGCAATGGCGGCGGTGCCCGCGATGGAACCGGCGATGAGGCTGCGGCGCGAAATGGAAGTGGTCATATATTTCTCTCCTTTCTAAGAGTGGCCTGAGCGGAATTGATTTTGAATGTGAAATGCTTCAAAAAGCATTTCCCGCTCAGGCATTGGCTCTACTTTGACGCCTTTTGGAAGGCCGCGCTTTGACGTCAGGCAAGAAAAGGTATGAGCACTTGTAAGAGGGCGTGAGAAGTGAGAAAATTACGTGTAAACAATTGAGTTCATTGAATTTGTGACTTTCCCTGATTGACAGAACTCGTTTTGGTAATACACGTTTTCTGCGTTTCCCGGGTGCGCTGAACCCGGGAAACGGCGAACGCGTTACTGCCTCAGCTCGCGCGGAGAATTGAGGGGCTGTTCCCGCACGCTCGAGCGGAAGGGATTGATGTCGATGCCGCCCCTCCGGGTGAACGCAGCCTGCACTTCGAGGATCCTGAGTTCAAAGCGCGACCGGAGGTCGTGAAAGATCTGCTCGACGCACTGCTCATGGAATCCCCGGTGCTGACGGTAGCTCGCGAGGTACCTGAGAAGCGATGCCGGGTCGACGGCTTCGCCCGCAAGGTGAATGGAAACGGAAGCGAAGTCGGGCTGTCCGGTGACGGGGCAGAGTGAGCGGAAGATGTTGGTCGACCAGAAGACCTCGCGCTCGTCTGCGCCAGAGTCCCTTTGAAGAAGGTCCGGCGCGACTTCATAGGCGTCAGCCTTTGTTTCGGGGAGCATTTCTTCCAGATTGTCGCCCGGCATCGGCGCGACCCTCGTTTCCCAGGTGCGCAGAGGGTTCACTTTGACCTGAACGGCGCCTCCGGCAGCCTCAGAAAGATCGCGCGTGAGAATCGCCTCGGCTTCCGCGGCGTCGGCAAGCTTCGTCATCGCAAAACTCATTGCATAGAGCTTCAGCGACTTCGATTCGATGATCGAAGGGGTCGATGCGGGGACGGTGAGCTCCACCTCGGCCGCATGGGGAAGGCCCCTATGGTCGAGCCAGGAGAATTCATAAAGGCGCCAGATGTCGGCGCCCTGAAAATCATGGTCGCCGATGGCGTCGCGCCCGAGCGCGCGGGGAATGGGCTGAAGAAGTTCCGGAGAATAGTGTTCGGCGTAGGTCGTCGCCTGGCCGAGCTTGGTCCCCTTGGGTTCAGGCATTAGAACGGTCAAAAGGTCACCTTTCTGTGAATTAAGCAGGCATGGTCGGAAAAATTGACCCGATTATGCACTGTCGCACGGGAAATGGAAGCTCGGAAGCGCATTCCTGGTTTTTGCTTTCGCATGCAGTCTCATCTTTGTCCGCCCGCAATCCCCCTAGGGGTGTTCGTCGGAATAATCGATTGCAGAGGCGTCAGGCAGGACCATCGCCTGCGCCAAACGTGAAAAGGAGAATCAAGCATGTTTTCCCGTCGTCATTTTCTAACGACTAGTCTTGCAGGAACCGCTGTACTTTGTGCGGCTTCGGCTGAGGCAGCACCGGTTCTTTCGCCAACGAAATGGGATGCAACTTATGACATCGTTATCGCGGGTGCAGGAGGTGCAGGGCTCGCAGCGGCCTGTGAAGCCGTCGACCAAAAGCTTTCTGCCGTGGTGTATGAAAAGATGGCCTTTATGGGAGGTTCCTCAGCGCTCTGCGGCGGGATGATCGCGGCAGCAGACACTCCAGAGCAAAAAGCAAACGGCATGAAGGATTCTGCCGAAATATTCGTGAAGGATCTTATGGTCTCCGGCGGAGGTTATGCCGATGAAAAAGTAGTCCGTGCATACGTGAAGGAAATTCTTGAGCATTATTTATGGCTCACCAAAACAATGGGTCTTAAGCCTGATGCTGTTGTTCAGCAGGGCGGTCAAAGCGTGCCGCGCTCGCATCACTTTGATCCAGGCAAGGTCTTGATGACGATGGCCGATTACGCCAAAAAGCACGGCGTGAAAGTGAAGACGAAAGTTAAGGTAGAACGCCTCGTATGGTCGTCTGACATGAAAAGAATTGAGGGCGTGCGCATCGAAGCCGGCGGCGAACAGAAATACATTCGTGCGAGGAAAGGCGTTCTGATCGCGACAGGTGGTTTCGCCGCTAATCCGACAATGCTGGCAAAGTACAATCCGCCTCTTAAGGAGGCTGCCGCGATTTCAGGAAAGGGGACAACGGGCGACGGCATTCTCATGGGGCTGCAAGCCGGCAGCGATATGGTTGACACTGCATACATCAAGGCGTCGTATGGCTTTAAGCCGCAACCGGTCTCGATTGACGAGATGACGCAGGTCTACTGGTCAGGCGGCATTGTCGTCAATCAGGCTGCAAGGCGCTTTGTTGATGAATCCATTTCGTACAAGAAGATGGGTGATTACGCGCTCGCGCAGCCTGAAGGCAAGTCTTACATCGTGTTTGATCAGGCTATTCTCGAGCGAGACTACAAGAATAATCCGCAAGGCCGTGTTCTCTGGAAGCCTATGTTAACGGGCAGCAAAAATGAGACTGCTAACCCACAGCGATAATGAGACTTTTTCTGCCCCTCTGGGTGACACCAGCAATCGGCAAGAGTTTCACAACAGCGCTGATCTTTTCAAGGAGGCGAAAAGCTACACAGCGGCTTTTCTGGTAACGCGCGAGCTTGCGGATTGGTTTGCGGGCATTGTGCTGGCCGAGCGCTCCACTTCGGCACCTGGCGGCGGTACCGGCATTTAGCCTACGGGCACTGAGGCAAGCTCTGTCAAGCGAACGTGGAATAAACGAGCGCGGCCTTCAGACGCGCGAAGCTTTATGCCGCGAAAGTCGCTTGACAGAAATCCCTGAGATATCATTTAGTTAAGGCGGATGCATCCAAGCGCAGCGCGCGGTGCATTCGCCTTAACGACCCACCATCTCAACGGTGCTTCAACCGTTGAGTTATCTCTTGGGCTTCAACTTTTCCTTGGCTGCTGCAATACGAGCATTGATTGCTTTCGCTTCTTCGATCTTTCGGTTCAGTTCCTCCCGTTTCGCCATCGCTTTCAGAGCCGATCTCCTTTGCATTTCGTGCCAGGGGCTCTTTTGCGTCGTTTCTGAGTCTCCTTTCTTTTGACGCCCCACTTCATCAACGCGGTGATTCAGTGTCTTGGCCGTTTCTTCCGGTGTTGCGACTGACATTTTCAATTTCGTTCTGTCGTGTTCCGTGAATTCGAGCACGTGGTAGCGTTTTCGGATTCTCGGCCCCTCTTTGGTGATCCGCTTGCGATGTTCAACCTCGTCGCACCAGAGGATTTCCACCCGCCCATCGGCATACTCCAGCAGATTGCACTCAGTCTTCATCATTGCTCCCCTCATGGAGCGGCCCACCCCGACAATCTGCAGTGTCTTGCTGCCGTAGGACACCGTCAGGTTCCTGCTGATCATACGTGTATGCCATCTGGCAAAGATCTGCTCAATGCGTTCTTTCGTTTCCTCCAGCAGCGGCGCGTGGCTATCCTTAGAGTCAGCGGGAGCAATTGCGAATTCTTGGTTATAGCTCGCCAGCAATTCCGGCATTCGTGAATTTGCTTCCGCCATATTTCTGATGCCCAGCACACGGAACTCTTTTGGCCATCGTCCCTGCAGCGTGCTGAATGTTCGCTCGACCCGCCCTTTGGCTTCTGGCGAATTAGCCCGTATCCCCGTTACCCCCAACTCCCGACAGACTCTTTGAAATTGTGTTTCCTCGGATTTTCCGCTCTTCGAGGGATTTACTGGGGCAAAGATGGAATGTCTGTCGCTGTACAGAGCCCATGGAATCCCATATTTTTCAATGTACTTATTCAGCAACTGAAGATATCCTTCAGATGTTTCTGTTGGATAGAAGCCGGCGACCATGATGCGGCTTGTTGCGTCATCGACAAAGATGAGAAGCGCGTAGCTGTTATCGTCTCCGGTTCCCTCGAACCATGGATGCGGACTGCCGTCAATTTGAATCAGTTCCCCAACGCTCGATCTGCGGCGGCGCAGCTTATGCGCGGTCGACCTGCGCTCCTTTGGAGTTTCTTCCGGACGAAGTGTTGTCAGGATTCGTCGTACCGTTTCAACGGAGACCTCAATACCCTCAATGAGCAAATACTTATGCAGGAGGGTTGCCTGGAAGCCCTCATATTTGCCTGTTGCAAACTCGATGATCCTCGCTCTGATCTGCGGATCGAGCTTATTGGCCGGAACACGATTCCCTTGACCGGTATGTGAGGGCAGCCGACCTGTCTCTCGCCAGTTCTTGAGATGCCGCATAAACGTGCTGCGAGGCATCTGCATCAATGTCTTGGCATCCTCAACGCTATAGAGATGCCTTTCGTAGCCTTCAAAAATTTCCTGAGGTGTCAGCCGAGGGATTTCGGACTCAACAACAGAAGGGCCCCGAGACTTTCTTGCTTGTTTCGACATAGCAGTCTCCTTGGTAATTAAGCCGAAGGGATTTCGACTTAATATCCAAGGAATACATTATGTTAAGAGGAAATACCATTGTCGATATTCAGCATATTCAGTAGTCTCATGCAGAGGTATCCTGTCTTATTGCTGTGGTATCTCATCTCATTTCGTCATGGCATCGGGTCCCATTCATTTGTATGCAGTTCTGCCGCTGGGGCAAGTAGTCTCAGTGCAGAGGTAAAGCTGACCAAGAGTGGTATGCCGTCTCATTCAGAGCGGTTTGCAGTCTCAATCCCTGTGGTAATCCATCTCTCTTTACGGAGGTATCGGGTCTCAGTGGTAATGGGTCTCGTGGTAGCGGAGGTATCCAGGCCAACAGGATGTTGGTATATCGTCCCGGTCAGATACGGTATATGGTCTCAAATCCTTGGCGTATCACGTCTCAAAGTCGTTGGCTAAACAGTCTCGTTTACGCTGACCGTTAACATGTTCTCTGGAAGCCTATCCTTGAGGATAAGAAGACGCCAGACTACGTTTTTGTAGGATCGACGATTGAAGAGGCTGCTATTAAGGCCGGCTTGAATCCTAAGGAACTTGAAGCAACGGTGAGACGTTACAACGGTTTCGCTGATGCAGGTAAAGATTCGGATTGCGGACGCACGTCACTTGCTTCTGGCAACGGCAAACTCGTACGTATTGAGAAGGCGCCTTTCTATATCTTCCCGGCTACTGCAGCCATGATCGGTACATACTGCGGTCTCAAGATCAATGAAAACGCCAATGTGGTTGACGTCTTCGGAGAAGCAGTTCCCGGGCTCTATGCAGCTGGCGAAACAACAGGGGGCTTCCATGGTGCGGGATATATTTCCGGCACTGCCTTTGCCAAGGGTCAGGCCTTTGGCCGCATCGCGGTGAAGGCTATGGCGAGGTAATTGCTTTCTGAAGCAAATTGCCCAGATCTCAATTTTTACGATTACTCGGGGCAGTGCATTAGATGGCACTGCTCCGATTCTTTGCTTTTTCGGAAATAGTCCAGGAAGCTTCAAAGAAATTGTCGGCTCAAAGTTCTATCCCAAGCTTCGCAAATAGCGCATGCACACGCTTTATTGACGAGACAGAGAGCCGCTTGAACACGGACGATTTATGGTTTTCGATAGTTTTTTCGGATAAGCCGAGTCGTTCACCGACTTCTCCATTACTCAGGCCCGATAGAGAGAGTTTCAGGATTTGACGTTCACGAGTGGTCAGCTGAGAGATCCGTGACTCAATTTCTTCTTTCGGAGGCAATCCGAAGCGGTTCTTATGGTCGGCTTCGATTGCTCGAGAAACGGCATTGACCAGGCGTTCCGGCTTGATTGGTTTAGGGATGAAGTCGAAGGCTCCAAAGTGCATCGTATGAACTGCCATGTCAATGTCGCCGTGACCGGATAAGAAAATGATGGGCGCTGTGAAGCCGCGTCTTTTGAGTTCCTGCTGGAGTTCAAGGCCGCTCATGCCGGGCATTTTCACATCAAGCACCAAGCAGCCTGGAGCACTTGGCGCATCGTTTTTCAGAAATGACGTTGCATCCGGATAGGCGGTTGTTTGCCAGCCTTCCTGCGAGAAGAGAAAAACCAAAGCATCCCGGACAGCCTCTTCGTCGTCGACCACTCGAATCAAAGGAAGTTCGTTAGCTTTGCAGGTCATGTTTTTCTCCCGGTTTTGTTCCCCTAGACTTGCCTTGTTCGGTTTTGAGCCTTGGGAGTCGTAAAACGACTCGAAGACTGCCTCGGTCGCTTCGTTCAAAAACAACGTTTCCACACTGGGCCTCAATGAGGGCTTTTACGATTGAAAGGCCGAGCCCCAAGCCGTCAGGTTTTGAGGTATCCATCGCCGATACAAGACCCTGGAATTGTGCAAATGCTTCCTGGTCCATCGCGGGGCCATTGTCTTCTACGGCAATTTCGCAGAAATCGGATTCGGTGCTGGAAATTCCTACCGTAATTCGGATCCTGGGCTCCCGGATATTGGATGTTGCCTGTACTTCTTCTGCGTTTCGCATCAGGTTAAGAAGCACAAGTTCAATTTCAATGGGATCTACGAAGGCAACGGTTTTTTGCTGCGAGAGTTCCTCGATGCGGACAGCCGCTTTGCGCTTGCCGCTGGAAGCAAAGGTGGCCGCTGCTTTCCTGGCGATATCGGCAAGAGACACAGTTCGTTTTTCGGTTTCATTACGCTTTAGGTAATTCCGGATTTTTTGAACTATGGCTTCCGCATTTTCAGTTTGTTTCTCAATCTTTGAGAGGACATTGAGGATAGCCTCCTTGTCGATGGCGTCGTTTTGGATCATGCGCCTGATGCCATAGGCATAGACGCTCACAGCCGAAAGCGGCTGCCTGATTTCATGGGCGAATAATGAGCCGACCTGCCCTAAAAGTCCGATTCGTTCCATCATGCGGATGCGTTTGCTGGCTTGCTCAGCCTGAGCCTCGAAGGCATGTTCCCGGGCAAGTGAGGCTGATAGTGCTGCCGTGCGGCGATTCACCAGCATGCCGACGATGAAGCTGTGAGTGAGCAGCATGATGACAGCCAGCATGCCGGCGAGAAACCACGGCTTATAGTCGCGCCAAATTTGATTGATTGACCATTTTCGCAGCTTCGCATAAGCATCCAAATCAAGAGCGGTCAAGGCCTCGTCAACAGCCGAGAAATCCGTTGGTTCACTCCAATAGAAGCCGGCAGGGTCCGGTGAGCTGGAGAGAAGAGCACCCACGAGCCGCCTTGAAATCTCCGGGGAGAGTGTGGGTGCAGAGGCCAGAACAGCTCCTGGATAGAGAGTCGTCGTGTGGGCGCAGGCCAGACCGTTTGAGCTCTTTGGTGAAATAACGCGCAAGGCTGCAGTATGAAGAACCTTGCTGTCGGCAGCTTTTTCCAATGCACAGACGGGCAGCAGCATGGCCGCGTATGTTCCTGCTCGGAGTGCATCCATGAGCGCAGGAACGTCAAGAGAGGTGCGGACGATTTCAAGGTCGCCAACGGGTAACCGTTCCTGTACCCAGTCGGCCTGAAGCGCCATGGCAGGAGTGAGGCCAGCATCCTTAGGCAATGCGATTCGTGTCGATTTGAGTGAGGAAAGTTGACCTGCGGTTGAATTGTCGGCATTCGTGAGAAGCAGACCACCATCTGAACGATTGGGATCAAATACCCGATCATGCATTACAACTGCAATGCTTCTCCAGGAAGACATGCCTATCTGCCGATAGCGGAAAGGTGAAGTAAGAAGAAGGTCTGCGCTGGCACGTTTCGCTACTGACTCAAGAGCTTGCGATTCAAGTGCTTCAATTTGTATGGGAACGCCTGGCGCGGATTCGCTTACTTTATTGATAAGGTCCGCAATGCGTCCATAATTTTCCAGCATAGGCTCTTCGGCATCAATGGCAATTCGAATCTTCGCGCCGGGAAAGTCAGCCCAAGCTTCCCCAGACAAGAAAAGAGAAAGAACGGAGATGCTCGCGCAAGCCCAGCAGATTAAATCACGAAGACGGGCGAACATCATATGCCGCCCTTCAACCCAAAATTAGTATTTCGCCGAGGCTGAGCCGCTGCTTCAATTCCTGCCAGACGCCCAAAGGCAAAAGCAGCTGCATAATGCGTGCCGCCTATGGAGCCGCGGCCATGGAGTCCGCCGATGACTTCTCCTGCCGCATAGAGGCGGGGAATTGGGCGGCCGTTTGCATCGAGCGCTTCAGCCTTGGGAGAAATGGCAATGCCGCAGTAGGTGCCGAGAAAAGCGGGAACTACGGACAAAATATAAAAGGGTGGTACCTCAAGAGGGATAACCTTTCCGATGCCAAAATCAAGAGAACTTCTGCCGAATGAAGCTTCACGGCCCAGTGCGCTGATCTCATTGTTGTACTTCTCGATCTCCGTGATAAAGTCCTCTACTGGAAGTCCGGCTGCTGCTGCCGCGTCTTTCAACGTTTCGGCGGATGCTAGGCCATGGACGCTCAGGCCCTTGTCGATGGGCGAGAAGATGAGACGATCGACCGCACGGGACTTCATTTGTTGCAGGCGGACTCTTTCGTCGAAAACTAGAAAGGTTGCTGCATCGGGTTGTTCAATAGCCTTTGATGCAATTGTTGTGTAGTCGAGCGATTCGTCAACGAATCGTCGTCCAAGTTTATTGACTGCGACAGCGCCTCCGTAAAAGATGTGAGTCATTGCATTGATCGACTCCGGGTGCGACAGAAAGGCATAGGCGGCATGGAGATTATCCATATCTCGCAAATTTGCACCAACCTCTGCCGCCATTCGAATACCATCGCCTGTAGAGCCCGGCGCAGTGAGGCAGGGCGCATTAAGCAGCTTCGGCGCATAACGCGCAACCATCTCCCGGTTGCGGCCGAATCCGCCCGTAGCGAGAATCACTGCCCGGCGAGCCTGAATTTTCCAGGTCTTTCCAGCCTGTTTCACTTCAATTCCCCAAATACCTTTTTCCGAAGTTTCTGCTCGAATCAGCTTCGTAACCTCGCTTCCGGTTCGAATGCTGACGCCAAGCGATTCGGCCCGTCGTCGAAGAAAGTTAATGACTTCGAAAGGAAGAAAACAATGCGCGCGACGTACGCTCAGGCCAGAATTGACGCTGACGGTATATGGTGTAACGCCTTGAGAAACAAGCCATTCAAGTGCAGTCCGCCCCGATCGGATCAACGCCCAGACCACGTCAGGATCACTTTTGTCGTCGCCTGCACGCATGATGTCTTGGAAAAATGCGTCGTCTGTATCCTTGATGCCTAGATCAGCTTGGATCGAAGTGCAGGAGGCGCTCCAATTGCCTTCGCAAAGAACAGAGGTGCCGCCGATCAATGGTTCTTTCTCAAGAACCAGGATCCGGCCCGCGCTGGCTTTTTGAGCCATAACGGCAGCAGTGAGGCCAGCCGCTCCGGCACCGGCAATGACGACATCAAAAATTTCTGCTGGAGGTTCTTCATGCAGAGAATTGTTTTGCGCCACTGCCGGCAGCGATGTACTGAGGAGAGCAGCCTTCAGGAGCCTGCGGCGAATCATATTGGCTGTCTCCTCATCTGCGTAAGACCGTCTGAGGCATTTTCCGGAAATATTCCGCGAGCTCAGGGAGGCGCATCTCGCCGGCGGCCGTTCTGACGATGACATCGTCCAAACCCGGAACGCTCCGGAGCCTCACGCCGTTGCGCAGAAGAAAGAGAATGGCAGAGTTCATGGAGGCGCGCTTGTTTCCGTCAGAAAAGACGTGCCCTCGGGCTATGGCAATGCAATACATAGCCGCCAGTGCGTAGAGATCGTCGATGCCTTCGTACGCTGAAAAATTAATGACGCGAGCAATCAGCGCTTCGACTTTGCCTTGCGAAACGACTCCCGGCAGGCCTCCAAAGACCTCGACGGCCAGGTCGTGAACGCGGATGATCTCTTCTGCGGCGAGATGACGGATACAAGCAGTCATTTCGAAGTCAGCGCCGCATTGGCGTCATGAAATTCAGTAAAAATCTCGTCTATCTCCTGATCGAGGATCTGTCTGCGCATGCGCTCGTACTCCTCGCTCGAGAGGAGTACGGCAACGGTCTTCCCGCGCACATTGATGCGTACGGGCTCCAGGTTGTCTGAATTGAGCGCCTGAACAAGAGAAGAAAGATTTTTGCGCGCATCAGAAATGGAAAGAGGTTCCATCAGCACACCTCGCGAAGAAAGGTACAACCAAATGTACTTTTACTTGTGCAAAGCTTGCAATCCGGAACGCTCAGAAATCTGATGCGTGCCTTGGCGCATTGAATGTCTTCAGGTCAGGCCTCAGAAGAGCCGGCATCAATCCTTCCGGGTTCCCGGAATCGGCGTCGCGAGCGGCTGCCCGTTGAGCGCGAGACGGATGTTTTCCATCACGAGTTCCGCCATGGCGTCGCGCGTTTCGACGGTTGCGGAGCCGATGTGGGGTGCAAGCACAACGTTCCCGAGCTTGAGAAGCCCCGCTTCAACATGCGGCTCGTGCTCGAAGACGTCAAGCGCAGCGCCCGCGATCGTTTTCCTTTCGAGCGCCTCAATGAGCGCTTCCGTATCCACAAGCGCGCCGCGGGCGATGTTGACGAGGAATCCTTTCGGGCCCAGGGCCTCGAGCACCTCGCGATTGATGAGATGATGCGTTTCAGGCGTGGCCGGAATGACGACGATGAGCGCATCGCACCAGGCGGCGAGATCCTTCACCGTTTCAAAGTACTGCCAGGGCACATCCTTCGGCGCGCGCGCCGTGTAGCCCACTTCCATCCGGAAGGCGCGGGCGCGTTCGGCGACGACCTTGCCGATTCGGCCGAGCCCGGCGATGCCGAGCCGGCATCCGGCGACGCGGCGGCCAAGGGGGAAGTTTTCATTGGGCCATCTTCCGGCGCGCACGAAGGCGTCGGCGGCGGGAAGCGACCTCGCAAGCGCAAGGAGAAGCCCGATCGCGAGGTCGGCCACGTCTTCAGAGAGCACGTCCGGCGTATGGCAGGCGCGAAGCCCCCGGCGGGCGATGGCGGAAACATCAAAGCCGTCGAAGCCCACGCCGAAGTCGCCCACCATGCGAAGCGCCGGGTAGTGCGAAAGCTCTTCGTCCGTCACTTTGAGGTTGGAGGCGGAAATGAGCACGTCGGCATGGGGCGCGACTTCTCTAAACTCTTTTTCATTCATGCGGTCGCGGTGAAAGACCGCGCCGATTTCGGGGAGGCGCTTCAGGAGCGGGTGAGCCGGGTTGGAGGAGGGAATAAGGTTGACGATGATCGGACGGCCGTTCTGCATGACGCTTCTCTGATTCGATGGAAGATGTGACGGAAAAATACGGATGCAAAAAGTGTATCCCGGAAGCAGGCGGCGCGCGGATGTCACCGGACGCCCGCCGCGGGTCCTCCTGCGCCCGAGGTCAAGGCCGGTGCCGGAGGATGTCCGCAGAGACGCATTGAAAATGCGTTTCCTCATGCCGCGAACACAGTGTTTACGTGAGGGCGCCGCCTTCAATCAACAAAGGAATTAGGCATTTGAGCTAATATGCGTCGTTTCCTCATTTCAGCGCCCCCGCAGACTCACGAAGGCGTTAACTTTGCGCCGCCTTTGCGAGGAGTTTTTTTCAAGCACCAGCCCGGACCTCTCTTTTTCCCCGTTTACGACGATGCAGACCCGTTCAACCTTGAAACCTCGAAACTATCTGAGGGAGAGATTGTCTCTATGGAAAGCCAGCGGGGCAGGGAAGGCCGCGATTGCGGTCAATGCCTTCTTTCTTGCACTCCTTCTAATCATTGTGCCCATTGAGCGGGAGCCCTTCCGGAGCATTGCGAGGCGCAAGGCTTATTTCTACCCGCAGGTCGACTTTGATCGTCCGCGGATTCTGGATCCTCTGAGGCTCGTCATTCAGACCTTCTGGCTTCTCTTTGTGAAGCCGACTGACCCGTATCATCCCGTTCGCTCCCCGTGGTCGCGTCTTGTTGATGCGGTCGTTCGCATTCTGCGCGCATTGGGCGCCGTCATTTCCCGCATTGGTTCGGCCTGGGGCGCCTTCTGCCTCGCGCTCGTAAAGCGCCTGCCGGCGCTTTCCAACCAGGGCGAAAAGAGCGAGGCCGGGTCGGGCCGCGGACAGACCATCATCGTCTGGACGATCGTTCTTCTGGGACTTGCGCTCGCGGCGCTCTGCATTACGCAGCCCTTTACGCTCGAAGGTCAGGTGATCTTCCTCTCCTTCATGTTCTTCTCGATGATCGCGCTCGTGCGGGTGAAGGCGCGCATCACGCTCATGCTGCTCTTCGTGATTTCGATCGTCGTTTCGGGGCGCTACCTCTGGTGGCGCGCGACGTCGACCCTCAACACGAATACGTGGCTTGACGTCCTCTTTACGTCGCTCCTTCTCGGCGCGGAACTCTATGCCTTTGCGGTGATGTGCTTCGGCTACTTCCAGGTCTGCTGGACGCTTGACCGCAAAATCTGTCCGCTCCCCGAGGACCGCGCGGTCTGGCCCGACGTGGACATCTTCATTCCGACCTACAACGAGTCGCTCGACGTGATCAAGCCCACGGTCTTTGCCGCGCTCAATCTCGACTGGCCGAAGGAGAAGCTTCACGTCCACATTCTCGACGACGGGAGCCGCGATGCTTTCCGGCAGTTCGCCGACGAGGTGGGCGCCGGCTACATCAAGCGCGATGAGCACAATCACGCGAAGGCGGGCAACATCAATCACGCTCTGACCGTTACTTCGGGCGAACACATCGTCATCTTCGACTGCGACCACGTGCCTTCGAAGGACTTCCTCGTCTCGACCGTGGGCTGGCTCGTGAAGGACCCGAAGATCGCGCTCGTGCAGACGCCGCATCACTTCTATTCGCCCGATCCCTTCGAAAAGAACATGCACCTCGACCGGGCGCTTCCGATCGAGAATTCACTCTTTCACGACTTCATCCAGAAGGGGAACGACACCTGGAACGCCACGATGTTCTGCGGCTCATCGGCCGTCATGAGAAGAAAGGCGCTTCTGGAAGTAGGCGGCATTGCTGTTGAGACGGTGACCGAGGACGCTCATACGTCCCTGAAGCTCAACCGCCGCGGCTGGAAGTCGGCCTTCATTGAACGTCCGGTCGCCTCGGGGCTCTCGACCGATACGCTTGCCGCCCATATCGGGCAGCGCATCCGCTGGGCGCGCGGGATGATTCAGATTCTGAGGCTCGACTGCCCGCTTCTCGGGCGCGGGCTCACGCTCGCGCAGAGGCTCTGCTTCTTCAACGCAATGCTCCACTTCCTGCACGGGCTCCCGCGCATCATCTTCCTTCTTGCGCCCTTGCCCTACATGCTCGCCGACGTGTACGTGATCTATGCCACCGCCGCATCGATCTTCGCCTACGTTATTCCGCACATGGTGCATTCGGCGGTAACGAACCAGCGCCTGCAGCACGGGTACCGGTATCCCTTCCTTTCGGGCGTCTATGAGACGGTGCTCTCCTGGTACATCCTGATCCCGACGACGGTGGCGCTCATCGCGCCCAAAATCGGCAAATTCAACGTCACGGCCAAGGGCGGCACGATCGACAGCAAGTACCTCGACTGGCATATCTCAAAGCCCTACCTGGTGCTCATCGCGCTCAATTTTGCGGGACTGCTTGCGGGCTTCTGGAAGGCCTTCGCGTCGCCTGATCCCGAATATCTGACTCTTGCGATCAATATGGGCTGGATCGTCTACAACCTGATGGTTCTGGGCGCCACGATGGCCGTTGCCGTCGAGGACGTGCAGAAGGACAAGTTCCCGCGAGTGCCGTTGAACCTCTCCGCAAAGATTGTTCTTCCCGACGGTTCGGAACTCCCGGCAGAGGTCTGCGAATTCTCCCAGGAAGGCGTGCGGGTTCTTGCGGCTCAAGGAAATGACGCCGAATTTGCGGCGCTTCTCACGATGCCCGCCGGCGAAACCCTTCAGATTGAACTCCCCGCCGACGACGGCAGAAGGGAAGTTTTCCGCGCGAGCCTCGCACCGGAAGACCCGACGCGAACGGATCTCCCGAAGGGCGGGCGCGACCTTATTTTCGAGTTCGAAAGCTATGCCGACGAGCGGCGCTTCAATTCGCTCACCTTCTCGCGGCGCGGGATCTGGGCGAAGAAGCCCGATGAGACGGTCGACGACCGCTTCATCACGGGCTTCCTCGAACTCGGCCGCATTGCGCTCTACGGCTACCGCTCCATGATCGAATTTCTCCCCGGGAAGATGCTCCCGGCGTTCCGCGATTTGATCGGGTCGCTTCTCCCGAGAACGCCCCGGCGCGAGAAGGATCTCGTCGGTCTGCGCTGAAAAGTTGAGAAGAATTCATAAAAATCAATAAAATTAAAATGTAAACGGAAAGATGAGGATGACTCTGAAGATGGAAATCGACGCATTAGGCAGAAGCTGCCTCCTTGCGCTCGCGCTCAGCGGCTTAGGGATATCAGCTGCCGCTGCGGCCCCCGCGCAGACTCAGGAACCCCCGCAGCCAGTGTGGCGCACGGACGTTGCCGGAAGCCGCATTGAAAAGGCTCCGCTGATCGGACTTGTGCCCGGAGGACAGGCGAGATCGGTGAGGCTCACGGGGCTCTCGCGCACGCAGTTCTTCGATTTCGGCGTGCGCGCCGACGAGGTCGTTTCCCGTGCGTCGCTCGACCTGGCATTTACGGTTTCCGCTTCCGTTCTGCCTCAGGTTTCGCAGCTCAATTTCTTCGTGAACGGCGTTCTGCAGCAGTCCGTCAATCTCACGAAGGAAATGATCGGCGCGCCCGCGAAGCTTTCGGTGCCCCTGAACCCCAAGGCGCTCAATTCCCGCAATCAGATCTCGATTGAATTCATCGGCCACATCAAGTCCGTCTGCGAGAACCCGGCGGACGAATCGCTCTGGCTCGATATTTCGAACGAAAGCACGCTCGTCCTCGAGAAATCCCGCATTCGGCTCGCGAACGACATGACGAAGCTGCCGGCGCCCTTCGTCGACATGAATACGATGCAGGCGACGAAGCTGCCCTTCGTCTTCCCGGAAGCGCCGAACGCCATGGCAAAGGAAGCCGCGGCGATTCTCGCGAGCTGGACGGGCCGCATGACCAACTGGCGCGGCGCGGACTTTCCCGTCTTCTTCAATGCGCTTCCCGGGCCTCAGCATTTCGTAGTCTTTGTGACGAACGACAAGAAGCCGAGGTTCCTCGCCGACTTCCCGAAGGTTGAAGGGCCGCAGGTGTCAGTGGCCGATGCCCCGGGCAGTCTTTCGGCCAAGATGCTCGTGATTGCCGGGCGCGATGAGGCGGATCTCCTCACGGCGGCAAAGGCCCTCGTGCGGGAAGACAACGTCATGATCGGCGACGTCTTCCGTCCAGGCGCGGTTCCTGAAACGCCCGCCCGCGAAGCCTATGATGCGCCCAACTGGATTCCCGTCGGGAAGACTGTTCCCTTCTCGAAGCTCATGGAATATCCGGGGCAGCTGACGAGCCGCGGCTACAGCATGCCGCCCGTGCAGCTCCCCGTGCGGCTTCCGCCTGATCTCTACATGACGGGGAACGCCAACCTGATTCTCAATGTCCGCTACCGCAGCACCAAGCCCATGACGGGCGAAACGGCGCAGTTCCGGGCGTTTCTGAACGGCTCCCTCATCGATTCCGACCCGATGGCCGCCAAGGACGGCCGGGGCGAACGCGTGATTGCGCTTCCCGGCTTCTACGGCGCCATTACCGATAATCCCGCGGGTTCGCTCGCGCTCATGACGCAGAACGTGCTCTCGTTCGGCGTCGACTACGAGCGCATCGCCGAGGGCGGGTCGCCGGAAAACTGCAAGTCGATCATGATCCTCCCGCATCAGATGGAGGTGGAGCCCACTTCGACCATTCGCCTCGAGGGGCTTTGGCATCAGGCGAGAATGCCGAACCTGAAGCTCTTCTTCCAGAGCGGCTATCCCTTCACCAGGTACGCGGATCTTTCGCAGACGGCGGTGCTCATTTCCGACGGCGCTTCGGCCGATGAAGTGGCAACGATGTTGAATGCCGTCGGTCGGCTCGCCGCCGTGACGGGTGCCGTTGCCGACAAGGTGAGGGTGGTATCGAGCGCGAGCGACCCGGCCGCAGCGGACCGCGACATCCTCGCGATCGGCCGCGTCGTCACGCGGATGAGCGACATCAATGCGGAAAATGCCGCCGACCTTCAGGCGCATGTGGAGGAAGCCATTCGCGCCAGGAACCCGGGCGACGCCTTCCCGGCGCCGGAGGTGAAGGTGCTTGCCGAACCCGTGGCGGCCGTGGTGGGGCTCGAGTCGCCGCTCAAATCCGGCCGCTCCGTTGTGGCGCTTCTCTCTGAGGGCCCGGCGAGTTCGCTCGAACTCAATGCCCGTCTCGTGAAGCCGGGCGACCTCAATAATGTGGGCGGGACGGTTGCGGTCGTGAGCCCGGGGAACGTCGCGGAATTCTCCGTGGGCGACCGCTATGTGGTCGGGGACCTTCCCTGGTACCACCGCGTCTGGATGAGGCTTTCGCGCCATCCGGGCTGGCTTGTTGTCTGCGCGCTCGTGTCGGCGCTCGTGATCGGCTTTGCCGCCTTTGTCTTCATGCGCCGCTGGGTTGGAAGGAGAGCCTGATGAAAAAGACCCTTTTGATGAGCGTGCTTGCCGCAGCACTCGCGCTTCAGGCGCTTCCGGCAAACGCGTGGAAGCTCTGGGACGACTTCAAGGCGTCCAATATTGAAGCCGCGCGCGTTGTCGACTATTCGGACGCGCGGCGCATCACGACGAGCGAAGGTCAGTCCTACGCGCTCTTCTTTGCGCTCGTGGCGAACGACCGGACAGCCTTTGCAGCGCTTTCCGACTGGACGGAAAAGAACCTTTCTGCGGGCGACATCACGAAGACGCTCCCTTCCTGGCTCTGGGGCCAGACGAGGGCAGGGGACAGAAACGCCTGGGGCGTCATCGACACCAACAATGCCGCCGACAGCGACATGTGGATTGCGTGGTGCTACCTCGAAGCCGGGCGTCTCTGGAGTAAGAGCGAATACACGGCAAAGGGCCGCGCGATGCTCGAACTCCTCAAAAAGGAAGTCCGCGACGTTGAAAACCTGGGGAAGGTGATCCTTCCCGGACGCGTGGGGTTTGAGGATAAGAACGGGACGGTTAAGCTCAATCCGAGCTACTACCCGCTCTTCATCCTCCGGCGCTTTGCGCTTGAAGACGCCTACTGGACGGACGTTTACGACGGCTCCCTCAGGATGCTGATTCGTTCCGCCCCGTCGGGCTTCGCTCCCGAATGGGCGCGATTCACGAACCAGGGAAGGCTCGTTGCGCCGGATTCGACCGACTACACCGAGGGAAGCTACAACGCCATCCGCACGTACATGTGGGCCGGCATGATGTCTCCCGAGGATCCGGGACGCTTCTCGCTCGTCGAGCGCTTCCAGCCGATGGTGGAAGCAACGAGAAAGCTCAATTTCCCGCCTGAAAAAGTGAATGTCGTCACTGCGGACGCAGAAGCGCCGGGGCCGGCCTATTTCGGCGCCTGCCTCCTGTCGCTTCTCGGCAATGACCGCACGGCGGGCCTGATCCGCACGGTGCTCACCGCTGAAGGCGTCAATAAGGACCGCTATTACGGGAACGTGCTGGTTCTCTACGGACTCGGGTTTGACGAAGGGCGATTCCTCTTCGACCGCGACGGCCGCCTCGTGATCCGAATGGAAGAGGCTGAAAAATAAAAATGACTCCGGAAAAAAACGATCGACCCTAAGGCCGCGTCCCCGGGCGGACGCACGGCGACTGCCGACGGACTGATTCTGCCCATTACGGGACTGGGCGTCTGGAATCTCTACTTCCTCGCGAAGTTCGGACTCGCCTGGGCGGGATATCTCAATCTTTCGCCCCTCTGGAATGCGCTCTTCATTGCCGTGCTTCTCATTCCGCTCAGATCCGGCATCCTGCGGTTCCTGCGCGGCGCGGCGGGCATCGTCTGCGCCTTCCTCCTTCTCTGGAGCGAAAGCTGGCTCCCCGGGATTGAGAGCATTACGGCGAATGCGGGCGGCATTGCCGGGTTCTCGTGGAACTACATCCTCGAACTCGCACTCGACTTCATCAACTGGCAGATGGTCGGCTGGGGCGCGCTCGGCATCATTCTCTACGTGCTTCTCAGGAACACGATCCGCATCACCTTCGTCACGCTCTGCTGCTTCGTCGGCATGACGGTGACGCCGATGGTGGACGCATTTTTTGCGGGCGACGCCGAGAAGGATGAATCGGTTGTTGCCGCGGTCAACGGGGGCGCGGCTGCCGGAAAGAACCAGGCGGTATCGGACAGCAAGACCGTGAAGGAATGGTACGAGGCGTTCCTCGCCTACGAAAAGGAGCGCCGCGCGGAATTCCCGACGGGAATTCCGGAGAAGGACACGCCTTTCGACATTCTGCTTCTCAACATCTGCTCGCTCTCGAACGACGACCTCGCAGCGTCCCAGCTCGAGAATCATCCGCTCTTCTCGCGCTTCAACATCCGCTTCGACAACTTCAATTCCGCCACATCCTATTCGGGACCGGCGGCGCTGAGGCTCTTGACGGGGGCGTGCGGTCAGCCCTCGCATAATGACCTTTACGGCGAAAGACGGACGGAATGCGAAACGCTCAACCGCCTGGGGGCCCTGGGCTTCTCGCAGCACGTCATGATGGACCATACGGGCGAATACGACGACTTCCTCCAGGTTCTGCGCGACAAGACGGGCCTCTCGGCGCCGCTTGAAAGCAAGGGGCAGCCGATTCCGATCCGCTACATGGGCTTTGACGACGAGGAGCTCGCCGACACGCTCGCGCTCCTACGCTTCTGGCAGCGCACCACTGCGCGCGCGAAGGAAAAGAGAAGCGTCACCTTCATGAACCTCATTTCGCTTCATGACGGCAACCGCCTTCCGCGCCACGGGCGCTCGGAAGAGTTCAAGCCCCGCGCGCAGCGGATGTTCGACGACATCAACACCTTCATCCGCGAGCTCGAACGCACGCGCCGCCGCGTGATGATCGTCCTCGTGCCTGAGCACGGCGCCGCCGTGCGAGGCGACCGCATTCAGGCGCAGCGCCTTCGCGACATCCCGACCCTTCGCATTACGGAGGTGCCGACCATGGTGAAGTTCGTGGGCGTGAGGGGACTCCCCGAGCAGCCGATTCACGTGACGGGCGACACGAGCTACCTCGCGCTTACGTCGCTCATCGGCCGCACGATTGAAAAGAACTTCTTCTCGAAATCCGGGGGCGCCGTCCCGCTCGAGGAGCTCGTCCAGAACCTTCCGGAAACCCACCGGGTTTCTGAAAACGGTCAGGCGAAGATCCTTGAATTGAAGGATGTCGAGTACCTGAGGCGAAACGACGACGACTGGAAGCCTTACGGCGGTTGATAAGCCCGGCGGAAGGACATTAAACGAGCGGCCGGCAGCTTTTCCTGATCGGAGGAGCGCCGGCCTTTGCATCTGATTTCGCGATGGATTGAATGGAAGGAGGAACTCTGAAGCCATGCCGGAACTCCCAGAAGTTGAAGTAACGCGGCGAGGTCTCGCGCCCGCCGTGGTCGGGAAGGTGGTGACGGACGCCATTGTCCGCGTGCCGAAGCTTCGCTCTCCCGTGCCTGATCTTGGGGGCTGCCTCATCGGGAAAAGGCTCGTCAGCCTTGAGCGCAGGGCGAAATATCTCGTCTGGACGTTTGAGGCGCCGAACGGGAAAAGAGAGCGGCTCGTCACGCACATGGGAATGAGCGGCTCCTGGAGAATCTGGCCGGCACCCGCGCCCGAACCCCATCGCCACGACCATATCGACATCGTTTTCGGCGACACGGTGCTTCGCTATACCGACCCGAGGCGCTTCGGCGACTTCCGCTGGTTTGAGACGGACCCTTTTGAAGCGGAGCCGCTCCGGAGCCTCGGGAAAGAACCCTGGGACGAAGCGGTCACGCTTTCATGGTTCCTCTCGGAATTGAAGAAAACATCGAGGCCCGTCAAGGAAGTGCTCCTCTCCGGGATAATCGTCGTCGGATGCGGCAACATCTATGCGAGCGAGGCGCTCTTTGAAGCCGGGATCCGCCCGACGAGGCGAGCCGACCGGATTTCTGCGGAACGCGCGGAAAAGCTCCTTGCCGCCATTCGGGACGTGCTCGCTAAAGCCATCGCTTCGGGCGGCTCGACGCTTCACGACTTCCACGGCCCCGAGGGCGAAACCGGGTGGTTCCCGCTTGCGTGCGCGGTCTATGGTCGGGAAGGAGAGAACTGCCCGAAGTGCGGCGGGAAGATCAAAAGAATCGAGCAGGGCGGACGGTCGACCTTCTTCTGTCCGCACTGCCAGCGGTGATCTCCTGCCTGATTTGCCATTCCAGTAAAAAATGCCTTCCGGAGAACCGGAAGGCAGATGCGGGATTTCGTGCTTGCTCATAAAGAGCCCGGGGAGTCCCGGGTCTTCATAAGGAGACGTTTAACGGATTTCGTAGCGGACGGCCGCCGGCGCGCCGATGCTCGTCTTGTCGCCGGGCTTCACGCCCCGGAAGGCGTTTTCGGCGTCAGTGCCTTTCTTTACCGCTTCGACCACCTTGTCCTTCATGGCTTCGAGCGCCTTCTCATCCTTTGCGGTGAGGGTTACCTCAAAGGACGCGGAAGCCGCAATGGCGTTGACGGTGGAGCCGCCGTTGAGATTTGCAATGACGGCATCCGGAAGGGCCTTTTCGATTTCCATCACGCTTCGCGCGGCGGCATGGACGGCATTGGTGTTGCCGTAATTGCCGTTTGAGTGGCCTCCGGGACCGCGAAGAGATACTTCGAGCGTCTGCGTTGCAGCGAGCGCGCTTCCCGAGAGGAGAAGCATCAGGAGAAGGGTCGTGCCCTGTGTACGGATCTTAAGCATGGTTCTTCTCCTCGATTATTTGTACATGTCTTCGGTGGTGCGTTCGCCGACGGGCGGTACGCTCGGCTCAATCACGCGGCCGTCTGAAAGTTCGCAGCCTGAAACCAGAAGGCCCGTCATGAGGAAGCGCATGATGCGCTTGGCTTCATCCTGACCGTTTCCGGGAATGCCGTATTCGTACCAGGTGTGGCCGCCTCCGGTCTTCGCAGCCGTACCCATGTTGAAGTTGATGGTGGGAACGCCGACAGCAGCGGGGACGTTGTCGTTGAGCGAGGCGGCTCGCTCCGTGAGTTCCTTATTCTGGTTGTCGATTCCGATCGTGCGGCCCGTCTGCCAGTAGGCCTGCAGAAGCGGAACGTTGTAGTCGGTTCTCTGATAGGCCGGGCGGTCGCCGAACCAGACGAGCTTCATCGTGACGGCGTCCTTGTCGCCCGCCTTGAGGCCGTAGGCGGCGTTTTCCGCTTCCATGGCTTTCCGGAACTGCGGTTCAATCTGGCTGCGGATGGCGGTGAGCGGCCCCTGGGTCGGGCTTCTCATGTCGACCATGAGCGTGCAGTCGGGGCTTCTTGCGCCTTCAGCAGGCTTCGTGCAGTTGACGACGCCCACGGTGTAGGTGGTGCGTTCCGCCTTCTTGTCGAGGTCGTAGGGCGAATGAATGTCGGAAATCGCGGCAATCGCGCGGCTCACTGCCGAGAGCGCGGAGGGACGGGGCTTGTCGCCGGGCTTGAAGCCGTCGCGCTCCGAATACGTGATTTCGAAGCGGTAGGAGCCGAGGTAGTTGACGATCGAGGAGCCGGGCGAGAGCGAATCGGCAGCCACATTGGCGACGAAGTTTAGGGCGTTGTTGCCTTTCCCCGTATCCTGGTTGTAGCCGTAGAGCTGCTTCATGCCGCAGAGGTTGCCTTTCCCTTCCTCACCCGCGGTGCCGCAGAACCAGACGTCGTAGACGGGCTTGATCCCGTACTTCTTCATCATCTTGGCGGCCGTAAGCACAGAGACCGTATTGATCATCGCGTCGCCGAAGCCCGTGACGTAGATGCGGTAGGCGTCGGCCTTCACGGCTTCGTCAAGGTCATTGAAGCGCCGGTAGGCCTTCTTCCAGTTCTCGTCCTCAATGACTCGGCCGTTTTTGTCGAAATGAAGTTCATCCTTGATGGCTTCGAGTTCGGCCGGAGTCGCAACCAGAGGCTCCTTCACCTTCTGAATCTTCACCGGAACATAGGGATTCGTTTCAGGCGGAAGCTCTGCGGGATTGACCGTATCGATGTGGCCTTCGAAAAGGACCTTGGGGAACTGGCCTTTATAGCTTTCCGCACCCGGGCGCTGAGGATAGGTGCCGGGGATCCGCACGCAGACGTTGTAGACGGGCTTCCCGTCGACGATCTGGAGGCCTGCGCCCTTGATGATGCCTTCGGGCGTCGTCATGATGTCCTCCGGCGCAAAGCCCCATTCGTTCACGAGGCGCTTCGTGATTTCCTGCTGGCGGCGAAGTTCAAGGCGCGAGGGCGACGCAATGCGCACGAGCTCCATGAGCGTATTGAAGCGCCATTTCTGGCCTTCCTCGCTCTTGAGTTCGTCGTACATCTTCTGGAAAACCGCATCCTGCCACATGGTCTCGGCATTTGCCTTCATTTCCGGCGACACCTGCGGAACGGCAGCCAGCGCCGGAATGCCGAAGGCGAGAAGAAGTGCCGCGGCAGAGAGCTTCAGACGGTTCATGGGGAACCTCCTTTTGGTGATGGTTTTGCTGCTCTGTGTTTGAAGAGCGGATTCCCCAGGGGAAATCTGCGCCAGAGCTTCGAGATACGGTATCAAGGAGGCTTCCCTGCGATCAAGATGAGGGAAACGATGGGTTGACAGGTGCCGGGAGTGGAAAGGCACCGGAGACGAGCGATGAATTCAACTTGCGCGAAAGGAGGTAGGTCTGAATAGACCAGGAAGCGTTGTATCGATACTGAATATGGGGGGTGAGAAAAAGTTTGATGGCACGAGGTTGGAATAAGCTCATTTTTCTGTTGGATAGATGATTCCTTCGCGATGGCTTTGTTTTCAAGGGGGGTGCGCTTATACCTGTTTCAAAAAACTAAGGGATTCTCATATACCTCTCATGTAAACAATATAAATCATAAAATTAATAAAAAATACTTAACTATAGTTGTCATAAAACTACATGTATGCCTATTAGTCGTTTATTGACGACTATGATGAAGGGAATTAAACTTTTAACATTAATTTAAGACTTATTGCGGTATTTATTTTTTTTGACCTGATAAGTGAAATTAAAGACTATAAAAATAAAATGCGATTAAAATAATATATTGCGAGTTGCAAGATGAAAAATCGAAATTTTCAAAAGAGCAATGTTTTCCCTCGAAATAATAGAATTGCTGGAGTTGCTATAAGATCGTTGGTTTTATTAATATTGTCTATTTTTTCCGATGGAATGTGTTATGCAGGTACTTGGGAACAGCATTACGGTGAAGGGTATGTATTAAAAGATAATAATGCCTTGGAGTTTAATGAAAAAGGTGTTATGTATAGAACGGGTACTAGCGGTTACTATAGTACTGATGCTGAAAAACCTAAAATTGCGGTGTATTTGCTCGATAGGAATATTGATGATCGATTGCAAGAAAAATGGGTATATTTTACGGATGGTCATTTATTGTCTAGCGATAACAGTGTGTTTTTTGATGTATTGACTCAGAAGATTTCGTTTATTCAAGAAGCTTCTTTTGATTCTCTAGATGACAATTGGCTTATTCGGGTGGTTCCATATATAAACAAATATAATGGTGATCATGATTCAACTGGAGGAGTAATTAATTTTTTATCTGAGGAACTTTGTATTAAGGCAGCTAATTCATTAAGCGATAAGTTTTCTGAAGATGGTTTTAAAAAGCTCAATACAGATTCGTTGGGTAATAATATTAGCCTTTCATTGTCTGCTGTTAAAATGATGTATGACGGAAGCATTTATGTCTGGGATAAGACAGATTTTCCGACATCATATTTTGATGATCTTAATAATAATGGTGCAGAAAAAGTTGAGATATCTGTAAAAAATGATTTGTCTTACAGTGGGCCTGTTGTGCCTGCGAATTCTGGATATGTAGTGCGTGCAATAGAAAATATAGAAAGCTATTTTCTTTGCATTCTTCTGAGTTTGTGATAACTGCCTACAATAATGCCGTTTCCCCATATTCTATTGAAGATGGAGATCAACTTTCATCGGCATCAATAGGTGTTTTGGGTCAGGGTGGAGTGTTTTCATTTCGTTCGGGGGAAAAGAAAGGGAAAATTATTGTCCAAAGCGATGAATCGGCTTTCTCCGATGAGTTAGTTATAGGTGAACATAAAACTGAAAGTTACGGCATACTGCTGCTGTCAAAATATAATCCTATTGTGGAGGTAAACGAGAAGGGTAAATTTACGGGTAATAAAAAAATGCTTGGAATGAATATTGTAGGGAGTCGTGTTGATTTTTTAGGTGAAAATGGTGCAGCTTATATCATTGCGAGCTTATCCAAAAAAGATGCTGCGTATGGAATCTTATCTGCTGGCAGTGATAATAAGATAAATTTTGCAGGAGATGTTACTATCGCTTCTTATTCCTTAGGCAATCCAGTTGATAAAAAAGGGGTGCTAAATTCTGATGGGCATGCTTACGGCCTGGTGAATGTGTCTACCTATACGGAAGTTATTGGTGCTGAACCGTTAGAAGGGCAAGAGGTCCAGATAGTGGAGTTGGATCATGAAATACATTATGATTCAGGTTCTGCAGTAAATCTTAAGAAAGATTCGACGCTTAAACTGTTTGTTAATAGTACATCTGGAAATGCTTTCGGCATTTTGCAGTTGGGTGAGAGCCGTGCGGATTTTGATGGTTCAGTGAAAATCTGTTTAAATAATAAAGAGGGGATTGTTGGATATCGTGACTCTTATGCGATTTTTGTGTCCGGAGATGATAGGGAAGTAGGCAGAACGGAGAGGGGAAGAGTTGTTAATGTTAATGGTGATTTATTCATTAATGTGAGTGATGTTGAAAAGCTGAATATTTTAAAAAAGGCGCGAGCTGCAGAAGCTAAGGAAGGAGGGTTGATAAATATTAATGTTATAAATGGCGAAGGTAATATTAATATTCATGGTGATTTGCATACAGATAAATCCATTGCAATGGCACATGGTACAGAGCTGCAAGTTCCAGATGGAAATAATTTTTTACTCGGTATCAATATACTATCCTGGACAAGAAGACATCAGGAGGAGTCAGGACGCTCTCTAGTTAAAAGAGCTCCAGACCTCCAACTGGGTGATGATCCAACGCAATCCTCCGAGTTTCTCTCCGAAGGCCGTATCAACTTCGTAATGAACCAAAAGGACTCCTATCTCGTCGGCGCCGCCAACGGCAATATCGATATGGAGATTGGTTCCGGTACGCTCTGGTCCGTTACGGACGACAGCATTTTCGAAAACCTGCGTCCCACTGGCGGCACGATTGATCTTCACCACGCGGAAGACAAATGGAATGAGGCGAATCCGTATCAATATCTAATGGTGAAAAACATCACAGATGAAGCCTATCTGTTGGAGAGCGGTACTCGCACGGTTGCGCCTGCTGAAAACTCTCTCTTCATCCTCAACACCAACATCATGGGCGACCCTGAGAAGGACGGCAAACGCGTCTTCTCCTTCGACGGCATAACCTATTACAACAAGGTTGAGGACGACGGAAAAATCGAAGATGGCACCGTTGAAGATGGAGTCTTCACCGGAAACGGCAGCTTCGTCTTCAACGGTGATGAAGTGCCGATTGAGCTCAAGGGCTTCAAGGTAGCGGAGGCCGCTGCGCGCATGCGGCACGACATCCGCTTCGGCGACTTTCTCGACTTCCGGACGTATGAAGCTTCCAAAGGTCAGGAGTCCAGGGAGCAGCACTATCGCGTCCGCATCAACGACGAAACGATTGCAGACGGATCCATTGACTACCGCGGCCGCGTGCTTAAGTTTGCGACCACGCCGGCGAACGTGAAGCTGACGGGCGACTGGACGTCGCTCGACTACACCGCCTTCAAGTACAAGCCGAAAATCTGGAAGACGGAGCACACGGATCAGTACGTGAAAGCTGACGGTACCCTTGATACGCGTCCCGGAAGCGTGCTGAATGAAGAGGGCGAAATTCAGGAAGCAGTGAATACCACGCTCTTCGAGCGCGATGATTACGACAAGGTCGTGGAAGGTCTCGAATCCACGGAATCCGATCCCGATGCCCTTGACATCGCTACCGGCATGACCGACTACTGGGTCTCCGGCTACACGAAGGAGATCAACGATCCCGGCAAGACCACCACAGCCATCGCGGGCATCAGCTTCAACCCGATCTATCTGAGCACGCTGAGAAAGCGTCTCGGCGAAGTGCGCTACGGCGCTCAGGACGGTCTCTGGGCCAAGGCCATGATGATGAAGGATTCGGTGGGCGGCATTGCCTCGAAGGGATACGACCAGGATCTCTACGGCGTGAGCTTCGGCTACGACCATCTCGTGCGCAATACCGAAGAGGGCTTGTGGCTCCTGGGCGCCAATATCCGTCAGGCGCATGCCGAGCAGGATCTGATGGATGGTCTTGGCTCCGGCAAAACAGATGCGATCGGCCTCAACGCCTATGCGACCTGGGCCAATTATCAGGGTGCCTACGCGGACTTCGTGCTCTCGGCCGACCATTACCGTCAGAAGCTTTCCACGGTCGGAGAAAGCGGAAAGATTACGGGCAAATACAACACGCTCGGCTGGGGCGCCTCGATCGAAGTGGGCCACATGTTCCACACGACGCGAAACGACCTCTCCTGGGGCCCCTGGTACAACTCGTGGTGGCTTGAGCCCCAGCTTCAGCTCGCTTTCTATCGCGTGGAGGGCGAAAAGTACACGCTTTCGAGCGGCGGCAGAATCCGGCAGAAGGACGCCGATTCGCTCATCGGCCGCGCCGGCATCGTGGTCGGGAAGAAATTCAATTACGGCGAAGACCGGGAGGAAATCGACCGCCGCTATTCGCAGGTTTATCTGAAGGCCGGCGTCAAGCACGACTTCCTTGGGGACCGCACCGTCTGGTTCGGCAGCGACCGGTTCGACGGCGAGGTGGCCGGGAAGACGACTTTCTACTATGGTCTGGGCGGCGACTGGCAGTTCAATGAACGCATGCGTCTTTACGGACAGATCGAACGCGAAACCGGCGACGACTACGAGAAGGACTACGAAGTCTCGGTCGGTCTCAAGTACGAGTTCTGAGGAGAAGGAAAATGCATACGAAATTGAAGCTTGCCGTTCTTGCTGCATTCTCTGCCGTCACGTTCACAGCTCTCTCGGCGAATGCCGCTTATTCCGTTTACTCCGACCCCGACTGCGGGCCGAAGGTCGAGAGCTCGGCCTGGTTCATCGACTATTCGGGAACGATGCAGGAAAAGCTCAAAGAGCCCGAAGAGAAGTCCTATCCGGACTGGGCAAAGGGCAAGGAGAAGGAATACGACGAGCTCTTCGAATACCGGAAGGTCGTGCTTGCGAAGAACCTTCTTCTGAAGCTCCGCAGGATGCTCCCGGCTGAAGCCGGAATCCAGGTGGCTGCCGGCACGATGGCGCCCCATACGCTCCCCGTGGGCTTTAAGGACGACTTTGAAGAGAAGGTGGGGCGGCTCCCCGAACGCCTCGAGGTATTCGGGCGCATGACGAACCCCGGCGAAGGCCTGATCGACTACGAGAAGCGCCTGGAGCGCTATGCGGAGTCGGAGAAGGAACTTCAGCGCGAGACCGCAGAGCTCCTGCGGAAAAAGAGCGCGCTTCTTTTCTTCACCGACGGCGACCAGGTGAATCGCGGGCGCCTTTTTGAAGAAGGCTGGAAGGCCTTCCGGGAAAAGGAGCCTCTGGCGAAGCCCGTTCTTGTTGCCTTCACGGATGATGAAGAGACGAAAAGGGAAGTCAACCGTCTCGCTGAAGTCGTTCCCGGACTCATCACGGCGGACGCGCGCGAGCTCCTTTTGAATGATGAATCGATGGCCGCCTTCATCGCGAAGGTCTTCTATACGCCGTGCCTCGACTTCACGCTTTCGGCCGACACGCTCTTTGCGTTTGACAAGCACGTGTTGAAGCCCGAAGGCATCGCGGAAATTCATCATGTCGCCGAAGTGCTTGCGAAGGAGCGGAAGATCATCGATCAGCTTCACATCCGCTTCTCGATCACGGCGCATACGGACCGCATCGGTACATACGAGTACAACGATCGACTCTCAGAACGCCGCCTCAACACCGTACTCAGGCAGCTTGAGAAGGAAGGCGTCGACATGTCGCTCTTCGTGATCCGGCGTGCCGAAGGCGAATATCACCCGGTGACGGGCGACGCCTGCAAGGGCCTCTGGAACCAGGAAGCGATCGACTGCCTGCAGCCTGACCGCCGCGTCGAAATCCGCATGGTGCGGCCAGAGTAAAGCCCCGTGCAGGTCCGGAGAGGGAGGCTTCCGCCCGGCTCTCCGGACTTTCCGCGGCAATTCTTTTTCTGATCAGCCGCATTACCTGCGGCTGATCGTCAGGAAAGCGCAAAGATCCGGTTGAGTTCCTTCGCCGGCAGGTCGCCGATCCAGGATTCGCCTGCGGCGACGGTGAGGTCCGCAAGGTCGCGCTTTGAAGCCAGCATGTCGTTGATCTTCTCTTCAAAGGATCCGGCGGTGATGAGCCGGTAGACCAGAACATCACGGCGCTGTCCGATGCGGAAGGCGCGGTCGGTTGCCTGCGCTTCAACGGCCGGGTTCCACCAGAGGTCGTAATGGATGACGGCCGAAGCGGCGGTCAGATTGAGGCCCGTGCCGCCCGCCTTGAGGGAAAGAATGAAGATTCTCGCCGTGCGGTCCGTCTGGAAGCGGTCCACCATCTTCATGCGTTCGGTTCTGGAGACGCCACCGTGGAGGAAGTCGGGGCGCTCGCCCGTTGCGGCTTCGATCCACGCCTGAAGACGTTCGCCCATCTCGCGGTACTGCGTGAAGATGAGCACCTTGCGGTCGGATTCGAGGCACTGGCCGAGGATCTCAAGCATCGCATCGGCTTTGCCTGAATCCGGGCGAAGCGCTTCCGTCTTCGAATACTGCGACGGCGAATTGCAGATTTCCTTCAAGCTCGTGATGAGCTTGAGGACAAGCCCGCGGCGCGCCATGCGGCCCGATGGCGAGGAGGCGTCGGGAGCTTCCTCGGCCTTGCGGATTTTTTCCATGAGCTTCAGGAGCGTCGCCGCATAAAGCGCCGCCTGTTCGGTGCGCATCAGGGCGTAGTGGTCCGCCGTATTCTTTTCCGGAAGATCCGCAATGATCGACTTGTCGGTCTTGAGACGCCGCAGCATGAAGGGCGCGGTCAGGCGCCGGAAGGCTTCCGCCGCCTGCGGATCGCGGTCGCCTTCAATGGGTTCGGCAAAGGTTTTGGCGAATTCCTTCTGCGTGCCGAGGAGCTTCGGTTGCACGGCCGACAGAATCGACCAGTATTCCATCAGACGGTTTTCGACGGGCGTGCCCGTCATGGCGATCACCTGATCGGCCTTGATGCCGCGGACGGCTGCGGTCTGTGCGGTTGAAATATTCTTGATTGCCTGCGCTTCGTCGAGAACGAGGAGCTTCCAGCGGACCGAGGAGAGCGCTTCATAGTCGCGCCGCAATGTTCCGTAGCTCGTCAGCAGCACATCGGGCGCTTCTTCGGGAGCAGGGAGCCTGCGGTCGGCGCCGTAGTACGTGCCGACAGTGAGGGTCGGGGCGAATTTCGCGATCTCGCGCGTCCAGTTCGTGATGAGTGTGGTCGGAAGGACCGCAAGCACCTTGCGGGCTTTGAGGGAGCCGCGGTTTTTGAGTTCCAGAATGGCGGAAATGACCTGAAGCGTTTTCCCGAGACCCATGTCGTCGGCGATGAGTGAGCCGAGCCCGAGGGAGAGGTTCTTCATGAGCCACGAGTAGCCGCGCTCCTGATAGGGGCGGAGCTCGGCGTTGAGACCCCTGGGAGGAGGAACCTCCTCGACATCGGTAATGTGCTTCAAAGCCTCCCTGATTTCAGGCGACACCTCAACCGCTGCGCCTTCATATTTGCCCGTGAGCACCGCGCGCATCTTTTCGAGCGCTGAGAGTTCAGGCGGGTTTTCAAGCGTGCGTCGGATGAGGTCGATTTCCGCCGGGTCGAGGTAGACGAAGCTCTCGTTGATCTGAATGACTTCGCCCCGATGGGCTTCGGCGAGCTTCAGGAACTCCTCGGCCGTCATCTCGACATTGCCGATGGCGGCCTTCCAGTTGAATTCTCCGATGGCGTTCTTGGCGAGGAGGCTCTTCGTGAAGCCTTCGCCCGCGCCTGCAGAAGCCGTGAGCTTCGGGCGCAGGAGGTTTCGCATCGAGGCCGGGAGCATCAGCGTGACGCCGAGCATGGTGAGGTAGGGGGCCGTCTCAAAGAGAAAGTCCCGGAGGTCCTCCATTTCGAGCGTGGCGGGCTTGCCCCTCGACGATCGGATTCTTTCGAGTACGGGCGCTCCCGCGCAAAGCGTTTTGAGAACGGTCAGCGCGGCATACCGGTGCGCCGCGTAGCGCGGTTCCTTAATGAGGCGCGAGAGCATCAGGGGCCGCTCGGTGGGCACGGGGCTCCCGGCAAGCGCTTTTTCATTCGGCACGTCCGGGGTTTCGGGAGCAGCCTCATCTTCGGGGGCGTTGAGTTCCTTTTCGGCAGCGGCGCGGATGTCGGCATTGCGGCCGATGATGCCGAAATTGAGCTTGATTGCGCCCTCCTTTGCGCTCCGGACCGTCAGCACGGGGAGCCACGGGTAGACGTCGCCGAGGGCAAAGGGCGCGAGCGCGCGGGCGAGGACGACGCCCGCATCGGACGCCGTTCGGCCGTCGAGCGGCGTGAGATCGAGCCCCGAAACCGCAAAGTCGAGAATGTCCTCTCGGTCGGCGAGCTTCGGATAGTTCCCGATGGTGTTTCTGAGGAATCCGGCAATGGCGGCGGAGAGGAGCAGAATCGCGGCTGCAAAAGGCGACGCTTCCGCTTCCGGGAAGATTTTGAGCGCCTTCTCGGAAATCATGCCCCTGGCCCAGGGGGCGATGCCGAGCCCGAGTTCCGTGACGGCGCGCCGAACGGCCGCATCGCGAAGCGCCGGAAGCCACCAGACGCGAGGGGCAGGGGACTTGATTTTGGGAGACTCCGTCACGGCCGGAACGATGGCGCCAAGCTTGAGGAGCTCTGCGGCAAGGCGGAAAATTTCCCGCCAGCACTCGAATTCCGCCGGAAGGGCTTCCGCCTCGCGGGCGCTCGTCATGCGGATCGCCGGGAAGAACCCTTCGAGAGGAAGCAGAACGGCTTTCGCCTTTTTCCCGTCCTCTGCCGGATGCGAGATTTCGAGCGTGCGTTCCATGCCGTCCTGCCCGAACCCGAGCAGCACCCGGGCGCCCGGGGTGTTGAGTTCCGGATATTCTTCGCCGAGCTCTTCAGTTATCCGATCGCTCAGGGCCGAAAGCGCACGGCTCGAGGTAAGGAGTCCGCCTTCGGAAGCCGCGAGTTCATTCTGAGCGGCGCGCTTTTCAATGGCGGAGATCGTCTTTCCCGCATGCTTCCAGAGGGCATTGAGATATTCGCTGCAGTCCTTGCTCGACGTGATGGGGGTTGTCTTCGGGTAGAGCCCGAGCATCACATCGGTAAGGTCGGGGAGGTCGGAGAGGGAGAGCGAGCGAAGCCGCGCGAGCGCTTCGGATTCAAGCCTCGCGCGTTCTTCTTCCGGAAGGTCTTCGGAATCCGAAGCGGTACGGGGGAAGCCTTCTGATGCGCGACGGAGGAGATCACCGGGCGCAAGGGGCTTCACCGTCACGGCGCCCCCGAGATTGATCCCGCGGGCCTTCAGCTCATCCTTGAGGTGAATGCCCCGGAATTCAAAGATGAAGAAGGGATCGAGGTCGATGCGGTCGGCAATGATGTAGAAGACCGCAGCGATGTGCTTGCAGACCCGCGCCGAATCCGGGCACGAGCAGGAGAGGTGCATCGACCTCCAGCTTCCGGGAAAAAGTTCAATCCCGAGCTTTTCGCAAAGAGGCGCGATTTCCTTCGGGAGCTCCCCGTCAAGGAGCCCCGCGACGATGTCCGGGTCGGCGGCAATGGCGTCCGCAAGGCGCTTGACGCTCTTCGCGGGGACGGGCTTCATCCCGACCTCAACCTCATAGGGGTAGTAGGCGGATCCGTCGACAAGCGCCTCGATGCGAAGGCTGCGGCCGTTGAACTTTGCTTCAATCACGCGGCCGGTGTTGGCATAAGTTTTCCCGCGGGGAAGGCGGTTGGCGTTGTCGACGCGCTCGAGGGCGCGCAGCCACTCTGCGCCCCACCAGGTGGTGCCGTATTGTCGTCTGGGAGCCATTGTTGCGGGAATCCTTTGCTGTTGAAATTGGGAAAAAGCGCTTGAAGCGCAGAAACGCGAAAGGCCGTTCGCGCCGGTTTCTCGAAAGGAGAAGCCGACGGCGGACGGCCTTGCTCAGCAGCTTGCCTGCCAGGGATGATTGACGCTCCGGGCAGGCAAGTCGTCCGGAGACTTATCAGATGCCGTTTAGGCGCTTCGCCATGCGGCAGAAGACCTCGAAGCCGATCGGCATGCTCGTCTCATCCTGAATTTCAAAGTCGGCGCGATGGTGACCGTGATGGTTGCAGCCGAACATGAAGTAGGCCGCCTTGCCGCCGTGGTCGACGACGCGCTTGATGAGAACCGTGCAGTCTTCGGAGCCGGCGGGCTTGTCCTCGCGGAAGGTGCGCTTGACGCCTTCGATCTTCTTCGCTTCCTCCTCGACCATGTCGATGAGGTCCGGGCAGACGGTGAGCGTCGTCGCTTCGCCCGCCTTCACGATTTCGCCTTCCACCTCGTAGGCGCGCTTGACGCCTTCGACGATGTTGCGGACGTTCTGAACCATGTATTCGTTCACTTCGCCCGTGGCGCCGCGAACTTCAAGCTGCATGTCGGCGTGGACCGGCGTGACGTTGCGGCCTTCGCCGGCGTTGAGCTTGCCCACGGCAATGCGCGTGACGCCTTCGCCGCTTCTCGGAATGCCCTGCATCATCATCGCCGCGGCGCAGGCGGCCATCAGGGCGCTTCTGCCCTTTTCAGGATCGGAGCCCGCGTGCGAGGGACGCCCGTGGAAGTGAACGTCGATCTTCGTGGAGGCGAGGAAGCCGCCCGTCATGAGGCCCACTTCGCCCAACTTCGCAAAGGTGCCGACGTGGCCGCCGATCAGGTAGTCGCAGTCGTCGACGATGCCGGAGGCCGCCATGGCGTTGCCGCCGCGGACGCCTTCCTCGGCAGGCTGGAAGAGGACCTTGAACTTGCCCTTCAGCTCATCCTTGTGGTCGACGAGCCAGCGGCAGACCTCGAGCGCGATCGAGGAGTGCGAGTCATGGCCGCAGGCATGCATGAAGCCCGGGTGCTTTGAAGCGAAGCCGCAGGCGGTGGGCACATGGTCCTTCGAATCCGATTCGGAAACAACGACGCAGTCCATGTCGGCGCGGAACGCGGTGACGGGACCCGGACGGCCCGTGTCGATGACGGCGACGACGCCCGTGTAGCCTTCCGTTTCGTCAATGAAGGACTGCGGGACGCCGTGGGATTTGGCGCGTTCAATGGCTTCGGCCACGAGCTTCGGGTCGCGGCCCATGACGGCATCGGGATTGATCACCTTCAGGCCGAGGAGAGGCTTGAGGCCGAGCGAACGCAGACGCTCCGTAATGAGCCAGCTCGTTTCGAATTCCGTCCAGCCTTCTTCAGGCATCTGATGGATCTTGCGGCGGGTCGCAACCATTTCTTCGATGTACTGCGCTTTCGTGAATGCAGTCATGGGGTGAACTCCTTGAGCTTTTTAGAAGCGGAATGCTTATGGACACAGAGCGTCCGGAACCTTTCGGCCTCCGGATCGCAGGGCCTCAGTTGAAGGTCGGGCAGAATTCTAAACTTTTTCGCGCTCATTCCTTTGAGAACTCTTTCTTGAAGGCGGCTCCGAAGGCGCTCAGACCTTCTTTGGCGGCATCGTAGGTTTTGACGGCGCCGTCCTTCGCGGCTTCATAGCCTTCCTTCACGGTGCGCTTCGCGTCGTCATAGCCGTCGCCGCTTTCTTCCTTCGCGGTTGCCCAGCCGCGCTGAACCGCTTCCTTGGTCGAGAGATAGCCTTTTTCGATGCAGTCCGCGGAAAGCGCTCGGGCCTTGATGAGGCCTTCCTCGTCGGCGACCTGCTTGATGTGCGTGAGGGAGCAGGATTCCGCAGTGACGGCCGCGCCGGCAGAAAGAGAAAAGGCGCCGACGGCGCAGAAGGATGCAAGGAGGAAAAGCTGCTTCATAGTGGGTGTCCTTATGTCAGGTTCCGCGCGGGCGCTTGAACGGCGCCTCGGCGGAGGATCAAGTCTCGAGCATGATGGCGGAAATTTTAAAAGGCATGAGGCGCGGCGTCGCAATGAAGTCGTTTCTGAAAGCATCCGGGCCTCTCTCGACAGATTTCGTTGCATTTTGGGAATCATTCTTACGGAGAGCGAAGCAGTTAAGCCGGAATCAATCGATTCTTCATGGTAAATTGTCTCCATCTATTTGAGACGCGCAGCTTTACTTCAAGGCTGCGCGCCGAACCCCAGAAAGGAAATGCTCATGAAGAACACGTTCAAAGTTCTCGCCCTCTGTGCGGCTGCTGCCGCGACCGGCCTCGCCCACGCCGACGCCGATCAGACGAAGCTGTACGATCCGATGTCGGCCAAGGAAAAGGTCGTCGTCAATGTCGACCTCCTCGGCAAGGACGGCAACACGGCCGTCGGCCAGGTGGTTGCGGTGAATACCCCCTACGGCGTTGCTTTCTACCCGAACCTCAAGGGCCTCACCCCCGGCATGCACGGCTTCCACGTGCATCAGAATCCGGACTGCGGCGCGACCGATGCCGGCCTCGCGATGAAGGCGGGCGGTCACTGGGATCCTGAAAAGAAGGGCGTTCACTCCTTCCCCTGGGACGACAACGGCCATAAGGGCGATCTTCCGAGCCTCTATGTTGCGGCTGACGGCACGGCAGTGACGCCGGTTCTTGCTCCGAAGATCAAGAGCGTTGATGAGCTGAAGGGCCATTCCATCATGGTTCACGTCGGCGGCGACAACTTCCATGATCATCCCGCCAAGCTCGGCGGCGGCGGTGCCCGTCTTGCCTGCGGCGTCATCAAGTAATGTCTTGAGCGTCTGACCGCTTTACGTTGGAAACGGCTCGGTCCTCTGTCTGGGGGCGGGCCGTTTTTCTATGGGGAATCGTGCCGCGCCCCGCTCTTTGGCTCTACGAAGACTTTCCGGACGCGACTGCAATGCAGGGCATGCTAAATTTTGGCTGTTATCCACTTCATAGCATGGATTAAGCATGCCCACAGCAACTATTCAGCTACGCGTTGAGCAGAGTCTTCGTGATGATGCCCAGATGGTCTGCAATCGTATGGGTATGGACTTGACTACGGCAATCCGAGTCTTTCTTAATCAGCTCGTTGTTGAGAATGGCCTTCCTTTCCAACCCAAAGCAGATCCCTTTTTCGCTCCTTCCAATATGCAGCATCTAAAGCGCTTGCATGAGGATTCTCTGGCTAATCGCAATATCGTCAGCCATGAGCTCATTAAGTATTAGTTATGCAAATCCGCGGGGACGACAACGGCCATAAGGGCGTTTTCCCGAGACTCCACATTGCGACCGACGGCACGGCTGTGACGTCAGTTGTCGCGTCGAAGCGCAAGGCCGCGCCGGCATGGTCTGCGTCGGCGGCGAAACTTGTCTGGCCTGCGGCGATTCAGTAATGTCTTGAGCGCCTTAGCGCCTTGCTTTGAAAACGGCTCGTTCCTATGTCCGGAGGCGAGCCGCTGACTTATGACCAGATAGAGGTTCGTAGTGGAATAAGCGAAAGGTCTCTAAATTATCATAAGATACATATCAAGTAATTCTTGACCGATTCATGAGAAATACCGCAAAATTTAAGGCATATCTTGTTTCAGGCATTTGAGAGCAGGAATTGAATTCTAGAAATGAGGCTTGGCAGAGCTGGATCGCCGGACACTCATCTGAAATGCAGCATCCGGTTGATTTCGAGGTTCGTTTTGTTAAAGAAATTCTGACGCAAATTCCGGAAGTGACTCCGGATTCTGTTTATCCGCAATATCCTTTTCTCGATAGTGAAGGGCGAATCAGACGCATTGATTTCCTAATTTCTGATCCTGCCAAAGGTTTTGCTATAGCAATTGAACTCGATGGATTTACGAAATTAAAGGAATATAAGGATTGGGAAGATTTTCTTTACAGACAGAATGAACTTCTTGCAAATGTTAAATGCCAGCTCTTGCGTTATGCGAATAAATATTGGCTGAATAACCCGAAGAAAGTTATTGCTGAAATACGGGCTATTCTTAAAGAGCAGTCGCAAGCATTTCGTTTAAAAGAACTCCGTGATGCAGAGCAAAAGAAGGCAACAGCGGAAGTCAAACAACAAGGATCTGAAGTCAGGAAAATTGAGTCTGAAGTCCTTCAAACGCTTCAGCGTGCAGAAGCTTTGGTATCCAGGGCTGAAGAAGAGCATAAATCGGCAACTAATAAAATTTCATTGGCAGCTTATGCAGGAATAGGTATTGTTATTTTTGCTGCTGCATGTCTCATATTTGGCAGAGATATTGCAAGATCTTCCTCAGCACCTGAAAAAACAGAAAATGCTGTTCTTGCCGCTGCTAGTAGGGAAGAGGGCATTCAGAAAGAGGCTTCAGCTCCAATGCAGAAAGAGAGTCAGATAGCCGGGAATGTTCGTGATAATCAAGCTGTAAGCAGGGGTGATGATAAATTATTCAATGAAAACAATGATCCTATTGATTATTCTCAGTCTCGGCAACCTGCATTTCCTCTTTCAGTCACTCAGTCGAGCAAGAGTCCCAGTCAATTGACTTCAACCCTTTCGGTCAAAGAGGCGCTTTGGCCAATAAATGAGGGAGACCTGCAGCCCTACATTGGAAGCCAAGTTGTGCTTTGCGGACAGCTTGTCCAGGTAAAAAGCTATAAGAAATGGACGTTCCTTAATTTTGTTCATTCCTACCCTGAAGCCGTTTTTACAGGGGTCATAGCAGATGAGAGCGTTACTGAATTTCAGGGAATCAATAGATTACTGAATAGCAATGTTTGCATATCGGGCATATTGACACAATATGGGAATAAGTATCAAATTAATTTAACTGTTAATTCTCAATGGGTCAGAAATGAAAAATAAGATTTCGTTATTTTCTGCAATCGTATTGCTTGCACTATCGGTGCCAGTCTCCTCGGCTACTCTGGATTCAATCAAGGCACCCCTTCATGTTGGGGAGAAGCATCTTGTCTGCGGCAATGTTGTTCAGGTGACCGAACAAAAGAAACGAGTCCTTCTTAATCTTGGAAGGTCTTACCCAAATGAGCATCTGTCTGTTCAAGTTTGGAGGAACAATCTTCAGGAAGTTGAAGGTCGATTCGGAAATTTAAGGGCGCTCATAGGAAATCGAATTTGCGCTCAGGGCGAAATTGAAGAATATAAAGATCACCTTTTCATAACAATTAGAAATCCGCAATTTCTCAGATTGATGAAGTAATTTATTAATATCGAGATATAAATGCGGGAGAGTTTATTTCTATTTTGCGTTTTTGATCTTATTTGGCTGATAAAATAAAAAATATCGGTTTCTGGCATCGAATAGGCGGAATAGGAATAAACCCCGATCAGGCATCGGCATTTGTTTGTTGGAAATTGGGCAATCTGGTGTTTTGATGTTTGTTGTACTTCCACCATCAGACAACAAAATCAGGGGAGGCAGCGCACAGCACCCTTGCTGCTTCCCTGATCGACTGAACCGGTTTTTGCCGGCGTCCTGATCGGATAGCTCCGCACTTTCAGGACCGGAAAATTTTATTTCGATCGGGATGGCCGACATCAGGCGGCAGTCCCACGATGGGCGAGACCTTTTCCTCGTAGGAAAAGAAGAGGCTCTGCATGGCGCGTGCGTACCATTCAAGAAAGACGCGCACGCGCTTCTGGTGCCAGGCATCGCGGTTGGTGGCGATGAAGCATTCGACGGGAGGATGAAACCAGCCAGGGAGGATCGGTACGAGCCGGCCGTCAGCAATGTCCTCGGCAATCTGAACAAGCGGCATGTCGACGGCGACTCCCATGTCGCTCAGGAGCGCATTGCGGATGGCGAGGATGTCGGTTGAGCGTATCGAATGCGCAAACTGCACGGGCGCTTCCCGGCTGCCGCGGAAAAGCACGCGCGTTTCGCTCCTCACGGGGCCGTTGTAGATGTAGCCCGTATGCTGCTTCAGATCTTCCGGGTTGACCGGCATGCCGTGTCGGCGGATGTATCCGGGACTTGCCGCCGGGAGATAGACGTTTCGTCCCCGGCTCATGTAGATGAGACCCGAGATCTTCGGTTCGCCCGTGAGCGTCGCGACCTCGCAGAGGCCTTTTTTGAGTTCCGCCTCCTGGAGGCCCGAGAGGATCTCAATCCGAATGCCGGGATGTGCATTCTGAAATTCAGAGAGGAGCGGCGTCAGCCGTCGCGAGGCAAAGCCCGGCGCTGAAGAGAGCCGGATGCTTCCGTCAAGCGTTCGATTCTCATCCATGAGGCTCGTCATGAGCGAATCGTGAGCGCGAAGGATGGTTTCCATGCGCTTTTGCGCGGTTTTCCCGGCCGACGTCAGCCTGAGTGGGCGGGAATTATGCTGAATGAGTTCCGTCCCGAGCGCCTTCTCGAGTCCGGCGATGGCGCGAGAGAGCGAGGAGGGCTCCGTTTCAAGCGCCTTCGCTGCGGCCGACAAGGTTCCGGTTCGGGCAAAGCAGAGAAACTGCCGCCATGCAGAGAGGTCGTCGGTTTTCGGCATGGTCTTCTCCTCGAAGTGCGCTTTTCCATGACTGTCATTCTCCTACTAATCGGCGCTGGGGAGGAAGATTCTATTTTGCGCAATCCGCAAAATTAGTTTGCTCGAAAAGTCGTTGTCAGAAGTCGCTCCAGGGCGGAAACTGCGGAACCAGAGAGAGACAAAACCGTCTCGGCATTCTCAGAATCAACGAAGGGAAAGAAAAGCATGGCCCGCGAACATGATGAGTTCTTCTGGATTTCCGCCATCAACAAGGCGACGGTTGCCGTTGAAGGGCGAAACGGTCTTTTTGATGAAGCGCTTCTGCGCCTTGCCGCAAAGGGCATAGACGCGGTGGAAAAGGCGGGCGACCAGGATCCGGCGAAGCGCCCGACCTCCTACATTGCGTATGAGCCGCTTCTCATCGCCGCGACGAATCCGGAAGTTACGGCGATCCACGCCGGCCGCTCGAGCCAGGACATTCTTTCCACCACACGCATGGCGATCATGCGCGACCGCGCAATGACCTTCGCCGAAGCCTTTGATCGTGTGATTGAGAAGATTCTCGAGCTCGCCCGAACCAACCTCGATACGATCGTTCCCAACTACACGAACGGCGTGGCGGCGCAGCCGACAAGCTACGCGCACTATCTCCTCGGCTTTGCCGCGCCGCTTCTGCGCGACCGCGCCCGGCTCGAGGAATACCTTTCCCGCTACAACATGTGCTCCATGGGCGCCATGGTTCTGAACGGTACCGGGTGGCCGCTCGACCGCGAGGGCATGGCTGAGGCGCTCGGATTCGACCGGCCGGTAAGAAACGCTTTCGACGCGACCTGCGAAGCGCCGGTGGACACTGCGCTCGAATTTGCGTCCATCGTCGGATCCGTCGCCATCCATCTCGGCTCCATGGTGAACGACATCATGGTGCAGTACGCGCAGCCCTGCCCCTGGATACTTCTGGCGGAAGGAGGCGAAAACACCTACGTCTCGTCGGCCATGCCGCAGAAGCGCAATCCCGGCCTCATGAACAACTGCCGCGCGGACTGCTCCGACGTCGTCTCGGAAATGAACGCCGTCTTCATGCGCGTTCACAACGTGGTGCCCGGCATGACGGACGGCAAGAGCGTCGCGAAGAACGGCCGCATGGCGAAGGCCGCGGTCGGCATGTGCGAAAGGTTCCTCAAGGTTCTGAACGGCCTTCGCATCAATCCTGCCCGGGCGCTCGAGGAACTTAATTCCGACTGGACGGCTTCGCAGGAAATCGCCGACCGCCTGATGCGCGGGCACGGGCTTCCTTTCCGGATCGGGCACCACATGGCGAGCCGCATGGTGTCCTATGCCCGGGCCAACGGCCTTTTTCCTCTCAACTTCCCCTATGCCGAAATCGTCCGCATCTACCGCGAGGAGATCACGGAGGAATTCCCGGAGGCGTCTCCCGTCTTCCCGATGAGCGAAGCGGAATTCCGCGATGCGCTCGATCCCAAAAAGATCGTTGAAAACCGCCGTACGGCCGGGAGCGCCCGTCCGGGCGAGATTGAAGCCATGATCGCTGAGGATGAGGCGGCGCTTCTTGCTCTCAAATCGAAGCTTGAGGCGCGCGAACGTCACGTTGAAAAGGCGCTCGAAGCGCTCGACGCCGATTTCCGCCGCTATCTCTGACGCGCCAAAAAAATACCTTAAAAATCAATTAAGAAAGTAAAACCACTGGAGAAACAAAATGTCTGCATTCTTGCCATGGGTTGCAGTGATCGTCACGATCATTGCCGGCTGGGCGCTTCTCAAGCGCTATCAGACGCATCTCGTTCTTCTCTTTGCAGGCCTCGTCATCCTCGTCTGCGTCGCGCTTGTGGGAGACGCGAGCTTCCTGCCCAAAGGCGTGAAGCCCTCCGGCTTCTGGCTCTTCGACATCTTTGCAACGTTCAAAAGCATTGCAACGAAGCAGAGTTCCGGGATCGGCTTTCTCATCATGACGGCGGGCGGCTTTGCAGCCTACATGGACCGCATCGGCGCGGCCAAGGCGCTGGTTGATATTGCCGTGAAGCCCCTCGCGAAGCTCCGCGCGCCTTATGTTGTCCTTGCTGCCGGCTATCTTGTCGGGCAGATTCTCGTGATGGTGATTCCGTCTGCCGCCGGGCTCGCAATGCTGCTGCTTGTTGCGCTTTTCCCGATTCTGAAAGCTGTGGGAACGTCACCGGCAGCGGCTGCTGCCGTGATCGGCACCTCCGCCGGCATGACCTTCACGCCGACCGCCGGCACGGCGAACCTCGCCGCCAAGGTTGCGGGCCTCGATCCGATCATCTACCTCGTTCAGTATCAGCTCCCGCTCGCCGTACCGACCCTCATCGTCTGCTGCATTGCGCACTACTTCGTGCAGCGCTGGTACGACAAGAAGAATGACGACGTTTACGCCGAAGCGGCTGCCGTGAAGGCGGTGGATGCCCCGAAGGTTCCGAAGTGGTACGCCATCTTCCCGGTGCTCCCCATTGCGCTTCTCATCATCTTCTCAAAGCTCGTTGTGGCTTCCGTGAAGCTCGACACGATTGCCGCGCTCTTCATGGTCTGGACCGGCGTCGTCATCATTGAGATCATTCGTCTTCGCGATGTGAAGAAGATCTTCAAGGACGCGATGGCAATGTTCCAGTCGATGGGGAAGATGTTCGCGGGCATTGTCGCGCTCATCATCTGTGCGGAATTCTTCGCGACCGGCCTTCAGACATCAGGGCTCATTGATGCGCTCATCAAATCCGCGCAGGGCGTCGGCGCCGGCATGGGCGCCATGACGGTGCTCCTCACGGGCATTGTCTCTGTGGTGACCTTCCTCACAGGCTCGGGCGTCGGCGCTTATTCCTCCTTCGCGACGCTGGCGCCGGATGTGGCCGCAGGCCTTGGCGGCTCGGTTGAAGCGCTGGTGACCCCGATGCAGTTTGCCTCCGGCATGCTTCGCGCCATGTCGCCGGTTGCGGGCGTCATCATCGCGGTAGCGGGCGCCGCCGGCGTCTCCCCGGTTGCGATCGTCCGCCGCACCTGGATTCCGATGGTTCTCGGCCTCCTCACGACCCTCATTGTGAATCAGATCCTCTTCGGGTGATCGCCGGACAACGCAGTCGATCTTACGCTTAAGCTCTCCGGAGGCATCTCGTCCCGGGGAGCTTTTCTTTTCGCAAGACGCAGAAGGAAGAATGCCGATGCGACATAAATCGTCGCCCGATGTGCTATACGGCTAGAATACTTTGAACCCAACCACTCCGGAGCACTTCTCATGCCGCGCGTTGCCAATCAGAACAACATTTCCGATGCGCTCATCGTCATCACGATTCTCAAGCAAATTCCGCGGCACTGGATTACCGCTTCTCAGATTCAGCAGAATCTCGCAGAACTCGGAATGGAGCTTTCTCCGAGACGACTGCAGCGCATTCTTGAAAGCATGCGCGAATGCGACGAGCTGCAAATAGATGTCGACAAGACCAATCGCCCCTACGGCTATAGAAGGAGCGTTCCGGATGCTGACCTCGTGATCGACAATCTTCCGCCGACGCAGAGCCTCCTCATCCGCCTTTTTGAAGAGCATATGCACTACCAGCTACCCGCTCCCATATCCGGGTCGCTCAGGTACCTCTTCGACAAGGCGAGCCTCTCCCTCAAGGAGCAGGGGGCGACGGACAAAATGAACCGGTGGCTCAAAAAAGTTGCCTTTGTTTCCGGATGCGTGCCGATGATGCCGCCGAGGATCCTCGAGCGGATTTTCAATGCGGTGAGCGAAGCGCTCTATCGGGACGTCATGCTTCACGTGAAGTTTGAAAACAGCCGGGGAGAGCAAAATGAAGCCGACGTGTCTCCGCTCGGCCTTGTGCAGCAGGAGCAGAGGCTCTACCTCGTCTGTCAGTTCGCAGGCTACGACAACTACCGCCATCTCGCGCTTCACCGCATTTCCGAGGCCCGCGTGCTTGACTTCCAGGCAGTGAGGCCGGAGGACTTTTCGCTCGACAAGTACATCAGCGAACGGCACTTCAATTATTCGAACGGCCGCCGCGTGCGGCTGATTCTCGAATTCACGAGCCCCGAGACGGCGAGGAACCTTTCCGAGACGCCCTTCAATACGACTCAGAAGCTTCAGAAATTACCCGACGGCGCCTGGCGGCTTGAGGCTGATATGGACGACACCGTGCTTCTTGACGGCTGGATTGCAGGCTGGCGCGAAAAAGCAGGGATTCGGAAGGTTGAAAAAGTTTTGATCGCCGAAAAGGCCTGATGCCGTCCGGACGAAATCGATTGGCTTCTTTTGCTTTTGCCGGCGCTTATGCCGTCGGCGCAGGCATGGGCGCCGTGGAACCCGTTTTGTCGGCATGCAGCGGCTTCGGTCTCAAAGGAAGGCGTCGTCCTGGTGATTTTTCTACCGCTTCACGGTTGGATGATGGAAGAAAAACTCATTCTTCGTCATCATCGCGCCATGATGCCGGCAAAACGGCATGACCATTACGGATTGGCGGCGTGATGATGTTCGGATGCTTGGAATTGAATACTCTCTTAGCGGCCTTGTCATCCGGGAGCCTGAAAGTGAAAGGGAGTCCTTTGTTGGCTACAAAGGACGTCACGAACATTCGCAACACATCAGACGGCGAGCTGCCGAGTCTTTCCGCAATGATGCAAAACTGATGGTTAAGCGCTTCTTCAAGTAGAAATGCGCGCTGTACGGTGGACATTGCTCTTCTTCCTTACGACTAATGCCATCATTTTCTTGGTTAATGATAGCGCTTACAGAAGGACAGGGATTCGAATACCAGGTCTCCCTGGGTATGGCTTGATCTTTTGGCTGATGGGCTTGAATCTCGTTTCTTAATCAGTTAAAGACTCCCGCTGAAGGCAGAAATTCAGCGGGAGTCCGTTCGGGAGAAGTGTTGGCCTTAATCCTGCGAGTTGATTTCAGCAATGAAGCGCGCAAAGGTTCCCCAGCCGATCGGGAGCGATGTTTCATCCTGGATGGAGAAGTCCGGACGATGGTGGCCGTGGTGGTTGCACCCGTAGTAGCAGAAGGCGGCTTTCCCTCCATGCTCCTGAACCCGGCGTATGAGCATCGTGCAGTCTTCGCTGCCGATCTTTGCATTCATGTCGACGACGGAATGGACGCCCGGCACTTCCCGCGCTGCGCTCTTCAGCAGGGCGACCGCTTCTTCATCACCTTTGTAGGTCACGGCTTCGCCCATCCGGGTCAGCTTATAGTCGACGCCGTAGGCGAGGGCGAGGCCTTTTACGGTCTGCTCGACGTTCTTTGCCATGTAGTCGTTGATTTCAGTGGTTTCGCCCCGAACCTCAAGCTACATGTACGCATGGTCGGCAATGATGTTGCGGCCGGTGCCGGAGATGAATTTCCCGATCTGCACGCGCGTGATGCCCTGGCTGTGTCCCGGGAGACTTCCGAGCGAGAGGCAGGCGGCGGCTGCGCACATGAGCGCGCTTCTACCTTTTTCGGGAGAACCCGCCGCGGCAGACTGACCGAAGAACTCGAGATCGAATTTCGTCGTTGCAAGGTAGCCGAAATGAGAGACGCCCACGTCGCCAAGCTTCGCTGAACAGCCGATGTGCCCGCCCGCAAACCAATCGACGTCGTCGACAATGCCTTTGGCGGCCATCGCCGCCGCGCCCCGCACGCCTTCCTCGGCGGGCTGGAAAAGAATTTTGACGGTGCCTTTGAGCTGTTCCCGATTTTCTGAGAGCCATCGGCAGAGCGCAAGTCCGATGGCGGCATGTCCGTCATGACCGCACGCGTGCGAAAAGCCGGGATTTTGCGAGCGGAAGTGTCCCGCATTGGCTTCGTGCTGGGGATCGTCGGTTTCTTCGATCGGCAGGGCATCGATATCAAAGCGAAGCGCTGTGACGGGGCCCGGCCGGCCGGTCCGAAGAATCGCCATGGCGCCGGTATAGCCGCTGAGCGATTCGAGGAATTCTTTCGGAACGCCGTGTTCGATTGCTCTCTGCTGCGCCGCGAGAACGAGTGCTTCATTGCGTCCCATGACCGCGTCGGGTTCGATAACGTCGATCCCGGCGAGAACCTCGAGCCCGAGCGAGCGCAGGCGCCTTACGATGAACCACGTCGTTTCAAATTCGCACCAGCCTTCTTCCGGGTGTGCATGGAGCCACCGGCGGTCATTCACAAGTTCCTTTCGGGCTTCATCGGAAAGAATGATTTTGTTCAGATCCATGGCGGATTACCTCAAAGTTCAAAGATGAAGCCGAGAAGAATGACGTTGATGATCATGGGGATTGCCATGCGCTTGCTGATCTCAAGCGGAGAAAGTCGGGTCATGCCGGCGATCACGAGCGTGGCGCCGGCAATCGGCGAACACATGCGGCCGAGTGCGCCTGATAGGGCGGCGACGATGCCGAGCGGTTCAATCCGCATGCCGAATTCCGCGGCGTAGGGCGTGACGGCCTGGTTGAAGGCATGCCCGGCGGCGTCGCCCGAACCTGTGAGGACGCCCATCAGGAAGGGCCCGAAGTTGGCGGCGTAGCTCGCAATTTCGCGCGAATTCTTGAGCGTTTCAATGAGCGCGTCGATGACGCCGGCTGCGCGCAGGCCGCCCGCAAAGCATCCGGCGGCGATGATGATGCCCATGATGTTCGCGTAGCCCTTGCCCATGCCGGAGAAGAATTCCTTTGTCACGGCTTCAGGGTTGGATCGCGTGATGAGGAGCGTATAGATTGAGCCCCAGATCATGGCCTCGGCGACGCTCATCTTGAGCGCCGGAATAACGGTGGCGCCGAGAAGGAGCACCACAATCGGAAGAATCGGCGCGATGGCGAAAAGGATGTTGGGCTTTTCCGGCAATTCGCCCCGGGCATCCGAAGCGACTTCGAAGACTTCCGCGTTTTCATTCGGATCGGGCTTCCGGTAGTCGCGGAAGACGAAGATCATCAATGTGACCAACAGAATGTTGAGGCCGCAGAGGATGAGAATCTTCGGCGCAAACTCAACGATGAGCGTCATCACGTCGATGTTGGCGATTTTGGCAACCCAGACGTTGTGGCTCGATCCCGGACTCATGGCAGACGGAATGATGGAGCCGATGATGGCGGCGCCGGCAATGGCGGGCTTGAATCCCGCCCGGACCATGAGCGGAATCATGGTGGGCCCGAGCGCAGCCGCGCACCCGGCAGCCGACGGGATTGCCACGGCTACGCAGGAAGCAATGAACATGCAGAAGGGAAGCAGGAAAAGACCGAGCTTCCCGAGAGGCTTCACCATGAGCGAAACAAAATGCACGTCGCATCGCGTGATGGCGATGACGGCGGCGAAGCCGAGAGACGAACAGATCGCGGTGATGAGGCTTCCGTTCGTCATGTTCGCGATGAAGGCCTTGAGCGCAACCTGCGGAGCGCCGGATAAAAGCGCCATGACCAGGCCGGAGGTGAAGAGCACAAGCCTTGTTTCAATGCGTTTGAGGAGCGCGGCGATCGTAATGAGCGTGACGATCGCGGCCATCCAGATGGTCCATGTCATTTTTGTTCTCCAAAGGTGCGCAGATGTGACATTGAGCCGTAGAGGCTCTGAAGCCGCATGAATTCCGCTTCATCGCAGAAATGAGCCTTTCCGGAGACGTAGGCTTTGGCGGCTTCCAGCGTGAAGCTCACGGCGTCGGAGATGTCTTCAAGGTGCGTGGCGCCCGTGGCGCACCCCGGCACCTGACTCACCGCAGTGATGGCGAGACCGATGACGGGCGCACGGGTCGCAACGCTCGGCTGAAGAATGGAATTAAGGTGATAAATGCCGTTTCCGTAGGGCGTGATGTCCTGCTGCGTCAGCGGGAGAACAACGGGGAGCTTTCCAGTTGTGATTTCGAGAATCGATAGGAAATCCTCGCTCACGCGCAGAATCCAGCCGTCTCTCACGGTGGGCGTAATGGCGATGCCGCGGTGGTTGACGATGCGGTTCCCTTTCGTCGTATCGATGGAAATGACGGCATCCATGGCGGGATCAACCTCATGCGCATTGCATTCAGCACTCGTGACGGGAGAGTCCATGAACGGCACGGGATCATGAGGGCGCGTCGGCGCATTCGGGCAAATGTGGGTCGTTACGATGACGTCGCCCTCGAGGATGTCGCCGAGCGCATGCATGCGGGAAAGCTTCGCCGCAATCGCAACGGCTGAAAGGGCGCCGTCGCCGTCAGACGTGAAGCCGAGGCGGTCCGGACGAGCGCCGATTCCGCCGAGGCGTCCGACAACGCCGAGGGTCGGTGCCTTGCCGCCAGCGGATTTGCCGTTTTTGCCCGGAATCAGAACGCGGATGAAGTCGGTGCTGCCTTTTTCGCCGCGACAGGTTTCAATAGCGACGGCTTCCGCTCCGTAAGTCTTCAGAAACTCGGCTGTCCGGGCGCCGTTTGCCTGCGGGTCGTCGAGCAGATCAAGCGCTTCGGCAATGATGGAAAAAGACATGACTGCGTTCCTCGAAGATGGATTGGGTAGTGAGACTTATTTTTTCAAGACGACCTTTCACCTCACAAATGTTATTGCCGTGGCTCCTGTAAAGTATTCCCATGAGGAATAAAGCATCCGGGTATTGCCGGAGTTGAACGATGCAGAATCTCCCTGTCGCACTCTATTCGCGCGAAATCGAAATTTTTCTTGCGGCCGCCGATGAAGGCGGCTTTTCAGCGGCTGCGGTGAAGCTCGGACTCACGCAGTCCGCCGTGACGAAGCAGATCCAGAAGCTTGAACGCGCGCTCGGCATGGAGCTTTTTGACCGGTCGCGAAGGCCTATGGCGCTGACCGAAGAGGCGATTGTTCTGCGCCGCGAAGCGCATGAATGCAGGGAGCGGCTTCAGGCGGCTGCGCGGGAGCTCCAGCAGCGCTCCTACATCAAGCCAATCCTGAGAATCGGCGCGATTGATCTCTTAACGAACTGGCTTCTTCCGGAGCTCATCAAGGAACTCCTTCCCTTTGCCTCCGGCATTACGGCGCTCACCGGGATTTCGCCGCAGCTTCTTGAAAGCCTCGCCAAAAGAGAAATCGACTGCGCCTTCGTGACGGGCTCCTTTGCGGAGGTTCAGGGCGTTTCGCGAACGCTCATTTTTGAAGACGAAGCGGTGATCGTCATGCCGGAAGCCATGGCGCAGAAGCATGCAGGCAGCTGGTCCTGGAATGACCTGCGTTTCTGCGGACTTCCCTTCATCCGCTTCGTTCGTGAGGGCGGCGGCGGCAGGCTCAATGAAAGCTTCATGAGCACGCTCGGGTTCGAATTCCCTCAAAGGATTGAAGTCGACAACAACGCCACCATGCTTTCGCTTGTTGAAAAAGGCGTCGGCTGGGGTATCGTCGTTTCCTCCGTCTTCCTCCAGCACCCGGAGGCAAGGAGCCGCGTGCATGTTGAAGCGCTGCCGGAGCCAGGCTTCCGGCACGGTATCTATCTCATTTCGCGTGAGCGCGAAATGCCGCAGATGATTGAGCGCATCGCAGGATTTGCCCGCAAGGCCGCGGAAAATCGTGAAGGCTGATGAGGCCTCAGAGGCTTCCAGGCCGGCGGATGCGCTGCAGGCGGGCAGCGGAGAGGCGCGGCTTTCGCTTGCTTGACTGATGAGAAATGAGTGCGCAATTGTGGAAAATGACCTATAAAATGATGGCGCAATTGTGGAAAATGAGCCTAAAAAATATGGCGCAAACGTGAACTGATTGATATATAAGAACATTAATTGGAGACGTTCTGCAGTCAACGTTGGCTCTTGGAACAGGTACTTTCTTCAGGATAGGTGGAACGGATGTTTGAGCGAAAAATCTATCGCGAAATGCTTCACTGGAAGGAATCGTTCGCGCCAAAGTACGCGCTTTTTCTCAAGGGAGCGCGTCGCGTCGGGAAAACGACGCTTGCGGAGAAGCTCGGGCGGGAAGCGTACGACTCTTACATCCTCATCCGTTTCGATAATGTCGATGCCTCGATTAAAAATCTCTTCGTCGAGAGCCTGCGCGACCTCGATACGTTTTTCATGCAGTTGCAGCTCGAATACCGCACGCAGCTTTTTCCCAGGAAATCGCTCATCATCCTCGATGAAATCCAGCTCTTCCCGCCGGCGCGGCAGGCGCTGAAGACGCTCCTGGAAGACGGGCGCTACGATTTTCTTGAGACGGGATCGTTGGCTGGAATTACTAAGAAAAGCAAGGATATCCTTATTCCTTCGGAAGAATATACGCTTGAAGTCCTGCCGATGGACTTTGAGGAGTTTCTGTGGGCGCAGGACGATCGGATGACTTTCCCGGTCCTGAGGGATTACTTCGGGAAACGAAAGCCCATGGGAGCGCTTCATCAGGTCATTCTGAAGTCGTTCCGGGAGTACATGCTTGTGGGCGGCATGCCGCAGGTTGTTACCGCTTTCCTGCAGGGCAAGGACTATGCCGCGGCCGATTTCGTGAAGCAGCAGATTCTGACGCTCTACAAGAACGACATGGAGGAGCAGAACGAAGAGAGTTCTCTCTACGTGACCAATTTCTTCGACCGGATTCCTTCGGAGCTCTCGCAGCACGACAAGCGCTACGTGCTCTCGCATATTGACGGGCAGGCGCGCATGCGGGAGTATCGCGGGCCGATCCGCTGGCTCGATGAGGCGATGATTGTCAACATTGCGAGCAAGGTGGATGACCCGAGCGCGGCGTTTCAATTAAGCATTTCGGATCCGAGCTTCAAGTGCTACATGATGGATACCGGGCTTCTCGTGTCGCTCGCCTTTTCCGATCGGCCGTTTCTTGAGAACGAGCTCTATAAAGCAATTCTCAAGGATCAGCTGGGCGTCAATGAAGGCATGCTTCTTGAAAACATAGTCGCGCAGTGCCTCAAGGCGAACGGGCATCGACCGTTCTTCTATACGCACCGGAACGAAAAGACGAGGAAGACGGAAATTGAGGTTGATTTTTTGATCCGGAAAGGCAAAAAGATCGTTCCGATCGAAGTCAAGTCGTCGGGTTCGTCATCCATCAAGTCGCTGCTGCGCTTCAAGGAAATTTACGGCAAGCATATTGATGCGCCGATTGTTCTCCACCATGGAGAAATGAAAACAGAGGATGGCGTTCAATTTTTTCCCTACTACATGGCGGCGCTCCTCTGAATCCCAGTTTTTCAAGCCCGGCCTCCGGAGTGTCCGCGCCTTCGATGCGGCGGGGCTCGGGCAGGTGGTCGAGCCGGGCAGATCCGTACGGGCCCAATAGCGCTCACGCTATTGCGAAATTTCTACCATGCCGATAAGGCAGGACCTATCTCTTCAGTAATCTTCGCCAATTGCGGAACGCTTAATTAGCGTCTATGCATGACGCAAAGATATGTAAACCTCAGGCTCCAGGATCCCTGGAAAACTATATGAATCCCTGAGGCACAGGCAAAGTGTGTAAACAACATCCGGGCGTTTATGAAGTGTAAATTCGCGAAGCGCGCTATTGAATTTTTTCAAATGATCGCGCGCTGAGCCGTTTCTACCTCTTCAGCATGACAAGGGAAAACGCTAGAATCAGCGGACAATTAATCGCTAGGGATAACACTAATAATCCAGACCCACCAATGCTTCCCGTACGGGCGATGAGTTCCCATGAGAAGTCCTCAAGTCTGTACGAGAGAAAAACGCCAAGAAAAAGAAAATGACACGTCTATCCGTCCGTCCGCCAGCCGTGACTGATGCGCGCAATGAGGAGACCATGCAGAGTTTCATGCGCCGCATTGAAGCCACGCCTCCTGGGCAGTGCGCCGTAACGCTGCTCCTTAGTCAACTCGATGCATCGCGCCTCCAGACCTGCGGCAAGTGCGTGCCCTGCCGCGACGGGCTTCCGCAGCTCGCGGAAATCCTGCGCCGCATTGCCGGCTGCAAGGCGGAGCCCGATGACCTTGAGGCCTTGAAGTCTCTCGCCGAAATGATCCGCGACGGCTCCGACTGCGCGATCGGCTGGGACGCCGCTCAGGCGGTGCTCGACGGCATTGAGCGCTTCTCCGACGAATTCAGAAGCCACATCGAGGCGCATGAGTGCCAGAAGGGCATTGCCCAGTCCGTTCCCTGCGAAACCTTCTGCCCCGCGCATGTGGATGTGCCGGGCTACATTGCGCTGGCGGGCGAGGGGCGCTTTGCCGAAGCCGTGGCTTTGATCCGCAAGGACAATCCGTTCCCGACGGCCTGCGGGTTCGTCTGCGAACACCCCTGCGAAAAGCGCTGCCGCAGGACGCTCATTGATGCGCCGATCAACATCCGCGGCATCAAGAAGTATGCGGTCGACGGGGCTGCGGCCGACACGGTTCCGGTCCCGAAGGCCCTGCCTCCCACGGGCCGCACCATCGCCGTGATCGGCGCCGGCCCCTCCGGGCTCACCTGCGCCTACTATCTCGCCCTCATGGGCCACAAGGTGAAGGTCTATGAAGCCCGCGACAAGTTGGGCGGCATGATGCGCTACGGCATCCCCGCCTACCGCTTCCCGCGCGAGCGCCTTGACGAAGACATCCGCGCCATTCTTTCGGCGGGCGACATTGAAGTCGTCACCAACGCCTCGATCGGCACGGAAGAGATGAAGACCCTCTCGAGGGAGTGCGACGCGGTCTATGTGGCGATCGGCGCGCATGCGGCGAAAGGCTTGAGGCTCCCCGGCATGGATTCGAAGGGCGTCATTTCGGCTGTTGAAATGCTCCGCGCCATCGGCGACGATGTTTATCCCGACTATCGCGGGAAGAAGATCGCCGTGATCGGCGGCGGCAACGTGGCGATGGACTGCGTGCGCACGGCCGTGCGAGCGGGTGCGGACGAAGTGAATCTCGTCTACCGCCGCCGCATCGACGACATGACGGCATTGAAGGAGGAAATTCACGCGGCGATTGCCGAGGGCGTCGAAATGCTGACGCTCGAAGCTCCGGTTTCCGTTGAAGCCGACGAAAACGGATGCTGCAGAGCGCTCATCATGCAGCCCCAGAAGATCGGCGCCTATACGCGCGGCCGCCCGGGCGTTGTGGCCGCTGATAAGGAAACGGAACGACTTGAAGCCGACCTCATCATCGCCGCCGTCGGTCAGGACGTCGTCACGAAGCCCTTTGAAGATTTCGGCATGCCCGTCAAGTGGGGCGCCTTCGTCACGGACGAATTCCTTCAGGTGCCGGGTTTGCCCAACGTCTATGCGGGCGGAGACTGCCAGAGCGGTCCCACTACCGTCATCCGTGCGGTGGGCGCCGGCAAGGCCGCAGCGCGCAACATTGACGAAATGCTCGGCTACCACCACATTCTCGACTGCGGCGTCAGGGCGCCGGCTCCGAAGGCCAACAACCGCACCCCGATGGGGCGCGTCAACATCAACGAACGTCCGGTGAAGTTCCGCAAGCGCGACTTCAAGGACGTTGAGCTCGGCATGAGCAGGGAAGAAGCTATTCAGGAATGCGGCCGCTGCCTGCGCTGCGACTGCTTTGGTGCGGGTGCTGCCGTGGGCGGGAGGATTCAGTATGTTTGATATTACGATGGACGGCCGCACGATCGCGGTCGAAGAAGGCGCAACGCTCCTTGATGCGGCGCGTTCCGCGGGCATTCACATCCCGACCCTCTGCTACCTGAAGAACGTAAGCAATATCGGCTCCTGCCGTCTCTGCGTGGTCGAGGTGGAAGGCGTAAGCGGGCTTGTTTCCTCCTGCAATACGCTCGCTCACCCCGGCATGGTCGTGAAGACCCGGTCGGAAGCGATCGACCGGGCGCGGCGCACGGCGCTCCAGCTCATCATTGCCGAGCACGGCCTCAACAGCACCCAGTACTGCTTCAGCTGCACGAAGAACGGCAGCTGCGAGCTTCAGGACCGCTGCCGCGAACTCGGCGTTGAAACGTCGCCCTTCAAAATTACGCCGGCTTCAGGCGAAATCCTCGACAGCAACCCGTTCCTCACCTTCAATCCGTCGCTCTGCATCCGCTGCCAGCGCTGCGTGGGGGCCTGCAACAACGCTGCGGGGAACCACACCCTGGTGTCCGGGAAAGCGGGGCTGCGCACGACGATCCTTGCGCCTTTCGGCAGGGACTGGAAGAGCACGAACTGCGAATCCTGCGGCTCCTGCGCCGCAGCCTGCCCGACGGGCGCCATCACGATGAAGCGCCGCCGCGCCTACCGCTCGTGGGAAATCAAGAAGGTCCGCACGACGTGTCCGCACTGCGCCACGGGCTGCCAGTACGACTTGATCGTGAAGGACGGCCGGATCGTGGATACGGAAGCGGCCGACGGCCCCACGAATCACGGGCTTCTCTGCGTGAAGGGGCGTTCGGCGAGCTTCGACTTCGTTCAGTCCGATCGACGCCTCAAGACGCCGCTCATCCGCTCCTCCGTCACGGGCGAGCTCGAACCCGCGTCTTGGGACGAGGCGCTCGATCTCGTGGCGAGGAAGTTTACGGAGCTTCGCGACAAGTTCGGCGGCGAATCGCTCGCAGCCTTTGCCTGCGCGCGTTCTGCGAACGAAGACATCTACATGCTCCAGAAGATGGCGCGCACGGTCTTCAAGACCAACAACGTCGACAACTGCGCGCGCGTCTGTCACGGTCCTTCCGTGGCGGGCCTTCAGAGAACGCTCGGCTCGGGCGCCATGACGAATCCGATTTCGGACATCTGCGAAAACGCTGAGGTCGTGGTGCTCGTGGGCTCGAATCCCGAGGAAGCGCATCCGGTGATCGGCATGCAGCTTCGAGCGGCAATCCGCCGCGGCTTGAAGCTCATCGTGGTCGATCCCCGCGACATCGGGCTCGCTCAGTCCGCGCAGATTCACTTGAAGCTCCGTCCGGGCACGAACGTAGCTTTTGCGAACGGCATCGTCCGCCAGCTCATTCATGACGGCCTCATTGATCAGGAATTCATCCGCACGCGCACTGAAGGGTTTGAAGACCTGAAGGCAATGGTCGAGGCCTATACGCCCGAGCGCGTCGCTGAAATCTGCCGCATCGACTCCCGCGACCTCATTGCGGCCGCCCGCATGTACGGCGAGGCGAAGCGCGCGGCGATCGTCTACTGCCTCGGCGTTACCGAACACTCGTCGGGCACGGAAGGCGTGATGGCGCTCTCCAACATGGCCATGGTCACGGGCAAGTACGGGCGTCCGGGCTGCGGCATCAATCCGCTTCGCGGCCAGAACAACGTTCAGGGCGCCTGCGACATGGGCGCGTCCCCGGGCGACATGACGGGCTACCAGAAGATCGCCCAGCCCGGCATCGTCGAGAAGTTCGAAAAGGCCTGGGGGACGGAGCTCCCGCGCTTCAAAGGCCTTTACGCCACGGACTGCTTCCCGAAGATGATTGAAGGCGCCGTCAAGGGACTCTTCATCTTCGGCGAGGACCCGGTGCGCACGGACCCCGATACCCATCACGTCATCAAGGCGCTCAAGAACCTCGACTTCCTCGTGGTGGACGACCTCTTCCTCACGGAAACGGCCAAGTACGCCGACGTCGTTCTCCCGGGCAGAAGCTACGCGGAAAAGGAGGGCACCTTCAGCAATACCGAGCGCCGCGTGCAGAGGATCCGCCGTGCAGTGACGATCGAAGGCACCCGTGCCGACACGGATATCTTCATCGACATCATGAACCGCATGGGATATCCGCAGCCCCGCCTCACCCCGGCAGAGATCATGGATGAGATCGCTTCCGTGACGCCTTCCTTCGCGGGCATCAGCCACGCACGGCTCGACAGCCCCGAGGTGAAGGGAGAGGGTCTGCAGTGGCCCTGCACGGGGAAGGATCATCCGGGCACGCCCATCCTTCATGTCGGAAAGTTCACGCGCGGGCTCGGCCGCTATTCGACCGCGGCCTACCGCGAATCGAGCGAACTCCCCGATGCCGACTATCCGCTCATGCTGACGACGGGCCGCGTGCTCTACCACTACAACGCCTGCGCGATGACGGACAAGACCGAAGGGATCAACGAGATCTCCGGCCATTCCTTCATTGAAATCAATACGAAGGATGCGGCGAACCTCGGCATTGAGAACGGCGACCGCGTCGTCGTGAGCTCCCGCCGCGGCAGGATCGAATCGGTGGCGCATGTCTCCGGGAAGACCAATGCAGGCGAAACCTGGATGCCCTTCCACTTCCAGGACGGCAACTGCAACTGGCTCACGAAGGCCGCGCTCGACAACATCTGCTCCACGCCGGAATACAAGGTGTGCGCGGTGAAGGTTGAAAAGGCGGGAGCTGCTTCGGCCGCTGCACTTTCTGCCTGACGCCGGTTCAAAAGCCGGAATCGTCCTGGGACGCATTCGCGCTGCGTTTCGGGACCGGAATTGAAAAAGCCGCAGCCTCATGTCAGTGCTGCGGCTTTTTCTCTCTCGCGCGGGAGACTTCACACGACTTTGTTTCGGAAAAGCCAGGCGGCGCCCGGGATGGTTACGGCCGAAATCACGGCAAGGGGCCAGAGGTAGGGCAGGATGTCGCTCATCCCGGCATTCTCAAAATAGATCATGCGGATGGTGAGGATGCCGTAGCGGACGGGGTTGAGAATGGTGAGGGTCTGCATCCATCCGGGCATGGCGGCCACCGGCGTCATGAGGCCCGAGAGGACGAGCGAGGGGAGAAGCAGAATAAAGGAGAGCACCACCGACTGCTGGAGCGTCTTCGCCCAGGCGGAGATGGCGAGCGCGAGGCCCACGATGCTCGTTGAAAAAAGCGCCACCACGAAGAAGAGAAGCGGGAGCGACCCGGCAAAGGGGATGCCGAACCACCAGCGGCAGACGGCGAAAATGAGAAAACTCTGGAAAACGCCGATGAGGATGGGAGCGGCGGCTTTCCCGATAAAGATTTCCACGGGCGAGAGCGGCGTCATCAGCATCATGTCGAAGGACCCTTCCTCGCGCTCGCGGGAAATCGCGAGGCCCGCGAGGAGCATGACCTGAATCATGGCGAGACCGAGAATAAGGCCCGTCATGATGTTGTAGCGGGTGATGCCGTTTTCGTTGTAGCGGTAGCGCTCGCGCACCTCGATGGGACCGGCCGTGCCGTCCTCGCGGGCGATGGACTCGATGATGGCCGAGACGTAGCCGGTCGCCACGTTGGCGGTGGTGGTGTTTCGCGCGTCGGCAGCCACGAAGATTTCCGAGGGCTCGCCCCGGGCAAGCTTCCTTGCGAAGTCGTCCGGGAAATAGAGGCCGATCAGCGCGTCGCCGTCGTTCACGGCCTTCTCGAAGGCTTCGTAGGATTGAGGAACGCCCGCGCGCACGAAGATGCGGTTTGCTTCAATTCTCCGGATCACGCGTTCGCTCGCGGGGCTTCGCGAGGCGTCGTAAATGACGTAGGGGGCTTCCTCGAGATTGAAGGTCGCGCCGTAGCCGAAGAGAATCGACTGCGCGATGATGGGAACGACGAGAATCCGGCGCATGCCGGGGTCGCGCAGAAGCGTGATGAGCTCCTTGCGGGCGAGTGCGCGAAGCCTCTGGAGTGAGGCCCGGAGAGCGGCCATGAAGGAAAGGAAGGAAGAATTCGACATGTCTCTGGCTCCTCCTTCCGGTTAATCGAGGCGCTTCTTCGTCGCGGCGAGTGCGAGCGCGAGAAAGAGCACCACCCATGCGGCGAGAATGGCGAGGTTTGAGAGGACGATGTGCTCCGGGCCTCCCGAGAGATAGAGAATTTTCACGGACTCGATCGCATAGGTGGGCGGCATCAGATGGCCGACCGCCGAAATGAAGGCGGGGACGCTTCTGAGATCAAAGAGATACCCCGAGAGAATGAGGGAAGGGAGATAGCTCCCGATTACGGCGAGCTGGATCGCGACGAACTGGCTCTTGAGGAAGGCCGAAAGAAAAAGTCCGAAGCTGATGGCCCAGGCCGTGTAGAAGAGAATGGTGAGCGCGAGGAGAAGAAGGCTTCCGCGCACGGGTGCGTCGAAAATCAGAACGGCCGTGAGGAAGGTGAGAAGGCTTCCGACGGTAATCAACGCATAGTTTGCGAGAAACTTCGAGAGAACAATCTCAAAGGACGTTGCGGGCGTGATGGAGAGCGTTTCCATCGTTCCCCGCTCCCATTCGCGGGCGATGACGATGCTTCCGAGAAAGCTCGCCGAAAGCGTGAGAACGACGATGGAGAGCCCGGGAACAAGGTACCAGGCGGAGGTATTCGCTTCATTGAACCAGGAGCGTGAAAGCATCATGACGCCGCCCCGGGCGCTTCCGCCGCTCACGCCCGTCATGGCGGCGCCGTCCCCGCGGAGCGCAATCTTCTCCTGAAGGAGCGCGATCGCGGCTTTGGCGTAGGTGCGGATGATCGTTGCGGCGCTGGCGTCGACCCCGTGGATCGTGAGGCCGATCGCGCCTTCGCCTCTGGATGCGTCCTCCTCAAAGCCCTGCGGGATGTCGATGATCGCCTCGATCCGGCGGGCTGAGAGAAGCGCCTCGGCTTCCGTTCTGCTTTTGAGCGTCGTGATGTCGAAGTAGCGGCTCCCGACGAATTCCTGGGTGACGGCGCGCGCAAGCGGCGTGGATTCTCCTTCGACGATCGCTGCGGGGACTTTGGTGAGGTCCATCGAGAGGCCCCAGCCGAAGAGGAGAATCAGAATGACGGGAAGGATGGTGCCGAGGAAGATGGTCGCCGGGTCGCAGATCATCTGCCGGAATTCCTTCATGAGAAGCGTCATGAAGCGGACCGGAGAAAAGAACCGCGCGCCCGTCATGACGGCGTCTCCTCATTTGCGCGTTCCCGGCGCGCCTGGGTCACGATGGAGATGAAGGCCTCCTCAATGCTCGCGGCCCCGGTTTCATGCCGGACTTCCGAAGGGGTGCCGAGCGTCAGCACGCGGCCCGCATCCTGAATGAGGAAGCGGTCGCAGTATTCAGCCTCTTCAAGAAAATGCGTGGTCACGATGACGGTGGTTCCCGTTTCGGCGAGACCCACGATTCGCCGCCAGAAGGCGCGGCGTGCGGCGATGTCGGCGCCGGAGGTAGCTTCATCGAGAAAGAGGATGGCCGGGCGGTGAATGAGGGCGCAGGCGAGCGCGAGCTCGCGTTTGGCGCCTAAGGGGAGTTCGCGCGTGATCGACTGAAGCCGCTCTCCGAGGTCGCTTCCCGTTGTGAGTTCATGGATCCGGTTGTCGAGCGTCTGACCGGCAACGCCGAAGCAGGCGCCGAAATATTCCAGATTCTGCCGGGCGGAGAGCTGCGCGTAGAGAGAAAATTTCTGCGCGACGTAGCCCACCTTGGCGCGTGCGGCGCTCCTTGCCGTTCGCAGATCGGAGCCGGCCACGGAAATCGTTCCGCCCGATGGCGGCAGAAGCCCGCAGAGCATGCGGAATGTTGTGGTCTTGCCGGCCCCGTTGGGGCCGAGGAGTCCGAAGATCTCGCCTTTTTTAACGGAAAAGCTCGTGTCCTCAACGGCCGTAAAGCTCCCGAAGCGGCGGGAGATGCTTCTGGCAACAACCGCCTCCGGTTCCTGAACCGCATAGGCGGGAGGAAGTATCCGGAGTGAATCGGTCCGGTCGGCGCGGGGGAAGGTGAGCGCGCAGTAGGCGTCTTCAAGCGCGGGCGTCCGGGACGAAAGCTTCGTTCCCTCCGGGAGCGTCCTGAAGCTTTCCTCAGAAGCGCCGCTGCGCGCGTCTTCCGGGGAGAGAAGGTTGACGGCATTCCCGTGCGGTACGGCATCGAGCCAGGGAGCCCTCGGGTTTGCCGCCCGGACTTCGCGCATGAGCGTTCGTGCGAGCGCGAGCGTCCGGCGCTCGTCCCCGGCGCGCGCGAGCCAGGTGCGGCCCTCGGTCTCCCGGGCAAGCTCCCGCGGATCGCCCTCGGCGATGAGGCGCCCCGATGAAATCAGAATCGTGCGGTCAGCGGCTTCTGCTTCATCAAGATAAGCCGTGGAGACCAGCACCGTCATCCCGGTGCGGTCGCGCATGTCCCGAAGAATGCGCCAGAGTTCCCGGCGCGAGAGCGGATCAACGCCCACGGTCGGCTCGTCGAGGAGCAGAATTTTGGGTTCAGCCAGAAGCGAGCACGAGAGCCCGAGCTTCTGCTTCATGCCGCCCGAGAGCTTTCCGGCCTCACGGGATTCGAACCCCCTCAAGCCGGAGAGCGTCATAAGATCGCGAAAGCGCGCTTCGAGCGCTCGCCCGCGGATCCCTCTCAGGGCGCCGAAAATCCGGAAGTTTTCCCAGACGGAAAGTTCTTCATAGAGGCCGAAGCGCTGCGGCATGAAGCCGAGCATTGCGACGAAGTCCGGATCATCCGTATCGGGGCGTCTGCCGAAGAGCCTGATTTCACCATCCTCGGGCGTCAGGATCCCGGCAAGGAGCCTCAGCAGCGTGGTTTTTCCTGCGCCGTCCGGGCCGATGAGGCTCACGATGGCGCCGGGTTCCGGGATGAGGACTGACAGGTTGTCGATGGCGGCAAAAGGCTTCCCGTCAGGACCCCGGAAGGTTTTTCTGAGGTTTTTGACTTCAACGGGAAAGCAATGGGCATCAGGCATTCTGGAGCTCAATTCCCGGGAATGAAGTCGACGGTGACGGGCTGGCCGAGGCGAAGGCGGTTTTCCGGGTCGTCCGCCTCAAGGCGCACTTCGTAAACGAGCGCGGTGCGCAGTTCCGCTGTCTGCACGGTTTTGGGCGTAAATTCCGCCGTGCTGGAAATCCAGGCGACGCGCGCCTTGACTTCTCCGATCGTGTCGGTAGAGATGACGGCTTCGGCGCCTTCCTTCACGAGCCCGAGCTGATTTTCCGTCACGTAGGTGCGGATCCATTTTGGCGAAACGATGGAAAGCTGATAGATCGTTCTCGCGGGAGAGGCCATGTCCCCGGGTTCTGCAAGCCGCGTGCGGATAATGCCGTCGGCGGGCGCAATGAGAACCGAGGCCTTCTCGATCTGATAGTCGAGCGAGGCGACGGCGGCGCGTGCAGATCTTGACGCCGCTTCCGCAGCGGCGACTTCCTGAGGCCGAAGCCCGGCTTCGAGCGCATGAAGCTGCGCTTCGGAAGCTTTGAGTTCGCGCCGGGAGGCTTCAAGCGAGAGCTCCGCATCGTCAAGGTTCTGCTGGCTCGAAACGTTCGCCCGGGCGAGTTCCTTCTGGCGGACATAGGTGCGGCGGGCGAGCTCGAATCGGGACTGGAGCGCGAGCGTCTGCGCGCGCTGCGCCTCGATATCCTCGGCGCGATAGCCTTCGCGCGAAAGAGAGGCCTGGGCCAAGGCGCGCTCGAGTTCTGCCTGAGCCCGGTCCCGCTCGATCCTGAGGGCTTCCGTATCGAGCTTCCCGATCATCTCTCCCGCCTTCACAGGCGCTCCCTCTTCGGGGAGAAGTTCCAGAATGCGTCCGGACGCCTCAAAGGCGAGCGAAATCTGCCTCGTGTCCACATTCCCCCAAGCGCGGGTGAGGGGCGCGCTCTCCTCATGGGTTCTGAACCAACAGGCGGCCCCCGCAAGGAGCGCAATGAGAAGAAGGACAAAAACGATGCGCAGTGCTTTCATGGGAAAGAGCAGAAGGCAAAAGGAAGAGAGATGCTCGGGAGAAATTTTAGCGGGCTTCCGGGCTGCGGCTCGATGCGTAAGAAGAGCGTAATCGTCCGGGAAAACAGAAGCGGTCCGCAGAACGTGGCAAAAAAGCCAATGCCAGGTACCTGGAGAATCTGCATGAGGACATAAGGCTAAGTTAAGATGTCCCCTCACGCTTCCTTTGAATACGCTGATGTCTGGATGCCCGGTTCCCAGGATTGAAGGAATGCACCTGAGTTTAAAGAGGGGGTTAAATGCTTTCCATTCGTGCGGCTTCGCCGGCCGATGTCGACATTGTTACTGAGATCGAAGCAAAGTGCTTTCCGCCTGCGGAAAGGGCGAGCAGAGAGCGCTTTGTCGAGCGTCTCGGCGCTTTTTCCGACTGCTTTCTCATCCTGATGAAGGATGACCGTCCCGTCGGACTCATTGACGGCATGGTGACGGACAACCGCACAATCTGCGACGAGATGTTTGCCGACGCGAAGATGCACAACCCTGACGGCCACTGGCAGTCCATTTTCGGTCTTGCCGTGATTCCTGAGGAGCAGCATCAGGGCTACGCTTCCGCATTGATGCGCGCTTTTATTGAAAAGGCGCGTCAGGAAGGACGCGACGGCGTGATCCTCACCTGCAAGAAGCATCTCATTGATTTCTATTCGGGCTTCGGATTCGTCAACTGCGGCATTTCGAAGTCCGTCCATGGCGGCGCTGTCTGGTACGACATGGAGCTTGACTTTCGCGCGGCCAAGGTTGCGAAATAAGCTTTGAACGCAGCTGATAGGCGAAGCGTCCGGAGTTCCAGTGCGGATTCCGGGCGTTTGCTTGGTGCATTCGATACGTCTTCAATAGGCTTCAAAGCCCGGCGAGAGCATTTCGGCTTCGGAGGCATCAGCGCCGAGCTCGAGCGCACGATCCTCCCAGAAGGAGAGCACGCGGCGCATCTCCTGGGCGCTCGCCTTCGCATCAGCAAGCGTCATGGCAAAGTAGGGGGCAAGGCGGACGGCATCATCGAGCGACGCGAGCGGCCGCCGCCCGTCAACGGTCAGCCTGCGCGCCGCGCCCGAGGCAGGCGAAAATCCATGCGTTTTCGCAAGCCGCCAGCCTAAATCTGTACGGTAGAAGAGCCATTTTTCGCCTCTGTCCTCCGCGCCCGTCAGAAGCGAAAAGACCATGCGGCGCCATACCTGCGGCAGATCAAGCCTGGGCACCGCACCCTCGCGATTGAGAATGTCGGCGATCCCCAGATAGGAAACGGATCTTTCGGGCGACAGCGTGCGCGCGGAGAGCGTGAAGCGCTTCAGGCCATCATTCCTGTCGGCGCGGTCGGCAAAGAGGGCGCGGGCGCCCATGGTGTCGGCGAGCCGGGTATCCACGCAGGCAATGCCGCAGTCCCGTGCGAGCTGCATGAAGACTTCGCGCCAGAGGGGTGCATCAATCAGATCGGAATAGCGCCTGAGGGTCAGCGCCTTTTCTTCATTCCCGGAGACGACAACCTGCGCCGTATGACGGCCGGGAAGGGCAGTGGCGGAAGAGAGATCAATCAGTGCCTTCAGATTGGCCCGGCCGCGTTCTTCTGCATGAAGCGCATAGAGAATGCTTTCGAGACTCGAGGATTCATTGGGAATTCGAGAGGCGCTCCCCGCCTGAACGCCGTCCGTATAGAATTCGGCTCCTCCTGCATGCGCATCCCGATGCGGCAGAAGGAGCGACAGCATTTCCATTTCTCCTGCATTGCGAAACGCTTCTGACCCATCCATTATTTTCGATCCGGCATTCCTCGCGGATTGAAAGATGGATCCGGATTGCGGCGAAAGCGCGCGATCAGCGAGAAATCCGAAAAGCTGCTTTCCCCGGGCGGGCATTTTTACGCCGCTTTCAAGAGGGAGGTCAGCACCCAACGCGAAGCCGGATTCAATCCATTCGGTCGAATAACGGAATCTGGGGAGAAGCGGCTGACGGAATGAAGAAGTCGAATTCATCCTCGTTATTCTGCTTCCGACGGTTTTTTTATTCTTTTTCTCACTCAAGTAATCATTCGCTGAATCATTTGAAGCATCATCCATTTCATTTCCTTCCGCATTAATCGGAAAGAAAAGTTCCCCGATCAACGGCGCTCCGGATTGTGCCGCTGAACGGACTTCCCAGCGTCTGAATTCGATCTGCTTCATAATGAAAAAAGAATATAAAAAGTCATTAGTGGAAGAGGGATTCCGAATGACAGCTTCCGGATATTGAAATCAGGAAGATAGGGAAGGCTTCTTCTTCTGGCGGATTCTCCGGGGAAGATTTTTTTCTTCCATGAGAAGTCCCGCATCATCATTCTCAGAGGATGCAAGAGAAGAGAGGAGGGGGAGAAGGCCGACAGCGTTCAATATGGAAGCAATATTGCCGATCGATACTCCGCAGTCGCCATTCTCCACTTTGGACAGGGTATTGAGTGAAACGCCGGCACGTTCTGCAACAACAGACTGTGGGAGCCGGCGGCGGAGGCGGGCATTTCGTATATTGGCGCCGAGTGTCAGTACAGCGTCCTCGACAGCGATGGATGGTCTCATAACATCAATTTTAGAGTGATTAATGAGCGTAAATTCGCATGATTATGCGAATTATAAACTTGCTTCCGGAAGTAGGCAAGTATTTGGAAAATATCCCGAAAAGGACCCGTTTCCGGCCTTCCGGAATGATTTCTGAGGCGTGAATAAATATCATAACATGAAATATACAATAGCTTAAAAAGTTATATATAGCATATTCTTCATATAAGAATTCATAAATTTTGATGAAGGGCCTGCTGGACGCTGGAGTCCTATCCATCATGAATTAGTGACGAGTGATTCTCCCGGGTCTTCGATAACGATTTCGATTGGGATGCCTCCCCTGCTGCGGCTCGATGCGTCTTGTGCAGCCGCTGGATTTCTCCTGCGCCTCGCCGATAATTTGATTCAAAGTGAATGGAAGATCGAATAAGAATGATATTGCATAAGAATGTACAGTGATTGAATGAATGAGATGAAAGAATAGTAGTCTTGACATCAATTGATGATCGAGATGCTGAGTGTTCTGGTTGTGTCGATTGGTTTTTTGGGTGACCTGTGCTTTCTGATAGCGAACGATGTCACTCGTTTGTTCTGATGAAGTTTGCGTTCAATATTTATTGATTTCCAGTGAGAAAAAATGAACGAATCATCTCTTTTGTCGTCATTTTGATTCTTTTGCGAATGCAGTGCTTTTGGATTGTGGTGTGTTTCGATTTCAATTAATTTATTCGATGCTTGTTTCTTTCGTTCAATGAGAACGATCTCAATGAGCATTTCTTAACTTATGCACTCATTTTTTAATATCCATTATTAGTTTCTTAAAATAATATGATTGCGGTGAAAGTCATCATAACTCACTAACTCATTCAATTGATTTGATGACATTAATATTCTGACCATTACTGAAGATTGCATTCTTCTCTTAACGATCCCTGGATTGAATTCTCGCGATGCGGCACTTCATCCCTTGACGGAATTGAAGAGCTGAATCTCCAATTGAGTCTTGATGCATATGAAAATCGCGCGGGTCAGCTGATGGAAACGGAGTTCCAGCCCGGCAATCCATCCATTTCGTGATTCGCAGCTGCAGTCTGGAACCTGGAGAGCCTTAAAGACATGCGCTTCTTTCTCTCTCCCCGCGGGCATTCGATTGAACTAAGACACGCTTTGTTACACGTTCGATATCGAACAATATTGACGAGTTTCGGGAATTGGCGTAAATTTACGGATAGTTCGATATCGAACTACGCACTTAAAGGAATTCATCATGCTCAAGATTGCAGTGATTGGCGCGAACGGCAAGTCCGGCCGCCTGATTGTCGCGGAAGCGCTTCGCCGCGGATACGATGTGACGGCGGTGGTTCGCAGTGAAAATCAATCCGAAGCCAGAAACGTTCTTGTGAAGGACGTCATGGCGCTCACGAAGGAAGATCTCAGCCCCTTTGACGTCGTCGTCGACGCGCTCGGATTCTGGACGGCGGAAACGATTCCGCTTCACATCACAACCGCAGAGCATCTCTGCGATCTGCTTTCCGGCACCGGGAAGCGCTTCTATGTTGTGGGCGGCGCCGGCAGCCTCTGGCTCGATCCTCAGCACACCCGCCAGGTCGTGGATGAACCGTCCTTCCCGAAGGAATATTTCCCGCTTGCCGACGCCCAGCGCCGTCAGGTTGCAGCGGTGAAGGCACGTTCCGATGTGTTGTGGACCTATGTGAGCCCGGCTGCCGCCTTCCTGCCGGATGCGCCCGCAACGGGGAAATACGTGCTCGGAAGCGACGACTTCTCCGTCAACGCCAATGGCGAGAGCATGGTGAGCTATGCCGACTATGCGCTTGCGATGGTGGATCTGATCGCCAATGGCGGTCATGCGCACGAGCAGGTCTCGGTCCGCTCCTGATGCTCTGACGCTTTAGGGTTCCAGCTAAAGAGCAAAAAGGCCTTTCCGGCTTGAACCGGGAAGGCCTTTTTCTGCAGCGCGCAAATTCGCCGCGTTAGTAGCGTTTTGCCATTTCGAGGGCAACCCGGGCAAGTCCCGTCTGCGCACTGATGACGCCGCAGAGGATCATCCCGGCCCCCATGAAGCCGATGTAGCTCCAGGCTTCATCCAGGATGAAGATGCCGCCGAGGACAGCCGCGAGCGGCCAGATGAAGGTGTAGATGCGGGCCGCCGTCGCGCCGACGCGACGCTCAGCGGTCTGCCAGAGCACCCAGCCGATCGCTGAAACAACGAGCGCGAGGAAGAGGAAGTTTGCGATGACCACAGGATCCGCGAGAAGGATGACTTCCGTGGGCCCTTCAGAAAGAAAGAAGGGAATGGCGCCGATGACGCCGTAGCCCGTGGCTTTCCTCAGTACGAAGAGGGGCGGCAGGTCGCCGAGCGCGCGAAGAAGCAGAGCATAGAGCGCATAGGCTGCCGCAGCGGCAATGCCGAGGATGAAGCCTCTCTGTGACAGCTCCTGCATGACGACGGCGTCGAAGTAGAGGAGAAGCGCCCCCGTGACGGATGCAACGAGACCGAGCATCGTCATCCAGTGCATCTTCCAGGTGCGGAGCGCCGCCATTGCGAGGAGGCCCGTGAGGACCGGTCCCATGGCGACGAGAACGGCGACGGTGGAAGCCTGACCCGTCACGAGCGCCTGATTCTGGAGCCCGTAGGAGAGCGGCACGCTCGCGAACCCGAGGAGCGCAACGGTGACTTCGTTTCTGAAGCTTCCGGCGTAAAGATTTTTGGGCGCGATGAAGATGAGAAGCCCGTAGGCGAGCACGGCACGGAGTGCGACAACGGCCCAGGGGCCCATGCCGTAGGCGTAGAGCACCTTGGTGCTTACGAAGGCGAGACCCCAGCAGATCACGACGAAAAGCGCGAGAAGGTGGTAGGGGAGATTGCGCATGCGGGTATTCCTCTTTTTTGGGCGGCAATTCTTTTATTTTAGCGGTCGCCGTAAGGCATTCGCGACGGCGAGCATGCAAAAAAGCCGGCATTCCGAGGAAGGCCGGCTTTCGAAGCTTGAGAGCTCAGAGGAGTTCAGGACTGAGCTTTCTTGTCCTCACGGATGAAGACGAGTCGCGTGAGATTGGCGGAGAGAACCTTGCCGAGGAGAATGATGCCGAGGCAGGTGCCGATCGTCGTCGGAACAACGAGGGAGCCGTCGGCGCCGCGAAGCGAGAAGAAGACCACGCCGCTCGAGAGGAAGTTGCCGATGGCGGCGCCCGCGGTCATCTGGAAGGCCGCAAAGATGAGCGTTTCGCGTTCGGTGATGTCGCCCGATTCCTTAAGCGTGCGGGTAAGCACCGCGCCGGCGTCGGTCGACTGGAGGGAGGCGATGATCGAGAGCGAGCAGCACCCCGGGAGTCCTAGGACGGGACGCAGAACCGGGTTCAGAAGCCGTTCTGCGGCATTGAGGGCGCCGTAGTATTCGAAGACCGCAATCATGGCCGTGGCGAGCATGATGGTGGGGACGAGCGCGAGCGCAAACATGAAGCCGTCGATGGCGCCCGAGCCGCCCTTGCCGCGGAAGTTCGACATGACGGTCGAGATTTCTCCGCCCTTGTCGGTCACTTTAGCGACGACGGAACCGAAGTCGCCGAGGAGCACGGTGTAGTCGAAAATGCCCCACCACTTGTTGGTAATGAGCAGGCCTGAGAAGAACGCGACGGCAAGCGCGAAGGCGATGTAGGCGACGATGCCGGGCTTCTTTTTCTGAATCTGGGCAGGATCAGCTGCCTGGGAGGGCATTTCTGTATGCATGACGATTGAACTTTGGCTGAGGTGGCGCGCCCGGCGGGAGATTCAGAAAAATCCCGGCTTCAAGGGCGCTTGGGATTTGTTTTCGAAAAGCATTGTACCGGCATGCAGTCAAGGACGCGCATTCGGGATTTCAATGGGAGACGCCTCCTGATGAGGCGCTTCCGGCTATGCTTTGGAGCGTTCTTCAAATTGTCCCAGAGAGGCATTTTTCAATGACGCTCCTTGACGAGCTCCATCTTGACCTCATTCATGCGGCGGACTTCCGGATCTACGACACCAAAGGCGTCATGCTCCCAGGCGTGCCGTACCGCATCGGCGTTCCGATGGCCGCGGTCAGAGCAGCCGCAGCGCGAATCATCCGCAGCGGCCGCTCGAGAGAATTCCTCGATGAAGCGCTGTCGCCGGGAAGGGTCCGCGCGCATGAGGTGCTGAAGACAACAGGCCTCGTGATTGCGCTCGACAAAAGCTTTTCCCTCTCGGAAAGGCTTCGGTATGCGCGGCAGTATCAGCCTTTCATTACAAACTGGGCCTTGTGCGACCTTTTTGCCGGCTCGATGAAGTGCTTCAGAGCCGCGCCCGAGGATGCTTTCGGGTACATCCGGGAGCTTATTGCGGCGGACGATCCCTGGCGGATCCGCACGGGTCTAGTGTTCCTGCTCTCCCATTGCCTCGACGAAGCGGCGCTTCCGCGTGCGCTCGAGCTTTCGCTCGACCGCAACGTGCTCCTTCACGCTGAAGACGCCTACTACGTATCCATGGGACTCGCCTGGGCGCTTTCCATCTTCTATGTGACAGACGCTCACCTCACGCGGGAGGCTTTCCTCGAAAAGGTGAGTTCAGGCGACATGGATCCGGCAACGGCGCGAAGGACGGCGCAGAAAATTCGCGAGTCCCTGCGCGTTCCCCGCGCAGAAGCGCGCGAATTCAAGGAAAATACGGATTCGGCGATCCGCCGGAGCGTCAAGCGTTAAGGAAAGCGTTCAAGGCGGATTGAACGACAACAGTCAATAAACCATAAACGCACCCAAAGGTGAAACAAGTAAATGCGCAAGTTCTTTCAGGAATTTCAGGCATTCATTTCGAAAGGAAATGTTCTTGACCTGGCCGTCGCCGTGATCATCGGCGCTGCTTTTTCGAAGATCGTCGATAGTCTCGTGAAGGACATCATCAATCCGATTCTCGGCGTCATCGTCGGGCGTCCGGACTTCACAAACCTCTTCATCGTTCTGAAGGATGCTCCCGCAGGCTATACCGGGCCGCAGACTTATGAGGCGCTCGTCAAGGCGGGCGCCACGGTTTTCGGCTACGGCGCCTTCCTCACGGCCGTCGTCCAGTTTCTTCTCCTTGCCTTTTCGGTCTTCTGGCTCATCAAGATCGTAGTGACGGCCCGCGCCCGCATTGCGGCTGAAGCTGCCCGCCTCCTTGCCGACAAGAATGCCGAAGAGAAGAAGGCGGCTGATGAGGCGGCGAAGAAGGCTGCTGCCGAAAAGCCTGCGCCTCAGCCTGCGCCGGCGCCCGTCAATGCCGAGGAACTGAAGCTTCTCGCTGAAATCCGCGATCTTCTGAAAGCCTCCGGCAATGCTGCGAAGTAATGCGCCGTCCTCGTTTTGATCATTAAAGCAACGCCCGCTGGAAGATCTGACTTCCGCGGGCGTTGTTCTTTTCACGGTCTCTCGTCAAAATTGACTGGAGACCTCTGCGGTTTTTAGGATGCCGATCAGACGATCAGGTTCACCGTGACGAGCATGACCACATAGCCCGTGAGGCACGGAATGATCGTGCGCTTCACCATCGTGAGCGGATTCACCTTGGCAAAGCCCGCAACGATGATGATGACGCCGGCCACGGGGCTCATCGCGCGGAGCATTTCGGAGGCGGTGTGCATCATGAGCATCATCGAGATGCCGTTCTCGCCGAAAGCCTGAGCCGCATCCGGAACAAGGTGCCCGAGGCTCGTGAAGGCCGCAACGCCCGAGCCCGTCAGGACCGTGACCACGCCGATGATCGCCGAGAGGACGACGCTCGTGCCCGTATAGCCGAGGCCGATCGACTGCGCGCCGCTCATGAGGAGGTCGACGATGCCGATGTTCTGAAGGCCCTTCGCGAAGAAGGCGGCAACGAAAATAAGACCGACGGTCGAGGTAAGAATCGAGCCCATGCCCTTGAACATGGCAAAGGAGAGGTCGAACGATTCCTTCACCTTGCGCCGGACGATCAGGTCGATCACGAAGGCGATGATCCAGGCGATGAACATCGCGGTCGCGACATTCATGCCGGTACCCCAGACGAACTTATTGAAGACGAGAAGGAGCGCAATCGGAAAGAGCGGCATGAGCGCATAGAAGGCGGGCGTCTTTTCGAGATTCTGGCGCTTCGACTCCAGTTCGGCGAGGTCGGCGACTTCGCCCTTGCCTTCGCGGCGGTCAAACCAATACTGCGTGAAGACGTGCGCCACGGCCATGGCAATCACCACCGGAACCGCCATCGGTAGCTGATAGCGCACGAGGTATTCGATCGGATCGAGGTGGATGATCTGAGAGGCGAGGTTGGCCGTGCCCGAAGCCGGCGCGTAGCCGATCGCGAGCACGCTCGCCACGACGGCGGCTGCGGCCAGGGGCGAGCAGCCGACGCGGATGATGAGCGGATAGACGGTGACCACCATCAGCATTGCTAGGCCGGCTGCCGACGTGATGACGAGCCCCAGGCAGTGGCCGACGATGAAGACGGCGGCGAGGATCAGATAGGGGTTCTTGATGAAGGAAAGCGGCTTGGCGCAAACCGTGACGAAGCGGTCCGAAGCGCCGATAGCCTGCATGTAGGCGGCAAAGCCCCCGGAAATCAGGATGAGGAAGCCGACGCCGCTCACCTGAGAAACCGAAATGGTGCGCAGAAACTCAACGAGGTCGAAACCCATGATTCCGGTGGCGTTGAATTTGGCCGGGAATACCTGAGCGCCGCCCCAGATGGCGAGCGCATTGAGAAGAAGGCCTCCCAGGAGGAGCACCATGTTGACCTGGTACTTCTTGATGATTGCCCATCCGCAGAGGATGAGCACGGCGATGCCGAGCCAGGGGAAAATCGGATTCATGAGCGAAGTCCTATTGGATGAAAGAGAAAAAACCGCGAGCGGCGCTTGGAGAAGCATCTTTGCGGCCAAGGCTATTCTGCTTCGGGGCCATGCCTTTGAGCGCGCAAAGCATAAAAAACCCGCAATCCGATCAAAAAGACTGCGGGTTTTGGCTTAGAGGAGCTCCTTCGCGGAGAGCCCCTTGAAAAGGTGAGGCGGCTTACGCCTTGAAGACGGCTTCAAGGAAGGGCACGACCTGCTTCTTGCGGGACATGACCCCTTCGAGCCAGAGGTTGTCGCTGCCGAGGGTCTTCTTCCAGGCGGAGGCAATCTTCGCGGGATCGTCGGAAGCCATGAGAAGAAGCGAGCCTTCCTTCATGATGTCGGTGAGAAGGAGCATGGCCGTGTGGCGGCCTTCGGCCTTCATGCGGCCGAGTTCCTCGAGGAGCTCGGGGATGCGGTCCTCAAGAAGCGCGAGGTCGACGAGCTCGAGCTGGCCGATGCCGACCTTGCTGCCCGACATGTTGAAGTCCTTGAAGTCGCGCATGATGAGGTCGCGCGCAGCGACGCCCTTCACGGCCGACTTGGCGGTAAAGAGCTCCATGCCGAGGGCCTTCATGTCCTCGACGCCGGCAATGAGGGCGAGCTCGCGCGCGGCGGCGCGGTCGGCTTCCGTGCAGGTCGGGGACTTGAAGATCACGGTGTCGGAGAGAATCGCGCAGAGCATGGCGCCGGCGATTTCCTTCGGCGGAACGAAGCCGAGATAGTCGTACATGCGCTTCAGAATGGTGTTGGTGCACCCGACGGGCATGATCACGCATTCAAGCGGCGCGGTGGAGGTCATGTCGCCGAGCTTGTGGTGGTCGACGATGCCCTTGAGCGTGCATTCGGCAAAATCGTCCGGGGCCTGATTGAGGTCGGAATAGTCGACGATGTAGACCTCGCGGCCGGCAACCGAGGTGATGACTTCAGGAGCCTTGAGACCGAAGCGTTCAAGAACGAAGGCGGTTTCAGGCGCAGGCGTTCCCTGAGCGGCAGGGACGACGTCAAGACCGCGCTTCTTATAGAGATCCGCACAGGCGATGGCGGAAACAATGCTGTCGGTATCGGGGTGCTTATGGCCGAGAATGATGGCGGACATGTAGGTATGCCTTCAGATGTTTTGTTGGGAAAGTCTCATGCTGCGGGAAGAGAGGCAGGAGCCTCCGGTTCCCGGAGCTGAAATGAAGATTCCCGCTATTTTAGGAGAAGGCGAGGCTCTGCGCAGAATTTGCCTTCCGGTAGTTTATTGCTAACGGTAATTTGTCTTTAATAGGTACTACCATTAATGGGGTAGTGGATTTGCCGGATCCTTTGATTTAAGCCTCATGTCAGACAAAAGCTAAGTCCCCGATATCGGCCGAAAGTTCAAAGATTCAATGGCATTTCGTTATTCGAAATATGAATAGCGAATCTTAAAAACCAAGGGCTTTCCCTGTAAGAGAAGCGGATTTTGGACTTTATCTTTGCCATCAGCGGCAACTATACGAATTCATTACGGCCGCGACCCTGACAAAAATTGAAAGGACAGATGTCAGCCAGGACCCCCCGCAGAATCTGTTTCGAACCCGAAACGCATTGAACCCGGACGTTTTCTTCGGAAGACATTCGGGATTTCGTGTTGTCTGGGTATGATTCTGCTGGTTTTATCCCTCTGGCGGCACTCTCTCCTCACGAGGAGATTCTTATGACGAAGAACGTTGAGCCCTCCGCGGCCCGCGGTCCCGGTCTCTCCCGCCGCAGCTTCATCGGCGCCGCCGGTGCGGTCGGCGCGGCTGCTGGCACGGGAACGATCGGTGCGGCTGTCTGGACGGCTGCCGACGAAGCCATCGCGAAGGAAGTCGAAGCGCTCAAGGCCGAAGGCTGGGAAGCGCATCCCACGGCCTGCATGGTGTGCGGCGGCTACTGCGGCCTTCTTGCCCTTCACAAGAAGGGCGAGCCCGTGTCCCAGGCGACCGTGAAGATCATGCCCAACCCGACGCATCCGCAGCGCGGCTGCTGCGCTCGCGGCGCTCAGGCCATGTGGGTGTGGAATCACCCGCAGCGCCTCAAAAAGCCCCTGAAGCGCACGGGCGAACGCGGCGAAGGAAAGTTCGAGGAAATCTCCTGGGATCAGGCGCTCACTGAGATTGCCGAGCGCGTGAAGAAGATTGTCGAGGAGCACGGCGAACGCGCGATCTCGATGACGTCGCACAATTTCTCGGGCCTTCAGCAGTGGCTTGCCGCTCCCCTCGGCACGCCCAACGTGATCAGCCATTCCTCCACCTGCAACTCCGCCTCCGTTGCCGGCCGCCGCATGGTGTTCGGCAAGGGCTTCGACGGTGCGGGCAAGGTCGAGCCCGACTACGAACGCTGCCGACTGCTCCTTTGCGTCGGGCGTTCGCTCAACTGCGCGATGGGCGTTGCAGCCGTCTTCGGGCGTTCGCGCGAAAAGGGCGCGAAGGTGATCTTCGTCGACCCCCGCATGCCTGAAAACGCCATGTCCTCGGGCGCGGAATGGGTTCCCATCCGTCCCGGCACGGACTCGGCCTTCCTCCTCTCCATGATCGGCATCGGCATTACGGAAAAGCTCGTCGACTTCGAGTTCCTGCGCCGCTATACGAATGCGCCTTATCTCATTGAGGTTGGCACGCACCGCCCGATCACGGCCGATGAACTCATCGAAGGCGCTTCGAAGGATGCGTTCGTCGTCATGAACCGCGCGAGCTCCGCCTTTGCGGCGATGGGGCTTGCCCGCGATGAAAAAGGCGCCGTCAAGGGCTACGACGAACCCGAAGGCGTGGATCCGGATCTTGACTATGCGGGCACCGTCCGCACCGTTGACGGACGTGACCTGTCGGTTGAAACCGCCTTCGTGCGTTTTTCCAAGACCGCGATCGCCTGGACGCCTGAGAAGGCGTCCCTCACGACGGGGATTCCGTCCGAAACCATCGTTCGCATTGCCCGGGCCTTCTTCACCGAGGGCGGCGTCTGCGACGACGGCTGGTATGCCTCGAGAAACGGCAACGACTCCCCCGCCTTTGCGCTCATGAGCATGATCAACCTCTTTACGGGGCAGATCGATCAGCCGGGCGGCTTCGTCGTCACGCAGGGCGGCGGCTTCAAGGGGCCGGCGGCCTCGCAGTCGGGCGGAAAGGGCAAGGGCCCGCACGGCGAATCCTGGAAGAATGCGGAAGGGAAGGCGCTCGACAAGGTGATCTATCCGGAAGGTTCCGGCACCTATTCGGCGATCTTCAGCGCAATTGAGGAAGGCAAGCCCTATCCGATCCGCGCCGCCTTCATCACGGGCTCGACCATGTTCCACCGCGAAGCGAATTCGGACCGCATGGCGAAGGCCTTCAGGGCCCTCGAACTCATGGTCGTGCAGGACATCTTCCCGCACGAGGTGATCGACTACGCGGATTACGTGCTTCCCTCGACCTTCTTCCTCGAAGGCTACGAATACGGCGGCGTCAAGTGGGCGTTGAACGGCAACGTTCAGCTCTCCAACGCCGGGATTGAACCTCCCGAAGGGTGCGACGCGCGCGAAGAGATCTGGCAGTTCTGCGAAATCCTTCGCCGCGCATTCCCCGAACGCGCGAAGGAGCGCCTCGGCTACGACCACGAGATGAAGACCCGCGAGGAATTTAAGAACTGGTACCGCGGCATGATGGACAGCGCCTGGGCGAAGTTCATCGCGAAGAAGAACAGCGAAAAGCCGGGCGAGGGCGACCGCATCGATGCGGACGTGAAGGCCCGCGGCTGGTCGCAGGTTTCCGCGAAGAAGTTCGGCGTCTACCCGCAGAAGAAGCCCTTCGGAACCCCCACCGGCAAGGGCGAAATCATCTCCTTCCTCTTCGCAGGCAAGTACGAAAAGAAGGGCGCCTCCGGGCTCTCCAACTGGGTGATGCCTCCGGCCTACACCATCCCGCGTCCGCGCTCGAACGAGTTCTACCTCGTTTCCGGCAAGGACAGCGCCTCGAATTCGGGCGTTGCCATGTGGACGTGGCCCTCGAAGTTCCTGGGCGACCGCACCGTCTGGATGAATCCCGTCGACGCCGAACGCCTCGGCATCCGCACGGGCGACACGGTGGAGCTGACGAGCCTCGATACGGGCGTCAAGGGCCGCACCCAGGTGACGGTCACGAACCGCGTCGTTGCCGGCTCGCTCTTTGCCCACGGCTTCGCGGGCGGCGTGAGAACGAAGAGAAACCTCGGCGCTTATGAGTGGACGCGCGAAGGCATCAACTCGCACTGGTTCTGCACGGGCTACCGTGAACCGGTGACGGGTTCGCTCGCCAACAACTCCACTGTTCGCGTCGAACGCATCTAAGAGGGAGGCATCAAGCAATGACCCAATACAGCAAAAAGCTTGCGCATCTCTTTGATGCGACGCAGTGCGTCGGGTGCTCAGCCTGCATCGTGGCCTGCGCTCAGACGAACTATCCGGACATGCTCAACGACGAGAATTCGGGCTGGAAGTCTCTTCCCTCGAACATCCGCGTCGTGAGGCTCGAAACGCTTCGCCGTCCGCAGCAGATTCTCGTGCAGTGCCAGCAGTGCGATGATGCGCCCTGCATCGGCGTCTGCCCCTTCGGCGCCAACTATCACGATCCGCTCACGGGCCAGGTGAAGACCGATCCCGATCGGTGCGTCGGCTGCGGCTACTGCGTTACGGCGTGTCCCTACGACGTGCGCTGGCTTCATCCGAAGACGGGACTTCCCGTCAAGTGCATGGGCGAAGGGTGCGAAAAGCTCATCGCTCAGGGGCAGGATCCGGCCTGCGTCGCGGCCTGCCCGGTCTCGGCGCGCGCCTTCGGCAACGTCGCGGATCCGGAATCCGCCGTTTCGCAGCGCATTGCCCGCTCGCGCACTGAACGCCTTCTCCCGCAGAAAGGCACTAAGCCCAACTACTTCGTCGTGGTGCAGAAATGACTCCTGAATATATGGAACTTACCGCTCAGGCCGCCACGAGCCACTGGGCGTGGACGATTGCCTTCTTCCTCTGGTTCGTCGGCCTTTCGGGCATGGCGCTCTTCCTGAACATCTGGCTCAGGAGCCGCCGCGTCTTCGCGATCTCCGGCATCGCCGCGATCGCGGGCACGCTCCTCGTGCTTTCGCACCTGGGGCGCCTCCTCAACCTCCCGTTTGCAGCCTTTCATGCGCTTGCCAACTGGTCCTTCAACTTCACGAGCTGGATGTTCATCGGCATCTGTCTGCTCGCAGTGCTCTGCATTGCCGTCGTCGTCGAAGGCCTCATGATCTGGCTGGGCTCGAGGGAAGGCGGCAGCCGCGTCCTCGTCGACATCGCCGAGGGCGTGATGGTGCGCTGGTTGAACGGCATCCTGGGCGTTGCCGCCACGGCCTATTCAGGGTTCCTCCTCACGCAGGCCGCGGGCGTCCCGCTCTGGAATACCGCGGTCCTCCCGGTGCTCTGGATCTTCTCGGGCCTCGGCTGCGCCGTGGGTCTGGCGGAGCTTCTCGCTGCATCCGGCAAGCTCGAAACCGGCCATCCCTCGTGGCTCGGCGGCACCGCCTGGGGCGTGCACCTGGGCGAAGCCTTCGTGATCTTCGCCTTCATTCAGTCGGCCTGGACGGGTACGCCCGGCGCGGCTGCCGGCGCAGAGAGCCTGCTGATGGGCGGAGCCTCCCTCATCTTCTGGGCGGGCGCGATCGGTCTCGGCATCGTGATGCCGATCCTCTGCACGTTCCTCAAGGAACACCGCTCGATGGTGATGTTGGGCGGCCTCTGCTCGATCATCGGCGCGCTGGCGCTTCGCGCCTCCGTCCTCTTTGCGGGCTACTTTGATCCCGTGATCTGGTAGCGCCGAAACGATTTGAGGCATCCTTCAGGCACCGCCAGCCTGAAAAAAACAGCCCGGCAGCGGATTCTTCCGCCGCCGGGCTTTGCTTCTTCCGGGCGGATTTGTCCGGATAGCTGAGACCTTTCTCCATCTTTTCATCTTCTTCATTGTGAGCAAAATGCACTGAATGGCGGCCAGTGTGTTCCTATAATCGCCTCCAAAGTGTTCCGCACCCATCTGCGGAGCGCGCCGCACCGTCATCTTTATTGGGAAATTTCGTGCAATGATCCGTCTTGCTTGCGACTATCAGGAAGGTTGTCTTCCGGCGATTCTTGAACGTCTTCAGGAAACCAATCTTGTTTCCGCGCCGGGCTATGGCGATGATGAGTTTTCAGAGCGGGCCCGCACGCTCATCCGCGAGGCATGCAAGGCGCCGGATGCCCGCGTTTATTTTCTGGAAGGCGGCACGCAGACCAACTCCATTGCGATTCACGCCATGCTTGCGGGCTATGAGGGCGTTCTCGCGGCGGAGACCGGCCACATTGCCGTTCATGAAGCGGGCGCTGTAGAGGCGCGCGGCCACAAGGTGATCACGCTGCCGCAAAAGGACGGGAAGATTACCGCGGGGTCGATTGAAAAGTGGATGGAAGCGTTCCTGCGCGATCCCAGCAAGGATCATGTCGTGCAGCCCGGGATGGTCTACATCTCTCAGCCCACTGAATTCGGCACCCTTTACAGCCTGAGCGAACTCGAAGCCATTTCCGCATCCTGCCGCCGGCACGGTCTGCCGCTCTTCATCGACGGCGCGCGCATGGCCTACGGCCTCGCCTCAGAGGCGAACGACGCGTCGCTCGCCGACATCGCCCGTCTGGCCGACGTCTTCTATATCGGAGGAACGAAGTGCGGGGCGCTCATCGGCGAGGCGCTTGTCGTCACGAATCCTCGTCTCATGAAGCATTTCTTCACGCTACAGAAGCAGCAGGGTGCGGTGCTCGCAAAGGGGCGGCTCCTCGGTATTAATTTCGAAGTCCTCATGAGCGGCGGGAACTACCTTAAGGCCGGCCGCCACGGCGTGCGGCTCGCGCAGAAAATCCGCGCGGCATTGATCGAGAAGGGCTACGAACTCTTTGTCGACTCCCGCACGAATCAGATCTTTGCCTGGCTGGACGACGAGGATCTGAAGCGCATCGGCGAGAAGGCCGCCATTTCCATCTGGGAGCGCCGCGACGACGGGAAGACCCTCTGCCGCTTCTGCACCAGCTGGGCCACGCGCGAAGAGGATGTCGACCAGGTGCTTTCGCTCCTTTAACGAAGAAAGCGTGCGGCGGACGGAAGCGCGCAATTGTTTCCGATTCTGTCCTTAAGGTTCGCGTGAGGTGCGCGGCGTAAGGTATGAGTCATCAGGAGGAACATTCAGCAGCGAATCTTCCCGCCGCCATCAGCTTGCTTGGTCGCAGTCGGCTGCGGGGGTTCGACGGGTTCCTCATTTCTTTACCCGTTTTTCCCTCAATCGTTGAGCCATGTCTTTCTCAAAAGTCCTTTTTGCCGCACTTCTTTCCGTCGGTCTGGCCTCGGGCGCTGCTCAAGCGGCGCACAAGGATACGGGACTTGAAGGCCATTGGTCCGGATCGATGCTTTCTCAGGCCGATGAGATGGCCGATGCGGAGCTCTCGCTCGATCATTACGGCTGCTATGCGCTTTCAGTCAAGAAGGACCGCGGCATCGAAACGGGCTTCTACGAGGTGAAGGACGGCCGCGTGCTTCTTAAGAATTCGAGCGGCGTCGTGAGCCGCCAGCTCGAAGTCGGAAAGGATGAAAAGCTTCACCTCCTTGACGCGGAAGGCAAGCCTCTTGCCGATGCGCCCAAGGACTGCTGCTCGCTCTACAAGGACTGAGCCCTAAAGGCTTCCGGTCCCGGAAGAATTAAAAAACGCCGGTACTGACGTGTGATGTCAGCCGGCGTTTTTTGCTGCGAAGGCGATCCGTCAGTAGCGCTCGAAAGCTTCCTTCATCTTCTCCGGATTCCAGCCGAAGGTGACGAGTGCAAGCATTGCGAGAATGCGCGCCTTCTGGGGCGAGAGCGTCCCCGAGGGAATGTAGCCGCGCTCCTGCCACTCGGCAAGACCCGGGGTTACGCATCCGCCCGGCACGCGGCTCGCGCGGATGATGAAGACGCCGCGTTGAGCGGCCTCCTGAAGGGCTTTTTCCGTTTCAGCATGAATGGAGCCGTTGCCGGTCCCCGCATGAACGATGGCTTCGGCGCCCGCTTCAACCGAAGCGCGCACGAGCATGCCGTCGTCATCTGCATGCGAGTAGAGGATGTCGACTCTGGGAAGGCGCTTCGGGTGCGCGTAGGTTTCAAGCTTGAAGGGCGCAGCGGCGCCGAAGGGCTTTTCGGGACGGCCGAACCAGACGATGGCGTCGCCGGAAACGAGCCCGAGGGGGCCCTCGGCGAGTCCGGCAAAAGCCGCTGCGTTGGTGGGGTTCACCTTCATGGCGGCGCGTGCGCCGATGATCACGTCATTCAACGCGACGAGGACGCCCCTGCCGCGGGCCTCGGGGTCGACGGCAATCCGCACGGCGTTGTAGAGGTTGAGGGGACCGTCGGCAGAGAGCGCGGTCGAGGGCCTCATGGCGCCCGTGAAGACAACGGGCTTCTGAGTCTTCATCGTCAGATGCGTGAACCAGGCCGTTTCCTCCATCGTATCGGTGCCGTGCGTGATGACGATGCCGGTGATTTCCGGATCGGCATCGGCTTCCTCGATGGCGCGGCCGAGGTCCTTCCAGACGGCGCTCGTCATCGACATGGAGTCGATGCGGGCGACTTCCTTCACGTCAAGCCGGGCAACCGCGGAAAGTCCGGGAACGGCCGCGAGGAGCGCATCAACGCTGAAGTCCTTGAGGCGGTAGCCGGTCATCTGGCTTGCGCTTTCGCCTGAGGAAACGATGGTGCCGCCGCAGGTGAGGAGGCGGACTTTAGGTAGTTCTTTCGTCATGATGGAATCCAGTGCGAGCAATATTGCCGGAATGGATTCTATCGGTAGAAGCCCCGGAAGCAAAAAGAGCGCCGGTTTCCCGGCGCTCTCCCTGCGAAGCCGGATCTGTCGCGCAAGGCAGATCCGGCTTCTTTTGACCTCGAACTAGATACTACGGGAATCCTGAGCGATTGCGTATCGTATTTATGCGTAGGTGGTTTTACCAATTCGCTGTCGCTTTCGTTGACGAATCATTGGCGGCAATTCGAAAAATGTTATAAATATCCATAAAAATCAATGATAAATATTGGATTATATTGTTTCGGCTGTCGGGAATCGTTACAACCGGGCGGACTCGGGGACGCTTGACTCTCCCTATGATGGGCATAGGTTTCTTGAAAAAAGATTCTTTCGTTTACATTCCTGTATTTTCCCCTCTGGATTTCGTCATGCAGTTTCCCTGGGTTCGCTCGTCCATTCTTTGCGCATCACTCGCCTTGTTGCTTTCCGGCTGCGCCGCATCCTCGAATAAGGGAGCGGAGCCGCAGGCTGCTTCCCCGGCTTCGGACCTGGCCGGCGTCTATGAAGGCATGCTCCCGTGCGCGGATTGCGAAGGCATCCGCACGGCGCTCTATTTGAGGGCATCGGGCACCTATACGCGCGTTTCGCACTATCTTGGGACGGACGGCGCTTTCGATGAAGGCGGAAAATGGTCTCTCGAGGGCGGAAAGCTCCGCTTCGACTCCGCGGCCCCCGGCGAGGAGCCCTGGTATGCGCTTCCGATTCCGAACGGCGTGAGGCTTCTTGACCGTGAAGGGAATCCTGTCGAAGGCGTGCTCGCGCCGATGTACGACCTCACGCGCCCGTGATTTTCGCTTTGGCCTTCAGAATTCCCTTAAGCCGCGATTTTTAGAATCAGGATTCGAAAACATCTGCTTCTCCCGGACGACCGGATCCCCTCCAAACGATCGGATCCTGCCGTCCCGGGGCGGCGTCTCAATTCATGCAAGGAAGCGCAATACCGTGGCTCGTGATACTTCTCTTCGACTTCTTGGAATTTCGTCAGCTTTGATTCTTGCCGGTTCGCTCGCCGGCTGCGGCACGACCGGAACGTCCGGGACCGGGGTTCTTTCCGCTCCTCAGGCTGAAATCGAGGCGCCCGCGCCCGTGCAGACGCCCAACGTCATGCTCGTGCGCAAAACCGTTTTCCCTTACGACACGTCGATTGCCGTTGAAACTGCCTTCGAGCAGTACGGTCCCTGCACGCCCAAAAGCCGTCTTTGGGAAGAGGTTGAGCCGGGCGACGTGCAGTTTTCCTGCCGTCTCGACGACGGCTCGGTCATTCAGTTTGAATTCCGGATCGACAAGAAGAATAAGGCGGCGCTCCGCATGGTGACCTTTACGTCCATGAACGACGCGGAGTATGCCGGCATCAGCGTGCGCGGTCCTGATGCGGACGACATGCTTAAAAAAGTCTACATGAACGAACCGCTCTTCTGATTGAGCGGCGGTTCGCGGACTGCTCAACATCTCTTCCTTTGAGAGAGACGGAAAATCCCGGATCCGGCGTTTCGGCCGGCCCCGGGATTTCTTTTAAGTGCTCTTTAAAGCGCTGCTATTCAATGCGCTCGCCGTGCGAGGCAAGGTCGAGGCCCGAGAGCTCATCGTCGGTCGAAACGCGCAGACCCATGGTCTTTTTGATGATGAAGAGGATCACGAAGCTCATGACGCCGCCGTAGACGAGGGTCGCGGCGACGGAGAGAACCTGGATGCCGACCTGCGTCCACATGGGAGGAAGTTCAGAGCCCGTAACAGCGCCTGAGGCAAAGAAGCCCGTGAGGATGGCGCCCAGGATTCCGCCCACGCCGTGAACGCCGAAGGCGTCGAGCGAGTCGTCGTAGCCGAGCTTCGCCTTCACGACGGCAACCATGAAGAAGCAGACGAGGCCGGCGAGAAGGCCGATCACGAGCGCCGGAGCCGGCTCAACGAAGCCCGAGCCCGGGGTAATGGCAACGAGGCCCGCGACGGCGCCCGAAATCATGCCGAGGAGCGAGGGCTTTCCGCGGGTCTTCCATTCCGTGAACATCCAGGCCACGGCGCCCGCAGCGGCAGCGATCTGCGTCACGATGATCGCCATCACGGCGCGTTCGTTTGCGGCGAGGCCCGATCCGCCGTTGAAGCCCATCCAGCCGAACCAGAGGAGCGAGGCGCCGATGACGGCGAGCGCCAGGTTGGCGGGCGCGAGGTGCTGCTGTCCCCAGCCGCGGCGGGGACCGACCATCAGGCAGGCAACGAGGCCCGCGATGCCGGCGTTGATGTGAACGACCGTGCCGCCCGCATAGTCAAGCGCGCCCATGTTGAAGAAGAAACCGTCCGAAGCCCAGACCCAGTGGCAGATGGGAGCGTAGACGAGAAGGCTCCAGGCGGCCATGAAGACGAGAAGCGAGGAGAACTTCATGCGGCCGGCGATCGAACCCGTGATGAGCGCGGGCGTGAGGATCGCGAAGGTCATCTGGAAGAAGACGAAGAGGAGTTCGGGAATCGTGCCCGAAAGCGTGCTGATGCCGATGCCGGAAAGGAAGGCCTTCGAAAGGCCGCCCACGAAGGCGCTTCCTTCCGAGAAGGCGAGGGAGTAGCCGACGAAGTACCAGAGGAGCGTGATCATGCCGCAGATCGCGACCGACTGCGCCAGAGTTGAGAGGATGTTCTTCTTTCTCACCATGCCGGCATAAAAGAGCGCAATGCCCGGGATGGTCATGAGAAGGACGAGAAGCCCCGAGACCATGACCCAGACGGTGTCGGCTTTGTCGAGCGCCGGGGCGTCAGCTGCGAATCCCGGGGCGCTCATGAGTGCAAGCAGCCCCGCGAAAGGGATGTATTTAATGTAGGCGTGCATTTTTTCGTACTCCGTCTTTGGGGAGTTTTTTTCGATATCTGGGGGAAAGAGCGCTCTCACGCTTCCGAGGGCGTCAGATGGCGGCTTCTCCCGTTTCGCCGGTGCGGATGCGGACGACCTGTTCGAGGGGCGTCACGAAAATCTTTCCGTCGCCGACCTTGCCCGTGCGGGCGGCCTGAATAACGGTTTCGATCACGTCGTCGAGCATGTCTTCCGTCACCGCAACGTCAATGCGGGTCTTGGGAAGAAAGTCGACAACGTATTCCGCGCCGCGGTAGAGCTCCGTGTGGCCGCGCTGTCGGCCGAAGCCCTTGACTTCCGTAACGGTGAGGCCGTGAACGCCGGCGTCGGAGAGGGCTTCCCGGACGTCGTCGAGCTTGAAGGGCTTGATGATGATGGTGACAAGCTTCATGAGTGTTTCTCCATGGGACGGAAGAAGAATTGCTTCCGTCGCTCATAAACTCCGAAGCAAGATTCGTGCCAGAAGCGCTCTGCTTTGGAGTGCTTCTCTCCGGCGAAAGCGGAGCTGGAAGTTGAGGTGTTGACTTATGAGGCTCAGGCGCGTCATGCGGCATCCGCTAAAATCGGGTGCATTGCAAACATTGAGCGGAGCGTCTGCGCCATGAGAGGGATCGTCAAAGACAATAAGAAGGAAGAGGAAGCGCCGCAGGAGCCGCTTCTCGACAGCCGGGGGTGGCCTCTTGTCCGCCTCACCAAAGTCTTCCCCTGCATGAGCAATTCAGACATTGCGGCGAGAGCGCATTTCTTCGCAGGTCTGAGAGCGCTTTCCCGGGAGGACTACATGGCCGGGAAGGGCATGACGGTGGAGACGATTGTGCGCGAGGATCCGCGCTACGGCCCGAAGGACGTTGTCTACAGCATCGGCGGCACGCCGCGGACGGAGAGAAGCTACGCTGAAATGGAAGCGGAGCTTGTGAAAGCCGTTCGTGCTGCGCATGCAGCTTACGAGAAAGCCGGCAAATAAGATCGCGGTACTTGAGACCTCCGTGGAAATGCGGTATGCATCCTTTATCCATCGGGCCGTAAAACCCCGTCATTAATGACGGGGATATAAGGCCCATCGATCGAAGATCGATTACTTGCATAGCTCTTGAAATGCATTGAAATTCAGGATAATGCAATATAAATCTGCAATGCAATGATCCGATATTGTATAATAGAAGAATCATGTACCTCTTCTGCAACTTCAAGTACGAACTGATCACGGACGACACGCGGCGTTCGGCGCTGAGCCGATTTGCCGGGTGCCGTCGCGCCGTGTTCAATAAGGCGCTTGAGCTGCAGAATGAAAGAAAGGCCAAGAACGAAAAGCTGTTCTCGTACGTCGAAATGGCTCACCTCCTCGTGGAGTGGAAGCAGACCGATGAGATGGCTTTCCTGAAGGAAGCGCCTTCACAGGCGCTCCAGCAGACGCTCATGGATCTTGACCGCGCCATCAAGGATACCTTCCGCAAGAAGGGCGATTCCGCTAAGAAGCGCTGGCCGAGATTCAAAGCTAAGGACATCGGCGACGGCTTCCGCCTGCCGCAGGTGAAGCCTCAGGATATTGACGAACCCAACGGCCGCGTGAAGCTGCCTAAGCTCGGTTGGTTTCGCTACCGGCGTTCCCGTCCCCTCGCGTTCAAATGCGGGGACGGAACGCTGATTCCCGGCAAGGTAAAGCAGGTTCACATCACGAAGGACTGCGGCAAATGGTTCGTCACCTTCGCGACCGAGTTCGAGATTCCCGATCCCGTGATGAAGGAGAAGGATGTCGGCATTGATGTCGGCATCGTTCATGCCGTCACGCTGAGCAACGGGAAAACGTACGACCTTGATGTTGCAACGATCAAGAAGATTGAGGGCGAGATCGCGTATCTGAAGCGCCGCATGTCGCTCAATCAGTCTTCGAGAAAGAAGCTAGCCGCAAAGGGTCTGGCGGAAGCATTCGACAAGAGAAAGCCGAGCCGGACAAGGCGCCGGCTCAAGGAGCTCATACAGAAGAAATACAAGCGAGTCCGCTCCATTCGACAGGACTTTCACAGGAAGACGGCGCATGCGCTCGCGCAGGAGTACGGCTGCGTGTACGTCGAGGACCTGCACCTCCGCAATATGACGAAAAGCGCCAGGGGGACGAAGGAGAACCCCGGCAGGCACGTGAGGCAGAAGCGGGCGCTGAACCGTTCGCTTCAGCGCATGGGCCTCAGAGCATTGCGGAAAGCCATCGAAGAAGCGCTGAATAAAATGGGCGGCATGGTGATTGCTGTGCCCCCTCAGTTTACTTCCCAACGATGTCCGAATTGCGGTTGCACGGATAGGAGAAATCGTCCCACGCAATCACTCTTCAGCTGCATTAATTGCGGTTACACAAATAATGCCGATATTGTGGGGTCAATTAATGTGTTGATGAAGGGACGGATGAGCCCGAGCGCACACAACAAAAAGCGCATCGCCCGTGAAGTGAGTGCGGAAGGTGCTGGGGATCCCCTCAGTGTCTCCGTGCCATCAGCGGGAACCACCCGAAGTACGAGTTAATCGTATTCAGGAATCCCCGTCGTTCACGTCGGGGAGGAAGTCAACCCTGGGCACTAGCGATTTTGTTGCGCTGCGGCGCAACCGCATGATCTATGCCGATAAAACAGATTTAATTTATTCGCTGGCTTCAACACGAGCCAGAATTTTTTTAGCAAGACCCAGACGTTTTGGAAAATCTTTGCTCGTTTCCACGCTTCAATCTCTTTTCAGCGACGGACTTAAATATTTTTCCGGGCTTCAGATAGAAAAACTATGGTCCGACAGGCAGTACGATGTCGTGCGTCTCGATTTTTCCGGACTGAAGATCTTTGAGAATCTGGAGCAATTTGAGCGCGATTTCAAAAGCGTATTGCTTGAAGCTTTTTCACCGTTAGGATTTAATATCAATAAAAGTCGTGAAAATATTGTCTTTTTCGATCAGTTCAAATCCTGGCTTTTAACGCTCCCTCCCGATTCGCTCGTACTTCTGATAGATGAATGCGATACGCCGCTCACATCGCATCTCGATGATGATGAGGCTTTTGATGTTATTCGCAATCATTTGGTCAAGTTCTATACCGTCCTCAAGTCTGCAGAACGCTGCCTGCGTTTTTTCTTCATGACGGGGATCACAAAATTCAGCAACACCAGCATTTTTTCGGCCCTGAACAACCTCACGGATATTTCTCTGGATACGAAATACAGTCAGCTTCTTGGTCTGACGGAGCAAGAAATATCCCTCCATTTTGAAGATTATCTGGCTTCGGCGGAAAAAGTTCTGCGGCTCGATAGAAATCAGCTTCAGAATGCATTACGGGAAAATTATGACGGCTTCTGCTTTGACCGCAAAGCGCAGAATCATATTTATTGCCCGTGGTCAGTGCTCAATTTTCTGAATAATCCTGAGGAAGGCTTCCTCAACTATTGGTATGCGAGCGGTGGACAGCCGAAGGTTTTGTTGAATTACCTGAAAAAACATAAGCTCGCGAATCCCTTCGCTTTCGACGAGCCGAGGCAGATCCGCCTCTCTGAACTCACTGCGGCCCGGGAATATAAGGACATCGGCATAGAGGCGCTCCTCGCTCAGGCGGGATATCTCACCATTCGATCCGTTTGCAGCAACGGCTACGCCGAGCTCGGCTATCCGAATAAGGAAGTGGAGCTTTCCAGGGCCCAGCTTTATACGGAAGAACTCCTGCGCGGGAAGAATCTCGATCCCATGGGCGTGCCGATGCTTTCTGAACTCATCGAAACAGGATCGCTTGAAGAAATCGTTGCCCGATTCAATGCCGGCATTAATTTGATTGATTATCAAACCTTTCCAATAACGACGGAAGCCGCTTCGCGTGCCTGCATCCAGCTCTTTCTCATGGGTGCAGCGCTGATGCCGGAAGTTGAAAAGCATACGGTGCTCGGCAGAAGCGACCTGGAAGTGCGCGCCGGCAAAAGGCACTGGGTGTTTGAGTTCAAGTACGCCGCCAAAACGAAGGATGCGGCTCAATTGCTCGAGGCAGGCCGGGAACAGATGCGCTCGCGCCGATACGGAGTAGGGCCTGGTGCGGGCGAGCTCCATCGGGCAGTGCTGGTCTTTTGCGGAGAAACCCGGCGCTTTGAACGCTGGCTTGAAATTGAGGATGCCGCGGATTGATCCGAGGATCGTACGTTTTCTCCGCGTTCCCATATCGCATCGGCGATAAAGAGTGTTCGTGCCGGAGATGCGCCAGGCAGAAAAAAGCCGGAAGACAATGGTCAATCTTCCGGCTTTTGCATCGCGATTTTGGCTTTAGTTCCTTTCAGTGAAAAATTTTTCTGCGGGAATGCCGCCGAAAGGCGACTCGTTTGCAGCATCGCGGAATTTGCCCGGTGCGCTTTCGCGCATGCAGAGATCAAGGACTTGTCTCAACCAGACGCTGCCGCTGAGCGTTCTGAAAAATGCCTTCTGTTCGGCCGTCAGACGAATGACGACCATCTTGTCGAGGGCCTTTTCGCCAAGCGGCTTGCGGCCGGCGCCAGGTCTGACGCCGCCCCAGCCGTCGTGGCTGGAGGCCTTCTTTTTGGCCAGGGGTTTGCACGGCTTGATGAAGTCGAGTGCGGATGAGGTTTTCTTACCCGGCATGGTGGTTCCTCCTTCTAAGGACGGATTGCCATTGCTCAGTCCCACTGTATGGCGCTTTCAAATGAATTGCAACTCGATTCGGTATAAACAGGCAAAAATAAGGGTTTCTTCTTAGAGGAAGGCGATCTCGCTGCATGACGCGTGTAGTTCTCCTGACTTCTCTGGTAAACAAAGCGAGAGTGTACCGGGTTGAGCGGGGCGGAAAGGGGAATTTGAAAAAACAGTAGTGAATCCCTTGCCGATAGTTTTGTATATTTTTTGGGGCGGCTCTCTTTTGCTTCGCACTCCCGGGCTCTCCACCGACCAGGCGGACTATGCCCAAAAGCGGAGCGCATTATTCCATAGGGAGTGCCCCGGAGGCTTAAGGATGGGCCTTTCGGAGAATAGCGGCTTAGGAACATCCCCCGATATAGTAGAGGTCAGCAAAACGAGAGAGGCTCCCGGAATTTTGTACCCCGCTTTTCTTCAGGAAAGTTTCCGGGATGAAGCCTCTCAGGGAGCAAGATATGGATACTCAGGAACTTTCGTCCGGACGTTATGCCCGCGAAGTGCTTCTCCTCGGCATCGGCAACATCCTCTGGGCGGACGAAGGGTTCGGCCCGAGGGCGGCCGAGGCCTTCAACGCGCTTTACCGCCTCCCTGAAGGAGCGGAAATCATGGATGGCGGCACGCTCGGCGGCTGGCTTGTGAATGAGATCTGTTCCACAAGACGCATTCTGGTTTTCGATTGCTGCGACCTGAAGGCCGCGCCAGGAACGCTTCGGGTGCTGCGAAAGGACGATATCCGCATCTGGAGCTCGACGAAGATTTCGCCTCATCAGACGGGCTTCAACGATCTCCTTGCCACCGCGGCGCTGATGGGCTCGAGCCCCGAAGATATTGCTGTAGTCGGCATTCAGCCTGAGCTTCTTGACGACTATGGCGGAAGCCTTACGGAAACGTTGAAGGCCCGCATCCCGGATGCACTCGAGGCCGCCCGCGGCATCCTTACCGAGTGGGGTTTTGCACCTCAACTGCGCGCTCCGGGCGAAGCGGTGCCGCCGTTATCTTTTCAAAGCCTATCGATCGATGCCTACGAATCGGGCCGGCCCGACGCACGGGAAGCCTGCCGAACCGGGGACGAGCGGTTTCTGGTTCGTGCGGCCGGGCATGAATCCATGCCCGAAGAAGTCTGATTGAGAGGAGAACGCCTGATGTGCATTGCATTGCCCATGAAAATCGTCGCGCTCGAGGAAATGAAGGCGCGGTGCGAACGCAAAGGACAGGAACTCACGGTCGACATCTCGATGATTGAGCCCCCTCAGTCGGCCGACTGGCTTCTTGTCTTCCAGAACCGCGCCATTCGCGCGATTGATGAGGCGGAAGCGCATGAAATTGAGGCCGCGCTCACGGCAACGGCGCTCGCCATGGCCGGAGAAGCCGATGAGGAAGCCATCCGCGCCGGTTTCGGAGATCTTATGGATCGCGAGCCGGAACTGCCTGAACATCTGCGCAGACTGGTTCCCGGCGGAAAATAGTTCACCTGAGGTCTCCGCGCCATTTTTTTGAGAATCATTTCAGCATGTCCAAATTCACACGAATCGCGGAAATCAATCCGCAGACGAATCCGCTCTTTCAGCGCCTGCGCGAGAGAGAGGGGTTCGAGACGCTCAATGAAGCGGGGCTCAACGAGTTTCTCGCGAGTCCCGGACTCAAATTTCTGATTTTTGCCGACGATCCCAATACCCGCAAGGAAACGTTGGACATCATCGTGATTGGGCCGGAAATCCGGCGGAGCATGGGGGACGCTGTTGAAAGCGCCTGGTGCACGGACGTGACGGAAGGGAGAGCGCTTGCTGCCCGCTGGGGCGTGAGAAAGCTCCCGGCGCTCGCGCTCTTTCGCGGGAATGTGTTTCTCGGCGCCGCTGAAGGGCTTGATTCCTGGGACGGCTACCTCGCAAAGCTCGCTCAGATTGCCTCGCGAACGGAGGCGCCGAAGCGCTCCGTAGCGATCCTTCCGCAGCGATCGGATGATGAGAGCTGCAGCTGCTGAAGCCCTTTTCGAAAGCAGAATTCCAAAATTATTCGGATAAAACAAAATGAGCCTTCAGACTTATTCCGCCGCTGACGTGGCGCGCCGGTGGCAGAACGCCCCGCAGCTGGACCCGGAAACGGAGCGCCTGGCGGCGCTCGCCACCATTGAGTTCCTTACGGCAGTACGCGAAAAGCTCTCCCGGCACATCGACGACATGGCTGCGGGCAGAGCAGCCTCGGACGGCTCGGATCTGCACGAGGTTTGGGATTTTTCGAGCTTTGATCCGAAGCATCTCGATTTTCTTCTGCCGACCCTCGGCGAGGGTGAGGTGAAGATCCTGCTCTTCAACGGCGAAGCGCGCGCTGCCGATACCGGCATCCCGGGGCTCTGGCGCGTTCAGGCGGGGGATGATGGGCGCGCGGCAAATTCCTTTGTCCTCGGGCGCCTTCCCCGCACGGTGCTGGTCGTCTCCGACCGGGGCGAGACCGAAGTGCCGAAGCTCGTCAACCCGAGCGCGGACGTCTTCGCTGCCCCTGCCATTCTGGAGGAGCTCGGACATGAGCTCAAAAGCGAGGCGGAATCCGGCAGGATCGAGCGGCTTTCCGACGACCCGGCCTTTATGGTTGAGCTCCAGCGCCAGCCCCTGTCGCCCGGCGATATGACGGCGCTTCTTTCCACCCTCGGCACGGGCGATATTGAGGTCGAGCTTCAGGGGTTTGCGCATTCGCGCTTTACGCGCACGCGGGTGAGGAATCTCTGGAGAAGCCGCATCATCAACAATTCCGGAAAGACGCTCCTCGACGCCTTCGTGGTGGCCCGCGTGCCGCCTGAAGTTCCCGTTTCAGCCGAAGAGTTCCCCGAGGCAGTCAGAAAGTGCACGGATCTCATTGAATGGATCCGGCACGACCTTGAGCGCGGCACCCTTGGCGGCAGAAGGGAGGTGTCTCATGCCTGAAGCTGGTTCGGGTCATTTCACTAAGGGGTCCGAGATCGAGGCGCTTCTTGACCGGCTCGCGGCCGAGCGCGTTCCGCCCGACGCCCGGATGCAGTGCAAGGTCTGCTGGTACGTTTACGACCCCGCGGAAGGCTGCCCCGAAGAGAATGTTCTCCCGGGGACATCCTTCCGGGATCTGCCCGACGAATTCGTGTGCCCGGACTGCGGGCATCCGAAGTCGGCCTTCATCCCGGCCGACGAGGATCACTGACGAAAGAAATTGTCCGACGGGGGCGGGAGGCAGAGAAGCCCGACCCCGGCAATGATGAAGAGCACGGGGTGCACGAGGGCCCCGGCGCAGGCGAGCGTGAGAATGAGGCGGCTGTCGATGAAGATGCCGAGATTGAAGAGCCCGAGGAGCTTTTCGAAAATGACGCCGTTCAGCACGAGCACGTCGGCGTAGACGCATGCGATGACGACGAGGAGCGTCGTCGCGAGCGCCGCGGAAAAGAGGCGCCGCACGCGGTCGACGGGATTGAAGATCCTTCCCGAGGCAAAGAGACCGATCAGCATCAGAAGCCCGGCGCCCGCCGGCGCGCAGCACCATAAAAAGTCCGCGCCGGAGACGCGGGCGGAGAGCGTCCAGAGGCTCATGCTCCAGAAAAGAAGAGTGCAGAGAATCAGAAGGAATGTGAGTGCACGGCGCATGTGCTGGACTCCCCGATGCCATTCAAAAACCGCGCAGTGGGTGCGCAGCGAAATTTTGTCCTCATTTTATCTTTGACGCCCGGCGGCTGGAATGAGCTCTAAAGAAATGAGACAAATGATGAGAGCGCCGCCCCGGCAGAGCTTTTGGAAGAAACGCTTTCCTGAACGCCTCAGGAAATCTGCAGAGGCGGGGAGCCGCTCCCCGGCGGTACTATCGTCCATATCCGGCTAAAGCGGAATTCCTGAATGAACAACAGCAAGCAGGGGAAAAATACATGTTCAGATGGCTGAAGGACAAATTCAAAAAACCTTCCACGGAGGTGCCGCGCGAAGCTTTGGCTGATCAGCCGGTGGATGAGCGGCTCCTCGAAATTCTCAAAAGACTTCCGGCCGACGGACTGCAGCGGTGGCCGGCGGCGGTGGCGGCCTTTGAAGCGCTTCCGGCAGAGCGGCTCGATGATCCTCTTTATGCAAAGAATCTCCTCCGGGCGCTTTTTGCCGCGCTCTCGCACATTGATGCCCCCGTACGCCAGACAATGGCGCTCGCACAGATTGCGCTCAACCATTTTCCCCGGATGGCCGCTGCGGTCAGGGAATCCGATGCGCACGGGCAGCGCGCGCTTCTGCCTCTGGCGGAAGGCATCCTGGCGCTCCGTACCGGACAGTTCGATCTTGCCTTCCGCTTGATTGCAAGAGCGAATCTGGAGCGCCGGATTTCGGATGCCTGGGCGGAAGGGAACGCGCTGGACGCTGCGCCCGATTATCTGGTGACGGCGGTGTCGCTTGCCGCGCAGACCTTGATCGACCTCAAGAATCCGGATCTGCGCTACTGGGGGACTGTTGCGGAAGCTTTGCCCGAAGACCCGAAGGCCGTGCTTGAACCCGAAAGCTTTCTCATGGCCGTGGGCGATCTCGTGCTCGAAATCCATCGCGCGGCGGCTCAAGCGGTTACCCTGGAGGCAAAGGAGCGGCTCGATATTCTCGCGAAGGCCGATTCCCGCTATGAACTTCTTTTCAGGCGGCTTCATCCCCAGGCGGAAGACTGCCGCAGGATGTTCAGGCGTGTGGAGAAGATGTTCGGCATGCTCGCCGAAGACAAGGACCTTCGCGCCTGAGCGTTTCCCCGCGGCAAAATCGAAGAGGCGTTTTCGGTTCCCCCGGCGCCTCTTTTGTTTTTGGAAGGCCTTTGTTATCGGCTTCTCCCGGAGAAATCGTATTCCGGCCTCAGTGTCCGGCTCTCAATCCCGAGAATCCCCAGAACGCTCGACCAGAGGTTCTCGTGCGAGAGCGGTTCCCTGGATCTCGCCAGGATGTACTGCGTGTCGAGTCTGAAGGTCCGGGCGAAGCCGTCGCTCATCCAGAAAATCATCGGCACCTGGGTTTGCTCCGAGGGCGCCATCCACCAGGGGGCGCCGTGCAGGTAGAGTCCGGACTCGCCCAGAGACTCCCCATGGTCGGATACGTAGAGAAGCGCCGAGTCGAGTCGTGCGCTCCGGGCTTCGAGCCGACGGATGAGGCCGGCCAGAACGCGGTCGGTTTCCCGGATCGAATTGTCGTAGGCATTGACGACCTCCTCGCGCGAGCAGCTTCCCAAATCGGCGCTTCTGCATTCGGGCTCAAAGGCCTTCGCGGCTTGCCGCGAACGCTCTGAATAGGCGGGCCCGTGGGAGCCGATCATGTGAAGAAAGAGCACCGTCGGGCGATCAGCCGGTAGCTTCGGAATTTCACGCTCGAGCTCCCTGATCAGCACGTCGTCGTCGCGGCACCTGCCGTCCGGACAAAAGACTTCGCGCGTCGGAATGCCTTCGCACGTTCCCTTGCAGCCGGATTGGTTGTCAACCCAGAGCACATTCATTCCGGCACGCTCGAGGAGCGCCGGGAGCGACTCCTCGCTGAGTATCCGGTCGCGGTCGTAATTGCTTCTGCCGATGCGGCTCATCATGCAGGGAAGCGAGACGTCGGTCGACGTGCCGCAGGACGTGACCTTCGGGAAGTTGATGAGCTTTATTTTCGAGAGCTCCGGCGTCGTGTCGCGGGCGTAGCTGTTCAAGCCCCAGTTGGCGGCGCGCGCCGTTTCGCCCACAACGAAGACGAAAAGCGTCGGCCGGCGAACCTGAATGGCGGCCTTCGGCGCCGGATCGGTCACGAGACGCACGCGCTTCTCGTCAGGGGAGTCGTCTGCCGCAGCGGTTTTGATCGCCGAATAAACAATATTGACCGGCGCAATCAGGTAGCGAAGCGACTTGTCGTTCCGCATGGCGCTCGAAAAGGCCTGGAAGTTGAGGGCAATCAGGAGAACGCCCGCAGCGGCGGGAAGAAGAACGCCGCCAAGCCGAAGCCCCAGCGCTTTTAAAAGCGCCGTCTTCCCGGGACGCAGGGTGAGCGCTGGAGCGGCATTCCCCCTGAGGGAGAGCCAGAGCGGCGGAATCAGCGCCCAGAGGAAGACGAAGACCGAACGCACGCTGATGTAGCCCGCGGCTTCAGCCGGATCGGTAGCAATAAGGTTTCGCACCATGTCCGGCGTCATCGCCGTGCCGTAAAGAAATGCGGCGGCAAAGGAGACGGCGCCCAGAATGGTGAGAAAGACAAGCAGCGCTCTGAAGATCATCCGGGGGAAAAGCGAGAGGAGCGCAGCGAGGCTCGCGCCCACGAGCGCGAAGGCGATGCCGGATTCGAGGGCAAGCGCCGCGGAGGAGAGGGATGCCGCGCCTTTTGGAGCGAGGAGCTTCAGGAGCATCGGGGCATCAAAGACGAAGGCCCACCAGAGGCCGAGTCCGAAGATCAATACGGCAAAGGGAGGGCGCACTGCGGTGCGTCTTCCCGTGACGCCCATTCCTTCTTCCTCTTTCGTTCGTCCGGAGCCCATGAAGAGCAAGGCAAACGCCTTCAGGAATCCGCGGCGGCAGAAGATGAGGACGTAAAGCGCTCCCGAAATATGCCAGTCGACCAGAAAAGCGTCGACGACATGCGAGAGGAAATGCGCGCCTGCGAGCATGCGTCCGATTCCGGCAGTGAGACCGAGAAGCAGGGGAGTTGCGAAGGCGAGGATGGAAACTTTCTTCCCGAATCCCCGGAGCATGAAGAAGAAGGGAAGAAGGCAGAAGCCGCTTCCTGCTGCGCCCGAAGGCCAGCAGACGCCCGGACGGAACCCGAGCGGGAAGGCCGGGTTCGTGAGTTCAGCGCTCCCGCCGAATTCTTCGATGCTCCAGGGACAGCTCACGCCCGTCGTTTTCTTGAGCCACCAGACGGCAATGACAGAGAGGGCGCCCGCGAGAAGCGCATAAAGCATTCGTCCCCGCATGAGCCGCGACCATTGAGCGTTCGCGGATGCGTGCCGCTTCTCCCGGACAAAGCTCCGGATCAGGAGGAGAAGAAGGACCGCATAGGCGGCAATCGAAATAAACTTCGGAAGCTGATGGAGCCAGAATTCCGTCAGGTACGTATTGAGCCAGGCTTCGCTGAAGCTCTTCCAGATGAGGCGCTGAAGGGCGAGATCAAGCAAATGCGGCGGGAAGAGAATGAGCCAGGCGAGGAGCCCTGCCGGGAGGAGCAGCCAGAAAAGGATCTCGACAGGCGTGATCGAGCGGCTTTCTGCCTGCGGCGGAAGGTCTGTGACGTGCATCTAAATCGAAATCCCATGTATACAAATGTGATGGGCGATTATAGAAATGCGGCGTGCGGGCTCGGACGACCTGGCTCCTCTGCTTCAATCGTGATGGTCACGATTTGTATACCGGCATCCGGGCATAAAGAGAGCCGTATTCTGGCGTTGAAATGACTGCAGGAGTAACTGACGCGCGGAGCTTTCCTTTTCACGAGCGACACCATCGCCGCAGCGCCCCGGGAAGCCGCTCGTTACGAAAAAAGCCCGGGAGCAGCAGATCGGCTCGCCCGGGCTTTCTGAGAGAAGAAAGGCTTATTGCGTCACATGTAGCGGATCAAGGAGATCACGAGGACCGCGACGAAGCCCGAGAGAAGCGGCACGGCGGTGCGCTTCACGACCATGAGCGGATTCACCTTGACGACTGCCGAAACGATGATCACCACGGCCGAAACCGGCGAGACCGCACGGATGAGGTTCGAGGTGTGCTGCATGGGGAGCGCCACCATCAGGGGGTCGATGCCGGCTTTCTCCGCGAGCTGCGGGATGAGTTCGATGAAGCTGTAGAAGACGGCGTTTCCCGAACCGCTGATGAAGGTGATGAGCGCCGTGATGCCCGAGAAGGCGAGCATGAGGCCCGCGCCCGCGTTTTCAACGCCCGAGACGGAGGACGAAATCATGCTGATGAGCCCCATTGCGGAGAGCCCCGCCACCATGGTGGAGGCGGCGACGATCAGCACGACGACCTTTGAGAAGCCGTCGCCCATGCCGCGGAAGAAGAGGTTCACGTCCTTCATCGAGCCCTTCATGTTCTTCTTGCGCACGAGTTCGGCAATGAAGGCGCAGACGAAGGAGAAGAGCGTGATCTCAACGAGGCCGATCTTGACCGACTTGAAGCAGGCCCAGAAGAAGATCGTGAGAATGAGCGGGAGCACGGGGAAGATCGCGTACCAGACGGGGGCGTCGGTTTCATCCTCCTCGAGCTTCGATTCGTCGATCGAACCGGCGATGACCTTCCCGGATTCGAGGTCCTTCTTGTCTTCCCAGCGCTGCCAGAAGTAGTGCACGATGCCCATGATGATGATCGCGGGGATCGAGATCGGCGCGTGGTGGTAGAAGACGTAGTCGACCACGTGCTCGAAGCCGAGCACGCGGGCCGCAACCACGTTGTCGCCGCCCAGGGGCGTCGGAACGATCGTCGCCGTCGTGGCGATGACGCCTGCGGCCGTAAGGGGCGACATCTTCGCGGCCTTGAGGACCGGGTAGAGGGTTGCCATCAGGATCACGGCAAGGGACGATGCGCTCGGGATGATGATCGAGAGAAGGGTTCCGAGCCAGAAGACGAGCGGCACGAGAACATAGGGCGAATGAACGTGCGCGAGCGGCCGGCTCATCACCCGGATCACCATGGCATTGGCGCCGATGTGGGACATGTAGGCGGCAAAGCCGAAGAGCGTGAGGATGATGAGGCCCGCATTCGAATACTGACGGACGAAGAGATCCTTGATCGCCTTGAAGGGGTCGACCCAGGAGAGGCCTGAGGTCGCCTTGGCGGCAAGCACGTCGTGCCCGAGAAGGAGCGCGGCGTACATGAGAATCAGCCCGGCGGCGAAAAGCACGACCTTGGCGTCGTAATTCTTGGCAATGGCCCAGCCCGCAAGGACGAGCACAATGACGGATATCAGTGCGGCTAGCATTTGGGGAGAGAAGTCGAGGGGGAAATTGGGAAGTCGGGGAATATACCGCTCCCGGATGCGCTCTGCATGGAAAGTGCGCTAATCTCTCCCATTTCCGGCCGCCATAGATTTCCCTGATGCGGTTCGGAAAGCAGTTGTTCGTTTCTTTGGTTTTTCTCGTCCGAGGACCCCATGCGCAGCACAAATCCCGGTTTTGTTCCCGACTCACCCTTCAGCCGGACGCTCCCGACCGAATGGCAGAATTTCTTCTCTGAATTTCCCAAGGCGGAGCTGCACTGCCACCTGCTCGGCACGACCAGCCGCGAAACCTTCATCGACCTCGTTCGCGATTCGGGCGCCCCGGTTTCGATGGAGGAGATCGAGGGGTTCTACACCCGCGGCGAAAAGCCCGTGGGGGTGCTGCGCATCTTCCGCGCGCTCGAAGCCCATATTCTCAGGAAGCCCGAATATCTGAAGCGCATTGCGATCGAGCACATGGCGTGCGTTTCGAAGCAGGGCGTCCGCTATATTGAATTCTTCTGGAACTGGACGGGCCTCAAGCACTTCATGACGTTTGAGGCCGCTCAGCGCGCCATCTGCGAAGGACTTCGCGAAGGCGAAGCGCGCTACGGCGTGATCGGGCGCCTTGTCCCCTCGATCGACCGCGAGGCGACGCCTGAGGATGCCGTCGAGCTTGTGTCCGAGATGATCGCGCACCGCGAGCCCGAATCGATCGGCCTCGGAATCGACTACCGCGAAACCAATCACGAGCCCGAGAATTTCTGGAAGGCCTACTTCATGGCGCGCGACGCCGGCTTCCATATTACGGCGCATGCGGGCGAATTCGGCGAACACTGGCGCAATGTTGAAACGGCCATTGACCTTCTGAAGTGCGAACGCATTGACCACGGCTACACGATCATCGACAACCCCGAACTCGTGCAGCACGCGAAGTTGCTCAATATGCCTTTTGCCGTGGTTCCCACCAACTCCTACTACCTCAGAACCTTTACGGACGAGGAGTGGGCTCAGAAGCACCCCATCCGCCGCATGCACGAAATGGGGCTTAAGCTCTTCCCCAACAGCGACGATCCGACCATGCACCACATCCGGATCAGCGAATCCTGGTACCTGATGTTCAATTTCCTGGGGTTCACGCTTGCCGACCTTCGCGCCATGGTGGAGAACTCCATCGACGCCGCCTGGGTGACGGACGCAGAGAAGGCCGAGTGGAAGAAGACGTGGCTTCCCGAATTCGACCGTCTCGCGGCAGCGCTTCCGCCGCTTGCCTAAATAGAAGCGGCGCTCGGAAAAACAAAAGCCCCGGCAGAACCTTTTTGGGGCTCCTGACGGGGCTTTTTTGCGGGCGCTCGTCAATCCCATCCGCGGACGTGCTCGAGCACGTCGATAATGATCCCGTTTCTGACGAGCAGCATGTATTTGTAGGGCGCGGCCGTGGGGCAGGCGTGATTGGGAAGGATCCTGAGGCGCGTTCCCAGCGGGAAGTCCTCGAGCTTCAGAGAGGAATCGCCCGGGAGCGTAAGGATGCCGTGCTCCTGATTCGTCCCGGCAAGGATGATGCGGCCGTCGTCGAGCGGCTCGCCCGCGGCATCGCAGACGAGTCCGTAGCCGTAGTCCCGTTTCTGGCGCGCGGTGCCGCGGTCTCGCGACAGGGCAAGGAACCCGGAATCAAGAATCAGCTGATTCTTCGTCGTCTGCCTCCCGATGACGGTGGCGAGAACCGAACCCGCGATGTCTTCTTTTTTAGAGACGCCGAGGTTCGTCATGAAGAGGTCGAAGAAGGCGCAGACGCCTGCGCGAATTTCCGTAACCCCGGATTCGCTCTTTGAATGCATGAGCGTCGGACTCGATCCCACGGACACGATCGGGACCTCGAATCCGGCTGCCCGCAGGCGCCCGGCCGCCTTCACGATGCCGGCGCGTTCGCCCTCGGCCGCGGCAATAATGGCTTCAATCGACTTGCATTCGTAGCTGTCGCCCGCATGGGTGAGAACGCCCGCAAGTCCGGCGCCGTCCTGAAGCGCTTTTGCTGCTTGAAGGAGCTCATCGCATTCGGGAGCGAGCCCCGAACGGTGCCCGTCCACGTCGATTTCGAGCAGCACCGGAATTTCCGTCCCATGCTCCCGGCAGAAGTCCGATACGGCTTTTGCGGCTTCCACGCTGTCGAGAATGATCTTGAGGTCGACGCCCAATGCCCGGATCCTCGCGACTTCCGCGAGCTTCTGCGGTGCAATGCCAACCGCATAGATCATGTCCTTGACGCCGTTCGCCGCAAAGTATCTTGCCTCCGACAGCGTTGAAACGGTGGCGGGACCTTCGGGCGACGTCATCTGCCGCCGTGCAATCACGATGGATTTGTGCGTCTTGAGGTGCGGACGGAACGCGACGCCGAGCTCCCGGGCCCGGGTTCTCGCGCGTTCAAGATTCTTTTCGAGCTTCTCGTCCTCAATCAGAAATGAGGGCGTCGGCACGCGCGGATCATTGACGGAGAGACCGATCAGGGACTGCGCTGTATCGGGCGCGAATTTGCCGAGCGATTCGGGCGAGAGGATGGCTAATGCGCCGCAGTTGTTCATCATGAAGGCTCCTCCTGGGATGTATAAAAAATTCTATCACCGCGGGGATTTCAGCAGGCGCTGATGCGCAATTCATTTGCGAGAATTGAAATAATCCATAAATTTTTGAGGATTGCAGAATATAAAAAGTTATGGAATACTATTTTCTCTACCTTTCAACCTTTTTCGGATGCGCGCAGCGAAGATGCCTCAGAACGACAACGCTTCAGATATGACACCGGTTCCGGGCGCTCTCGCGCCCTGGCGGATGACGGCTGATTTGGTGGCGCTCGCAGGCGGCGCGCAGACGGAAGTCGTGCTTCACGACCTCACCGACCCCGTTCATTCCGTGGTCTACGTCGTCAACGGACATGTCACGGATCGAAAGGTGGGACAGGGCGTGAGGCACCTCGTCGAAGAGATGCTTCTTCGGGGCGAGCATCCTGAAAAAGGCGATTTGCTCCCGGTCTGGTGGTTCAGGCACAAGGATGAAAACGGTGTCGAAAAGCTGATCCGTTCGGTCACGATGCTGATCCGAGCCGCCGACGGGAAGCTCGCGGGCGCGCTCTGCGTTAATCAGGACGTATCCGCCGACGCCGAGGCGCTCGAGCGCCTTGGAGCATTTCTCCCTCCTGAAATGAAAGCTGCATTTGGAAAGTCCTCCGGTGCGGCAGAGCCGGCGCAGAAGGATGCCCGGGAAGAAGAACTTGCCGCAGGGAAGAGCGTTGCCGACGCGGTATTTGATCTTATCGACCGCATGGTGGATGAGGCAGGGAAGAAGACGGCATCGGCCGAGGCATCATCCAATCGTCCGGGGAGAAAGTCTTCCTGGACGCGGGAAGACCGGGTAAAGCTCCTTTCCTTCATGGATTCCCGCGGCATCTTCCTCATGAAGGGCGCGCTTGAACACGCCGCCGACCGGCTCGGCGTCTCGAAGGTAACGATTTACAGCGATCTCGACCAGATCAGACGCATGGCGAGATTCGGCAAAACACCATACTGGAGGGGATAAAAATGAAATTCATTGATCCGGGCTTCAAGGGAACCAATCCCGGCCATTACAGCGCAGCCGTCGTCTCGCACGGCATGCTTTATGTTTCCGGACAGCTTTCCATCAATCCGGATACGCGCGAACCCTGTACGGGCGGGATCCGCGAGCATGCTGCGCTCGCGCTCGACAATCTCGACCGCATTCTGAAGGCCGCGGGCGTTCGTCGCGATCAGGTGGTCTTCTGCCGCGTCTATACGCCCTCGAACGAATACTGGGGCGCGATCAATGAGGTCTACCGCGACTTCTTCGGAGAACACAAACCCGGACGCGTCGTTGTGTCGACGACGCCCCTTCATTTCGGATGCCTCGTTGAAATTGAGGCGATTGCTGAGCTCAATGAGGAGTAATTCAGAATGCTCAACTACATCTGCACCTGCTGCGGCAGGAAAACCCCGGCGACGACCCGCGAGCCCGTCTGCTCCTGCGGCGGACTTTTTGAACTCGATTACACGCCGCCGAAGTGGAATGACGAGAAAATCGACAGGAAGGAATGGAGCATCTTCCGCTATCGCGAATTCATGGCGCTCGACGGCGACTCCTGGCGGGAGGTTTCGCTCGGCGAGGGCCTCACTCCGACCGTGGAGCTGAAGCCCGGCATGTTCGTGAAGGTCGACTACGCCATGCCGACCTTGTCCTTCAAGGATCGGGGCGCCGCGGGGCTCGTCGCGCATATGAAGTCGATCGGCGTCGCCGAGTGCGTGCAGGATTCGAGCGGGAACGCCGGCAATTCCGTTGCCGCCTACTGCGCCCGTGCCGGCATCAGGTGCGAGATCTATGTCCCGGAAGGAACGAGCCCCAAGAAGATCGCCATGATCGAATCGCACGGCGCAAAAGTGCATGTGATTCCGGGCTCGCGCGACCATTGCGCCGATGTCTGCCGCGCCCGCGTGAAGGATGAAGGCGTCTACTACGCCAATCACGTCGTGAATCCTTTCTTCTATGAGGGCATGAAGGCCTACATCTACGAGGTCTTCGAGCAGCTCGGACGCATCCCCGAGCATGTGGTGCTTCCGGTCGGAAACGGCACGCTCTTCATTGGTGCGGTGAAGGCCCTTGAACACCTCCATCAATCGGGCGCGATCCGTAAGTTCCCGAAGATTGTGGCGCTTCAGAGCGAATACTGCGATCCGCTCTACCAGGCGAGAAAAGCCGGGAAGGACGATCCCGTTTCGGTCGACGTGAAGCCCACGATTGCGGAAGGCATTGCGATCGGGAAGCCCCTTCGCGGCCGCGAAATCCTCGACATGATGAAGCGTCACGACATCACGGTGGTGACGGCGCCCGAGGACAAGATCCTCGCCGCGCGCGCTGCGGTGGCTCGTGAGGGCTATTACATCGAGCACACGACGGCAGCCAACTTTGCCGCCTGGGACCGCTATTGCGAGCTTTACGGACCGGCGACTGACGTGCTCATCACGCTCTGCGGGGCGGGGATCAAGTCGGATCACTGATTTTCTAAGATCAAAGTCAATCTGAGCGTTTTGAAGCCCGGTGCTCCTCTGACGTTTGCGCGCAGGAGAGGCCGGGCTTTTTGCGCTTCAAAGAGATGGGGATGGCGGGCAGTCGGAGCTCTCAGAAAGTTGTCTGTAAACAACATTGCTTTATCTGTAAACGATCATAACATTTTGAAAATTAAGCAATTCATGAGGGAGGTTTCAAATCTGCTGCGGCAGGATGGTGTGGAACAACTAGACTCGGACAGTCGTTTATAAGCGACAAACCTCTCTTGTCGGAGGAGGTTTGTCGTGACTATTTGGAGTTTGAAATGAGATATTCGACGATCTCTATTGCCGTTTTGCTGGCTTCGACAGCTTTGTTCGCGAATGCTGCTGCTACTGACTCTCATACCATCAGTGGCAATGTGGTAATTGATTCCAATAATTTCGAAAAACCAGCTGATGACCAATATAATATCAACTATTACAAAATTGAAAATGGTAATCAGCTGACTTTTTCGGGGTCTGGAACTACGTCAGGAAACTTGACTGTCCGTAATGATAAGAATGATAGGGTAAATTCATATTTCTTTGTTACAGGAACTGGAAGTAAAATTATTTTTAGTAAATTCAGCACGTTTAATGTGTTGACGGATACTAAATTTAAACATTATCCTTTCTACAACAATAAGGATGATCCCAAAAAAGATACGGCTCCCGATGATCAGACGCCATTTATGATGACTAAGGGGGGACAGATTGAGATATCTGACATTCATGATGTTAATTTTGGGTGGAAAGATAAACCTCTTGAAGTGGATTATGTGACGAATCTGTGGGGAGGTACTGGTTCTAAACTTAGCTTCGAAAATATTGATAACTTTAATTCCATTTCTAGAGCTAGCGGTGGTATATTTGTTCAGGCTGATTCTGCAATTTCATTTGATAATGTAAAAAATATTTATATTGCTAATGAATATGCCAAGGAATCAGGCGGCGGTCGTGGTGCCGTGCAACTTTTCTGCAGTTCATCAGGCGACGCTGTTAAACCAGCTTCATTTTCCATTACCAATGCTGAAACAGTAACTATTTCTGGAACTGTAGCGAGTACGAACAATACTGCAGTTGGTGCTGGGATTATTGTTCACGACCGTGGCGGCGATTACAAGGGCTCTAAGTCAGCGAATTTATGAATTGAGGCTAAATCTATTGATATTCATGGGTCAGATTTGGGCATATATTTGACTCGGGCCGAGACTAATTCGGGAAGTACAAATATTCAGTTGGAGGCAGAAAAAGATCTATCAATTTCTGTTGATGGTGCTGGTGATGCTCTTCGTTTAAATAATAAGACAGGCGACCAGACAGATGTTTCTCTGAAATCTCCTGTCATATCCATTCAGGGTAATGTTTCATCTGAGAGAAGTAATACTAATATTTCAGCCGATACTGCAGTTATCTACGGTAATGTAACGTTGAAGGATGCTGAGAGCAGTTTAAGCCTCTCGAATCATTCAGAAAAGATTGCGAATACCATTTTGAACGGCGACGTGAGCTCATTGGGCAGCATCTCGCTTGCTAATCAAAATCTGGTTCAAGAGTCCGGCAACTTTAAATCAGAAAATCTGACTGCGAATAATTCCTCTTTGACTTTTAATACAGTCAAAAAGGGCGGCATTGCTATTCAAAAGCTGAACGGCAATCTGAAGCTCCGCGCCGGCAGCAAGGTTACGGAAACCTACGGTACTGCCTCGGCTGCTTTGAACGCCATTAAGAACGACATTATTTCCGCCAATTCCGAACAACTGATGAAGGGCTTCACGGGCGGCGAAGCGAGCGACCTTACCGCAGCCTGGGAATACAACCCCGAAAACGGTACCGTCACCACGCTCGGCGACGCGAGCGGTCTTTCTCCCACGCTCGTTGCAGCCAGGAAGACGGCCGGTGCAAATCTCGCCCAGTGGCGCTACGAAGTGAACCACCTCTCTGAACGTCTGGGCGAAGTGCGCAATCTCCAGGGCTCCGTCGGCACCTGGGCGCGCGTATACGGCGCTGAAGCGAAGCTCGAGGACTCGGTTTCCACGAAGGTGAGAGGCAATACCATCCAGGTCGGTGCTGACGTGCGCGTCGGCGACAACTGGATCGTGGGCGGCGCGTTCGGCTACACGGATTCGAAGGCGGACTTCTCGAACGGCGAATCCTCGACCGACAGCTTCAACCTCGCGGCTTACGGCACGGCCTTCTTCCCGTTCGGCGGCTACGTCGACCTCATTGCCCGCGTGGGCCGCATGAGCACCGACGTGGATGTTGCGACGGTCACGGATTTCAAGAGCTCCTACGACAATACGACCTTCGGCGTTTCAGCTGAAGTGGGCTATCGCTGGGATATCTCGAAGACCTTCTACCTCACGCCGCAGGCTGAACTCTCCTACGGCCTCGTGAAGGGCGCCGACTATACGGCGGCAAACGAGATCCGCGTTGACCAGGACGACTTCCAGACGCTCGTCGGTCGTCTCGGCTTCCAGGCCGGCATGAACGTTGCTGACGGCGCGGGTTCGGTCTACCTCACGGCTTCCGTCAATCACGACTTCCAGGGCGAGAGCGATGCGTATGCCCGCCGCGGCGATTCTGCAGTGCAGAAGCTCTCCGAAGACCTGGGCGGCACGTGGGTTTCCTACGGCTTCGGCGGCCAGATCAACGTGAAGGACAACTGGTCCTTCTATGGTTCTCTCACCCGCGCCAATGGATCGGATTACCAGGAAAACTACCGCTACTCCGTCGGCACCCGCTATTGCTGGTAACGGCGCTGGCGTAGACCTTCGGGTCTGCGGCTTTTAGCTTGAATCATCCCGGAGCGTTCCTTCACCGGCTGCTCCGGGATTTTTCTATCCGCTTCTTCAGGACCGCGCTAGAGTTGCTTCTATCGTTTTCAAACCGCCTGATCGGGCAGGGCAATTGATGACATTTTCTTTCGACTGGATTCTTGCGGGCTTGGTATTCGTACTGGCAAACCTCTACCTGGGCATGCAGCTTGTGCGCCTCATCTGGCCGCTTCGGGCGCTGAAGCTTTCGGCGCGCCTCAGGAAGGAGGCGGTGGATGCTTCTTCCTGGCTGTCGCTTGCCGCCGATGAATTTGAAGTCCGAAGCGCCATCCCGGTGAAGCTCGTCGTCTTTCTCCTTCAGCGGGGCGACCTTGAGGATCCGGCTGAACTCCGCTGCCGGTCGCTCTGGCGCCGCGGGTGGATCTACACCATCCTCACGCTCATCCTCTTTTACGCGCAGCCTTATCTCTTCGGCACGAGCATGGATTCGCTTTCGCTCACGCTCGTGCTCTGCCAGTCGCTCGCAGCGTTCGCTCAGGCGCTCCTCATACAGGCCATTGCGGACTTCCGGCGTCTTCGCGTCCTTCGGTACCTCGACCAAAAGGACCGCATGCGCCGCGAAAAGGAAATGAAGGATCAGGCTTCGGATGCATCGCAGGAAGAGGACTCCTCGAAATAAGACTTCGCAAGACTTCTTTCCCTCATGCATTTTCTCCTGAGAACCCGCGCCCACCTAGATGAATTGCGTCAAGGACATGCATTAACAAAAGCACGAATGTCCTGGGAACGCCAGCGGTCTTTACAAACGTAAAGGAGGATTATCCCTAATCAAATATTCGCGGTAATAAGGCTAATCTTTACGTCGAGACGCAAAGGCAGCTTGCCGGAAGAGGAGAGGGAAGCACAAAGCGCGCTAAGCCCCGTTCATGTTCGATTCGGCCTGCTGCCTTTTTTTATTCAGCCTTATTACGAGGAGACCCATAATGGCTGGCAAACTAAAGATTTCATTGGCCTGGCAGATGATGATCGGCCTGGCGCTCGGCGTCATCGTCGGCGCCATCGTCGACTCTCAATTCGCACAGACCTATCTGCAGCCCCTGGGCACGCTCTTCATCCGCCTCATCCGCATGGTGGTGGTGCCTCTGGTTATCGCCACGATTATTGCGGGCGCCGCGGGCATTTCGGATACCTCGAAGCTCGGCCGCGTTGCCGGCAAAGTGCTTCTCGTTTATGCCGTCACCACGGCCATCGCCGTGGCGATCGGTCTGCTTTTTGCCAACCTCATTCAGCCGGGGCTGGGTCTTGACCTTTCGACCGACGGTCTCGTCGCCAAGGCCGTGAAGGCGCCGAGCCTCACTGACACGCTCCTCAACATCGTTCCGATCAATCCGATGGAAGCGATGGCGAACGGCTCGATGCTCCAGATCATCTTCTTCGCGGTGATCTTCGGCTTCGGCCTCGCGTCGCTCGGCGAACGCGGCAAGCCCGTCCTTCGCTTCTTTGAGCTCGTGGGCGACGTGATGATCCGCGTGACGGGCTACGTCATGATGTACGCTCCGATCGGCGTCTTCGGCCTCATTGCCTTCACGGTCGCGAAGCACGGTCTTTCGGTGCTCCTTCCGCTTTTCTCCCTCATCCTTACGTCATTCCTTGCGACGGTCGTTCTTGTCTTCCTGATCCTCATCCCGATGGTTGCCGTCATCGGCAAGACCAATCCGGTGAAGTTCCTGAAGGGCATCTTCGAGCCCTGGCTCGTCGCCTTCACGACCTGTTCGTCGGCGGCTGCGCTTCCGGCCAACCTTTCTGCAGCAAGAAAGCTCGGCGCCACGCGCTCCATCGCTTCCTTCTCGATTCCGCTCGGCAATACCATCAACATGAACGGCACCGCCGTCTACATGGGCGTCTGCGCGATCTTCGCGGCTGAAGTCTTCGGCATTCATCTCACGCTTACCGATCAGCTCACCGTCGTTCTGATGGGCGTTCTCGCCGCCATCGGCACCGCGGGCGTCCCGGGCGCCGGCCTCATCATGACGACCGTCGTCTTCACGCAGGTGGGCATTCCGCTCGAAGCCGTGGCCCTCATCGCCGGCATCGACCGCATCCTCGACATGATCCGCACGTCGATCAACGTCGTGGGCGACGTTGCTTCCGCCGTCGTTGTGACGAGTCTTGAAGGGGACCTCAACAGCGAACCCTATCAGGAAGGCGAAGCCTGAGTCTGACGCTTCACGCTTTTCGGGTTCCGTTCTGAACCACAAGGAGGCAGTTCCGGTTTTTGCCGGGGCTGCCTTTTTAAAATGCCGAAGATCTATTCTGATTGCTTCGGGCATCGCGCAGAAAGAAACAGGCAGTAGCGATTTCCGGATCGGGTCTAAGATTCATTCTGAATTTCAGCGGCCGTTTTTGATTTTTCTTTTCATCCATGAGTTCGAGTCCCAGCAGAACCTCTTTGCTCCTACAGACGCTCCGCAGCGGGCGCGAGCTCAGCGTGCGCGACGAGCTCGAACTCGTCATCCGGCTTGCGGTCCCTGCAGCGCTCGCTCAGGTCTCCTACATCCTGATGCAGTACATCGACGCTTCGATGGTGGGGCACCTCGGCGCAGCGGATTCTGCGGCGGTCGGGCTCGTGAGCACGACGCTCTGGCTTTTCTACGGCATCGGCGGCGCCTCGATCATGGGGTTTTCGGTGCAGACGGCGCACCGCATCGGCGCAGAGGATTTCGACGCGGCTCGAAGCATCGTTCGTCAGGCCTTCACCACGGTCATGACTTTTTCTGCCGTTCTCGCTGCGGCGGGCTTTCTCATCAGTTCCCATCTTCCCGTCTGGCTCGGCGGCGACCCGTCGATTGCAGGAAACGCGTCAGACTACTTCCTCATGATGGCGCTTTTCCTTCCGGCCACGTTTTTCGGCTGGCTCGCCGGAGCGCTCCTGAGGGCCACGGGCGACATGAAGACTCCGAGCTACCTCGGGATCCTCATGTGCATTCTGAACTGCTTCTTTAATTTTCTTCTCATCTTCCCAACGACCACCTATACGCTCTTCGGCCTTTCCCTGACGGTTCCGGGGGCGGATCTCGGCATCATCGGGGCGGCCGTCGGAACCGGCATTGCGGAAACCATTGTCGGCGCCATCGTGCTGTGGATGCTCGTAGTGCGCTCGCCGTTCCTCTCGCTCGTGGGGCGCTCCGGAAGCTTCATTCCTCAGGCGGCCGTATTGCGGAGAGCCTTTTCAATTGCGTCTCCTGTGGCTGCCGAGCGCATTCTCATGTGCGGCGCGCAGATTCTCTCGACTGCCATTGTGGCGCCGCTCGGCATTGTTGCGATTGCAGCGCATACGCTCGGCATTACCGCCGAGAGCCTCTGCTACATGCCGGGCTACGGGATCGGCGACGCGGCCTCGACCCTTGTTGGTCAGTCCGTCGGCGCGAAGCGCCTCGATCTCGCAAAGCGCATCGCCTACAAATGCGTCGGCGCCGGCATGGTCGTCATGACCGTGATGGGCGTGGTGCTTTATTTCGCCGCACCGCTTCTCATGGGCATCATGACGGATGTGCCCGAGGTGATTGAGCTCGGCACCAAAGTGCTTCGCATCGAAGCCTGGGCGGAGCCCATGTTTGCCGCGGCGATTGTGTCCTACAGCGCCTTCATCGGTACCGGCGATACGCTCATTCCTGCCGTCATGAATTTGTCGAGCATGTGGGTGGTGCGCCTCACGCTCGCCTGGTTCCTCGCTCCCGTCTACGGGCTCGTCGGCGTCTGGAGCGCAATGTGCGCCGAGCTGATCGTGAGGGGCGGCATCTTCCTCATGCGCCTGAAGAGCGGCATTTGGCTTCAGAAGCTGACGAAGAAGACTTAAGCCCTCTGCACCTTTTGTCTCCTCAGGCTGATGGCGTCATCCAGCTGCAGCAGAGCCTTTCGCCGAGGCTGATCGCCCCGTAGAGGAGGAGCCCGAGCACGCTCATTCCGAGAATGCCGACAAACATCCTCAGATTGTCGCCGAATCCCCAGGCATCCATGATGAGCCAGCCGAGTCCGGAGTCGGTGGCAAAGCTTTCCGCGAGAAAGAGAACGGCCATGGCAGTGCCCGCAGAGGCCTTGAGCGCCGTGAAGAGCGATGGCAGCGCTGCCGGCAGATAGACGTGCCGAATGCGCTCCCACCGGTTGGCTCCCATGGAGCGAAGCGCCTTCTCATAGGAGGGATCGAGCTTCAGAGCATGTTCGCGGACGATGACGAGAATCTGGAATCCCGTGGCGAGCGCGATGAGAAGAACCCGCGAGGCGTCTCCAAGACCGAAGACCGTAAAGAAGACCGGTAGAAGCACGATTTTGGGAAGCGGCAGCGTGATGAAGGTGATGGGCGCGCCCAGCCAGTCCGCCTTCGGGGAGTGCCCGAAAAGGAGTCCGAGCGGGAAGCCTGTCAGAATCGCTACGGCGAGCGCCTCTGCGAGACGCCGGGCGGAAACCGCGGCATGCCTCGCGAGGTCGGGATTCATCAGAGCTTCCTGAAGCGCTCTGAGTACGGCAGCGGGACTCGGGATGATGTCTTCGCCGAGAAGCACGCTCGCCGCTTCCCAGAGAAGAAAGAGCACTGCGGCCGCAGCTGAATAACGAAGGAGAGTGGTTTTCATGCTGAAGCTCCTTTATTCGCGGCGGCGCACGCTTCTCTCAGGCGCGCGTGGACGTGCCGGATGGCTTCGGCATATTTCGGAGACTCACGGTCTCCTGAATGGCGATCCGACTCCCAGGACGGATTCTCGTAGAGCTCAAGCACTCTCGGCGGGCTGGCGGCAAGGAGCAGAATGTGGGAGGCAAGAAATACGGCTTCCGGAATGTCGTGCGTGACGAAAATCATCGTCAGAGGCCGGCGCCTCTGCATGTCGGCAAGGAAATCCTGCAGACGCTCGCGGCGAAGCGCATCGAGTGCCGAGAAAGGCTCATCCATGAAAAGCACGTCGGGCGCCGCAATCAACGCGCGTCCGATGGCGAGGCGCTGACGCTGCCCGCCGGAGAGCTCTGCCGGCGTGCGATCGGCAAAACGCGAGAGACCGAGTTCATCGAGCATGGCGTCTCTAAGCGTCGTGCTTTCAGCGGGATTCCGACGCGCATTCCTGAGCTTCAGCGGCAGCGCGAGATTGTCGCGTACGGTTTTCCACGGCAGCAAGCCGAGGTTCTGCCAGACAAAGCTCGAATGGAGTCGGGGAATTGCGGCGCCGGAAGCATCGCACCAGACGACATCGCCCGAATCCTTCTCCAGGAGCCCCGCGAGCGTCGTGAGAAGCGTCGTCTTTCCGCAGCCGGATTCTCCCACGATGGCAAGCGATGCTCCGGCGGGCAGCGTGAAGGAAAGGTCCTTGAGCACGGGTTCCGGTCCGTAGCTGACCGAGAGGCGCCGAACCTGAAGCCCTGCGGCGTGTCTGAGCTTCGAACTAGTCGTCGTGATCTTTCCTCTCTTTCTCAAAAGCGGCAGACGACGCTTTCGAGATCCGGCGCTTTTGAGAGAATTCCGCGGCGAATGAGCCAGTCTGAGGCACGCTTCACGACGTCTCTGCCCAGGAGCTCCGGCAGGCCGTCCGGCGTCGGGAAGCCTCCGAATTTCTGAAGCACATAGCCTTTGACGATGTTCTCTGGTATCAGACGCTTTCTTTGAGCGAGCTTCAGGTAAAGCCCTGGTGCATCATCCACGCGGCGCGCCGCTTCTGCGAGCGCCCGGCGAAATGGCAGAACGAAATCCTCTGTGAGGTATTCGCTTCTGAGAGAGATCATTGAAAGCGGTTCATTCAATTTGCGGTCGTCCCAAATGACTTTGCCGCCCTTTAATTCAATCAGCGTGAGGAGCGGCTCATAAAAGAGCGCTGTCTCAAGCTTCCCGGAAATGAGAAGCTGCAGTCGGATGGGAATCTGCGGAATTTCAATCTGCTTGAGTGATTTTTCCGGAATTCCGGCATTTGCGATGAAGTTGTCGAGCATCCAGTCGGTGATTGTGCCGGAGCTCGCTGCAGTGGAAATGCCGGTCTTTCCTTTTAAGGCATCGAGAGTCGGCACCTCTGAGACATGTTTGGGAGAAACGGCAAAACCGAAAGCGCGGCGCCTCGGATCCGTGTGCCAGGTAGTGGCAGCAATGGAAGCATCAATGCCGTTCGCCTGCTGGGTAATTGTCGTCATGAGGTTGGTGTATTGACCGGAAATGCGTTTTGCACGCAGCGCAGCAGTCATTTCGAGCGCACTCATGAATGGGACGATTTTGACGTCGAGGCCTTTGGACTTGAAGAGGCCGTCGGCTTCTGCCGCATAGAGAAGAATGGCATCAATTGCGGGCAATGCCGCGATGGAAGCTGTTCCCGATGGAATGGATGATTTGGAATTTCGGGCTTCTGCGGCATGTGACTTTCCAGTGATTCCGGAAAGTCCGCCGACTGCGCCTGCAGCGAGGAGCACTTTGCCGGCATTCTCAATCAATGCTCTTCTCGAGAGCGCATAAATTCTTTTTTCCTGATGGGTCATGGGATTCCTTCCGCTTCTATTTCGCCCGCATTGTCCTGGGATGGACGCGGACGTTCTTCTGGAACCCAAACCCTACAGGCGGCAGCTTCAGGAATTTCTGAGACGCATCAGGGTATTACCCAATGTTCGAAAATTGGATGCAGAGGCTGAAGCAGAAGATTTCAGGCATTTGATCTGTCAATTCAAATTAATTACTGCCGTCTTTCTTCTGCGCTTTCCATCAAGAGAAGCGCTGCCGCTAAGTGAGATTGTCAATTCGGAATCCGTTTTTTCTCAGTAAAATTCCTCTCTCTTTGAAGAAATAAAAAAAGAAAGCCCTGCTCACCGGAACGGGAGAGCAGGGCGAGTGCTTCAGAGAAATAAAGATTTCTCTTAAATTTTTACTTGGTCTCGACAGGCGTATTGTTGGCAATCAGCATGTCGTCGTCCGTGTAGCCGGCTTCCTTGGCCTTGATGTACCACTGGGGACGCTTGCCGCGGCCCGTCCAGGTTTCGGGGCCGTCGGGGTTGATGAACTTCGGCACGCCGGCATTTCTGACGGGCGACTTGATGGCCTTGCCGTCTTTGCCGAGATGAAGATCAGAGGCGGTAAATTCGAAAACGTCAATGAGACGGATGCATTCTTCCTGCGCGCGGGCGCGGAGTTCCTGCCATTCCTCTAAGAGCTTTGATTCTTTTTCACGATGGGCATTGACCTGCTCAATGATTTCGTCGCTAGTCATTCTTTGAACCTTTGGGAGGGTAGTGGAATAAAGGGTATTCTACGCAATTCATTCCTGACTGGCTATCCCTCTGCGCGTCCCCGCAGCAGCGGTTTATTGAATTAATCGATGGAAAGGTCTGGGAGACAAAGCTCTCCAATAGAAAAAGGAGCCGTTTGAATGGCTTCAATCAGAATGGGAAGGCCGCTGCCCAAAATTCTGCTGATCTTTGGAATAAAAAAGATCCCCGCCTGAGCGCGTTCGCTCAGACGGGGATCTCAATCGCTTCTGAATTCAACTCAATCGATCAGGAGTTATTTTTCGAAAGCAGTCTTCAGATCGATCGGCATTGCCTGGTAGCCGGTCGTCGATTCGACGCGCATTTCGACCGCAGGTTCCTTTTCGCCCCAGTTGAACTCCATCATGTAGGGGTTCGGTGCCGACGTAAAGGCGCCGGTCTTGAGGTCGAAGGATGCGCCCGCAGTGGCGGAGTAGACGAAGATCGAGTTCTTGTCGGCGTGGTATTCGGTCAGCGACGTCACCGGGCTGAACCAGTCGTGGCCGCGTTCCTCGCCGAAGGTCCAGACCTGCTGAACGGTGCCTGCCTTCTCATCGACCTTGTAGACGACGGCGCGGGAATACTTCATTTCCGGAAGCGCCGGCTGCTCCATGCCGCGGGCGTCGCCGTTGTCGAAGGCCGTCAGATAAACGACGCCCGGCTTGCTCTTCGCATCAATGCGGAAGGCGGTGTGCTGGGTCCACGTCCAGTCAAATCCTCCTTCGCAGGTCGCGTCCGTGCAGGAGATGGGCTTGCCCTGATGGTCGACAGGCTTCAGAACCTTGCCTGCAAATTCTCCCTTCCAGCCGCGCGGCGCGCCGAGAATCCACTTCACCTTCTTGTCGCGGCCGATCTTGATGATGGCGGACTGGTGGCGCGACGAGATGATGATCGAATCATCGGTCGGGTCGTAGTCGACGGAATTCACGTGCGCCCAGTTGCGGCCGATGCCGGTGCCCGCGATGTCGCCGTAGTGGTCGGATTCATTCAGCTTCTTGATGTCTTCTTCGGAGAGGGTCTTCCCGGCCTTGGAAGCATCGATGTTGAGGCACACCGCACCCTGGTCGAGCGCCTTGATGACGTCCGAGCGATAGGGGTCGAGGATGTCGAAGAGACGGAATTCGTCGACGACGTAGCCGTCATGATCCACTTCGGCGATCACGTCGCGGACCGTGCGGACGTTCTGGCCGTTGGCGAGCTTGACGTTCGACGAAGCCACGCGCAGGAAGAAGTGACCGTTCTGGGCGGGATCGAGCGAGTGCGAGAAGTCGTTGTAGGAAATGGGAAGACGACGGTTCCAGATCTCGCGGCCCATGAGGTCGTACTTCACGTAGCGCTGGCCGTAGCCCCAGGTGAAGGCGCCGTCCTTATTCTGACGGAAGCCCATCATGTCGCCGCCGTAGTAGAGCGAGTCGAGCGAATAGATCGGGTTCGTGAAGAGGTACCAGCGATAGTCGCCCTTCGTGTCGACGATGCCGATCTGCGGGTTGAAGTTCCATTCGAGCGCGCCGCCCATGGGATTGTTCCAGACGGCATGGGAAGCCTTGCCCGCGAGGTCCTGAGCGTTGTTGAGGAGGTAGAGGCGGTCCTTGAATTTGGGATCGACCTTCACCGGACGGACCTTCGGCATGGTGGAGCGTTCATTTACGAGCCCCGAGGCTTCAACGTAGATGGGGGAGCCGTAAATCTTGTAGATGTCGGAGAATTTTTCCGTCTTGCCGTTGAAGAGGCGCGTGTATTCGACCCTTGACCGAATTGAGGTAGTCGGGGTAGAGGCCGAAAACCGGAATGCCGCCGTGGGTAAGGAGCATGCGGCGCGAGACGTTGTAGGAAATTTCCTCGCCTTCGGGCTTCGGAAGCACCGTCACGCGGGCGTCGAGAATCTGGTAGCCGCCGTTCCTGATGATGGCCGTGAGCGGAGCAACTTCGTAGGGGTTGACGACGATTTCGCCGAGGTGGCCCTGAACTTCATAGGTGGTTTTCGGGCCCGAGGCGCCGCCCATGGCCATGACGGCGGCAGGGATGAGCGCAGCGGCAGCGAGCGATGCTTTGAGAAGACGGGACATGGATGCTTCCTTTTTCGAATAATGAAATGGTCCGGCACCGGAAGCGTGATGCAAAGATTGCCTCGTACCGCTAGGATTCATGCGGCAATTCGCGCTTCCGATCGCGTGCTCAGAACTATATGCCCGGGGGCATCAGGCTATCCATGGTGACTTTTCTGAGTTTTTGAATCCTCGAAGCGCAAAATAATCTTTCAGATTCTGAAAAATATGTCAGGTACCGACAACCAGCTTTCGCGCGAACTTCTTGTTTTTCTGACAACGCTCTATGAGCAGCGGCACCTCGGCCGAACCGCCACGCGGCTTTCGATCAGTCTCCCGAAGGCGAGCAGGCTTCTGGCGGAAGCGCGAATTGTTTTTGAAGACCCGCTCTATACGCGCTTCGGGCACGGCCTCGCGCCCACGGCGCGTGCGCATGAGGTAACGGCACAGGCGAGGCGCGTGCTCGAGGAAATGGCGAAGCTTTTCGCAGCAGAGACCTTTGATCCCGCAGCGATGAACCGGGTGATCCGCATCTCTGCGCTCGACAACGCGATTCCGATCATGATCGAGCCCGTCCTTGAGCTCTTCATGAAGAAGGCGCCGAAAGCCGGAATTGCCATTCTTCCTCATGACGAACATACGCTTTTGAAGCTCCGGGCCGGAGAAGCGGATCTTGCGATCTTTCCGGCCGTTAATCTGCCTGCAGACTTTGTGAGCGTCCCGCTCCTGAGGACGCCTTACGTTTATGCAGTCAGGGCAGGGCATCCGCTTGAAGGAAAAGTTCAGAACGGCACGCTTTCCATGCAGGACCTTGAGGCCTGCCGTCGGATTCAAATCTGCGTGCATCCCGATACGGACGATCCGATTGAAGGCGTTCCGGGGCCGGCCGAGATTCCGCTCAAAGCCGGGCGGACGATGCTCTGGACGGAGTACTGGCTCGGTGCCGTGAGGCTCATGCACCGTACTGACGCCGTTTTGATCCTGCCCTGGCGTACGGCAAAGGCGCTCTCCGAGGAGCGGCCGCTCACGGTGCTTGCACGTGCGGAGAGCGTGCCGTGGCTTGAGCCTTCGCTCATCTGGCACGCCCATACGACGCTTGATACGGGTCTTGAATGGGTGCGGAGCCTCTTTATTTCGGCGCTTCGCGGGAGTCTGAGGCCGCTTGAGCCTGATGAAGTCAGGCTGGGGCGCCTTGGCGACGATAGCGCTCTACACTGGTCATGAGCTTTTTTCGCACGGCAAGGTAAGAACTAAATGAAGGTCTGAGTCTGTCAGGCAGTAAATCAGCCTCATTATGACTGTGACTTTTCCGGCGAAATGAAAATGTTGAAAATAAATAAATTTTCATTCGCCGGGTTTGGGGATTATTGCTTTTGTGATAAATCGATCAGGTGCTCAATTAATTTATAAACGTGGGTTTGTGCTGCTGAGTTATTCCTGATTAATAATTTTGAGTTGCTGATCGCGTTATTTATTTTAGCTAAATTGAACATGTTTTCCGGTAAGTGCTTTTTGTAGTCCGGAATGTATTTCTTTAGTCTGCTATCTACTTCGGATGCTGTTGAAATTCCCTTTGCGTTCTCAAAATGCAATATTAGCCATACTTCGAATTTTGGTATGCTGATTAGAGCTTGATATGTTCTGGGTTTGTTTTTAATACCAACCCCTGCGCGAAGTGATTCAATTTGAGAGATTTTTAGGGGAGGATTTTCCTTTATTTGTGTTGATGTGTAGGGCAAATTTGTAGTGACAGTCATGCTGTTCGTTTATTAGTTTTTTGGCAATGCCAAGGTATTCTGCTTCCGTGACGCTTCCTTCGGTAAAAACATAAATTTGTCTTATGTAATTTAATGAGGCAGGAGTTCTGCGAAGGTCGTTTTTGATTGCCTTGACTTTTCGCCCCATTACCAAGACTCCTCTTCAAGATAAGGCACTGCACCCATTAATCCACTCAAATAAATTTTTCTAATATCCTTGTCGCTGCGGATGTCTTTAAAATCTCTAAATGAATATATTGATGATGATCCATAATTGTGTTTGTCAATTCCCCAGAGCTCATCTCTACGGAAAATATTCTGAGTTAGAATATTTACATCATGTGTGGTCATGATTAGCTGATTTGTTGTCTTGGGGGTGCAGGAATTTAAATAATATTTGATAAGCCATTCAAGCATATTTGTATGCAAGCTACGGTCAAGCTCATCCACGACGACAACCTGTTCGCTAGAGAACTTGAGTGCAGAAAGGGCAGGGATCAAATCAAGAAGACGTAATGTTCCATCAGATTCATCTGATAATTTGAACTGAACGTTTTCTCCTAATTCATTTTTATGTACGGGGATTAATTGCTCAAATACTGGTTCGTCAGATGATTGATTCCGTCGAATCATGCAATCTCCCCATCGAACAGGTTCCCCTGTTTTTTGCCATTGCTCTATGAGAGAATCTATTATTTCTTTTGGGAGCGGGATGTTATCTTTAGGTACGACGACTGTTTCGAAATGGTCAATGCCTGTATGTAATTCTGTCATTAAGGTTACGGCATTTTTACTCAAAATATCACCTGGATCGGCATATCTGACTCGTTGAGTGAACATGCTTTGAGGAAAAATGATTGTAAGTTTGTTCGCAAACCAATCATATAATGGTGATAATTTAGCTGCGTTGAGTTTATTCGCGTTGGTCAAGAATGGTTCATTATCTCTTGTTGCTTTCTCAACAAAGCGCATGAAGTCAATATCTTCTTTACTGAAATAATCGGTATCAAATTTTATTGGTTGGCCTGATTCTCTTGTGAAGACGTCATATGCCATGCTGGTATTTTCAACAATTAACTTTTCCGATAAGATCTTTTCTGGAAGAAGACTTATTTCATAATAGTAAATAAAGCCGTCAATTAGAGTGGTAATGGAAAAAATTGTCGGTTTTTTCAAACAAGATGCATCCAACTTAAAACGCTGAATATTTATTTTTTGCGCTTTATTGGTGGTTCCATCTAATAGTAAAAATTTTAAAAATGCGAGGGCTTCAACAAATTTCGTTTTACCAGATGCATTAGCACCATAAATCGCAGATATCGGTAAAAGCTTCATCCGATATTTGCCTACAGCTGGCAACCGTTCTTTGTGTTGCCGTTCATTTGTCGCAGTCAAATTGATTGTGGCTTTATCTTTGAAGCAGCGCCAGTTCTCAACAGAAAACTTGATGAGCATGAAGTAGTCCTAGACTTAAGGTTGCTGAACTACCAAAAGTATAGACCGAAGATTTGCTTCTAAGGAGAATTTTTCTCTCCAGAAGTAGATAAGGTAAAGAGCTATGAATCTGATCTTCTATGGCGCCTGAACCACCAACGATTCTTCTCAATGGGCAGTCGGAATTTCCTGAAAGTAATACAGATACAGGCTCGTAGCCGTACGGCTCAAACCCCCGACGGATGCAGTTCTGATATTGCCGTGGCTTTCAGCGAAGGTGATAGCGGAAGAGCGCCCCTCACAGTTAAGGCGCTCGATCAAGTAAGAAACACCTTTATTTCTCGCTTCCTGGGAGCCTGAAGCCGCTCGAACCCGATGACGTCAGGCTTTGGCGCCCTGGCGGCGATACCGTTCAGCGCCGGCAATGAGTCTCTCGAGGCGTCCCAGATAAGCCTTGCGGTCGACCAGCGGGTGGGGCTCGCCATGCTGATGCGCGGTAATGGCCGGAATCTTCTCCGTCTGACCAGTGGAGAAGGGATGCGCGGTGAGATCGACATCGATCCCGAGTTTGGGATCGCCCAGTTTCTTCATGCTGTCGATATAGGCCTCGAGCTGCTTAGCGTCATCCATCGCGTTGAGGCCCTGGCCTCCGATCGTAACGGCGCGGTGGACTTCGTCTCCGTCCCGGACGTCGTAAAGGTAGGAGCAGGTACCCCAGGTGTGTCCCGGCGTTTCCAGTACGGTTACGGTCGTTTCGCCGAGCGTAATTTTGTCGCCGTCCTTCAGAATGAGATCCGCGGGCGGCATTCTGAAGCCGTTTCTTTCCTTTTCGTGTCCTTCGGCTTCCGCCCAGCCCCGGGCACTCATGCCGAAGCGCGCATGCGGAAGGAGCTGCCTGAGTCTCCAGGCACCTCCGACGTGATCGAAGTGACCATGCGTCATGAGGACGTACTTGATTTCAGAGAGATCGATTCCGCCTTCCTTTAGGTTCGAGAGGAGCTTCCCGACAAAAGGCTCATGAAGCGTATCAATCAATATGACGCCTTCCTTCGTGCGGATGGCGTAGGCGGAAACCCAGCAGATCCCGACGCACCAGACGTTGTCGAAGACCTGGTAGGGAGCAATTTTCTGAATTGACTGATCGCTGAGCCATCGTCCGAGTTCGGGAGGCATGCGGCGCTCTTCGGCAAAGCGGACGAAGAGTTTTGAAACTTCTTCTGAAGAGAGCCGGAGGCTGGACGGTGTTTCCGGGGTCCCGAAGGCCTCGACAGGAAATAGGGAAGTCATCGGGATGGCGGCTGCAAGCGCAAGAAGGGAGCGGCGGGTAATAAAGGGAGTCGGCATATCGAAATTTGGGAAAGAAAGTTGCGATATCCCGATATCCTATTGATGCTTTGAATGTTAATAAATAGACTTGATTTAAACATACTATTTTGAATTACGAAACAATATGGACAGAATCAAGTCGCTTGAAGCCTTCGTTCGCGTGGCAGATCTCAAAAGTTTCGCGAGAGCGGCGGAGAGCCTCGGCATTTCCAGAGCTTCCGCCACCCGCACGGTCGCGGAGCTCGAGGAGACAATGCAGCTGAGGCTCTTCAACCGCACGACGCGCTCCGTGTCGCTTACTTCCGATGGCGAACGCGTTCTTGAGGAGGCCCGGGAGATCCTCAGGCGCACGGACGCGGTTTTCGCTTCGCCCGGGAGGAGCGGCCTTGCGGGGCGGCTCCGGGTGGCGTCGACCATAAGTTTTGCGGAGTTCTTTCTCTGCGGCATCCTCGAGGAATTCGGGATGAAGCATCCCGGGTTGTCGATCGAGCTTCTCGCATCGGATCGCGTTCTTCCGCTTGTGGAATCGGGCATCGACATTGCATTCGAAGTCGCCCTGGAACCGAGGCCGGGCGCGGAGGCGAGACGGCTGGGCGCCTGCAAAAGCTGCTTGTTCGCCTCGAGGGACTATCTGCGAGATCATCCGGCCCCGTCAGAACCGGTGGAACTCAGGGCGCACAGGCTTATCGGGCTTCTCGGCGAAAACCACTGGATTTTTGCCCGCGGATCGGAAACGCGTCGGGTTGAGGTCAATTCGACGCTGCGCTATTCGGCGGCGGGGCTCATTCGGGATGCCGTGCTGCGAGGATGCGGCATTGGGTGCCTTCCGGATATCGCCGGAGAGGATGAAGAAGGAAAACGGACGCTTGTGCAGCTCCTTCCTCAATGGTCGCTCCCGACGCGGGATATTTATGCGCTTTTTCCGGCCATGAAATTCATGCACCGCGGGGCGCTACTCCTTGCTCAGGAAGCGGAAGCGCAGATCAAGGCGAGGAGCGCTGCGGCTCAGCGCTGAAGATTGCGGCTCGCAATGCGTATTGCGGAAACAGATTGTTCCGGAATTCTGCGGTATTACCTCAAAGTACTGAGGTAAATGCATCCCGAGTTCGCTAGTATAGGTGTTAACCATATAGGGGTTACCCCGTAAATCGATTCTCATCCTGAACGACGATTACGGGGAGGACTGACCAACACCAACCACTTCAAGCGAAACAATCATGACAAAGCATATCTGGTCGAAGAGCGCCGCAGCGCTCGCGGCCGCCATTATCGGAGCAGGCATCCTGCCGGGCGCGAATGCGGCCGAGCTCCTCAACGCATCATACGATGTGGCCCGTGAACTTTTTCAGGACCTCAACCCTCCCTTCATCAGCGCCTGGGACAAGGCTCACCCGGACGACAAGCTCACCATCCGTCAGTCTCATGCCGGAAGCTCCAAGCAGGCGCTCGCCATTCTTCAGGGTCTCAAGGCCGACGTCGTCACCTTCAACCAGGTGACCGACATTCAGGTGCTCCACGACAAGGGAAAGCTCATTCCGGCCGACTGGCAGGCAAGGCTCCCGAACAATTCCTCACCCTTCTATTCGACGATGGCTTTCCTCGTGAGAAAGGGGAATCCGAAGCACATCGCCGACTGGTCCGACCTCAATAAGGATGGAGTGAAGCTTGTCTTCCCGAATCCGAAGACTTCCGGCAACGCCCGCTATACATATCTGGGCGCCTGGGCGGCTGCCGCGGATTAATCAAAAGGATCGAAGGAGGGAACCGAGGAGCTGATGAAGAAGTTTCTCGCGAATGTCGCCGTCTTCGATACGGGCGGACGCGGGGCGACCACCACGTTCGTCGACCGCGGCATCGGCGACGTGCTGATTTCGTTTGAGTCCGAAATCAACAATATTCGCAGCAAGTATGCGGACAAGGGTTATGAGGTCGTGGTCCCGAAGACCGACATCCTCGCGGAATTCCCCGTGGCCTGGGTCGACAAAGTCGTGAAGCAGAAGGGTACTCAGGATGCGGCGGAAGCCTATCTCAAATACCTCTACAGTCCCGAAGCGCAGAAAATCATCACGGGCTACTACTACCGCGTGAACGACCCGAAGACGATGGAGGCTCTGAAGGACCGCTTCCCGGCAACAAAGCTCTTCACTGTTGAGGAACGCTTCGGCTCCTGGGCAGCCGTCATGAAGACGCATTTTGCGACGGGCGGTGAGTTCGATCGCCTTGTGGCCCTCGGCAGGAAGTAACCATCATGGCGGAGAGGAAGAAGCGCCGGGTGCTTCCCGGCTTCGGGCTTTCGCTGGGGGTGAGCGTTACTTTTGTTTCGCTTATTCTCCTTTTGCCGATGAGCGCGCTCGTGAGGGAGCTTTCGCACCTGACCTGGGCGGGCTATTGGGAGATCATCACGAATCCGCAGACGCTCGCCGCTCTGCGGGTGACGCTCCTCTCCGCCTTCTGGGCTTCCGTCTTCAATTGCGCTGCGGGCGTTCTGCTTGCCTGGGTGCTCGCGCGCTACCGCTTCCCCGGACGCGGGATTCTCGATGCGCTGATCGACCTTCCTTTTGCGCTTCCCACTGCGGTTGCAGGCCTCACGCTTTCCGCACTCTTTGCGGAGGACGGGTGGTACGGCGCCTGGCTTTCGCTCTTCGGCATCAAGGTGAGCTACACCTGGCTCGGAATTGTCGTCGCCATGGCCTTCACCTCGATTCCCTTTGTCTTCCGCACGGTGGAGCCCGTGCTCGAGGATCTCGGAAAATCAACGGAAGAGGCCGCGGAAACGCTGGGCGCGACGAAAGGACAGATCTTTCGCCGCGTGATTCTTCCTGAAATTCTCCCCTCGGTGGCCGCCGGCACGACGCTTGCCTTCTGCCGGTCGCTCGGCGAATTCGGCGCAGTCATCTTCATTGCCGGCAACATCGCCTACGAGACGGAAGTCCTTTCGCTCATGGTCTTCATGCGGCTTCAGGAATTCGACTATGCAGCGGCGAGCGCGATTGCGTCGGTTGTTCTCGCACTCTCGCTTGCGCTCTTCCTTTTCGCCAATTTCCTGCAAAAGCGTCTTGCAAGACGCCTGGGGGCTTCGGCATGACCGCACCATCCAAACGCGCGCCGAATTATTCCCGGCGCATTCTCATCGGCCTCGCGGTACTGATCGCGGTTCTGTTCCTCGTGATTCCGCTTGTCTACATCTTCGCTCAGGCTTTTCAGAAAGGGTTGATGCCGGTGCTTGAGAACCTCGGCAACCCTGAAATGCTGCACGCGATCGGACTCACGGCCGGCATCGCGCTCATCACCGTCCCTGTCAATCTCGTTTTCGGGATCATGCTCGCCTGGTGCTGCGCGCGGTTTGATTTCCCGGGGAAGCAATGGCTCCTTGCCGCGACCGACATTCCCTTTGCGGTGTCGCCCGTGGTTGCGGGTCTCGCCTATCTTCTCTGGTACGGCGCCAACGGTCCGCTCGCCCCCTGGCTCGAAGCCTCTCAAATCCAGATTCTCTTTGCCTGGCCGGGCATGGTTCTCGTCACGATCTTCGTCACGTGTCCCTTCGTAGCCAGGGAATTGATTCCCGTTATGCAGAGCCGCGGTGCAGCGGAGGAGGAGGCCGCGATTCTCCTCGGCGCTTCTGGCTGGCAGATGTTCCGCTATGTGACGCTTCCCAATATTTCCTGGGCGCTTCTTTACGGCGTTCTCCTCACCAATGCCCGTGCAATCGGCGAATTCGGCGCCGTTTCTGTGGTCTCAGGGAGCATCCGCGGCGAAACGATGACGCTGCCCCTTCAGATTGAACTCCTCGAGCAGGACTACAACACCGTCGGCGCCTTTACGGCTGCGGCCGCTCTGTCGCTTCTGGCGGTCCTCACGCTCCTTATCAAAAAGGAGCTTCAGGGCCGCCGCAGAGCCTGAGTGCTCCAAAGCGGGAAACCAACGAACGAAGAATCTTCCATCATGAGCATTCTGATCGACAGTATTCAGAAAACCTTCGGCGGCGCGCCGGTTCTGAAGGACATTTCGCTCACCATTGAAACGGGCGAGATGGCGGCGCTTCTCGGACCATCCGGTTCCGGGAAGACCACGCTCCTCAGAATCATTGCGGGTCTTGAAACGGAAACCTCCGGCCGGATTCTCTTTGACGGCGCCGACATGACGGACGTGTCTGCGCGCGACCGGCGCGTGGGCTTCGTCTTTCAGAATTACGCGCTCTTCCGGCACATGACGGCGGGAGAAAACATTGCATTCGGGCTGACGGTGAGAAAGGGCGCTGAGAAGCTCCCTAAAGCCGATATTGAAGCGCGCGTGCGGGATCTCCTCGCCATGGTGCAGTTGACGGACTTCGCCGGGCGCTACCCCGCACAGCTATCCGGCGGCCAGCAGCAGCGCGTGGCGCTCGCGAGAGCGCTCGCCACTGAACCTCGCGTTCTGCTGCTTGACGAGCCTTTCGGCGCTCTCGACGCTCAGGTTCGCGAGGACCTCAGGCAATGGATCCGGCGCCTTCATGAAAAGCTTCGCTTTACGGGCGTCTTCGTCACGCACGATCAGGAAGAGGCCATGCAGATTGCAGACCGCGTCGTGGTGATGAAGGACGGTCGGATCGAGCAGGCGGACGCGCCGGAGGAAATCTGGACCCGGCCCAAAACGCGCTTCGTTCTCAAATTCCTCTGCGACGTGAATGTGCTTCAGGGCCGTATTGAGGACGGAAAGCTTCATCTCGGATCACTCATTCTTCCGCTCTCAGGCGAAAAGCCGGCGCCCGGTCCCGTCGACGTGCTGCTGCGGCCGATCGACGCTCAGATGAAGCGCACCTTCGGCCTCGGGCAGCTTCCGATCGAGGTGCTGTCATCACGTCCGAAGGGCGGCGCCGTTCAGGTTCTCGCACGGCCCGAAGGCTGGTATCCGGAACCCATCAACGCCATTCTTCTTGAGGATGCGCTCCCCACGCGCGGAAACACCTATTACATGAGCCTTGACCGGGCGTACTTCTACCGCGGAAACGAAAGGCTTCCCATTCGAATTGATCATCACGCTTTTTCCTAACAGGTAATCACATCATGGCTGGAAAACTAATCGACACCATCGGCATGACGCCGCTCGTGAAGCTCGAGCACCTTGCTCCCGATAACGGGAGCGAAGTCTGGGCGAAGCTTGAGGGCTCGAACCCCGCCGGTTCCGTCAAGGACCGGGCTGCGCGCTCCATGATTGAGGAGGCTGAGAAGCGCGGCGACATCAAGCCCGGGGACGTGCTCGTTGAGGCAACGAGCGGCAATACGGGCATTGCACTCGCGATGATTGCGGCCCTCAAAGGCTACCGCATGAAGATCATCCTCCCGGAAAATCTCTCGCTCGAGCGTCGGGCGGCCATCAAGGCTTACGGGGCCGAGCTCATCCTTGTGAGCAAGGAGAAGGGAATGGAAGGCGCCCGCGATCTCGCCATGGAAATGGAGCGGCGCGGGGAAGGGTATCTCCTCGACCAGTTCAACAATCCCGACAACGCCCTCGCGCATTTCCGCACGACGGGTCCCGAAATCATCGCCCAGACCTGCGGGCGCGTAACGCACTTCGTCTCCGCCATGGGAACGACTGGCACGATCGTCGGTACCGGACGGTACCTCAAAACCATCATTCCGGACCTGCGCGTCATCGGCATGCAGCCGGCGGCCGGGAGCTCCATTCCCGGCATCCGCCGGTGGCCTCAAGCCTATCGTCCCGGGATCTTTGATCCGAAGGTCGTCGATGAAACGTTCGATGTGACTCAGGAAGCTGCGGAAAGGATAATGCGCGCGCTCGCTAAGGAAGAGGGCATCTTCTGCGGCGTTTCCTCTGGCGGCGCGGTATCGGGCGCCATCCGGATTGCAGAAGAGAATCCGGGATCGGTAGTCGTCACGATCATCTGCGACCGGGGAGACCGATATCTCTCCACCGGCGTTTTCGGAGGCTGACGCGCTTTTCCTCAGCTGCCGGCAAGCCCGGCAGCCTCAAGTCCTCAAATCCCTGTCCTGCGGATTCGCATGACGGGGATTTTTTATGCCTGGAGCCATCAAATTTTAACGAAATCCATATTCAACAAATGGATATCGACTGTAAACACTCGAAAATTCAATTTTGCCTAATTTTTGGGCAGCTATACTTGCCCGCCACGAAGGGTCTGCCAAGTTTTTAATCGCGATTTTTCGCACTTCCTGATAAACTGCAATTTGAATTTGTTCATACTGTAAATTAATAATGTCAATTGCATTTGTCATTATGAATGGAGTTAAATAAGATGAATGAAATAAAGTTTAATGAGAATGAAATCATAAAGTGGAATGAAATTGAATATAGGGTCATTAAGATATTCGGCAATCTGACATTGCTTATTAAAATGAAAGGGCAGTCAGTCCATTTGGTTCGAGCAGCAACAGAAAAGCTGAATGAAATGATTGAGAATGGGACTGCAACGATTGAGCTTGATCCATTTGCGGATATGGCAGTTCGAAAGTGGACGAAGTCAGTTGAAAAGACGGGACGTGATCTCTATGAGATCATTTTGCCGTTTCTTTCGAATCCAGAGCTCTATTCAGAGAGAGGGATAGAAGAGTTGTGCAACGACGCGGCTGACGGCGACATCAAGTGGGCCAGAAAGCTGAAGCTCATGATCGCGACCTACTGGCGGCGCGGACAGCACCCTAAGGCACTGATGCCTATGCTGAAAGGGAACCCCGGGCGCGCCACATCGGGGCGCAAGCGCGGCAGAAGAGCAGGCGAAGGGAAAAAGGAAGGCGCTGCGCTCACGCCTCAAATTCTCGAACTGATGAATGAAGCATGCATTGAGATGCTTGAAAGGCATGGTGAGTTCATCAATACGAAAGAATTGAAAGTAAAGGAATTCTATTCATTGCTGACAGATAAGATCAACTCAATCAATAGTGAGCTTAATAATGAATCTGAATTCATTGAAATGCCGTCATTCTGGCAATTCTATTACTTTTACAGAACGAGATATGGCACTCGATCTCAATATGCCAAAAAGAATGATAGTGAATAATAGGTTGTTATATGGAATTGATGTGGAATATTGAATTGAATGAATAATGTTAGTTGACATTGAATGAATAGATTATGAATGATGAATGGACAATGTGATTATATAAACAATCTAAAATTACAGTAATGAATCTGACAACGCCGAACGATCAAACGGATAACGGGCTCGAAATTACGCCATATAATTGCAGTTATCGTGCGTAATATGCTGAGGTACCGGCGTATGAGGGTTATCACGTATAACGGATGACCGATGCGGTGGAAAACGGCTTGAATCGAAAAATAGAGAGGAAAAACTCGGCAGATGCAATTTGACTGCGTTTCAAAACCGAAAGCAGGGGAGTCTCTTCCCGCGATCGCTCAAAATTCGTCCGGGGGCATGGGGCTTCTCGATGCCCCGGAAGCGGCGTCGCATGAAGTGAACGCGGCGGCGGCCTATCTCGCGGAGCTTCATTCCGAAGCTTCGCGGCGCGCCGTGCGCTCGCGCCTCAATGTGATTGCGCGCTGGTTCGGGTTCCCCGATGCCGTGAGCTGCCCCTGGGGGCGGCTCCGCTACGCGCATGCCGTGGCCTTAGTGCATGAGTTTTCTGATAAAAGAGGGCTCTCCGCCACCTCCGTCAACGCGTACCTTTCCGCATTGAAGGGCGTCGCAGAAACCGCCTGGCGCCTGCGGCAGCTTGATCTCAAGACTTATTCGGAGATCAAGGCCGTGAAGCAGCTGAGAGTCCATCGCGAGCCGCGCGGGCGGGCGCTTTCTCTCGAAGAGTCGGGAAAACTCCTTGCCGCAGCCGACGAAGAAGAGCGCCCGAGTGCGCTGCGCGATCAGGCCGTGATTGCGCTCCTTCTCGGGTGCGGTCTTCGCCGGGCGGAAGCGACGACCCTGAGGCTTGAGCACCTCAATATGGCGGAAGGGAGCCTGCGCGTCCTCGGCAAGGGTAATAAGGAGCGCACCGTGTTTCTGACGCCGGCCGTGAGCGCGCGGATCCATGCCTGGCTCGCCGTGCGCGGCCCGGCGCCCGGGTGGCTTTTCGGCCGCTACACGAAGGGCGGAAGACTCATTCTCGAGTCGCCCCTCGATCCCGCGTCGATCGGCCGGATTGTTGCTAAAGCGCTCGATGAGTCAGGAATAGAGCACATCACGACCCATGATTTAAGGCGAACGTTTGCGACGAGACTTCTCTCAAAGAACGTCGACATCGTTGCGGTCAAGAACCTTATGGGCCACGCGAATGTCACCACGACCGCCAAATACGATCGGCGGACAGCCGATGCCTTGAAGGATGCGGCCAATCAGCTTGACCTTTGATTCTTGTTTGACGCGATCCCTATGAAGCATCTTCATTTGGTTTATGCTTTGGCTCAAATTTGTTCGGCGAGAAACCTTCTGCTTCTCGCCGCTTCCTTTTTCAGGTTTACCAATGATGACTTTCATTTCCCGCCGTACGGCGGTCGCCGCCGCGCTCTCGCTTTCGATCCTTGCGCTCGCGGGCTGCGGCGATAAGACTCAGGATGCGCCGAAAACGACTGCCGCTCAGGACACGATGGAGAAGTCCGTCCTCGTGGTCGGCATGGAGCTTGCTTATCCTCCCTTTGAAGGGAAGGACGCTGCCGGGAATCCCTCCGGCGTCTCCGTCGACTTCATGAAGGATTTCGGCAAGAAGATCGGCAAGGAAATCCGCATTGAGAACATTTCCTTTGACGGCCTCATTCCCGCTCTCGTGACGGGGAAGGTCGACATGGTGATGTCCTCGATGACGATCACCGCGGAACGCGCGAAAACGGTCGACTTTTCCGCGCCCTACGCCAATGCGCTTCTCGGCATCCTGACGAACAAAGAGAGCAACGTGAAGAGCATTGAGGACTTGAACCAAAAGGGCCGCAAGATCGCAGCCAAGATCGGTTCCACTGGCTACCTCTTTGCCCAGAAGCATCTGACGAATGCCACCGTCACGGCGCTCCCTGACGAGAGCGCCTGCGTGATGGAGGTCTCTACGGGCAAGGCCGACGGCTTCCTCTACGACCAGCTCACGATCTACCGCAACTGGCAGAAGAACCTTGACACCACCAACGCGGTCTTCATTCCCTTCCAGGATGTGGAGCCCTGGGGCGTTGCGGTGCGAAAGGGCGATAAGAACCTCTTGAACGCGCTCAACAGCTTCATTGAAGAGAGCAAGAAGGACGGCGAATTCGACCGCCTGACGGAAAAGCACCTTTCGGCTGAAAAAGCGGCGTTCGACAAGCTCGGCTTCAAGTGGTTCTTTGACTTCACGCCGTTAAAGAAGTAATGCCGGGACTTTTTACCGTTGCATCCGGCGAGAAGCCCTCAGTGCTCAAGGCCGCGGCGAACTCAATACTCGCCGCGGTTCTGATCGTGGGCTTCTTCTGGGTATCGCTCTCGCGAATCGACTATCGGCTCGACTTCTCGTTCCTGCCGGATTTCCGCATCCGCATCTGGGACGGTTTTCTGTTGACCGTCGGCGTGAGCCTCGCGAGCATGGTGCTCTCGCTCATCTTCGGAGCCCTCTCCGCTGCCGCGAGCCAGTCGCGGTTCCTGCCGATCCGGTATTTTTCGTCCGCCTACGTAATCTTCATCCGCGGCACGCCCCTCATCATGCAGATCTACCTTTTCTTTTATCTGGTAGGTACGGCATGGGGCGTCGATGATCGCTTCTGGGCTGGCGTCATCATTCTTTCGGTCTTTCAGGGCGCCTATATTTCCGAGATCCTGCGCGGGAGCTACCTGTCGCTCGATCCCGCGCAGCTCGAGTCCGCCCGGGCCGTGGGCTTCACGCGGGCGCAGACGATGCGCTTCGTCATCATCCCGCAGATGACGGCAAGGACGCTTCCGGCGCTCGCCGGCCAGTTTGCCTCCGTCATCAAGGATTCGTCGCTTCTCTCAATGATTTCCGTGGTGGAGCTCACGCAGGCGATGAGGGAGATCAGCGCCACCAATCTGAAGCTCGTCGAAAGCTATCTCTTCCTCGGCATCCTTTACCTCATTCTCACGATTCCTGTCGCCTACGCGAGCAGGGTTCTCGAAAAGCGCTTCTCCTATGCGGCTTGATCTTGAGCACCTTACGAAGCGGTTCGATGCCGCGGCGCCCGTTCTGAATGACATCACGTTTTCGACTGAAACGCGGTCTCTTGCCGTGATCGGGTCATCGGGCTGTGGAAAGTCCACGTTTCTGAGAATTCTGGGCGGGCTGATTCTCCCGAGTTCCGGAGACATTCGTCTGGAAGGGACTCCGATCCCACAGACGGAGGCTGAGCTTCTGCAATTCCGCCGTCAACTCGGTTTTGTGTTTCAGCAGGGGAATCTCTTCAGGCACATGACGGTGCTCGAGAACATCACGCTCCCGCTCGTTGAAGTGCACGGCTGGGAGCGCGAGGCGGCGAAGGCGAGGGGGCTTGAGCTGCTGAAACGGTTTGGTCTCGCGGATCATGCGTTGAAATTGCCTGCGGAACTTTCGGGCGGACAGCAGCAGCGCGCAGCCATTGCACGCGCCGTGGCGCCGAAGCCCAGGCTCCTGCTCCTTGACGAGCCCACGAGCGCGCTCGATCCGGAATATACGGCCGAGGTGCTTGACGTCGTGGCGGAACTTCAGGAAGAGGGCATTGAATTCGTGATCGTCACGCACGAAATGGGGTTTGCGCGGAAGGCCTGTGAAAAGACGGCATTCATTCATGCCGGGAAGATTCTGGAGTGCCGGCCGAGTGCAGAGCTCTTTCAGTCCCCGCAGGCGCCGGAGCTCAGACACTTCCTCGGGCGGATTCTCGAGTGGAATGCGTGAGCGGAAAAGGCTCTGAAGTACTCGCCGGTGTGAGGCCGACAGAACGTCCATCGAAGAGAATCGGAAAAAATGGGAACCCTGCAGAGAGATGCGGGTTCCCATTTTCGTCTTCTGACTTTATGGATCAGTCAGTACTTGAGCTGCTTCCCAGCGATCAGAACGACCAGCGGGCGCCAACATTGACGCGCCAGGGTTCGGAGAGCTCAGCCCCCGAATAGCGCTCGAGATCGGCATAAAGCTGAATCGCCGGCGTGAAGTTGTAGTTTCCGCCGATGCCGTATTCGAACCAGGTGTCGTCCGTTTCGAGTTCATAGGTGCCTTCGCCGCGGGTGAGCGTCACGTCGCCCTGGAATTCACGAAGAACCGAAGCGCGGACGTAGACATTGCCCTTCTTCTCGGGGAAGGAGAGGCCGGTGCGGAAGCCGACTCGGCCGACGAGCGAGTCGTAGCCGTCAAGGCGGCTCGAGACCGCTTTCTGCGTGAGGCGGTTGACGGTATCAAAAGACTTGCCGGCAACGTGACCATAGCTGAGCTCGAGCTGCGGCTCCACGAAGACAAGCGGCGTCACCGTAAAGCGATGACCGATTTCGGCAGAGACCGAGTAGGCATTGGTGTTGTAGTCCGCGTGGGTGCCCGCGACCGTGGTGTCGCTTTCAACACGTGCAACCTTGGCGATGAGGTCGAGGAAGCTTCCTGAGTCGCCGAGCCAGGAGGCATAGGCAGCAAGACCGTAGACATTGTTGTCGCCGCTTCCGCTTACATAGGAGAGGTCGGAATCCGTGTAGGAGAAGGCGAGACCTGCGTGCGTATTGAAGATCACCGGAATCTTCGCGTCCGCACCCATCTGGAAGGTCGTGAAGTTGTTCTTCGAACCCTGGAACTTCTGCTTGCCCGCATTGACGCGCGCCCAGACGCCGGCATTGCCTTCGGAGTCGCGAAGTTCGCCCATGCGCTTGTTGAGATCGTTCATCTCAAGGCGCCAGGTGATGAGGCCTTCGGAAATGGACTTGCCGAACTGCTCTGTACGTGCGTTGAGAACTTCCGTTTTCTCAATGATCTCGCCCTTGTCGTTGCGCTTGATGGTTAGGGCGTTGTTTGATTCGCCGTCAGCAAGCGTTAGGTCGGACACCGAATTGTCCGACCATTCGATCAGGCGAGCCATGGCTGCGCTCGAGGATTCGAAGCTGTCGTTGAAGTTGCTTGTGCCGGCGACGATGGATTCCGTCTTGAACGACGTTCTATCCATGGTGATGGCCCCATCATCAACCTGCAGCGCAGCACCGTTCTTCACATGGCCGCCAAGCTGAACATCGGCACTGTCAAAAATGACGGCAGTGGTCTTGACCGTATTTTTGCTGAGAAGCGATTCATTGGATGCGGCACCAGAGTCAGAGACGTTGAAAACGGCACCACCGGTATAGATGTCGCCGGTGACTTTTGCGCCTTTCCCTAAGAGAATGACTGCGTCAGAAACTTCCGAAGAACCTGCTTTATAGACATAAGATTTGTCTTTGTTTTCAGTTTTTTCTCCCATGGATTGAAGAGCAACGGAAGCGCCGCCATAGATAGAGCCATTGATTGTTGCGTTATTGACCTGGATGGTAATGTCGCCTTTCGATTCAACTTTGGTGAATCGATTTGTTCGCTACATCATCTCCGCCATAGCCGGCAATGCCGCCACCGGCTATTGCGCCATCAAATTGATCATTCGTAATTTGAAGAGATGCTCCTCTGTCAGCATTGTAAAGTTTATTGACTGTTCCTCCATTCACTTCAATAAGCGTATCTCCATTTACAACTGCCGTTGCGGCGCGCATTTTGGAGCTAGTTTCTTCATTATTATATCCGGATTGCGCAATTCCGCCGCCGATGATTCCGCCTACTATACCGCCAGTCACTTCGATGTGAACAGATTCAACGGTTGCAATTCCTTTTAAAAAATCATTGGCTTCGGAATTGACTCGCACTTTTCCGCCGCCAACTACAGCTTCTGTAACTTCACCACCGGATATGATGATATGCGTGTGCCCAACTTTAGCTTCAGAGAGGTAAAGAGCCTCGTTTTTTAAATCTAAAGAATCTAAAGGTGCTGAGGCATATCCGGATGCGTATCCTCCGCCAACAATTGTTCCCTTAGCAATTCCGCTTTTAACTTCAATTAAGGTATCTTTTGCTGTTGTGACAGCTCCAATGGAACTATCACCAGGCTTCACCGTATAGTGATAGGTATATCCGCCGCCGAAAATATCGCCGCCCATCACCTGTTGATCCTGAGTATCAATAATGATGTGCGTATTGCCGACAGAAGAACTGACAGCCGATCCTTGTGAGTAACCTCCGCCAAAAATATCATCAACAACGATATTTCCTGTATTCTTCTTGAAATGTAATGTCACATCGCCTGTTTGTGTTTTTTTAGAAGAATCGGAATCATCTGAGCGGATCGAACTCACCCCTCCGAATACCTTTCCATCTTTATAATCTTCTTTAATTAATGAAGAATCCCATTCGGTGGCCTGATTTACTTTCCCAAAATAATGGTGACTTTTTTCAGTCGTACTGGGTTCAGCTAAGACTGAAGATGCCGCAAAAGCACAAAGCGTGGCTATAAAGAGCGTAGATTTCCTGAAAGCGTACATAGGGACAGTATCCTTTTCAATTTGCTGGTGTTCTTATTCGCTTAGAGAGGCTGGTGCTGACCTATTTGGTCGAAAGCGATAACGATCATCTTCGCTTGATAGTCGTCGATGAACGACACCCTAAGAATACAAAAAAAGCCTTTTTTTGAAAAGCCCATGTCGAATAAGATCGACGCTGCCAGTAGCGATTCACGTGTTTTGACATCCATGCTCGGTGATGGATGCTTCAATCTCAGAACCGTCGATTCTTCTTCGCTGCCACATCAGTCCGATGATGTCGCTAATATTTTTTGTTCCGCAATCGTCGTCGGGGAAAACCCTACATTCTGTTGCAAGAAGTCCAATAAGTTGATTTTTCTGTTTATCAATTTGATGCTAACAGAATGTGAAAGGCGTGATTGATTTCTTTAATCGGGATGCGTTTCTGCTCCAGTCTTCCTTTCGTTTCGCACAACATTTCTAGCAGCCTGAGCTCTTTTTCCGTGAGACAGTCCGGCATTCTTTTCACCTGACTTGGCTCAGACACAGCAAGATGTCGATATCTCATGAATGTCTTCGCATCCATCATGACGTTTTCCGTCGGGGAATAGATCTTTCTAAGATCAGAGAGGATTGCGAGACCGTGGGTATCAAGGTCACCGAAATAGAGAATTCGGCTATTTACAAGCCATTCCACCCGTCTACTGCCGTGACGTCGTATCCCATCCCGATTAATATCGGGATATCGGGAGGAATGTCGAGAGGAATCCAAGTCTGTTCATTTTCAATGATGATGATTGTTTTTTGAGGGGAGGTTAGGCAACCAGGCGAGCGAACGTCAGTTGGACGACATCCTTGCCATCGCCCCTGATCCAGAAATAGGCATGGAACATACGCACGAAAAGCGTCTTCCGTCGCAGTCTCCAAAAACATTTTCGCCATGTGATTTATTTTCTCTCAGCTCTTTAATCAATTACCAGGCACCAGAAATGAGTGCCTGATGCTTTTCATAGCATTTGGTATCGATGTCTTCGACCGGAATTTCCTGAATTCATAGACCAGAATCCGTGTTCGTCAGTAGTAAATTCAGAAGCAGGGTGAATCGCTTCAATCGAATTTCTGTTTCCAGAGTGCATTAGTAGTCCGGAGAATGCAAATGAGGTGGAGCATAGGCTGGCAGTATCCCTTGTCTTTTCAATTGCATTCTCCGGATGAAATGTCCTGAAAGGCATCTCGAACTACTGTTCAATTGGTCTAACCCTATTGAATCCAGCTTTCTATGAGTTATCGCCAATGCCGTCAGCCTTTTTCGGGTTTCAGCACTTTTTTTCAGATATGCCAGCCAGCTCTATTTTTCTTTGGAGGAGTTCGTTTGACTACATTCCAGGATAAGCGATCCATTTGTCTCCCGGAAGTTTTACCCACCATTTGTCCTGATAGCTGAGAACCGAAGCATTGGAATTTTCAGAGACTGCCCATGTCTGCGGAAGGTTTTTAAATAGTTCCTGGGGGCGTGGACAGGTCGTGGACGCGGCCCACGGATCGCAGGTCACCGTGCGGCCGATGAGCTCCGAAACCGCGAGATAGCTCGTGCTTTCCGGGATTCGGATCTGAGCCGCAGGCAGCTTAGTCTTCGGAAGGCCGAAGAACTTCACGAGTACGGGAACATGCGTTATCCGGGGGCTCGGAATTTCACGCAGTCTCGCCATCTGGATCTTGTCTCCGCGCACAGCGGCGCCGTGTTCCGGAATCACGATGAAGAGAACCTTGCGTCCCGAGGCTTCAACTTCAGTCATCACCTGACTAAGGTCATTGAGCAGATTTTCTGCGCGGGGCTTGAAAGGCATCGGGCGCGAGCTGCTGAGCGCACGGTTGCCGTCGTGAAGCGCGATCAGATTAAAGAAGGCGGCAGTGGGTCCGCCGTCGGCGGGCTTATGCTTCAGCCAGTCCCGGAGAACATCGGCGGTGCGGTAGATTTTCGAATCGTCAAAGGCGGCGAGCGCCTGGCGGTAGGCGCTTTGATCGGAAAGCTTCTCCGCAAAACCGGCGCGCTCGCGGAGCGAGTCGAGATAGCCGTCGAACTGACCATTGTGGTCCATGAAGAAGGTTGTTTTCCAGCCAGCTTGCTCCAGGCGCCCAAAGAGCTCGCACGAGGGTTCGCGATGGTTGTAGAGCACTTCGTGCGACGGTTGGCCGCAAGCAGAACGAAGAAGCCGGATGGTCGCAGGGCCGGAGTAGGTCGTCGCGGAATTGAAGTTCTCAAACCGTGCATCAAAACGCGAGAAAACCGGGTGATCGGCAAGCTCCGACGCTTCGAGATCATCCGTGGAGAGCGAGCAGATGTTGACGACTGCAATGTCGAAATCCCGGGGTCGGGCTTCCTGGGGAATCCCTGCCCTGCGTTCGCTTTCAGACTGGTAGAAGCGGGTGAGCCACCGGTTGATGCCGGCATCATTGGCGGGCTCGGTCTGCGGTGGGAGGGGGCCGGATTCAGCCTGAAGAGGTACGGTCGCGGAGAGCGCTCCGGCTGCGGTTTCTGTGGGGACCTCCCGCGGAGTTTCGTTTTTTTCAGATTCGAGAAGCATTCTCCAGTTTGGGAGCGAAAAGAAGATGAGTCCGGCTATGGTGAAGACCGTAAAGCGGATCCAGTTCCTCAGCAGCATCCAGACGATGAAGGCGGCAAAAGCGATCTCAACCATCTCAATGTTGACGGCTGAAGAGGCAAGCTCAAGGAGATAGGCAGGCGAAAAATCGGCAAGATTTCCGATGTTCCGGATGATCACATCCGGGCCGGGAAGCCAGCTTTCCGACCAGATGAGCGCAAAAGCACCCGCGAGCGCTGCGGCGGCCCGGATTCTTCTCATGAGAAGCGATCTGATCGGAATCAGAATGAGGGCGAGGAGCGCGGCATTTTCAATCGGCTTCAATTGAATGTAGTTGAGCCAAAGGAGGACAAATTTGCCGATGAAGTAGAGGTTCCAGACGCCGGCGCCCCGGGAGCCGCCGGAAAAGGATTGATCAGGCGCGGGCTGTGTCATCTGCTGCGTTCCTCTCGCTGGAGCAGGGCCTCGATGGACGGGGCTCTGCGGATGCGCAGGCGTCCGATGAACTGCCAGCGGACCTCGCGTTCGAGTGCGGTTTTGTATCGGTTAAGGAGGCTTCCTGCGGGTATGAAGATCAGTGCGCAGAGAAGAATGAGGCTCCAGATGGAGGAGAGGTCGGGGATCTGCATTTCTATTTATTCCGATTGAGAAGCCCGGCTTTTGCACCGCACCGGGGTGATGGGATTGGGCTTCATGAGGGATAACCTGAACCTGTCGGTTGTGCGGCTCCCGGGCTGGGGAGCAGCATCAGCGGGCCGGCGCGGGAGCCGGCGGTCGTAGATATTTTTCGAAGTACGGTTTTCAGCGAGGAACGCCCGGCAGCGTGCAATGAGCGCAAGAACGTCCCGATCGTCGAAAGCGGCGTGGTAGGAATGAAAGAGGAGCGCCGGGTCGAGAAGAAACGTGCGCTGAAGCGAGAGTTCGACGTAGGACGGGTGGCAGCCGGAGAGAAAGACCACGCCGCGGTTGCCGAGTACGGCCCCGATATCGCCCGATCGCCTCGGAGCAAACTGCGTCATCGCCTCTTCTGCGGTGAGCGAGGGATCGGGCTCAAGAAGAACGAATGCGCCGTGCATGTCCTGACGGTCAAAGGGCGAACGGACGGCATTTTCCGCGAGTTCAAGGAACTTCCCGACCGCCTGCAGTCCCATCACGGAGATCACTTCGAAGGAGCGTGCAAGCGCATCGAAATCCGCTGGCGGCGCATGCGGGAAGGTTACGCCCGAGAGGCTCGATAGCATGACGCGGACATGACCGGCCGTCGCCTTTGGTTCAAAGAGGAGATTTGCGCCGCAGGCAAGGAGGAACGCTTCGGAAGATGCTCGGAGGGGAGAGCCCACTGCACAGACGGCGATTTTGAGGAGTCTGCCGCGGCGCGTGCGCAGCTCAGCGATCATTTTTGCCGCCGGCTTGATGTCGGACGGCTGGTCGATGCGGAATACCAGGGTGGCTGCAGTACTCATCAAGCCGCGCTCAAAGACCTCCGCGTTGCTCCCGAGCGGGTGAACGGGGCTGTTTTTGCCTTCGTCGTACTCGAGAATCGGGGCGGCGCTCCAGATGAAGTCATCGTCGCCGGAAACGTCTTCTGCTTTGGCTGCGGAAAGCGTTTTAAATCCGCCAGCGGGCAGTGCGGCGGGAGAGAGGAGCATTTCGCTTTCGCCGGAGTGGAATCCCGGAACATGCCAGAAAACTGTTCTCCATTTGGTCTCTTTTTCCGAAGCGTAAAGCAGCGCGAGCCCTGAGAGATGCGCGCTTTCGCGCATCAGGGCACCCGAAAGCTCGAGCGCCGTTTCTCCGTAAAAAATGATGAGAATGGGAAGCGCCCGGTCCTGCGCCGCAACCGCGCAGTCTGCAATGACTCGGGCAAGTTCCTCGGCATGAAGCATGAGAGCGCTTTCCGCGCCGAAAGAGAGGACAGCTGAGGAGACGCCCGGGGAAAGTGCTGAATAAAGCGAACGGGCGGATTCCACCAGTCCCGCGCCTCTGCCCCGAAGGTTTCGGACGGGGGCGGCGGCGAAGGCGCGGATGCTGCTGAGGCTCATGGGTGCCGAAGCCTTTTTGAGAACGGCGCGGTCCGGCTGCTCGAGAAGGAGAAAGAGCGGAGGCTCCGTATCCGCCGCAGCAGAGGGCAGGACGGCGCGCAGCGCATCCGCTTCATTCTCTGCGAGGAGAACATAGAGATTCCCCCGTGCGAGCGTTCGCAGGGGGTCGGCGACGCCGTAAATGCCGAGCAGATAGTCCCTGGTAGTTCTTGTCATCATCATGAATCAGGATTAAGGTTGAGGCGCATCAGCGGTGCTGAGCGGAGCGGTTTCAGCCCGGTTTCTTCCGCGTTGTTTGGCGCGATACAACGCCTCATCTGCCGCTGCGATCATTGATTCAATGCTCTGAGCGCCAGGCATTAAGTTCACGCGAGCACATCCGATTGAGATGGTCAGGGGATTCTCAGCCTCATCCTCATGAAGTTCGGCCGTGTCGCGGGAGATATGACGGACGGCTTTGAGAAGGCGGGCAGCAATTTTCCTGAGGTTTTCGTCGGACACGTCCGGACAGATCACGCAGAACTCCTCGCCGCCGTAGCGAAATACTTCGTCGCTTTCCGAAACGGCCGCTTTGAGCGTGTGCGCTGCCGCCTGAAGCACTTTGTCGCCGAAGAGATGACCGCGGGTGTCGTTGATGCGCTTGAAGAAGTCGATGTCGACCATCATGAGGCCTAATCTCGCCGGCGCAACCGGCGTCGTATTGATGAAGTTCTGCAGCGCATAACGGTTGGCAAGTCCGGTGAGCGCATCGTGGCTGGATGTCCAGAGGAGGCTCCGGTAGCTCGAAAAAAGCTCTTTCGACCTGGATTGTTCCTTCGCAAAACGCTTGAAGAGCACTGTCAGCCATTCGCTGATCTGACTGAGCTCCAGGATCGGCGAATGAATGATGCGATCGGGCACTCTTAGCGTCTGCTCGAAGCGCTCGATTGCAATTGAAATGGCTCTGAGCGGCCGCAGGAGCATCATGAAGCCGAGTATCAGCACGGCGCAGATGAGCAGAATGACGACCGTGAAGGTGCCGACGATGGGCTGGAGCTGATCTGCAAGCTGATTGATCACGCCGACATCTTTCAGAATGTCCTGAGATTCGATTTCGATGAAGAGCCTCGAGAGCTTGGAAGTGCTCTCCTCCATATCGTCAAGACGGGCCTGAAATTTTTGATTGGATGCCTTGAGCGTGCTGAATTGCCTGTTCAGTCTTTCGTATGACCGGGTAAATCCGTCGCAGGCATTTTTCAGATTTTCCGAAAGCACTGGATGCGTGCAGGACTGATGAATGTCAGCGTAAATTTTATGAGCGAGGCTGCTCAGCAGGTCTACTTTCGCTTCAACGATGTCGATGCGTTCGTTGCCGCGCATGACAGCCGGAAACCCACCTGCCTCGTTGCCTGTATTGCCTGAGAGAAGGTAGGTCATCAATCCAAAGCCGTGGAAAATCTTCCATTCACGGTAAATAACGTCGCGTTCGGTTTCGAGCTTTTGGCGTTCAAGCCATACTGTGCGAATTTTTGAGAGCAGCAGCATGGTCTCCGCCTTCATGCTCTCGTGTCGATCGATGGAGGATTCGGAGAGGAGCGCAAAGGCATCAATGTAGGCACTCCTCGCGTTGGCAAGGCCTGGGGTAGTGGCAAGAGTGCTGAGAGCGCTTCTCAGGCTCTCTAGATTCACAAAGCTCCTCTGTGCGTAGAGGATTTTCTGTACGGTTTCCTTCGACAGGTTGGAGGTATGCTTCGAAATGCTGCTGTTGACATGGACGAGCAGGCTGACGGAGATCATCATCAGAATGATGATCGGCACAAAGAGAAGGATGAGAAAGCTTCGCAGACGGATGGAACCCTTTGCCTGGCTTCTCATGCCGGATGAGGCGTCTTCAAGTGCGTCGGGGGCGTGTTTTCTGAAGAACATCATTTTTATATTGAGCCGAGCGTGAACATAGAAGGCCTTTGGCGCCTTAGTAGTTCATAAAGGAGAAGTAGCGCAGGCTGATCGTCTGATAGATCCCGGCAGCCTTGAGCTGCTCCATAGCCTTATTGACGCGTTGGATGAGCGCTTCGTCGTTTTTGCGGGCAGCGATGTGCGCGTTCACAATGTCGGAGTTCAACCCCTCAGCGATGCCGCCGATATAAAGTCCATTGCCCTGTGCCTGCTTGAGAAGCTGATAGCCTGAAAGTCCATCAACGAAAATGGCTTCAACCTCGCCGGAACGGATAGCATCAGCCAGTTCGCTGTAGTCTTCATACTCAATGAGCTTTGCGCCTTTCGGCACAAAGCGGGTGCGAATAACCTCGGCCTGCAGCGAAGCTTTCTGGGCGCCGAGAACCAGGTGTTCGGCGGTGTCTTCGTTGATTCCTGCAGCGTATTGCTGCGTTGAGATGAATAAGCTCCTCGAGCGGTAATAGGTATCGGAAAAAGTCATCGTTTTCTGTCGTTCTTCATTGATTCCGAGACCAGCGGTAATGAGATCAAGCTTTCCTCCCTGGAGCGCGGGAATCAGCGCATCAAAAGGCATGGGGATAATCTCGCAGCGGACAGCAAGCTGCCTGCAGATGGCGCGGCTGATGTCAGGGTCGAATCCGATGAGTTCGCCATTTTCAACGTAGGTGAAGGGCCGGTAGTTTTCCTCCACGCCGATGCGAAGAAAGGTCGTTTTTTCGATGTTCGGATTGCGCGTCATGAGCCAGAAGGCCAGTGAGACAACGGCGATCAGGAGGGCGAGGATGCCGAAAAGAACTTTCGGTCCGAGGCGGGCGTCGGTCATAGTGATACGTCCTTCGATCAAATAAGCGTTATTGAGAGTTGACGCATGTCTGCTCAAGAGAGAAGCGCTTTGCGACGGAAATCCTGACGGGCCGTGAGAAGTACCATCCCTGGTAGAAATCCGGCTCCATGGCGTCAAGCAGGGCGAGCTCCCGCGCGGTCTCAACGCCCTCCACGCAGACGGCGGCGCCGTATTCACGCGCAGCGGCAATTAATCTTCCAAGAAGCCTGGCTCCGGCTTCGGAGCTAAGTGCTTTAGCTGTCAGACTGCGGCCGAATTTAAGAACGTCAAAGGGAGCCGCCAGGAGACTTTCCAGGCTGTTGTAGCCCGTTCCAAAATCGTCGATAGCCGTACGCATGCCCATCTCACGGCATTTCTTTAGAAAGAGTTCGAGATTTTGCGGGTAGATCGTTTCGGAGGTTTCTGTAATCTCCATAAGAAAGCGGCTTGCAGGCTGAGTAGAGGACTTCAGCGTCTCCATGATGAATTTAAGATAAAGGGGATCGTCCACCTGAATCGGACTCACATTGAAGCCGATGGTGCATTCAGGGTAACGGAGCTCTTCGGCAGCGCTGAGAGCCGCTTCAAACGTCCAGCGGCCGAGTGGAATGGCAAGGGGCGTTTTTTCAAGCACAGGAATGAATTTGTGCGGCCCGAGATTCGAATGAGGCGTTCGGAAGCGGATGAGGAGTTCTCCGCCCGCCGTGGTACGGTTGCGCCGGCTGACGACGGGCTGAAAGTGGAGCTCAAAACCCGCAAAATTGTTTTTAATGGCGCGGTAGAGCGCAAGTACATCGCCGAGGCTCAGCATCGTGTCGCTCAGTTCGCTGCCCGAAGCATCCTTGCTGAGGAGCTCGAGCACCTCAATCACCTTCGGCATCCGGTTCTGGAAGGACGTTGAATGTCCTCCGTTTGAAATTTGGTTGAGCGCGGAGAAGAAGTCGAGCGGGAGGCCGATGTGATCCAGCTCTGCCGAAAGGAGTTCGTTGAAGTTCCGCAGGCATTCGGGGCTCTCCGTGCGCAGAATGACAACGAGCGCCCCGCAGCATCCCGAAGAGCTGCAGATGACGGCATCAGGCTCCTGAGCGTGCCGGAGAAGACGCTGGGAGATGAGATTCACCAGATCCTCACGCTCGGGTTCGGTTGAATGCGTCATGCGCAGCACTGCTGCGGAGCTTCCCGCCGGGGCTGAAAGGAGCATGCTGAGTGTGGCCTCGAGCTTTTCACCGCAGCGCGTGAAAGTGAAAAGTTCAGAGAGAATTCTGCGATCGCTGATGAATTCCACGCTGCCGCAGACGTAGAGGGGTCCCTTCGCCGCGTGATGTACGCGTGCACACCGGATGCAGGTCCATACGACTTCCCCGTTGAGCTCGACGCGGAAGTATTCGACCATCCGCGGCGCACCGTCAGTGAGCGCCCGTATGGCTGCCTTGCGGATGCGTTTGTCTACTTCGTTCGTGATGCGCTTTTCGATTTCGCGGACCGCAAAGAAAGGATTGTCCTCAGGTTCCCCAAAGAGCTTCTTCAGATCCTGAGAAAAGTGGTATTCGCCGGAGGCGAGATCGCCGAAAAAGAAATAGGTGTCCTCATAGGAAGCCGGCGCTGTGGAGCGGAAGGCATCGAGCGTGCCGCTTTCGCGGGCAAGCCGCACAATTTCTTCTGCGGCCGTCATTTCTTCGCTTTCATTGAAGCTTGCGAGAAAACGTTTGATGTACTGCATGGGAATTACTGCCATTCTGAATAGGGTTCCGGAGCGACGGGCGGCAGAGGAAGATCGCCCGCCCAGTCGTTGAGCGTGTAGCGAAGCCAGAGCGTCGCGAGCACCGGGGTATAACCATCTGATTTCTGATAGATGAATTCGCCTCCGAGAAACCATCGGTCAGCGAGACGTCGTTCAAAAGCAGCACGAGCCGATAGCCCGATGCCGACGGAGGAATCTGCCGCTTCGCGTGCATAAAGGTCTGAAAGGAGGGGCATGGAATCCTTGATGGGGTAACGGTCTCGCGCGCTGCTTTTCGCATAGGAGATGCCGAGGCGGCCTTCGAGGATCCATGACCAGTCTGCGCTTCTCCTTGCTTCGGATAGCGAGCCGCCAAACGAAGCAAACTGCTGCGGAGAGTAGTAGCCCCCCTGACCCCAGACGTAGTCGGAGAGATCCTTGTCAAAGTGCCAGTACATGAGGGAAATGCCCGCCGTGCGCTCGTGATTGGGTTCGTTCACCCATCTGTGGTACCACCCCGCCATCGCCTGAAGCGACCGGTTCTCCGCTACGTTTCTGCCCGTGAGCATTTCCCAGGAGACGAAGCCCCAGAAGCCGTCTGAGCCCCCTTCATCAAGGGATCCTGAGAGTTCAAATCCGGTGCGTCTGACGCCGCCCCATGTACGTCCCGTCTGCGGGTCGCGCATGCCTCCGAAAGAGAGGAGGGACGACGATTTCGGCCGCCGATAAAAGGAGAGCGTGATGCTTCCCGGGTCAAGATCCCAGGAATAGGATGCGCCGCCCACGGGGTCGGAATACGTGAATCCAATGGGCGTCATGCCGACATCAAAGGCAAAGGCTCCGCGGGCCCAGGCGACTGCCAGTGATTCGCCGAAATCCCTGCGCATTGCGAGCCCCCGGCAACCCGGGGCGTAGCAGGTGCCGAATTTCGCACCGTAAGGCTCCTCGAGCCTGAGGTTTCCTACGTCGTAGTGCACGGTATCGGCCCGCAGCGTAAGCCACCCGCCTGCGGCCGGGAGTCTCGCCTCCTTGACCCAGGTGAGCGCTGAGAGGTTGGAGAAGCCCGGGGTGCCTGAGTCGTAGTTCCAGACGAGCGCCGTACGGATTTCCGGGGTCTCATTCAAATAGAGTTCCGACGCGCCCGAGCGCAAGGAATTCTGGAGCCACTCTGAATCGCTGCGTTGATCCGGCGTACGCATGGCGCGCGTAAAGGCGGCATCGTCCTCTTTTTCTCCCGCTTCGAGCATGCCGGCATTGACAAATGCCTTGCGGTAGAGTTGAAGCGCCTCTTCGGGAACTGCGTCCTTAAGCGATTGAGCGGCTTTTCTCACCACTATTGCGCTCTCTTCATCCATTCCTTCCGGGGCATGAGCCGCATAGTCCCGATAGAGCCTAAGAGCGCGGGCGGCATCATCGGCTTCCTCAAGGAGGGCGCCCAGGCGGCTCACTTCAGCCATGGAAAGCAGCAGGAGCGGCCGGCCGTTAACGAGTTCACGCTTATCAAAACGTCCGAGATATGCGTGAAGCCGTCTCCTGGCAGCAGCCTGGTGAGCCCTGCTGTCATTCATGTCGCCGAGGAGCACTTCAACTGCATTGAGCGGCGCCTCACGCTCCCATTCAGGAAGCTCGGAGAGGCGATCCCAATTTGCAACTGCGCGTTTCGTGAGGCCGGCTTTCGCCTCCCAGCGTGCAAGCTGAGCGATCTGCCAGTCTGCTTCCGGCCTCGCCCCGGAGAGCATTTCGGCAGCCATTGCCCATTCGCCTTTCGTCGCCAAACCGAGCGCTTCTTCATACGCGGCATTGGTCTCAAGCTCCTCTCGCAGGTCGAGGAGTTTTTCCGCATCAGAAACATCTTTTCCGATCGGCATCCATTCGTCATGGCGATCGGGGATGACTGCAGCGGCTGCGATATCTAAAGCAGAGGCTTCCATGCCTGCGTTCACCAGAAATCTGGCATAAGGAAGCGCCCATTCTGGAGATCTGAGGTCCGGGGCATACTTTTGCCAGGCCTGAAGCGCGTCATCGCGACGACCGGCAGCGAGGAGTGCAGCCGTGTAGCTCCCGAGCGTCCACGGTTCAGGACGCCGCAGGCGGAGCGTGCGCTCAAGCATTTCAATTTGTTCCTGCAGATTTCCCCCGGCTTCCGCATTCCGGGCCTTGAGTTCATATAGGTCGGCGGCAGCATCTCTTTGATCTTCATCGACCCGAGCAAGAAGCCCGGCAACGCGCTTGCGCTCGCTCGGCGCCGCTCCCCGGCTTGCGGCAAGGGCATCCGCAAGATGCGATTTCAGACGACCCCATTGACCCAGCCGTCTGGCGATCTTCGCGAGGCCAAGGTGTGAATAGGGTAGGTCGGGACGAAAATGGGCGCATTCACGATATGCTTTCCGCGCTTCTTCGAATCGTCCGCGCGCTGCGAGCATGTCTCCACGGTCGACGCCGATCCAGTAAAGGCCTTCATTGAGCGCATTGCGCCAACGGTGTGTACGGGAATCCTGAGGGAACGTTTTGAGCGCTTTTTCCAGAACGCGGGCAGCTCGTTCGCGTCGCGTGCCGTTCTCGTAAATGTCATTCAGCGCTTCGGCGAGCGTGCGCTCAAAATGATGATGCGCGAGAAGTGAGGCGGCGCGTCTTGAAAGAATCACGCTTCCATGCTCCTCAGTGCGCCTGATGAGCGCCTCGATTCCCTTTACGCCTTCAGCCTCGCGCCCGGGGATGGTGAGAAGCACCGAGAGGTATTCGAGTTCAAGACTCGATTCCGGAGGCCGCCCCTGAGTGGCAGGAAAGGTCTTTTGGTAAAGCTCGAGCGCCTCGGCGCTTCGACCCGCGCGAAAGAGTAGCCGGGCGCTCGCCAGCGCATCGCTCATGGGAGGCTCAATAGAGGCCTGAAGCACCCGGGCTTCCCGGCATGCCTTTTCATCAGGAGATGCGCAGAGATTCCGCACGAGTTCCTTTATCTGTCCGATGTCAGGTACGGCGTTGGTAATGGCGAGCCGCAGCTCTTCAAGCTTCGGGCCGGCATCATTGGGATTCATCGACATGAGACGACGGAGCGCATCACGTTCGATTTCTTCCCAGCCGCCGGCACGGGCAAGCGAAGCCTGATTTTCGAGCCAGGGTTCAGGAGCTACGCCATGCGTTGCGACCTCGTTTCCCTCAGCTGCCCGGCAGGACGAAGCAAGGGCAAAGACGAGCATGAGCCAGGGTATCGTTTTCATGGCATACCCCTCGGATGAAGCAGCCGACCCTCGGCGTCAAAGGCAAAGATGCCACGGTCATAGCCCAGCCCGAAAAGCGTCAGAACGCTTTTGTAATAGGCGTAGCCTGAAATTTCATTTTTGGCGAGCAGCGTTCTTGCAAATGCGCCGGTCCGGGTATTGCGCGTCCAGGGAAGAAGACAAGCCGCAAAAGCATCCGGGCCCGGACTACTCAGGGTGAGTGTTTCTCCCACGACGCGCTCGGGCGGCACCCCGGCCTCATCCGTGGTTCTGATCATGGGGCTGAGCGCACGCTTTAAGACCGCGGCATCCGGATCATCTGCGGAAGTCATGCCTGCCCACAGGTAGACCCGGATGGCGTCCCATGAGCCCAGTTCAGCCTTGACGCCGTGGGCCGTACCGGTCTGGTCGAAGTCTGCCCAGTCTGCAGAAAAGCCTGAGCGAGACCCGCGCAGGATCGTGCGCATGGCGCCCATGCGGATTTCACGCCACGCCGGATTTTCTGCTTCGAGGCGCTTCAGAAGAAAAGGCGGATAGTAGCTCGGATTCTGTCGAGCGAGGCCGCGGACGCGAAACCCGACGGCTCCCGGCGGAATCACGCGTCCGAGCCCTGATATGTCGAAGGATTCCGACAGAATAAGTTCGGATAGCTCGCGTCCTTTCTTCGCATACTCTGCATTCTTCCAGAGCCTGCCGGCCTCAAGGAGCGAATAGGCGATCCAGAGATCAGAGTCCGCCGCGTTGTTGCGGTCGAGAATGCCCCAGATTTCTGTCGCAGCGCCGGTTTTCGGGTCCTTCCCAATGCTGCGGCCCCAGAGCCACGCCGGGAGATTTTTAGTGCAGTCGCCGTAGCAGAGATTCTCTTCCGTCCACCGGAAAATTCGCTCAAAACTCTTTCTGTCCTCTGCTGCGAGCGCAAAAAAGAGCGCATAAGACTGGCCCTCAGAGGTGGTGGAGAGGTTCTCTGCCGCCCGGTTGACAATTCTTCCTCTCTCGAGTGCGTCCCTGGCAAAAATCTCCCAGAGATTCCAGCCTCGCCGATCAAATGATGATGCGTAGGCAGGGCGCACTGGGTCTTCAGCTGCGAGCGCAGGAAAGGGCGTGAGGAACGCCGCGGCGAGCGCAAAAGCGCCCATCAATCGAAGGGAATTGCACATCATCTGCTCCCTCCCTGGGAAAGACGCGAACGAATGCGGATTCTCATCAGCGCATAGATCAGGCAGCCGATAAGAATGGCGCATCCGAGCGCACACAAAATGAGAAGAAACGGGTGCTCGAGCATGACGTACCAGACATGCTGGTGCCAGGGGAGGCTTCCGACGGAGTAGCCCGGCGCGGGATAGAAGTTAAGCGCGCCGTTTTCGCGAATAAAAGAGACGGAGCCGGCGGAATCGAGGAGTTTTGACGGATCTGCGAGGCAGGCGTTGAGCCTTTCTGAACCATTCGGGTCCGCCGCAAGGAGCGCGACGACCGAGCGCCCGGATGTGAAGGGCGACTCGAACCCGGTCAGGGCGGCAAGCGTCCCGGCAGCGAGCACTGAGAAACGCTCTTCTGGCGCGGAAAGCCGGCGCGTTTTTGGATTCATGCCGGGAATGCCCCTTGACGTGAGAAGCTCCCGGGAGAGCGCATCAATCAGAAGCGCGGGCTTCTCCTCGTCAGGGCTATCCAAAACAGACTTCGGGAGCCGGCCGATGAGGAGGATGTCCTTGTCGGCAAGCGATTCCGGGTTCGGGTCAATCCTTACGTCCGCCTTGAGTCCTGGAGCGCCGGTCAGACTGCCGAGGCGGCCCGCAGCATTGAGGAGCGTTTCTGTTTCAGCCGGCGTAGGTTGAGCGGAGAAGACAAAGACGGTATCCGAAAAATCCGCCATGCGCGTGAAGGGGAAGCTGGACTGGGCAAAAAGCTTGAGATCGGGAAGCTGAGCATAGTGATAGAACCCTGAAAAATCGATGGTTGACCGCGGATCGATTTCGCACTGCTGGTCAATGAGCGTGACGGTCCGGCAGTTTTCAGGCGTGCCGGCATAAATGGAAAGCGCGTAGCGGAAATCGAATTCCAGCGTATTGACGGCATCAAAAAGAATCGTCGGGATGTCGAGCATTTCAAACATGCTCGCAATGGAGTCCACTACGGCAACGCGATTGACCGTTTCGCTTGAACCCTGATCCGTGAGGCGCTGAGCTTCAACGAGTGTGTTGTTCACGCGGAAGCGAAGCTGCGCCTGAGAACTGGGTTCGGGCAGCGTATAGCGGTAGCGCAGGTGCACCGGCACGCTCGAGCGGTTGATGACGAATAGATCCGGAGGCAGCCGGAGCGTGAGGTGTACGGGCCAGGGCTCAGCGCCTCGCGTTGTGAGCGCCCCGGGATATTCGGCGAGTTCGCCGAAAGTCGTCACGCGCGACGTATCGATCCACTTCGGCGCGTCGTAAGGCTTGCGGGCGCCGACTTCCACGGCTTCCCTGATGCTCGAGCGTGATCCCGACAGGAGCGCGCTGCCGCTTGCGGCGGCACGCGCAGCATCCATGAGGTCCGCATCGTTCCGTCCGGAAATGACGAGCATCTTTGCCCATGGAGAAAGCGGGGCGTCTGCAATGGCGATTTCCGGCCCTTTGGGTTCGGGCCAGTCCTTCAGAAATTCCGGGTGCCGATTCGGCGTATAGAAAGCGACGAAATGTCCTTCGGGAGGAATCAGATTGAAGTAGGAAGGAAAATCCGCTCCCCGCCAGTCGGCCTCAACGCCGAAGTAGGTGGCTAGCACTGTCGCGGCGCTCAGCTCTCCCGCGGAAGGCGCGCTGCTGAAGGCAAAGCCCACGCGCAGCATGCTTTTGTCATAAGGGTCGACAAAGGGAACCGGAAAAAGGGAAAGGTCGTCAGCCACGCGCAGCTTCTGCCGGGAGAGCGAGAGCTGACTCGCATTGTCCACCGTAAGCCACAGCGTGGGCGAAGTGGGTGTTGTGCAAACATTGTCGTATTCGCCGATGAATTCGAGCTCAAGCACGTTGGCGTCCTTGAGCTTTTTGGGATCCAGCGGGACGATGGACTGATTCTGCTTGCCGAGCATCTCCCGGCTGATCGGCAGCACTTTCTGCACCTGGCCGTTGAGCCTGATGATGAGCTGGGAGCGGATGGGAAGGAGCGCGGGCGAAGGCGTCCAGTAGAGCGTGAGTTCGGAAGCCGTGATGATTTCATCGCGGCGCATGACGAACTCAAACGTCTGCTTCGGCCAGATGCCGGTCATCCGGATGGATGCTGAAGGTCCGCCCGAAGCAAGTGAAGCGAGCGGCAGGAGTTCCGTTTTTGGCGGAATGGCTTCCGCGCGGGAGTCGCGGGGGCGCGCGAGCGCCTCGGCGAAGCTCGTCAGGGCGGTCGGCTCGGGTGCAGCCCCATGCGGCTGGTTTTCTGCTGCGGCGAAAGCTGCCGGCAAAAAGACGGCCTGAAGGGCAATGGATGCGATGAGGGGAAAAATCAGAGTCTTCATCTTCATGACGCAGCTCCTTTGCCGGCTGCGGGGAAACGGGAATTCAAAGCGGCGCTGTTGAGCGCTTCTCGGCCGAAGATCACGGCATCTGCTGGCTGGCAGCCCGGCGGCCGGGGCAGAAAATCAAAAAGAGGCTTCATGAGGCGCAGTACGCCGAAGAGGAAGCGCTTCAGGCGGTAGGGAAGGTTCTTGAGAATGCCTGAGCACCCGAGCGCAGCAAAGCGCAGGAGCATCAGCGCGCCAGCCGCCGAGGTTTCATCTGCGATACGGTTCCTCACCCAGGAGTCGGCCCTGGAAAACGTGCATTGCGTGAAAGCACGCTCCAGTTCGGGCGTCATGCGGATCAGTTCCACGCCCAGGGACGCAGGGGAAACTCGACGAATGATGATGGGAAAGTCGTTCATGATGCCGTCGCGCGTCATGACGAGCGATGCTTCCTGATTTGCAGCGAAAAGGCCTTCTGCTTCCGAAGGAATTTCGATCCGCGCCCCGCGCTGTGAATAGTCGGTGAGCGTCACTGACCAGAGACGGCCGTCTGCTGTCCGCAGCATGGCGGGGAGCTCCTGATGAACTCGTGGAAATTTGCGGCCCTGAACCGTTTCAACCGCCACCGCGACGGCAGCAAAGAGAATGATGAGGTTGTAGATCGTCCAGCCGCCATTGATGGCGAGCGTGAGATAGCTCGGAGAATCAAAAAATGCGATCTGATAAAAGAGGAAGAGAAGCGCGGCTACGTTTACCCCGATCAGGAAGAGGTAGGGCTTTGAGAGCGTCCAGTCGAGGTATTCGTGCTCAATGGTGCCGCCTTTTACGGTCACGTTGAATTTGCCGAGCTTCGGCGAGATGAGCGCCATGGTGGTCGGCACCAGGATGTACCAGGAGAGAATCGCCTCATAGACGCCCGAAATGAATGGGCTTCGGTGTCCCTGCTGAATGATCGAGGTCGTGATCGCAGAATGCAGCATATGCGGCAGCACGAAGACGAAGAGCGACGCAGGATCCGCCTCAATGACGTAAATGCCGAAAAAGAGATAGGGAATCGGCGCGAGCAGAAAAATCAATCGGGGCAAGCCATGGAGAAAATGAATCATGGCATTGAGAAAGCAAAGTCTCTGCCCGAGACTGAGGCCTCGTCCGGCTAAGGGGTTGTCCGTGCGGAAGATCTGAATCATTCCGCGCGCCCAGCGAATGCGCTGGCCGACATGGCCGGAGAGCGTTTCGGTGGAGAGTCCGGCGGCCAGAGGGATGCCGATGAAGGCGGACGACCATCCGAGGCGATTCAAGCGCAGCGAAGTATGGGCATCCTCCGTGACCGTCTCGACGGCGATGCCGCCGGCTTGATCCAGTGCTCTACGGCGAATGACGGCGCAGGATCCGCAGAACATGGTTGCGTTCCAGGTGTCGTTCCCTTTCTGGATCAGATCGTGGAAGAGCGAATTTTCATCCGGCTCATGGGACGTCAGACCGAGATTGCGCGTAAAAGGGTCCTGTGAATAAAAATGATGCGGCGTCTGTACGAGTGCAATATCCGGATCCCTGAGCATCCAGCCCATGGTGAGCTGGAGAAAAGAGCGCACCGGGATGTGGTCGCAGTCGAAAATGGCGACGAATTCGCCCCTTACGATTGAAAGCGCATGATTGATGTTGCCGGCCTTGGCATGATCGTGCTGATTCCGGCGAATGTAGCCAACGCCCGCAGAATGGGCGAAGTTTTTGATTTCGTCGCGGTCGCCGTCGTCGAGAATCCATACGTGTAGCTTTTCCTGCGGCCAGTCCATGGATGCGGCGGCATTGACCGTCGGACGAAGCACGTCCAGGGGCTCGTTGTAGATCGGAATGAATACGTCCACATGCGGCCAGAGCGCTTTGTCCTCCGGACAGGGAACGGGCTTGCGGTCAAGCACCCAGAAAACCTGAAAGTAGCCGAGGAGCATTACGACCCAGGCATAGGTTTCTGCCGCAACGAGTAGGAGCGAGCACATCGCGCCCGCAGTCGAATCGAGGTTCAGGGTTTCCGAATAACGCCACCACAGATAGCGTGTGGAGACCAGAATCGAAAGGATGATCAGAAGGAGCAGCGACAGGTGTGAGCGCACTTCCCTGAGGAGCAGCGCTGTTCCGAGCGTAAGCATCAGAAAAATCGTCTGATTCTGCGTGTCAAGCGGTTGAGTTACGCAGATTGCGCTCAGTGCAATCCCGGCCGCAATCAGAAGGACGAGAACGAGGATCTCAATCTTCGTGACGGCCAGACGACGGCGAACGCCCGCAGCCTGAAGCCGCCGGTGAACGTTCGGAAGACGTTCAAGGTTCAGCGTGATCGAGTTGATCAGCGCAGTGACGAAGCGGCGCTGGAGATTGGAGAGAATGCGCAGGCGTTCTCTGCTGCTGATGAAGAATCGCATCCCGAGAGATGCTTCTTCTTCTTCGGAAATTGCCTGATATTTTCGGCGATTCAGCCGATCAGGATCATTTTCTGGTGGGGGAGGGGGGGGGTAAACTTGCCTTCAGAGGCGTGATGAGGATGAATAAACCCTGCAGAAGCATGCGCAAACAGTCGAGCGTCCGCAGCGACATGAAGTTCACCTGCGGAAACCAGAACTGAGCATTGCGCCGAATCGAAGACCAACCGGCATTCTCAAGCGGGCAGAGGAGCCAAAGAGCTGACAACAGAATGCTGTTGACAAGCAAGCTGAGGACAGTCTTAGCGGACAGCCTCAGCCTTCTCATCGACAGTCGGTACGCTGTCAGCGGACCGGAAAAATATCCAAGAAAGGATTTCATGATGAAGATCCCTCCCGGACGGCATGGCGCTTAAGCTGAAGTCTTGCCCAGCAGGCAAGACTTGAGATCATGCGTGAGCTTGCCGCATCCGGCACAGTCTGAGCGACGGGCTGCTTCAGAAAGCTTGCTTCCAATGCGAGATCATCAAATGGAATGGCAATGGGCGCAAGATGATCGGAGATGCCGGGGAGAACGTTGAGAAATTCCTTTGCCTCCTTCATGGAGGCGCTCTCAGGACGCACTTTATTGAGTACTACGGCTTCCTTGGGGTGCAGCTGCCGCTCAGCCAGAGACATCAGACAGCCGGCATCCGGCTCTCCGACTGTAAAAATTACGTCCGCGAGGGCGTTTGTGATGCCCGAAGCCCAGTTTTGCTGAAGAGCCCCGCTATTTCCGGCATCCACAATAATGTCTGTGAAGCCACGCTCAAGCGCTTCCCTGATCAAATGGCAGCACGTTTCGATCTGTACTGCTCGGGCATTCCAGCGTGAATGAGACATTTCGCCGCAGCCAAGCGGCAGCACAAAAAGCGAACTCGTATAGCGCCAGAGCGCGTCAAAGGGAGAGCGGCCGTCCCGGACGCACGTCAGCCAGCCCTCCCGGCACGGGAGAGGAATATTGAAATAAAGCTCCAGAGGGGCCGGCGAATCGCTGACGCTGAGCGCCAGCACTTTTCGGCTCATATGAGAGACGTGCCAAGAGAGGGATGCTGCGAGGAAGCTTGCCCCGGCTCCGGATCTCAGGCTTTGAATTTGAAGCATCACGAAAGAGTTCTCCTAATTTTTTCTTCAGGAGACTGGAACTTCGTGTTCTTGCTCTCTTCAGAGATGGTCGCGAGACGCAGGCGCAGCGCATCGGAAAAAAGCGGGCGCACGCAGGCTAACGACGAAGCATCCTGCTTCATCGTTTGATAGCCGTCAGCGTGAAAACGCTCAATTCGGCTCAGCTGAATTACATCCTTTGGCAGCAGCGTCATATTGAAGTGATTTGAATAAGCATGGCCATTTTATCAACATGACGAACTTTCTGTTTAACTGTTGTCTATAGAGCACATGGATAGTGATGCTCTAATGGATGATTAGGTCGCGTAAACATGGCAACCAGCTAAGCTGGAGTTGATTCAAATGGATAAAGAAAGTATGGATTGGATCTCATCTACAATCCATACAAATCAAATGAATAGAATTGAAGAGATTGGAAGACGCCAGGTTGCATAAAAGAGCCGCTGCACATTATTTCGAGGTGTTTACAATATCCAGAGATCCAAATGGGTGAAAATTTCGTACCTGATATTCAATGAATTTCTCATGTCGCTTTAAAGCTTCGATGAATGTCGGAATGGAATGGCAAATTGTTTTTATTGTGTTAGATTTCCAGATATTTTTGGTAAGAGAGTGAAGTGCATTATGCAGCAAGAGAGAGTAAACTGGTCTTCATCTCATGAAATCTGTACATTTCAAATATATTGCATATCACTTCAATCAGTTTCTACGGATATAAAACGGGTATGGAATTGAACTTATGTTAAAGAGGTGAACTATGAACAATGGCATCATCCTGTCTATGCATTTTAATTGAATAACATCCTGAATGAACGATTGATGTCATTAATCGGAATTCTCTCCTGCTCCAGTCTTCCTTTTGTTTCGCACAGCATTTCGAGCAGCCTGAGCTCTTTTTCCGTGAGACAGTCCGGCATTCTTTTCACCTGGCTTGGTTCAGACACAGCAAGGTGCCGGAATTTCACGAATGTCTCCGCATCCATCATGACGCTTTCCGTCTGGGAATAAATCTTTCTAAGATCAGAGAGGATTGCGAGGCCGTGGGTATCAAGATCGCCGAAATAAAGAATCCGGCAATCCGCAAGCCATTCCGCTTCATCGAGTGCCGTTACGCCGTAGCCCATTCCGATCAATATCGGAATGTCGGGCGGTATATCGAGCGATAACCCCGTCTGTTCATTTTCAATGATGACGACCGTTTTCTTCTGGGGACGTGAGGCGGCAAGCCGATCGAGCGTCAGCTGAACGACGTCATTGGCATCGCCCCCGGTCCAGAAGGACGCATGGCGCACGCGCACGAAGAGCGGCTTTCTTCGAAGCCCGAGCGCTGTGAGGAAATCAACGTTGTCATTGAGCGTATCCTTTCCATCCAGTTCCTTTATTAATTGCCAGACACCGGAAATCAATGCCTGATGCTTTTCAAACCATTTGGTATCGACGCCTTCAACGGGTATTTCCCGAATGAAGAGACCGGAATCGGGATGCGCGAGAAGCCATTTGAGAAGCTCTGTGAAGCGCTTCAATTCATGGTCGTCGAATTCCATGGGCCAAAGCGCATTGGCATTGCGCAGAATTCGAATAAGACGCAGAAGAGGTCGTCCGCCTTCCTTTTCAATCGCTTCGTCCGTATGGAGTGTTTTGAATGGAATTCCAAATTCCATTGCAATGGATCTCACCCGATGTACAGCCGCTTTCCATGATTGGCCGTCAATGCTGTCAGGCTTCAATGCATCGCAGAGATCCGCAGCTTCCCGCACTTCCACCCAGGAGGGGAGTTCAACCGCAATGCCGAGCTTTCGCCACTGCGCTTTCTTCCAGCCGACGCTCCATCCGCGACGGCCTTCCACTCGCTTCCAGGATTGAATGAGTTCTTTCGTACGGGTGAGATTGACTGCGCCTTCCTTTTCATTCATCCGCCCGAGCGGTTTTTCAATGAGAACACTCCTCATCGTCGGACTCAAGAGCCCGAAGCTCACGTCATCACCAAGCCACTCCGGAAAGGAGCGGGAGAATGCGCGTTTGAGCGCGTCATCCATTTCCTGGGGCGTTTTGATTGCCATAGCGATCCGTCTGAATGGAATGGGATGCCTCCGGTGAGCCTTTATGCGAGGACTCGCCGGAGGGTCAAAGGAAGCGATCGGCAGTCAGAAGAGGCCCGGCAACGGCTCGGGCTTTGCTTCTTCCTTCTTCTCCCGCGCGGATTCCTTCGCGGCGGGCTTCTGCGGCTTTTGACTCACCGTCTTTACCTCATGCTTCTCAGGAACGACAGGCGCCGCGTTTTTAAAGTCGAGACGCCCCGTCTTGTCGTCATAGCTTACCGACAGGCCGCTCGAGTTCCGCCGGTCCTCCATAACGACGTAGAAGGCGCCGCCGATGTAGGGTTCGAGCGTCACGACGGACTTTTCCGGCGTCGCCACGATCATCTGGAAGCCGAAGCGGTTGAAGATGTTCATCGAAATGTCGGTGAATTCGCTGTCGGCCTTGTCGAAAGCTTCGTCGAGAATAACCGGCGCAAAGGCGGGAAGGCCATTATCGATGCTCCCCAGCTGATAGCGAAGGGCCGCCGCGAGGCACGTCGTCGTGAGCTTCTGGCGCTGACCGCCCGATTTGCCCGATCCCGAGAAATAGGTTTCGAGGATTTCGCCTTCGTCGTTCAATTCGCTCGCCGTGAAGGCTACGTGGCGGCGGACGTCGAGCACCGTGAGGCGCCAGAGGTCGGCCGCCTTTTCGGTCGTTTGTGCAGGATCGAGCTTCTTCACAAGCTCGGAAATGAGCTTGTAGCGCTTTTCAGCGTCCTCGTCCGAGAGTTCGCCTTCCCAGGCGCCCTGAATGAGTTCGCCCACCTGATGCCGGAAGTCCTCGACTTCCTTAAGCTTCAGGTCCTTCACTTCAATCCGCAGGTGCGAGTCGCCTTCGGCCAAGCGCGAGAAGGGCGCTGCCGCCAAGGATTCGTTCACGGTCTCCATTCGCTGGAGAATGTCCTGACGGGCCTGGCGCATCTCAAGGTTGAGGTCGGCAAAGTGCTGGAGCGACTGAGTTTCAAGAAGCTCGCGGAAGCGCTTCTCGTGGCGCGGGAGGCCGTCCGTCTCAATGCGCTCGAGCTTCTTGAAGAAATCGCCGGCAGATTCGAGCTTCGCATCGAGCGATTCGGTTTCCTTCGGCCACTTGAGGAGGAAGATCTCAAAGCGCGACGTGACGCCGGCTTCGGCTTCGGTCTTTCGATTCGAACATTCAATCTGGTCCTCGCCGATCAGGTCCTTCACCTTCGAATCGCGCGCATTGAGGTTTCTCAACGTCACCTCGGTTTTCCCGTTGTCAGTGGCACGCCGGTCGATGGAGTCGAGCTCTTCCTGGCCCGGCGTTTTCGCATTCCCGTCCTTCACCATCCTTTCGAGCTGGCTGAGCACGTTTGCATGCGCCGAAATGCGTTCCTCGGCGGCCTTGAGCTGCTGCCGGGCAATGCTTTCATTGGCGGAAGCCTTGCTTCGCGCTTCACGGAGCTTCGCGAGCTCGGTTTCAGCATCGCGAAGCTCCACCTTGAGGCGTTCGAGGTCGGGGGTCTTCCGTACGAATTCGTCGAGCTCCTCGTTCGCCGCCTGAAGTCTTTGGGCAGCGCTTTCCGCGTCGATTTCGTCCCAGTCGGTGTTGAGAAGCGCATTGGCGGCGGAAAGCCGCTGCTGAGCGGCTTTGGCCTCCGCTTCGATTTTCTGGATTTTCTTCTGGAGCGCCGTAATTTCGTCGCCCAGCCTCTGGGCTTCCTTTTCAAAGAGCGCGAGCTTTTCGAGGTTTGTGAAGCCCGTCACCCAGCGGCGGCGGTCGTCTACATCAATGCGGTCGTCCTTTTCATGGCGCTCCGCGTTGTGCTTCACCTGACCCGAGCGGGTTACCGCCTGGTCGGCACGGCGGAATTCGTCGAGATTATCCGCGCAGAGGTAGGAAAAGCGCTGAGCGCACTCGGCGGCGAGCCACGCGTCCCAGCGTCCTTCCTTGAAGTCGAGCTTAGAAGGGATGCTCCGCGGACGGAAAAAGCCGTCAAAGTCGCGCGACTGATTTCTCACGCGGTAGTAGACGATGCGGCCCCTCAGGCGCTTCGTTTCAAGGAGCTCCGTAAAGGCCGGGTAGAGCTTTTCGTCGACGAGAATCGAGAGCGCAAAGTTGTGGAGCACGCGCTCGATCGCGCCCTGCCAGCGGGATTCATCAGGCTTCACCTGAATGAGTTCGCCCACAAAGGGAAGCTCCTCTTCGGAAACATTGAGATCGGCAGCGAGCTCCGCACGGAGATCAAGGTTCTTCGACGGAATGTTTGACAGGCGCTCGCGCATCGAATGGATTTCCTGGACCGTCTCCTGAAAGACCTTCGAGCGGTCGCGCTCTTCGGAAACGAGCCCGTCGCGTTCGCGGGTGCGATTGGTGCCCGCCCGGTCCTCTTCCTCGAGATAGAGGTGAAGCGCATCGGTAAAGGCGAGCCACGCGTCGCTCGACTTGGGAAGATCCTTTTCAAGGGTCGAAGCATGACGAAGCGCCGATTTTTTATGCGCTTCGGCGCGCGCATATTCGGTCGTCAACTGCTTCACGCGGGCTTCGAGCTGCTGGACTGAGAAGCCGCCGGACTCATTGAGGCGCGTGCGGAGTTCGTCCGCACGCGTCTGCCCGTCGCTTTCCTTCTGCCCGGCAATCTGCACCGCGCGGAGGGCCTTCTCGAGCTCGCGCTGGAGCTTCGGGAGCTCTGCTTCCTCGAGACGCTTTTCCGTCATCGGCCGCCACCATTCCATGGCGTTCCTTTCAGATTCAAGAAACGCGATTCTGCTCAGGAGCGCCTCGCGCTCGTCCCAGAGCTTCCTCGCTTCCCGAAGGATGTCCCGCTGCTCGCGGGCTTCGACCACGGCCGAGTGGGCGTCCGAAAGATCGTGGAATTCCGTCGTGAGCTTCTCGGCCATCGCGAACGTGCGCGGTTCCTCAAGCATGAAGTTTCTGAGGAACGTGTTGAGGTCGCCCAGGTTCTTCGCTGACTGGGCCTTAGCGAGGAGCTTCAAGGCCGTCTTGTCGCGGATCCCGAAGCGGTCGCAGAAGGCGTCGCTGTAGGCGTTGAAGGTCGTAAAGCTCGTGAAGGGCGGGAGCCGGTCCTTGAGCCAGCGCCAGTCGAACTGGGATTTCGCGAACCCCGTGAAGTCGTCCGCATTGAAGCTGTAATTGCCGTCGATGATGAAGAACTGCTTGTTGACGGCAGCTTCCTCATTCGAACTCTTCCGGATGCAGGCGACGAGGAGGAGCGTCGTGTCGCCCGTGCGGCTTTCGCTGTCGAAAAGCGTGAGGGCGGCCGCCGAAAAGGTTGCGCCCGGGCGCAGATACTGCGTCTTCGCGCGCGGGGACCCCGTGCCTTCGAGTTCGGCCTGGGTCGACCAAGCGCCGCGGATGTAGGTGAGGAGGTTGCGGTCGCCTCGACGCTGCTCGCCCTCACGGGCGGCGGCGTTGTAGGAAGGGTAGGGGAAGAGGAGCGTGATCATCGCGTCAAGGAGCGTCGATTTCCCCGAGCCCGATGCGCCCACGAAAAGAAAGCCCTTTTCCGAAATGGGGATGTCGTGGATGTTGGAGAAGGTGCCGTTAGCTGGAATCCACCAATTTTACCGGGGTGGTTCCTTTGTTCAGCTCTCTGATCCCTGGACTGAGCGAATGGATCAGGGCTGTCAGCGCCGTAACGGTCAGCAGCTCCTGCTCAATTTCTTCCTCTGCCCCGCTTTGGGAACAAAGTCTGAAATGGCCCGGGCTGCCGCTCTAAAAGCGCTTGTATTTCCCGGCGTGCTTCCTGGCTGGCTGAAGAAGCGATCATTACGTGCGCTGCTCTCTCATCCATACGCACTCTCAGTTCCTCATGCCTGCTTCGGATCGCATGACCGCCGGGATTGACGGTTTCTTACTGCATGTCCGGCGGTTTTCCGGTCTTCAGTATTGTTTCTTCATTCATTTTGGTTTTCGGGTTCTGCTTAAAAACTTAGAGTCAGGCGCTTCACTTCGCAGCGCCAGCCTTCTTCACCTTCTTTCTGGATTTATGAGGATCCTCGAGCGGCTCCACGCCTCTTAAGCGGCAGCACTCCTCATACTCCCGGCGGGAAAGCTCCCAGGCCTGTTCCTTCGTCATCTTGCCGGGCCACGTTCCTCTTTCCACTCGGAGAAGCAAGGTAAGCGCTGCTGCATGGTCTGATTGGTAGACAGCACCACAGTGCCTGCACTTGAATTTGTCGCCATTTCTGTTCTCCCGGTGAGCCAGTAGGCATTCTGGGCATGTTTGACTCGAATAAGAACTCGCTACCTTCACAAGCTTCACCTGACGCTCGGCCGCCTTGAAGGCCAGCCGTTCGCCGATGATGCCCCGGACCCAGCCGGAAAGCAGGCGCTTCACGCGTTTAGGCCATTTTTTATCCTGAAGGAAATTCGCGCTCAGCTCCTCGACGATGTACGCGTCTGCTGGTGCCTTCTTGAATATTTCATTCAGAGCATGATTGATGCAGCATCGGATCTGAGACTTCATCCGGGCTTTGAGCGCTTCAAAACGATCGCTCCCCAGATTGAAGCGCAGGATGTTGCGGCGCTTTCGCTTGCTTGTCGTGTTCCGCGCAAGCGACAGCAGGCGATTCCTTGCCGTGAGTTTCCGATTGAGCGTCTCAGCAAACTTCGAGAGCAGCTCCCCGAGCTTTTTTCCGTAGTGATTCCCTTCATCGTCCGTGAAGACTTCTGTAAGGCCCATGTCGATCTCTGGACCACCCACGTTTGTCAAGCTCCAAGTACGGTAACGCGCGAGCTCAGGAGCGAAGCTGCGGGCAGTGAGTTAGTCGAGCGCCTTATAGCGGCAGCTGGCGGCATTGCTGGCCTGGTGCCTTCAGGCACTGAGCCTATTCCTGTCAAGCGGTCGTGGAATAGCGAGCACGGCCTTCAGGCCGAGCGGAGCATATGCCGCGTAAGCCGCTTTACAGGACCTCCGCCGATACAATGTCGCTATGTGCGAATGCGACAAGCGAAGCGCAGCCCGCATTCGGACTTAGCGACCCTACATCGGCTAATCCGTGTTATGTCATTTTGGTTGTTGCCGGCAGTATTCCAGTCCCAGTAATCACGCATCAACGAGAGAGGCCGCTTCCGTTAATCTCTCAGGCCTGTCGGCATGCTTGCATGCCATGGCCAAAATGAACTCATCAGAAGTCTTGTCCTTGCCAATAAAAAGCCACATGCATCAAGTGCAATTCGACATGAATAGCTGTCGGACAAGCCTTACAGAAAAGGGTTTCTCATTTCACGCGATTAGTTATGGAATTGCCGATGCCTCATGCTACAGCGGCAGCCTCATTGCTGGGTTGAACGGCCATCGCCGCCAGCACCGAGCGGGGGACGCCCGCTCTGTGGATGTCGAACTTTTTGCCGTAGGTGAGCACCGCCCATGCGATCCGGATGAGTTTCGCCGCCAGCGACACCATGATCTTGCCGTAGGGCTTCCTCACCGCCAGCTGCTTGTCAATCCACTTTGTGAGCTGGCAGTCGGGCAGCTGCCTCTTGCAGTACTGCATGTAGATGCAGGCCGCACCCTGCATCAGCAGGGATCTCAGCAATTTGTCGCCGCGGCGGCTGATTCGCCCCTGGCCCTTGCTGCTCAGGTCGGGAGCAGAGCTCTTCTTTTGTCTGGGCTTATTCACATGCCCCGTAATGTAATTTTTCGGCACGCATCCGATGTAGGCAACAAGCGAGCGTGACGTTTCAAACCGTTTTACATCGCCGACAACCGTAATGAAGCGGGCGGCGATCTGAGTGCCGACGCCCATGACGCTCTTCAGCAGCCTGCCGTTGGCATTGGCGCTGACCAGTGCTTCAAGGTCCTTGTCGAGCTGATGAATTTGATCATCGAGCGTCTTCACGCGGTCAAGCATCGTCGTCAGAGCAGAGACAGCTGCGTCGCCCATCATGTCTGCCTTAGCTTCCACGGCTTCACGCATCTTTTTGAGATTGCGCCTGCCGGCAGGCATGTGGATTCCCCAGGTCTGGGCAAAGCCCTTGAAGCTGACGAGCGTCTTCGTACGTTGTCCGATCAGCTGCTGACGCACGCCCTGCACCGTCATAATGCGGCATTCTTCGAGAGATTTCGCGCGAATAGGCCGAAGATCCGGATCGGCCGTCAGCCGGGCAAGCGCGAGCGCATCGTTGATGTCGGTTTTCTGGCCCGACATATGCGTGTCGATCCACATCTTGACGACTTTGCCGTTGATAACGCGCATCTCATGGCCGCGAGCCTCGAGCTCAAGGGCAAGCTGCGAGTAGCCGCAGCACGGTTCAACTGCAAACAGCGTCGGGGAGAGCTTGTCGGCAAGCTCATAGAGCTCAGCATAAGTCACGCGGTCGATACAAATAATTTCTCCCTCGTTGAGCGTCACCGCTGCCAAGGAAACGTCGTATTTGGCAAGGTCCAGCCCGATCGCGGAATATTTGATGGAAACATCAAGCGTCGTTTGCGTATGCTTCTTTGTCATGGCATGGCCTCCTGCGGTATTAGAGGTAGATACACCTATTGTCGCGCCCATTCGCTCGAACGGGTTCGATGCAGTGGGTGGTCCATGTCATTAAGCCCGGGAGTAGTAATTTTCCTCGGGAACGGCCGGCACATTCTGAAGCGCCTTCTTTTTCAGAGGCTCCATGACATGGAACTCAAGCTTCCCGTCCTTCCTGAAAAGAAGGTGAATGACGCTTCCCACCTTGCCGATGCCCTTGAGTTCAACGCGGATGCGCTTCCCCTTCGTCATGCTCGTCAGGTAGACGCACTCGATGCCGTTTTCGTTCTGCACCTTGTAGCAGGACTGGTCGAACCAGACGTTGACGGACCGGCCAGGGCTTGGGAAACTGCCCAAGGCTCTCCTTACCGTTCGGCGGATCCTCAGGCAGAGTTTCGGCAGGTCGCGGATTTCCTCCATTCGGAACTTTTCAAAGTGCGGATTCCTGCCGTCGAGAAGCTCGAAGAATTCCGGGCGCAGCTTCGAAAGCATCATGTTGATGTAGAAGCGCTCCACATCATTGAGGTCCTTCGTCCACTCTTTGGCGAAAATCATGGATCGGGCGTTCGCCTGCGCCAGACGCCAGTAGTTCGAGACGACGATCGCCGCCGACTGCAGCGCCATCTTCCAGTGTCTTGCCTGCAGGCCGAAATGCTTTGCCTGCACGTCAACGCCCGCATTCTTATCCATGCGGTCTTTCTTCACGATGGCGTCGCGAATCTTGCGGTAGCCCGTGCCGTAGCAGTTCCTGCGATGCTCCCGCATGCGAAGGAGCTGAATGAAACGGGTGCGTTCCCTGCCGAACGCGCGGCGGAGTTTGTCGAGCTCCTCGCGCTCAAAGCTCCCGAGCTTCTCAACATCGATCAGTCGAATGATGGTGCGCACGGAGTTTTCACTGTTGTCGACCTCAAGCGCTTCAATGCGGTCGCTGTCGATGATGTGGGGATCAGGATCGGATGGACGGAGTGGATCGAGGTGCATGGGGAAATCATGTAGAATGCGAAAACTTTCCCCACATATTGCACACAGCATACGTCAATCTGTGTCGCACCGAAGCACGAAATCCTTAAATAGAAGTTAATTTATTGATATTTAAGGAAATAAATTTTTATCCCATCGCTTGCAAATTACGCGGTGAGCCTTTGCGTCTTCCCCGCCGCCCGTAGAGACGGGCGCAGAAAACCGTCATGAGCGTCACCACATCCCGGGCGAGCTCTGCTTCAAAGGACACGGGCGTCACGGCTTCAACGACGAGAAATTCCGTATTCACCCGACCGCAGAGAAAGCGAACAAGGGGCACACCGAATCGCAGAAGGCGGTCTTCGTGGAGAACCAGCAGCTTCTCAATGCGGTTGTCGAGAAGCATCCGCAGGAGTCTGCGCAGACCGGGCTTTCTGCAGTTGAGGTCGGAACCGATGTCGGAAATCACTTCGTCGCATCCCGCCTCACGCAGGCGATCAGCCTGCCGCAGCAAGTCCGACTTCTGGTCGTGCGAGGAAACTCGGGCATAACCGACAATCTTTCGCCCGGCCGTTTCCGATGACTGAACTGCAGGCTCTCTGAATCTTCGATGACCGCCGAAGTTTCGACCTTCTGCCTGAATAAAGCCTTTCTCCACCCAGCGTCTGATAGTACTCGGCGAAACGCCGTAATGTCGGGCAATGACTCCAATCGAACAAAGCGTCATTTTTACTCCTCCTATTCTGCGCGTTATGGGAGGTTTGATAACATTTTATTCGACTAGCAAATGCCCCAGTTGAAGACCTGAAGCCGCTTGATCCTCCACTGCACGAGGCCGCCGATTGTGTTCTCAAGCATCAGTTCGTCTCCTCATTGCCGTCGTTCGCATCGTCCTCATCCGCGTCGGACTCTTCCTCTTCGTCGCTCTCGCCGCCGAAGGGGGATTCGTCGAGCGCTACGCCCTGAGGCACTGCCGCGCCCGCACCGATCCCGTTCTTCAGAACTTCATAGCGCTTCATGATTTCTTCAGCCTCTTCGGGCGTTTTGGCGTCTTCGAGAATGCGCCGGAGGTAGGCGTTCTTCAGCTCATCAATCGCCGCCGTGGGGAAGAGGAGCGGGAGGACGGGCGAAATTTCCATGGCGTCGCCCGATTTGAGCGTGAGGAGAATCCTTCTTTCCGTGAGGCGCCTCACGATCGCCTTGAAGTGCTGCTGGAAAATGCGGTCTTTGGTGCCGGCGGACCGGTCGAAAAGCCGGAGCATTTCCGCAACGTCGGCGCTCGTGACCACCGCGCGCTCGCCGTTCGCGCGGGCACGCATGAGCTGGTCCCTGAGTTCAAGGAGCACCGCCGAATCGAGGAACCTGAGGCGCACGGTATTGAGAAGCGACGGAGCATCATGGTCGCCGAGATCAGGCTTCCGGCAGAAGGCGACCCCGAGCTCGTCGTCGACCAGGAGATCCAGATAAAGGTCGGAGAGCCGCGAGCGGATGAGTTTCTCCCTTACCTTGAGTTCCTGCCAGAGGCGTTCGCTTCTCGAGCGCTCGAAGTAGGGGCCTTTCAACAGGTGCACGAGCACCTGGCGCGTAAGGGCCGGGAGCGTTCCGGTGTCGCCCGCGTAGAGTTCGCGGTCGGCTTCTTCGGAGTCTCCCTCAAAGGCGCTTTCCCGCGATGGGTCGGCTTCCATCGGTTCCTGAAGTGCGTCAGGCATTTCGGCGGGATCTTTATCCATTTCTGTCACTTGACTTTCTCGGTGGGGTGTTCAAATTCTTCCTGTTAGGGCTTCTTTCAGCGCCAGCGGTGGGATTCGCGCATTTTCTCAACGCTCTCGAGCGTGAACCAATAGAGCGGAATCCGCGCATGGCGTTCATTCTGAAGGCGGTCCTTCCAGACGAGCGGCTCGTCAACGGCGGGGAGTGCCAGAGGAACACGGAACTTCGGGTCCGACATGTCGACTTCGGGGCTTTTCATTTTGTCCTTGGCGGACGAAAAGCGCAGCGCCGGCATCCCGGGGCCGCCCGGTTCGCCGTAGCGCGTTGCGAGCGACAGAAGTCCGACGACGGACCCAAGTCCCTGCTGATTGGCGAGCGACCGGTAGATGTCGCCGATCGACGCGCGCTACGGGGCGCCGGGGGCCGTGAGCACGGCTTCCACGGCGCGCATGAGCTGCGGGTAGTCGATTTCGGAAGCAAGAATGCGCTCGAAAATGGCAAAGGCATCCACCTCGGGCGCGGCGCCGAAGGCGATTTCCGAATCCATCCGCGTCTCTTCCGGGTCGTCGAGCGAATACTGGTCGATCGAGCGGATTACGGCGGAAGAGAGCGTCACCTCCATGAAGCCTTCCTTGATGCCGACGGTCTTTGAGAGATCGAGCGCGGTGCGCCGGGCGTCGCGGATGAGGGTTGTGAGGCGCCTTTCTTCCACGTAGTCGCGCGAGCTCACAAAATCGCGAAGCGATTTGGCGAGCTGCGTCATCACGGCGTGCGTGTGGCCCGCCCGGTCGAGCAGCATGCGCTGGAGGGTCGAAAGCCGCCGGCGCTCCTCGCGCGTGAGTTTTCTGTAGAACCCGCGCGTGGCGATGCGGGTGAGGGCGCTCTCGAGCTCAGCATTGGCGCGGTTGTCCATCAGAAGCCGGTAGAAGGCCGTGAAGGCGCGGCCGGCGTCGCTTTCCGAAATTCCGTCGACGCCGGCGAAGAAGCGGTCGAGAATCGAGCCGCGGGAGGCCGATGACTTGAGAATCCGTTCGCGCAGATCCCGGTTCAGCCTCTCGAACTCCTCGCGCACGCGCCGGAAGTCGGCTTCGAGCTCGCTGACGAGGTCGAAGATCTCGCTCACGCGATCAAGCGCCGCCTGCTCGGAAATGGAGGGACTGCGTCCGGCTTCAATGGCGGCGATTTCCTCGTCGATGCGTTCTTTTTCAGCCTTCAGCTGAGCAATGCGCCCGGCTTTCGATCGGTCTGAGTCGGCCGCGAGGCGCTCAATCGCATGCGTCACCATCTCGAGGCGGCTCTCCGTCGGCCCGGTGCGCTTCGTCTGAAAGCGCGAAAGCGTGCGGATTGCTTCCTGACCGGCGCTCGTGAGTTCGTAGGTCTCTTCGCTCCGTCCTTCCGCTAGGCGGCAGACGAGATAGCCTTCCTTCACCCAGCGGCTTGCAAGCGCCCGGGCTTCATCGCGGGAAATCGTTTCCTGGGCGCCTTCGGCATAGGCGTGAATAAGACGCTCGAGAAAGACGGAGGCCGGGAGCTCGCGTTCGTTGTCAAAGAGGAGCGTCTGCAGGATGGCAATCGACTGCGGGCCTGTGTCGGCGGCAAGAAGCCGCCAGATCGGGCTCTGCCGGAGCTCGCGGTAGTTTTCGATCAGCGTTCGGATGGACATGCTTCTTCGGGAAAAAGTGAATGCCGTTAGGCTGCGGCAGCCGGTGGAACCGGCGCCGCGGGCTTTGCGACGTCAATCCAGGTGCAGCTGCCCACGGCCTTCTCGAGTTCTGCGGGCGAGAGCTCCACGCCGCTCGCTTCGTCGCCGCAGGCGGGCCAGACGGTTTCATAAGCCTTCAATGATTCATCGAGATAGACGGGAACGCCCGATTTGATTCCGAAAGGACAGACGCCTCCGGGCGCATGTCCGATGAGGGATTCCACGAGGTCGCGGGAAATGAAGTGCGGCGTCGCATGAAAGATGCGCTTGAATTTTCGACCGTCAAGCTTCATGTCGCCTGCTGCAACGATGAGGAGAGGTCCCTCGGGACCGGCAATCGCCATGGTTTTGGCAATTCGCGCGGGTATGACGCCGATTTCGCGTGCGGCGAGCTCTACCGTGGCGCTCGAACCGGAAAAGCGGTGAATGCGGTCGGCAAATCCGCGCTTCGAGAGCCAGGCGGAGGCTGCTTCAAAAGACAATTTCGAACACTCCGGGAGAAGGAAATTCTTAAAAGCCTTATTCTACCGATTCAGACTTTGATTCTCATGGCCGGGAAGCGGCATAAACACTTCAAAACGGGATGACGCATATCGAGAGACTTTTCCGGTCTTCTTAAGATCATGGGTCGATCCGCGCTATCATGCTCGTCTTCTCCCGAGGCATCGGACTCAATTCCATTCCGATTCCCGACCAGACATTTTCAATTGCCCATTTTCGAAGGTTTCCCCGTGAAAATTCTCATCCTTCCCGACAGCTTCAAGGGTTCGCTCACCTCGAGTCAGGCGGCCGCGCAGATTGAGAGCGCCGCCAGGAAAGTGTTTCCCGAAGCGCAGATTGAGTCTTTCCCTATTGCGGACGGCGGGGAGGGGACCCTCGAGATGGTGCAGAAGGCCGCGGGCGGTGCATTCCTTCCGATTGAAGTGATGGGCCCCTGCGGACAGCGCGTGCGTTCGCGCTACCTCTCGATCGGCGAGACGGCCATCGTGGAGCTCGCCGAAGCCGCCGGACTTGGGCTCCGGCTCCCCGGCTTCAGCCCCATGAAGACCACGACGATCGGCTTGGGTCAGATCATTGCGGAGGCGCTCCATGTCGGTCATCGCCGCATCGTGATCGCGCTCGGGGGAAGCGCCACGACGGATTGCGGCTGCGGCATGGCGGCCGCCCTCGGAACGCAGTTTCTCGATGAAGCCGGAAGGCCATTCCTTCCGACCGGCGCGACGCTTTCCATGGTCCGGGGGATACGCCTCAACGGCTTCTTCTTCGGCAAAAATGCCCCGGGCATTGAAGCGCTTTGCGACGTCGACAATCCCCTTTACGGCCCCCAGGGCGCGGCATGTGTTTTCGGGCCTCAGAAGGGCGCAACGCCTGAGGAAGTGAAGGTGCTCGACGCCGGCCTCAAGAACATTGCCGACCTTTTCCAGAAGCGCGCAGCGAAGTTGAACACCCTGAAGGGTGCGGGCGCCGCGGGCGGAACCGGTGCAGGCGTGGCGGCATTTTTGAACGGCCGCCTCCTTTCCGGCATCGACGCGCTCCTTGACCTCATGAAGTTTGAGGAGGCGGCAAAGACCGCCGACCTCATCATCACGGGCGAAGGAGCCGTCGACGCGCAGACGAAGGGCGGCAAGGTCGCGGCCGGGATTGCCCGGCGCGCGGGCGGAAAGCCCGTGGTGCTCTTTACGGGCGCCAATATGCTGGGTGAAAAGGAACTCAACGCCCTTTACGAGCTCGGCATCACCGCCGTCCTCCCCATTCTTCAGAAGCCCACCACGCTCGGCGAAGCCATGGCCGATGCCAAAACGAATCTTCATCTTGCGGCGCTTAACTTCTTCCGTGCGCAGCAGATGCTCGGGCTCGGCGCGCGCTGAAGCGCTCCATACCCCGAGGCAGAATTTGCTTGAGACGGCCGCCTGCTTCTTCATCGCCAGAGACGATGGAGATCAGGCGGTTTTCTTTTCTCCGCGTTTTGAGATGAAAAGGCAATTCCTCAGCAGAATTGAGATATCCGGGTAATCCCTCTCTCCCTAGAATTCCCGTCAGTTCCTTCAGACAGGAATCGACTTTGGAGACCCTAGAAATGCAAGATTTTGACCTTTATCTTCCGACCCACATCGTTTTCGGCAAGGGCCGCGTCAACGAATTAGGGAAGCTCGTCGCCGGGAAAGGCGAGCGCGTTCTCATCACCTACGGCGGCGGGAGCGTTGTAAAGAGCGGACTTCTCGATGCCGTGAAGGCGCAGCTCTCGGACTTCACCGTTTTCGAGTTCGGCGGCATCGAGCCCAACCCGAAGATCGGAACGCTGAAGAAAGCCATTGAGCTCTGCCGCCGCGAAAAGATCGACTTCATCGTGGCGGTGGGCGGCGGAAGCGTCATCGACGGCACGAAGTGCATTTCGGCCGGCACCTTCTATGAAGGCGATGCGTGGGATCTCATGTACGACTCTTCGAAGATCGGACGCACGCTTCCCTTCTATGCCGTTCTGACGCTTGCCGCTACCGGGAGCGAATACGACAATTCGGGCGTCATCTCGAACCCGGATACCGATGAGAAGCTCTTCCTTGCGGCGCCCAATCTTTTCCCGGCCGCGTCCATCATGGACCCGACCTATACCTTCACGGTTCCGGCGTGGCATACCGCGGCAGGTGCGGCGGACATCATGTCCCACACGTTCGAGCAGTATTTCGTGAAGGAAGGGAATGAGCTCACCGACGGCATGTGCGAAGCGATGCTCCGCACCGTGATCAAATATGCGCCCGAGGCAATCCGCCATCCCGACGACTACGAGGCGAGGGCTCAGCTCATGATGGCGAGCTCCTTCGGCTGCTGCGGCATTCTCTCGATCGGCCGCTCGGGCTCCGCCTGGCCCTGCCACGGGATTGAGCATGAAATTTCGGCCTACACGGACATTACGCACGGCGCGGGCCTTGCCATCATTACCCCGCACTGGATGCGCTGGAGCCTTACGCCCGAGACCGCTCCCCGCTTTGCTCAGTACGGCGTCCGCGTCTGGGGGCTGGATCCGGCTGGCGACCCCATGGAAACCGCTAAGAAGGCGATCGACCTCACGGCGGACTTCTTCAGGTCGATCGGACTTCCCGCGAAGCTTTCCGACCTCCAGGTGACGGACGAACACTTTGAAGCCATGGCCGACCATGTGCTCAAGCACTGGTTCCCGCTCGAAGGCGCCTTCCGTCCGCTCGACAAGGAAGGCATTCTCGCCATTCTCCGTGCGTCGCTTTGATCCCTAGAGTTTCTGTTGACGCCATTCAAGCCCGCCGGCGGCAGTCATCTTTCGGATGGCTTCCCGCCCGCGGGCTTTTGTTTTTTGAGGAGGCGGTAAGATATCCATCGTTAAAAACGAGAATCAATTGCATTCTTCTCCAGATCAGATGAGGCAAAAGCGTCATGGCGCTCATTCAAATTCCGCTCAACGATGTGTTCCGTTCCTTCAACGACGGCGGCCTGGTGCTTTTCGGCGCGGGCTCTGAGGGGAAGTTCGATTTCATGCCCTGCGGCTGGTGCACGCCCTGGGGGCTCGACCGGGTGCTTTTCACGGCGGGCCCCAATCATTACACCCGCGGGCTCGCGGAAGCGTCGGATCGTTTTCTTCTTGCGACGCCCACGGCCGGGATGGCTGAAACCGTTTTCAAGCTCGGGACGACGACGATGCACGAGGATCCGGAGAAGCTTTCGCATGCGGGTCTCGAGTTTCTTTCCGGCGAGAGGGAGCTGCCTTTCCCTGCCGGCTGCAGCGCATGGGTGATTTTCAGACGCGTTAAAGAAGGGCTTCCTCAGTTTCCCAATGCGCTCCTTTTCGGCGTCGCCGAAGAGGCATGGGTGGATGGGGACCTCTGGCATGAGGGAAGACCATTGCCGGAAGAGGAGCTGCCGCTTGAGAAGCGGCGTCTTCGCTATGAAGCGGGCGGTGCGTGGTATGCCTCAAAGGGCCGCGAAAGGGTGCTTCAGGGCGCCCAGGGCGGCAGAACGGGCTGACGCTTCAGGACTTTTTGTCAGCCTTTTTCTTATGGGGTGTAAGGCTGCAATGCTTTGTCTTATTTGCCATGCTCATTGAGCATAGATAGATATAAAATATAAGTATTCGCTATTTTCATGAGGCTTCCTTAAACTGCTTTGTCAATACGGAAGAGCCCGCGATTCCATCGCGCTGAGGCTCGCAATTGCTCTCTGTTTTGGGAAGAATCATCATGAAGAAAGTACTGGCTGCCGGTCTTGCGGTTGGAATCGCCGCGGCGAGCTCTGTCTCTGCTGCCGCAACTATTGACGGAAGTGCTGCTGCAAGCGACGCTGGTCTCAAGCTCGCAACGACCTGGGACAAGACCTTCGCTCAGAGCGACAAGGTCGAGCACCGCAAAATCACCTTCAAAAACCGCTACGGCATCACGCTCGCCGCGGATCTCTATAAGCCTAAGGATGCCAAAGGCAAGCTCCCTGCAATAGCCGTGAGCGGTCCTTTCGGCGCCGTGAAGGAGCAGGCCTCGGGCCTCTACGCGCAGACCATGGCGGAGCGCGGCTTCCTGACGATTGCCTTTGATCCGTCCTATACCGGCGAAAGCGGCGGCGAGCCGAGGAATGTCGCGTCGCCAGACATCAATACGGAAGACTTCAGCGCCGCCGTGGATTACCTCTCGACTTCGCCCGAAGTCAACCCGGACCATATCGGTCTCATCGGCATCTGCGGATTCGGAGGAATGGCGGTGAATGCCGCGTCGATGGATACGCGCATCAAGGCGACTGTAGCCTCGACCATGTACGACATGAGCCGCGTCAACGCCCGCGGCTACTTCGACGCCATGGATGCGGATGCCCGCTACGCCTTGCGCGAAAAGCTGAATGAACAGCGCACGAAGGACTATGCCTCCGGGACCTATGCGCCGGCTCCCGGCCTCCCGGAGAAATTGAAGGGCGACGAGCCGCAGTTCGTGAAGGACTACTGGGAGTACTACAAGACGCCGAGAGGCTTCCATGCGCGCTCCATCAACTCCAACGGCGCCTGGAACATGACCTCGCCGCTCTCCTTCATGACGATGCCGCTCCTCACGTACGCGAGCGAAATCCGAAGCGCGGTTCTCCTTATTCACGGCGAGAAGGCCCATTCGCGGTATTTCAGCGAAGATACCTTTAATCAGCTGAAGGGCGACAACAAGGAGCTTCTCATCATCCCGGGCGCGAACCACACCGATCTCTACGACAAGACGGATGTCATCCCGTTTGACAAGATTGAGGACTTTATGAAGAAGAACCTTTGATGAATGAGCGGAGTTAGGCCGCTTGTTCTTCAGTTATCCCAGAAGCCCCGGGTTGCGATTGAACCGCCCGGGGCTTTTTCTCTCCCAAACTCCCGTGGGCTAGCACCAAAAGTAGTGCTTCCCCGCGGGAGGGGTGACGCCGATCTGCTCATAGACCTGAGTCTGCCGCCTGGTCAGCAGATCCACCCTCCATTCACGGCCGTTCCCCACACGCACAGCCACTACCGGCTCAATAGCTGCCAGAAGCTTGTTCAATGAGTTCCCAGGCAGAACAGCCTGCTTCTTTCGAGCCTGCATGGCTACCTGTCTATAGATTGACTGGGCCAGTTCATAAACGAACAGCTTGCCCTCAAAGGCAGTCTGCGTTGCCATCAGGCGGCGCGCATCTTCCTCGACCTTCAGCTCCCGGAAGGTGCGTTCGATGTTGTTGCGGTCCGAGTAGATCGTAAACACTTGAGCCGCAGACAAATACCGATCTGTTCGGATGGCAAGGCACCCTTCAAACTCGGTCTTCCGAGTCATGACCTGCGCCTTGCGGTAGTAAACCTTATGACCCTTATCGGATTCCTTCTCTCCGATGCAATTGGCCGTACGCTGAGCCAGACGGGGGTCCAGCTTCCTGCCCGAATTCAGAACCTTGAGCGCATCCTCGACATCCTTGGCAAGGCGTCGCGCGGCGAAACTATTGGTCAGAGGGTTGTAATAGAGGTAAATGAAGACTTTGCGCTGAATAGGCTTCACCCCCGGTAAATTTTCCGTCCAGGCTTCAGCCTCCGAGGGGCTGAGAGCCATTTCAACAAATCCCGTGTCGCCGTTCATGTAGCCGTTCTGCGTGAGCAGATCCCTGTGCTGGCGGAACAGCTTCTTGACGGAGTCTTCAACGATGGGAATGCCCTGGACGAATCCAATGTGATGATCAAGCAGGAACTGCGTGGCAAACGGATTCCTGAAGCCGCGATCCGTAACAAACGTCACAAAGGACAGATCGAAGCCGGCGGAAATCATGTGCTTCAGAATGGGGACAAACGCCTTTGAGTCATTGATGGATCCCCAGTAGCTGTAAGCGAAGATGGCTTCGCCCGTTTCCTCATCGCACAGAAGCATCAGATTGACCTGCTTGAGCTCCGGGTTCTGCTTGGCGTGGCCGTACTCCGCTTGATCGATGGTTGTGGAATATGTACTGATGCCTGTGCTGTCGAAGGCGACGAGGAACGGCTGCTGAGGCTCTCCGGCGTCTTCGCCGGAGCTGGTCTGCGCTCGCTGGCGAGCAAAGAACCTCTCGCGCGCAGCGTCATAGCGCGTCTTGAAAAAGGCGTTGATTTTGCTCTGATCAATTCGGCTGAGAAGCTCTGAAATCCTCTGCCCGGAAACAGGCTGCAGTCGAGGAAGCCCTGTGGCAGCGGCCCAATCCTCAAATCGATCCATGGCAGGTCCCTGGTCGAAGACATAGACGGCCAACTGAGCAAGAAGCAGTCCGTCATCCGCGCCGAAAATGCCCACAAGGGCATCGAGCATGCCGCAGTTGAGCAGCGTCATCCATGCAGCCCAGGGCTTGCCGATGCGGAGATAACGGCGCGCCTGACGCATTTCCTCAAGCGGATCCGGTTCCAGTTCCTCGCCGGAAGCCAGCAGCTGCGCCTTTGCGGCGGCTTCCTCCGCGTCTTTCTGCTGCTGCGCCTCCAGCTCATCCCATTCCTGCTGAGCATTTGGATTGGCAGAAAGATACTCAGATCGCGAGAGTAGCTGACCTTCCCAAAAGAAGAGTTCGGGCTGTGTGAATTGGGGAAATCTTTTGCGGAACCTGGGGGACACGGTGATCTCATTGGTTGGCTGAATGCGGCCGACCATCTGACGCCCCGTCACGCGGGCCTGCTTCTTCTCCTTGTCCCAATGATTAGTCTCAGCCACGACGTACTGATAGCCGGACCGGCGATTGGTTCTCAGGAAAACATGCCACTTTTCAGTCTCCCCATCCTTCTGCACGGAGAAACCGGTGAGTTGTTTTTTGTTACCGCTTTTCATAGCACCAACTCTAAAATAGAGTAGAGCTATTATACTGCCAAAATAAATCCCGCGTTTTCATTTTTTATAGAAAACACGGGATTAAAAAGAAAGTTTTGGCACCTTTTAACTTGAGTCAATACCCGATGGTGCTAGAGGCCGGGAGTTTGGGTTCTCTGTCGATGGAAGCTGAGCAGCAAAAGGACTTGAAGGGAACGCAGGCATCTCGGCATGAAATCAGTAGCGCAGATCTCTTTTCTGTGTCAGTTGCTCGAAAGAATTAGCAGAAACGAGAGTACTGAGGCGAAACTAAAGTAATGCCAAATCGAGTTATAGTGAATTTGACCGAGCTCTGTTCGGATTCTCATCCCCTGGAGGGCATTATGCCAGCACGTAAACCTGTAAACTCATCACCATTACGCTTTGGTCTTTCGAACGCTCCATACGGAGGTTTTATAAAATCACTTCTTGTTGCGGCACTGTTATCTGCCGTTGCATCTTCGAGTACCGCTTATGCTTATCAGGAGCGGTCTTTAACTTTAAATGGTCCATTCTTTGACGAGTATCAGAGGGAAGACTTTGAAGATAGTATTGTTGATACTCGAGATGAAACGAATTGGGTTCATGACCCTACAATTGTTGGTAATAATCTGAAAACTGTATTCGTTACTGACTCTGCTGAGGGCTTTACGGGAATCCATTCAGGTCATCTCGCAGTTGAAACTCATGCAAAAGGGATACTTCGAAATTCAAATCTGCTGGATGTAAGCATCGTTAAATGGACCAACGGTTACGAAAGAACCTGGGTAAATGCGCGGGTTACCCAAAATCACAAGCCAACAGAACAATCTGGAACGCTTAATGTAATCGTTACAGCGAATCAGGCTTTGCGCGCAGAAGTATCGGCTTTATCTCTCGGACTTTCAAGTCTCGGGTTTGGCTTAACGGAAAATGGTGGAACTCTTGACGTGTCAGCAACTGCTGAAGCTGATATGTATGCAGAGTCTCAGATTAAATTTGCGAGCACGTTAGCTCTGCCAGAAGAAGGAACCGTTCTTAAACGAGAAGACTACAGCCTGCGGTACTACATGTCGCCTTATGCCAGGAATTATGGAATTTATTTTGTCAATTCAATCGGCATGCTCGCCTTCCCATCAAAGTGTGATGTTGTTCTTAAAAATTCCGGCGTTTTAAATGTTTCTGGTGCTATCAAGATCCGCGATGAGCAGATAACGCTCGATCCTGTCATTGATGCTCCACTCGGAAGATATGAGAGCAATAGTCACTATGCCGAAATCAGGGCATTTGGACCTACGAATCCAACGACCTCTGAGCACTTCATAGCGTCATTTCAAGTGGTCGGAATGCGGGGCGGCTTCATGTCTTATGAAAACTATGACGCACAATCAGCCTCAGCGCTTTCTACGCCGGTTCAGTATCCTGAATCTTTGATACATACCATTCAACTCGTCAATACAGGAACGATCACTGCTAAGGCCTCGGTTGAAAAGGCTCTTACCAAGAACGGCGAAGCCGCTGAATTGCAATTTACTGACGATTCCAGTCCCGTAGAGGTTTACGGCATGTTTGCGGAGGCTCATGCTCCTCAGATCCGCGTGGAAATGGCCAACTACGGCTTCATCCAATCAAGCGGCGGAGATCGTAATCATGCTGTCTTTGCGCGCGCATCTAATAACGGGCAGATTGATATTTCTGCAATAACAGTGCGTGCCGGGGAGGGGGGGGGGTACCGCTCTCACTGAGAGACCGATAGCGGTTCAGGATTCGGTCGGTGAAAGTGCCGGCACGGTTAGCTGGGAGAATGCAACTCTATATGTTCTTCCAGATTTTGGGTTCAAGGATCCCATAAACATCAGAGATCTTTTCGTCTTTTACGACGGTAATGGTACTGCAGAGATCAATCCGGATCTAACCGGCAAGCCCGGATTTAAGGCCATTCAGGGCATAGATGATCTGTTCCCGGTTTATTCAACCGGTTCAACATTAGCCGATCAGACTGCAGAAGTCAGAATGAACGCCGAAAAGGCACAGGGCAGAACGCTCGCTTCCAACCTTCTGGCGAGCGACGCAGAACGCCGGCATCGAATGTATCGGATGACCGATCGACAGGCGGCATCAGGTGTCGGAAGCGCCGGGAAGCCTTTTGCATTCTTTGCCGAACCCTATTTCGCGGTCGGGAACAGGACGATTGCAAATTCCAAAGCTGACTCTGAGGCAACGGGGCTCTTTGCCGGGGCGGTCTGGCATTCTGAAAATGCGTCTCTCATGCTGTTCGGCATGTGGGACCGCACACGGACGGACGAGCGGAAGAACATTGGCCGCACCGATGCTGATGGATGGCTGCTTGGACTCACCGGACGCATGACGATTCCTGTTGGTTCCGATGTCTTCAAACCCTGGGGTGAGGTTTTGCTCGCGGCAGGCAGGTCCTCCGGCGACGCTGATCTCATGATGATGCGTGGGCTCCTCAAAAGCGAAGCAGATTTCCGTTCCACGCAGTACACCGCCGGTCTTCGCGGTGGCGCTTCCGTTGAGTTCCTGCCTCGTCATGTTATTGAGCCGTCTCTTGGAGTTTTCTGGGTTCACTCGAAGCTTGACGACTTCCATACCGATTTCGGCGCCAACTTCGGCAACATCAACTACAGAGGCACTACACTCAGCGATGTCGAGGCTACGGCGCAGGTGAAATGGCAGTATCTTGGCGAAAGCGAGGGCGTTGCGTTTAGACCCTATGCTCTCCTCGGAATGACGCATCTCCTTAAGCGCGACGACTCGAAGATGGAGGTTTCTTACGGCGTTCACGGAGACGCGGCCGAGCTGGAGCGTGAGAAGACGTATGGATTCGCAGAGCTTGGTTTGACGTTTGAGGCTGGAAAGTCCTGGGATATCGGTCTCGGCGCCGGGCTTGAATTCTCCGACAGCACCAGAAGCGGCATGTTCTCAGCGAAAACCGTCTTCCGGTTCTAACTGTAATTTATAAGGGAGTGGCAGCATTTTTTGCTGCTTCTCCCTGAATTGATATGGGTTATCTTATTTTTGTAAAATCAATTAGTTCGGAAGTGATATAAGAAGGGAAATATTATCTCGGACATCAGCTAACTGATTTGTCGTAATGCGGCCTTTAAAATCGCAATGACGTTGCGTCCAATCGACTGTTGTTATTTGATCAGATAGAACTACTGAATCTGGGTTTTCTGATAAAACAACTTCAAAAGGATATCCTTTCTTCTTTGTCGTCATGGGGCAGCAAATCATCAGGCCAGTTTTCCCATTATAGGAAGAAGGAGATAAAACTAAAGCAGGGCGGCGTCCACCCTGCTCATGGCCCAGGACTGGATTAAAATCAAGCCAAACAATATCTCCGCATTCTGGAACATAAGGGTTTGGCATTACAGTAATTCCTTTCCAATCGGAGCTCCAAAATCCATGCGTTCATGAATGTTTTGAGGTGTGATTTTAGACAGCATGGTTTCTAATTTTTTTTGACGACTGGAGATAATGCGTTTCAAAACGATCTCATTATTGCAGATCTTTATATCGAACATGTCATCTTTCTGAAAATGCCCTTGTTCAAGCAAGGCCTGCGGGATACGAACCGCAATACTGTTTCCCCATTGTTTAAGCGACGTTTGCATTGAAAGATCTCCTTTAGACGACCATCATCGTAGCATAGATCCATGCATCGGATATCCAAAGTAGATACTTTTTGAGGAGTTTTCCCCCACCGGTCGTAGCATTTCTTTCTCAGCTGCCGTTGCTGATGGATCAGGGAATTCCTCGGAACGTCCGAATTTAAGGGTCGATGCAGCAGTACAGGAATCAAAAACCTCTAGAGTGCGGCAGCCAGTCGAGACCCGAGGCTGCTTGCTTGAAATAATGTCGTCAAGCAGCCGCCGAGAAAGACTCGTGCAATCGTGGCGGCGCAGACTAAAAGTAGAGTTTTATTCCTTTACCTGAAAATGAGCTTGCTCTGAGAATTGTCGCCGTCTTCCTTCGAGACGCTGATGTCGACGTTAGAAAGCTCGCCGAACACGGCCCTGGCGCCGCGCTCGGTCTGGCAGGAGATGTAGCAGAAGGGGAATTCCTTGCCGGTATCCACTTCATCGACCGGAACGCCGGTCTTAGTCGCAACTTCCTCTGCGTAGACTTCGCAAACCTGGTCGATGTCGTAGGTGACGGGAGAATTGACTTCCTCATCGGTCAGGGTGCGTTCGCACTCGTTCCAGGTCTTGAAGCGCCAGCGGGTGAGGTAGCTCGCGCCGTTCTTCTTATAGTCGATGACGACGTTGTCGTTGTTGAGCTTGAAGAGTACGTTCTTGACGACGTATTCCCGACTCTTCGATCCGAGGCCGATCGTCGCGATGCTCTTCGTCAAATTGCGGGCAATGCCGGCTCCGAGGTTGTGGCCGACCAGGCCGTAACCCACGATGAGGTTGCCTTCTGCATCGCGGGCAGTCAGAGTAGGCGTGCCGAGAAGAGCCCGAACGTCCTTGAGCGTCGTCTTGTTGAGGGTGACGTACGGATCGACGGTGGAGGCGTCGAACCCGTTTTTGCCGGCACGGTAGGAAACGCAGCCGGAGACGAGGAGAGAAGCGGCGAGAAGAGAGCAGAGGAGGGTTTTCTTCATTTAAAAATGGAGATCCAGTAGAGTTTGTGAAAAAGCGGGCTCCCCGCTTTAAGGAGAGCCCGGGAAATCATTCGCAAATGTACCAGTTGTCGGGACGATCCCAGATGGTTTCGTTGTTTACGTCCTTGCGAGCCTTCGCGCCGCCGTAGGTCGTTCGGTCCTTCACAGACTCGAAGATTCGGATTTTGACGCGCTTGTTTGCGGTCTCCTCGATGTAGCCTTTGTCCTGACCGCGCCACAGAGGCTTCATGCCGTGCGTGACGGTGCGGCAGACCATGACGCCTTTGCCGTCCTTCAGCATTTCCTTCGCCTGTTCGCGGCGTTCGTCGCGCCCGAGGAAGCCCTGGCCTTTGGCGAAAGCAAGCCACAGCGGATCCTTGTGGTCCTTGCCCGAGGCAGGCGCCAGGACATAGATGCCGGAATATTTGTTCGCAATGCCCTGAACATCCCGCGAGAACTGATTGGTTTTCGCCCAGAAGAGCGGATAGTTGCGCGTGGCGGCATCGACGCACCAGCCTTCGTCAGTCACCGCACCCCGCAGATTGGTGCAGATTTCCGAGAAGCGGGCTTCAAGCTGGACGGCGTCAAGCGTCAGGTGGTCCTGGAAAATGACGGGATTGGCGAGCCACACATGGTCGAACATGCGGTGCGACGCGGTTTCCTCAACGGCGTAGTCCTTGTCGAGGCCGCCGAAATTAATGAGGGCGTTTGCGCGCGTGCTGGTGTGGTATTGAATGTACTGCGCTTCTGCAATCGGATCGGTTGTGCTCGACTGCGGAGCGACAGCGGGCTTAAGCGTGGAGAAGCATCCGGAGAGAAGAAGCGCGGATGCACCGAGAATCGGGATGAGGGCGTGGCGAGCTTTCATCGAGCGAAAATCACAAGTAAGAGATGGAGGAGGAGTTGAGAAGGAGATTTACTTTGTGGGCGGCAGCGCTTTGAGACCTTGCTGCCACAGAATTTTGAGAATCGTCAGTGCCGGACCGCGGAGCGCTACGTCGCCTTGTTCCCACTTGTCGACCGTGGAGGGCGATACCGAAAGTTCTTCGGCGAGTCCCCTGCGGGTGAGGCCGAGCCGGCGGCGGAGTTCCGCCACGGCCTTGCCGTCGAAGGGTTCCGGAATGCCGGGCTCCCTGCGATTGGCTTCAAGGTTGTAGCGGACAGAATCAGCGAGATCCTCGGTGAGGTTGTCTCGTCTCTCGGGCGCAGCTTCAAGCGTGAAGTGCTTCTGGTGCTGATCCATGAGCGTGAAGACGCCCTCGCCGAGCTTGTCGAGCATGCAGAGCGCAATGCAGTAGTTGGGCTGGAGCGCTTCCGCTTCGGATTCCCAGCGGAATATCGTCTTGGGCGACACCTTGAGAAGTGCGGCAAGCGCTTCCTGGGTCAGGTTGAGCCGCTCGCGCAGAGCGGCTACATCCGGTCCGCAGTAGTGCGGCCAGCTGATCTCTCCGTTCAGATAGTCACGAAACATTGCTTGGAACCGGGTGATCTGACCGGCCGCAAGCCTTCGGCGGCACTCTTCGGTCGATAACTGTTTAAGGGCGGACAAACGCATTTCTCATCTCCTCCTCGAGCGCTTGTGAAAGGCATCGAGGCGTTAATGATGGCCGATTTGTCCGGGATGCGCGTAATTATTACAGTTAAATGGACTAAATGTCCATTTTAAAAATTTGAATGCGTAATTTTTACGCGACAGGCTGAAGAAGTGGTTCGTTTTCTGCTGAAGAAATAACGCATCCGTACTCCTGAGAAGAAATGCGGAACTGAAGAAGATGATCTTCTGACGTACGTCGGGCGCAGACGGTATTCCCGGTTGGATCCGAGAGTCCGGGTTGCTTCTCCGGGAGAACAGCTTTTCTCGTTCGTGCCTCCAGAGGCAGAGGATGCGAATGAGCGGTGCGCTCTTCACTCGGCGACGGATTGTCTACGGGCAGCAGCTTCCCGTTGGTCAAAGAAAAACAGGTGCCGATCTAAAGCCCGTTCTCACCATGGCGGACGCGACTGCAAACCTCAAGGCGGGAGCGTTCGTTCGGATTTGGCTAGAGACAGCAAAGCTCTCGGTGACCGTTTCAGAAGCTCCAGCGAAGCTATGAGAATGACGCCGCGAACCTCGCAATGTCTGCCGCAGACAACATGCGTAGCCGCATCATCTATTGCCGCTGATGCGCTTGCTGCGATTCCTGCGGTGAGTCAGAAACATCTATGGGATCTCAAGCTTGCGCTCCATAAGATTCGAGGTTTTGAGGAGGAGAACGAAGTAATGGCGAGATTGCAGAAATCAGAGAGACTTTCCTTATCGTCGTGAAGATCCATCAACGATGGGACCTTCAGGAGTTCCCACTGAATACGAACACCAGACTTTAGCGGCAGTTTTTTACTGATAAACTAACCGGTGTAAAGCATTTTTCATTACGGGGATGATTGTGCCAACTCTGAACTTACGACTAAGCGACTTTGACAACTCAGTCCTTAACTCTTTAGCCGAGTCAACCGGACGCACCAAGACATCGTTGGTGGTGGAAGCGATTCGAAACTTGAACCTCGAGCTCCGGGAGGAGAGCGGCACAACCCGATTGTCTGCAGAGGATTTTGATGCCTTCATGGACAAAGTTGTGAATCCCGAAGCTGATCCTGCAGTCAACGCGGCGCGGAAACGCCTCCTTGAGTTCAAGCCTGTCTGGGAGGATTGATGGCCAGCTTTCTGCCGCCGCGGCCGCTGCAGCAGGCCGATGAGACCAGATTGCTCGGATTCGACTGCGGTTCAGAACCGCTTAATCGGTGGCTTGCTCAAAAGGCGCTTCACAACGATAAGACGGGAGGCAGCCGCACATATGTTGTATCCACCGAGACGGGGGAGCTTGCCGGGTATTTCTGTCTTTCTGCTCATTCGGTTGAGCATGGAGACTTAAAGGCCAAATACCGAAGGAACATGCCGAACCCGGTGCCGACGATCCTCCTCGGTCGGCTCGCAGTAGACAAAAAATTCGCAGGCCGAGGTCTTGGCAAATCAATGCTTTCAGCCGCAATCCGATCCTCTATTGAAATTGCAAAATCCATCGGCGTTGCTGCTGTAGTAGTCCATCCAATTTCCGAGGAAGCTGAACACTTTTATTTAAAAAATGGTTTTGCTTATGCGCGCGAAGGCAACCCAATGCTCCTCTTTGCACTGGGTCCCTTTATTTCGTCGAAATAGGAGAGTGCGTCTCTCGCGATCCGAAATCCATGCGCACGTTGACGGTCTTTACCGCATAGTTCGGCGCTGCAGCGTTCCTTGGGTGAACCTGAGGCAGATGTGCGGCCGTTACTTGGAGGCTGCGTATGGTTGTCTGCATTCCGTTCGTGGCGTCGGCGGCAGTACTGAGTGTCTCGGTCGCCGCGTAGACTACGCCCCCGGTGCAGGCTTCAGGTTGAAGATCTGAGGATGCCGCCGCCAACCTCGCAATGCTTGGCGCAGAAGGCGATGCCGTAGCTGTAGTAGCTGCTGCAGCGAAGTTTTCTGAAACGCTCGCTGTAATTCCGGCAGTCAATCTGATCCAACGCTTCTGAGACGGCGTTCCGCAGGTCTTCAACTCGTTTGGTGCGCTTCATTTCGATAACGACGCCGATGCGTCTGGAGCCGGTTCCGGACGTGAAAACAATGTCGGCATATCCGTCGCCGCATTCCGTGTTTGAGGCGAAGTCCTGTATCCGGTTTCCGGCACAGGCAAAGAGCGCAGCGAGGAAGCCGTGATAGTAGTTCTCTGCCGGCGCCCGTGACGCCGCATCGCGAACGGAAACATAATTCCGCAACAGCGGTTCAAGCACCTCAGACATCCCGTCCGCACTCCCGGTTAACGCCGCATCCGCTAATTTCAATCCATGCTACGCAAATGAGGGGTTGGCAGCTGAGAAGCGCATCTGAATGCGCTCCCTGAATGTCTGGCGAATTTCTTCGTTGGGAATTTTGAGCAGGAAGCGGTCGTTGCCAAGATTTTGGGAAACAGTCAAGTATCCCGTGAAGAGGAGAAGCGTCCAGAAATCATCAGATTTATGGTCAACGAAATCGGCGTATGTGAGTTGTTCGTTGATTACGAATGCGACCTCTCCGCCGTCGAGCAGGGTCTGCATCTTTTCGGCATCTTCATCGGAGAGAAAGCCAAGGAACTCGTCGATGACGTCGTTGCTGCTGGTTCCGGACCAGTAGTTTCTTGGCGCAAAATGCTGAGGATCTCTGCTCTCAAGCGCATATTGACAGAAGTTGAGGTCATCCCAGGGACAGAATATCTCCCGCGAACCAAAGCGATAGCCGTCATACCAACGCCTGATATCTTCCTTGCGGGATTCGAGACCGTAATAATTAAGGAGCTGATTGACTTCGTCCTCAGTAAAACCTATTGCAGCAGCCAGGGATTCACTATCCGTACAGACCGTATTAACGGAAAAATTATTCACACCGGTAAAAATGCTCTCCTTGCTAACGCGCAGGCATCCGGTGAGAACGGTTTTGCCGAGAATAGGCATGCCGTTGACGAGAGGTCTTCCATCCGGCTTGAGTACAGAAAAGAAACTCCTCATAAAAAGGCTCATGGCATCGTAATATCCTCCCGAAGCGGCCTTTGCGAGCGGTACGTCATATTCGTCAATGAGCAGCACTGCCGGTTTCCCAAAATGCCGGGCGAAATAAGTAAGGATGTCTCTCAGGGATTTGGATGCCATGAATCGGTTCGCATCTGTATTGTCGAACCCGAGATTCATATACGCTTCAAAACGCTGCTTCTCAAGAGAAGTCAGATAAGGGCTTTCGAGCAGGTAGGCATGATCCTGTGCCGTTATGGCCAGTAAATCAGCCATATTACTGAATGCTTCATTGAAATTCTGTCCGGCGACATCCTTCAGCGTCAGAAAGAGAACCGGGAATTTCCCCATGTATTCGTCGCAGAAAGCTTTATCTTCTGTAATGGTCAATCCATCGAAAAGCTCTTTCTGAAAGTCCCTTGAATTGCTGTTGAAACCGATGGGATTTAATCTGAGGAACGCATAGAGCGTATCGAGGAAGAGTGTTTTCCCAAAGCGCCTGGGTCGGGTGATCAGGTCAACATAGTTGCCGGACTTCATCAATACCTTGATGAAGTCCGTCTTGTCTATGTAATAGCTTCCGGTTTTCATCATCATTGCAAATGATGAATTTCCGACTGCAAGTTGCTTTTTCACTTGAACCCTTTAGGAATGATGACTTTCGACCAACTCTATCATAGGTAGATAGAGCCGCTTGGACGGACTTGTCGCCATCAAGCATGATGGCCATCCCAAGATCAGGCACCAGCTTCAGAAAATAATTCGGATTGGCGGAGAATGCCCTGGGTTTAAGCGTGATGTTGATCACCATGCACGAACAATCTCGCTTATCATGAACTCTTGAAATGATACTTTCCTTATCCAGCGACATGACTACATTAACCGCTTCCAGCCTGTTTGGGTTTACGGTTGAGCGCATCGGCGACGAAGATCGTCTTCGCCGCAAGCTGAACAGGATCTTAGAGCGAATTCAAAAAGAAGCTCGCCTCTGCGTGCTCTATCCTGCACAGCTTGTTGATTTGCAATTCGATACGATTATCAATGAGGCAAATAACTCATTGCAGGAGATTTCAAAAAAATTAGTATTTTCTGATGCGAGGCTTCAACATAGCTTTTCTATCGTAAATCAAGTTCTGAATAATGATTCACAACGTAATCGTATTGATCCGGAACATACTCTAGATTTACTTGTGCCCTGTATTCTGGGGATTACAGAACAGATCATTGTTTTTGTCAGATCAGTTCGGTTTGAGATTGAGGCCCAAAACATCAATAGACTTTCTATTTCAGAATCGATTTGCCTGCTTTCTCAAATAGAAAATCAGCTTTCCGATATCTTTAGTAAAACTCAGAAACTTCATGAAATTGTTCGAATTTCCGATGCGATGGTAGAGCCGCCTAAGGCTGTGTGCGGCATTCCTGAACTTGATGCTTTGAATGCTTGATGGGGGTAATTCATGCTTGAACCCCCAATACAATTCACATTTTCAGAAGATTTTACAAAAGAATATCAAGATCTCCCTCAAAATATTAAATCAGGAGTTCTGGAAGCTCTTAAAAAGTTCAAGGAAAATCCTCGGGCAAAATCCTTGCGGCTGCATCGTCTTTCTGCAATTAAACCCCCGGTTTGGAAGATTGATGTTTTTGCTGATAGAAGCTGGCAGATTTCAATGAGGATTCAGGGGAGTGAATGCGCTTTATTGCCCGTGGCGACACATAAAGTGATGGATAGAACATACTGAGAAGATTGCCGCTCAGAAACGACTGAGGATCACGAGTTGCATATTATTTTTAAGCAAATCGTGACCCTCTTCATATGTCAATCAGATGCCTTCCCCCAGACATCGCCCCAGTCGCCTGTGAGGGCGCCCTTGGCATAGTCAACCACACGGTTTTCGAAAAAGTTGGTGTGAGATACGCCCAGCATGGCATCCACCCAGGGCAGCGGATTCTTCTCTGAATGGAAGATTCCCTTCATGCCGAGGCCCATGAGGCGGCGGTCGGCGATGTAGCGGATGTAGCTGCGGACATCCTCGCGCGTGAGGCGCTTCATTTCAGAGACGCCGAATGCGAGGTCGATGAATTTGTCTTCGAGATCAACCATCGTTTCCGCGATGCTGTAGATCTTCGCTTTGAGCCGGTCGGTCCAGAGCTCAGGATTCTCCTTGATGTACTCGCGGAAGATCTTCGTCATCGATTCGGTATGAAGGGTCTCGTCGGCAATCGACCAGGCGATGATCTGGCCCATGCCCTTCATGGTGCCGTTTCTTGTGAAGTTGAGGAGCATCACGAAGCTCGAGAAGAGCTGCATGCCTTCGGTAAAAGCCGAAAAGGCGGCAATCTGGGCGGCCAGATCCTGGTCGTCCTTCTCGACTTCATTGAAGAAGTCATGCTTGTCGGCCATGGCTTCATACTGCAGGAACTCGTTGTAGATAGATTCCGGGAGTCCCAGCGTTTCAATGAGGTGCGAATAGGCGGCAATGTGCACGGCTTCGCGGGCCGCAAAGCTCGAGAGCATCATGCGGACTTCGGGCTGGCGGAATTTCGGCAGGTACGTGTTGACGTAAGCGCCCGACACGTCGATGTCGCCCTGCGTGAAGAAGCGCAGGATCTTCGTGAGGAAGTCCTTTTCGCTTTCGGTGAGCTTCTGCTGGTAGTCCTTCACGTCCTCGATCATCGGGACTTCCGTCCAGAGCCAGTGCATCTGCTCGGACTGCATGAAGGCTTCATAGGCCCACGGATACTGGAAGGGCTTGTAGTAGTTGCGGCCTTCGAGTAGGCCGCCGGCGCTTTTCTGTTCTTCGGTCATTTGAATTGGGCTTCCACAAAAGTTTGGCGGCTTCTCAGCCTTCGCAGGCGAGGCATTCGGAATTATTGGCAACGGCGCGCATGTCGACTTCGTCCTCAATGCGGCGGCGTTCGGCCTTGACGCCCACGCGGTCGGCCTTGCGGAGCTTGTCCGAGCGGTTGTAGTAGAGCGACTTGAGGCCCTTCTTCCAGGCGAGGAAGTGGCAGGCGTGGAGATAGGCAATCGAAACGTCGGGCGGGAAGAAGAGATTCACGCTCTGACCCTGATCGATGAACTGCTGACGGTCGGCCGCGAGGTCGATGATCCAGCGCTGATCGATTTCGATGGCAGTCTTGAAGACGTCCCTTACTTCCTGAGGAATGTCCTCGCGGTGCTGAATGGAGCCGTCGTGCGCAATGATGTCCGCCCAGACGTCGTCGGTGTCGAGGCCGAGCTCCGCGAGCTTCTGCTTCAAGAAGCGGTTCTTCATGATGTAGGCGCCCGAGATCGTGTCCTGACGGTAGATGTTCGCGCGATAGGGCTCGATCGAAGGCGACGTCCCGCCCATGATGAGGGAAGACGAGGCATTGGGCGCAACAGACATCCAGTGCGAGAAGCGGCGTTCGACCCCGGAATCCGCGGCATCGGGACAGGTTCCGCGCGCCTTGCAGAGGATTTCGTCCGCTTTCTTGCAGCCTTCGCGGATGAGGCGGAAGATCCGCATGTTGATCGACTTTGCGATCGCGGATTCAAAGGGAATTCCATGCTTCTGGAGATAGGCATGGAAGCCCATTGCTCCTAAACCGACGGAACGCTCGCGCATGGCGGAGTATTTCGCGCGTGAAATCTGATCGGGTGCGTGATCGATGAAGTACTGCAGAACGTTGTCGAGGAACTCCATCGCGTCCGTAATGAACTGCTGATTGTCCTTCCACTCGTCGAAGTATTCGAGATTGAGGGACGAGAGGCAGCAAACGGCGGTGCGGTCGCGCGAGGTCGGGAGGAAAATTTCCGTGCAGAGATTGGAGCCGTGAATCTTCAATCCCTTGTCCTTGAGCCACGAGGGAAGGGCCCGGTTGGCGGTGTCCGTAAAGACGAGGTAGGGCTCGCCCGTGTGCATGCGCATTTCCAGAATGCGCTGCCAAATCTCGCGGGCGGACACGCGGTCGATGACCTCGCCCGTGGTCGGGTGACGGAGCTCCCACGTGTCGTCCGCGTTGGCGTCGCGCATCGAGGCTTCAATCTTCTCCATGAAGGCGTCGGGGATGTTGACGCCGTGGTGGAGATTCAGGGCCTTCATGTTCTGGTCGCCCGTGGGCTTGCGCATCTCGATGAACTGAATGATGTCGGGGTGGCTCACGTCGAGGAACGCAGCATACGAGCCGCGGCGCGTGGAACCCTGGCGGTAGGCGAGGCACGCAGCGTCGTAGACCTTGAGGTGCGGGAGAACGCCCACCGACTTTTCATCGGCGCTGCGGATCCGCACGTGGATGCCTACGCCGCCCCCGAGCATCGAGAGCCAGTTCACTTCGGAGAGCGTGTCGACGAGCCCCTCGGCGCTGTCTTCCATGTAGGTGAGGAAGCACGAAATCGGCAGACCGCGCTTTCCGCGGCCGAACGAAAGAATCGGCGTCGAGAAGGAGAGCCAGTGGCGGCTTGCATAGTCGTAAATTCTCTGCGCGTGCTCCGGATTGCTCGCGAAATGTTCAGCCACGAAGGCAAAGCGCTCCTGCGGACTTTTTTCCTCAGGACGCATGTAGCTTTCGCGCAGGCGCATGAGTCCGAGTTCGTCAAAGAGCGCGTCCCGGCTCGTATCAATCTTTACTGACATCTTGTTTTTATTCGAAAAAGCGCGCGAACCCCTGACGGGAAATCGCACAGGAAGAACCATAAACCACAATATCTAGCGCAAATGAATTGCGGCAACTACCAGTAGTTGAGGTCCTTCCGATTGAATTCTGAAGTCCACGGATAATACCGAACCGGGTGCCGTGCGCGTACCAATTGGGGATCACCCGAAACCTTGATTCCCCCAAAAAACCGTCAGTTCGAGGATGTAATGAAATGTGTCTTTATCGCACGGCTTCGGCAGATCGATACAGATCTCGGCCGAAAGACGGAAGAGAATTTCCGTTCATTCGGGTAGATTTAAGGGAACGTTTCATCGGGGCCCCCGATGCTGCCTCACCCCGATCGGCGCAGGGAACCCGATAAGCCCAAGGAGAAAAAATGTCTGATTTCGTCACTGTCAACCTCGACACCATTCCCGAGCTTCTCAAATCTGAGAAGCCTGTTCTGCTCACGATCGGCGCCCCCTGGTGCATCGACTGCCGCCGCGCGCAGCCTTTCCTCATGGCGCTTGCGAAGCAGTATTCCGACCGCATGGTGTTTGCGGGCGCCAATGTGGATGAATGCCCGGGCATTCGCGAAACCTACGACGTGAAGCACATTCCGACGATGATCATCTTCAAGGGCGGGAAGCCCCAGGAAAACCGCCTCGTCGAAGTGAAGACCCCGGGCGAGCTCAAGGCCTTCATTGAGGAAGGTCTTAAGGATTAAGCGAACCCGGCTCCTTCGAGGAAAGAAGGCTCCGCTGTAAAGCTTTATGCATTCCAATTTAAAGGCGTCCCCTCGCAAAGAGGCGGGCGCCTTTCTCATGTTTTTTCCGTCATAGCGCCATGCTTTCCAAAGGCCTTACCACCATCGGTCTTCTCATCATCTCGAACGTCTTCATGACGCTCGCCTGGTACCTGCACCTCAAGCTTCAAAATATGAAGCTCATCACGCTCTGGCCCGTCTGGGCGGTCGTCCTCTTCTCGTGGAGCATCGCGCTCTTCGAATATTCCTTTCAGGTGCCGGCCAACCGCCTCGGCTTTGAAGGCAACGGCGGGCCGTTCTCGCTTCTTGAACTCAAGGTTATTCAGGAAGTGATTACGCTCACGATCTTCATCCTCTTCTCGATGGCGGCTTTCGGCACGAAGCTTGCCTGGAACCATATCGCGGCGTTCATCTGTCTGATTCTCGCCGTGTGGTTTGCGTTCCAGAAATGATTCCCTGCACTTATGACCCTGTGCAGAGGCCTCAGAGTCGACTAAAGACCGTTGAAATCTAAAAGAAAATAAAAAAAATACACGTCCTCCTGCTTCCTTGCGACACGGGCAGACGGATTGTGTCTGCATGATGCGTTCGTCAACAACCATCTGCAAAGAGACACCATGTACTACGCAAAGCAAAAGGACGGCAAGAGCTGGCTCTTTTATGAAAAGACCAATGCAGGGAAGCGAAGCATCGCAATCGCTTCCATGCGCCTTGAGCACGGCGAACCTGTTTTCGATCTCAGGCGTCTTGACGTCACAGATGCCGATGAGGCGGCGCTTCAAAAACGCTTTCAGTCACTCCGTGAGAGCATTCTGCGAAAGCTCTCAGGAATAGCGATCTATTGCGAGGGGCAGACTGAAGCGAAATATCTGAGCGAAGTCGCGAATGCTCTCGAGATCAGCAAACGTGTTTCAATCTATTCCCTTGGAGGAGGTGATCCGGGAGTACACATCGAAAGCATCGCAAAGAAGATGCTCTGGGATAAAGCCCTCGGAAAAGATCCGTTCAGAGAGTATTGGATGGTCTTTGATAGAGATGGACATCGCAATTTTCACGCATCCTATGAAATAAAAGCACACTTCCCGAATATTCATCTTGCATTTACGAATCCGTGTTTTGAGTATTGGGTTGCAATGCATCACCCAGAATTCGACGGGAGGATTCCGCTCAATGAAGAACGCGTGCTCAAAGAGAAGAAGACAGTTGAGGCATGCGGGACCTATAGAAAGCGTGAAGTCATCGAGAGGCTCTATGAGCTTTGCGCCTCTCCTGATGACGCATTATCTCTGGCAAAAAAGTTTTTCCCCGGATACGAAAAAAATGGCGACGGCTATCTTCGTCTTTTCGGCTCCCTGACCGAAAAGGCATGCGAGCGCATGCGCGCCTTGCCTCCGCCCCAGGAAGGCCTGGGATCGGACCTGCCTCTGCTCCTTGACCGGCTCTTTCTCATGAGCGGACTCACGAGCAAGGACGCATTGGCGCGTCTCGCAAAAAGCACTGCTCAACCGGAACTGCCGAAAGAGCAGCTCAACGTACCGCAGGCACTCCCCAGCCAATACAGCAAGAAGGAGTTTACCGCTGACTGTCAACAACTGCTGACGATGGTTAATGCATTCAGAAAAGGGAGAACAGTTGATGAAGCAAAGAATCTGCAAAAGAAGCTTCAAAGCATTCTTGAATACATCCAGGAGAGCATTAAGGATGTAAAGCCAATAGATATTCATATGCCGCATCCGGATTCTACTGAGCGAGCACGGCTTCTCTTGAGGGAGAGCGTAAATAATATTTCAGCTACTTATTTTCAATTCAATGTATGCATTGGCGAAATAATTAATTTTTCTAAAACCTTTGCAAAGAACCCAAATCGGAAGTTCAAAATAAAGACCAGGCTCAGAATCAGCGAGTACCTGAAGTCCTGCATCATATGGCTCGATCGCTTCATCTGCGACGCTTCAGAGGAATCCATGGCTGATCTGCCTATACTGCAGTAATTCCTGTTTGGAGAACTACACCGTTGACCGACATCGATACGCTCTACATCGCCGAAAAACCGAGCCTCGCGCGCGCGATCGCCGAAGGAATCGGCGTTGAAAGAAGGGAGAAGTCCTTCATCATCTGCCGCGGCGGCACGGTCGTTACCTGGTGCTTCGGTCATCTCCTCGCGCAGGCCGAGCCCGACGCTTATCTGCCTGAGAGCGTCCCGACGCTCAAAAACGGCAAGAAGCCCTGGCGCATGGAGGATCTCCCGATCTTTCCGGAAGCGTGGCAGATGGTCAGAAAGTCTGACGGCGGCGCAAAAGCGCAGCTTGCCGCCATCGGGAAGCTTCTCAAGGCGACAAAGCGGCGCGTCGTCAACGCGGGCGACCCGGACCGCGAGGGGCAGCTCCTTGTGGACGAGGTGCTCGAGCACTTTAAGTGCCGAAAGCCCGTTGACCGCTTCTGGGCGTCGGCGATTGATCCGGAATCGATCAGGAAGGCGCTCTCTCAGCTGAAGCCCAACCGCAATTTCGTCGGCATGCGCGATGCTGCGCGCGGCAGAAGCCGCGCAGACTGGCTTCTCGGCATGAATCTCTCGCGCTTTTATACGCTGCGCGAGGAAGCAAAGGGCGCGAGGAATCTGATCGTTGTCGGGCGCGTCCAGACGCCGACACTGACGCTCGTCGCTCAGCGCGACTATGCCGTCAGGAACTTCAAGCCCGTCCCGTATCTCAATATACTGGCCTCCTGCCTGGGCGGCGGGAAGTCTTTCCAGGCGAAATGGAAGCCCGGAGCGAATCAATCAGGACTCGACGAGGAAGGGCGCCTCATTGACCTCGAATTCGGCAGGAAGCTCGTCGAAAAACTTCAGGGATGCCGTGAGGGCGAGGTGATTTCTGCCGAAACGAAATTGAAGCGCCAGGCGCAGCCCAAATGCTTTTCTCTTGCCGATATTCAGCAGGCCGGTTCCAAAGCTTTCGGCTTCACGGCGGAGAAGACCCTCAGCATTTGTCAGTCGCTCTACGAAAAGCATAAGTGCATTTCCTACCCGCGCACGGACTGTCAGTTTCTTCCCGTGAGTCAGCATGCCGATGCTCCGAAGGTGATTGCCGCAATTGCCAGGACGATCCCTGGAGCGGAAGGCATCTGCGGAAAGGCCGATCCCGCCATCAAGTCCCCCGTCTGGAACGACGGCAAAGTGACGGCGCATCACGGCATTATTCCGACGGGGCTTGCCGCCGACTGGTCGAAGCTCTCCGCCGACGAGCAAAAGCTCTACGGGCTCGTCGCAAAGCGCTATCTCGCACAGTTCTTCCCGGCATATGAATATGAGTCGACGAAGATTATTCTGCGTATCGGCGGAGAAGCTTTCGAAGCCTCGGGGAACATTCCTAAGAGAGAAGGCTGGAAGGTGCTTTACAGGAAGCAGATCGAAGCCGAGCGGCGTGAAAAGGAGAAAACCCGGAAGGAAGAGGGCGGCGCCGACGACGAGCAGGAGCTTCCGAAACTGAAGGCCGGCGACAAAGTGGAGGTGCGGGAAGTAAAGGGCGTCGAGGCGAAGACCAAGCCGCCGCTTTACTACACTGAAGGCACGCTCATTGCGGCCATGGAAAGCATTCACCGGGCTTATGACGACCCGAGGATCCGGGCCCGGCTCAAGGAAGCCGACGGGATCGGGACGCCGGCCACGCGCGCGGCCATCATTTCGGAATTGAAGCGACGCGAATTTCTCGTGACGGAAGGAAAGAAGCTTCACTGCTCGGAAAAAGGAAGGTTGCTTCTTCTCAAGGTGAGTCCGCGGATGCGAAGCGCCGTCCTCACCGCGCAGTATGAGGAAAAGCTGAAGGAAGTCGAGGCCGGGCATCTGTCGCTTGAAGCCTTCGAAGATGAGGTGAAGGCTTTCGTGAAGAGCGAGCTCAGTTCCGTTACGCCTGTAAATGCAAGATAACCGCACGTCCGTCATCGCTTGATGAGGCTTCATCATGCTTTCGGTCTTGCCGCAAAGATCCCTGTTTACACCTAATGGATTCTTCTCTGTTGCGTTAATTGATCCGATTGGCTAAGTTGATGTGCCTATCTCTTTCCTGACCCCTGCGACCATGACGGATTCATATACTCCCTACCGCGAAGCGCTTCTCAAGGAACTTCTTCCCGCAATGGGCTGCACGGAACCCATTGCTCTGGCATATGCTGCCGCTGAAGCTGGAAAGCGCCTCGGGGGCTATCCGGAGTCCATCGACGTTGAAGTTTCGCGCAACATCGTGAAGAACGTGAAGAGCGTCATCGTTCCGAATACGGGCGGACTCTACGGCATTGAAGCTGCGGTGGCTGCCGGATTCGTGTCGCGCCGTCCTGAGGCGAAGCTCCAGGTGCTCGCTCAGGTTTCAGACGAGGAACGCGCGGAGATCGGACGGCGCGTCCATGAACCCATGACGATCCGTCAGTCTACGGAGCCCGATGTCTTCTTCATCCGCGTAACGGGAACCCTCAGAGGAAAAACCACCTCCGTCACGATCCGCACCTATCACACGAACATCACCTGCATTGAAGAGGACGGCCGGAGGATCTTTTCCGAAGGCGACGTCTGTGAGGATTCGGCACCCAGGGAAAACTGGTCGATTGCAGAGTTGATCCGCATCGCGCGCGAAATGCCTCTTAAGGGCACAGAAACGGAATCGCTTCTTCGCCGCCAGATGGGATGCAACCTCGCTATCGCCAGAGAAGGATTGAAGGGCAGCTGGGGCGCCACGATCGGTCAGATTCTCCTTGCGAGAGACACCGATGATCCGGCCGTGAAGGCGCGCGCCTGGGCGGCAGCGGCATCCGACGCCCGCATGAACGGCTGCGAACTTCCCGTCGTCATTGTGTCGGGAAGCGGCAATCAGGGGATTACGGCGAGCGTGCCGGTCGCGATCTTCGGCGAAGCGCTTCATTCCACGGATGAGGAAGTCATCCGGGCGCTTCTTCTCTCCGACCTTGTCACGATTGCCCTGAAGCAGGGGATCGGAAAGCTTTCCGCCTACTGCGGCGCCGTGAGCGCCGGGTGCGGGAGCGGCGCGGGCATTGCCATGCTCGAGCATCTTTCCGACAAGGAAATCGAAGCCGTCATCAGCAATGCGCTTGCAATTACGTCGGGGCTTCTCTGCGACGGGGCTAAGTCCTCGTGCGCGGCCAAGATCTCCATGTCGGTCGAGGGCGCGCTTCTTGCGCTCGACATGGTGAAGCACAAGAAAGCCTTCCGGGCGGGCGACGGCATTGTGCAGGAAACTACCGACGATACGGCGGCTGCGGTCGGGCGCATTGCGAGCCAGGGCATGGTCGACACGGACCGTGAAATCATCCGCGTGATGCTACACGAATCCTGAGCCGGCACGTGCATTGCCGCCTCAGGTGCTCTCAGAAAGAATTGATGACGGCTTGAAAAAATTCAAACTCCGCTTTTGAGCGCAATCCCGTCGGCCTCGAGCCAGCCGCGCACAACGGACAAATCTCTCACGCCTCCCCAGCCGTAGACCGTATGGCCGGGGAGAAGCTTTGCATTGGGTTCTAGCCTCGCGATTTCCTGCTGGCTGTCCCCGAGTCCGCTTCCGCCGCTCGTTGAAAAGTGGAAGATCGTCTTCCCGGACAGATCAGTATTTTCGAGGAACGTATAGAGCGCCATCGGCATCTGACCTCCCCAGATGGGGTGGCCGATCGCAATCACGTCGTAAGAGGAGAGGTCCGGAAGCGGCTTGATGGGCGGCCGCGCCTTGCCTTCACGCTCCGGTACTGCAATCCTCACGGTTTCGCTGTAGTCCCGCGGGTAGGGCGTCACGGTTTCAATCCGGGCGATGTCGCAGCCCGTGAGACGCTGGATTTCCTCCGCGACCTTCTGCGTGCTCCCCGACCAGGAGAAATAGAGAACGATCATTTTCTTCGGGTCTGCTGCGTGGGCGGCGCGGGAGACGGCAGCCGCGGCGAGAAGTCCGGACAATGCTCTGAGGCAGGCTCGGCGCGTGAAAGCAGGATTCGTCATGTTCTTCTCCTTAAGAACGTTTTGAACTTAAGGAAAAGTCTAGAAGCGGGCGTTCCCGGCCTTCTGCCTCATTCTCTCAAAAATTCACACTTTCCGCGCAGCTTGCGCTCAATAGAGAAGGCCCGCTTCCAATCTGGAAATCCGGGCCTTCTGAAGCGAATCCTGTCGCCGGCGGCGTCCGGACGCAAGATTCAAGGCGTCCGGACACTGCTGAAAGCGATTACGGTCAGCTGATGAGGAAGAGGAACGTGAGCGTGCAGATCTGCACCGGTGCAGAACGCTTGATCACTTCGATCGGCGAGACGCCGGCAATGCCGGAAACAACGATCACGCCGGCGGCGAGCGGCGAGGAAACGCGGCCGAACGTTGCGGCGACGCTCGCGAGGTAGCCGAGGTCGGGAATCGTGAGGCCGAAGGCGGCGGCATGCGGCGTCACGGCTTCATTGAAGGCGAAGGCGGCAGCGTCGCCCGAGCCCGTCATCACGCCGAGAACATATGGGCCGACGGCAGCGCCGAGCTTCGCGAGGTCCGAAGACCCTTTGAGCGCCTCGACGAAGACGTCGATCACGCCGCAGGAGCGCAGGCCCGCAGCGAAGACGCCGGCCGCAATGATGAGGCCGAGAATGTTGCCGTAGCCATGACCCATGCCGTCAAAGAACTTGCGGGTGATGTCGGCGGGATTGAAGCGCGTGACGAGGAGCGTATAGATGACGCCGATCAGCATGGCGGTCGCAACCGAGATCTTCACCTGCGGGAAGCAGACGGCGACGACGAAGAGGAGCACCACGGGAAGGAGCGGTGCAAATGCCCAGAGGAGGTTCGGGTGTTCGGGGAGCTCGACCTTGTTGGCGGCATCGTGCACGCCGTCATTTTCGAATCCGCCCTTCTTGAAGTCGCCGAAGAGCAGGCAGCAGCCGACCATGAGCGCAATGCAGACGATCGAGATCAGGAGCGTGCGGGTGCCCGTGTAGGTGAGGTACTCCATGATGGGCCAGTCAGCGAGCTTCGCAACGAACCCGTTGTGGGACGACCCCGGGGACCAGAAGGAGGGAAGCGTCGAGGCAATCACCGTGGCTGCGGCCATGGCCGGACGGAAGCCCGCGCGGATCATGAGGGCGCAGATCGTGGGGCCGATCGCGGCGCACATGCCGGCCAGAGACGAAATCGCGATGGACACAACGCCCGTCACGATCATGCAGCAGGGAAGAAGGAGAATGCCGAGCTTGTTGAGGGGCTTCGTGAGAAGTGAAACGAGGTGAAGGTCGCACTTCGTGATGTTCATCACGCGTGCAAAGCCCATGGCCGAGCAGATCACGATGATGAGCGAGGCGCTCGTCATCGATTTGTCGAACTGCTGGAAGGCTGCAATCGGGTTGAGCGACAGCAGGCACATGACGAAGCCCGAGGTGAGAAGCACAAGGCGGGTTTCCCAGCGCTTTAAGAGCCCATATACGGTTACGCAGACTACGGCGAGCGCCGCCCACATTTCCCATGTCATGAATTTCGTCTCCTGGAGGTAAAAGAAAACGTCATCTGAAAATAGATAAATATTTTCAGATGACATTATTGAAATATAAGTTATTTTGCGTATTTTAATAATGAAAACAGCACTATCTATAGGTGCAACTCCCTAGTGCAGAAAGGTATTGGACCGTTGTGACAGAGGGTTTGCACTAATTTTGGGCGTCCTCACCAATATTGAACTGCTCGAAATACTTATGCCGGGTCTAAACTTCGATGCATTTCCCTTTAATCGGGAAGGCATTTTCTTTTCGGGAGTCGTTCATGCTGGAAATGAGCTATTACGGGAATTTTTCAAAATCCGAATTTGAGTCGCTGCCGCTCATCCTGCAGCGCTTCCTTTCCTATACGCAGTACGACACGACGAGCGACCCGCAGTCGCCCGACTTCCCGTCTACCAAAGCGCAGCTCGCCTATGCGGCGCTTCTCGAGAAGGAATTTCAGTCGGTCGGCGTCCGCGAAACCCGCGTGACGCCCTACGGCATCGTCTACGGCTGGATTGAGGCGACGAAGGATTATGAAAATGCGCCCGCGCTCGGCCTCATCGCGCACATGGATACGTCGCCCGAGGCGAGCGGGGCGCCAGCCAAATGGAAGGTGATCGACTACGAGGGCGGCAACATTTGCCTCAACAAGGAAAAGGACATCGTTCCTTCCCTCGACCGCTTCCCGGAAGTCGGTAAATATGCCGGAGAAAAGCTCGTCGTCACGGACGGCACGACGCTCCTCGGCGCCGACGACAAGGCAGGGATTGCGGTCCTCATTGAAACGGCGAAGTACTTCATTGATCACCCGGAGATTCCGCATGCGCGCTTATGCTTCTGCGTAACGCCCGACGAGGAAATCGGCCGGGGCACGGCGAAATTCGATCCGAAGGAGTTCGGCGCCGCTTATGCCTATACGGTGGACGGCGGCGAAAGAGGGGGCTTTGACACTGAAACCTTCAACGCAGCCATGGTGACTGCGCATTTCGAAGGCCTCAACGTTCATCCGGGGTCCGCGAAGGACAAGATGGTGAACGCCATCCGGATGGCGATGGACTTCCTTTCTCGCTTCCCGTCTGAGAGCGTCCCCGAGAAGACCTCGATGTATGAAGGCTTCTTCCATCCGATCGGAATCACGGGCGCCGTGCGCGGCGTCGACGTGAGGATGCTGATCCGCGACCACGACAATGTGAAGTTTGAGGACCGGAAGGCTTACGTGAGGAAGGTGGCCGAAGAGATGAACAAGGTCTGGGGCGGACGCGTCACGGTGACGGTGAAGGACCAGTACTACAACCTTAAAAACTATCTCGAGCACTTCCCGAAGGTCTGCGACATCGCGCGCGAAGCGTTCCGGCGCGTCGGCCTCGACATCGTCGAGAACCCGGTCCGCGGCGGCTCGGACGGCTGCCGCATCTCTGAGATGGGTCTTCCCACGCCCAATTTCTTCACGGGCGGACTCAACTTCCACGGCGTTTATGAGTGTCTCCCGGTGGAGTCCCTCATCAAGTCCCATGAGGTGGCTGTGGAGCTCGGGAAAATGTCGGCAGAGGTTGCGTCGCTGCGGTAATTTAGGAAGTCCGCTGGAATAGAAAAAGGACCCGGGCTGTCATCAGTCGGGTCCTTTTCCGTAATTGCTCCCCGCATTCGATCAAGCGGAGTGCTGCACTTTGACGCGTGATTGGAAGAAATTTTTTTCAAATCCTTCTGATTTAATCGATTGAAAGCAGCCTGTAATGGGTGCGGCCGACCCCGATTTTCTCTGCCTTCGGGAGGAGCATCGTGCTGTGGTATTCCTCCCAGGCTCTGCGGGTTTCCTCGTCCGGCGCGGCGCCGAAGGTGACGTCGACCGCCGCCTGGTCCACGGCCACCGGGTCGATGGACGCAAAAATGCCGATGTTGCCGAGGTTTCTCGCGTGGCTGCAGCTGTCGTCCGGGCTGAAGGCGTCAAGCACATTGATGAAGCACCAGCGGTCCTTCCGGTAGTCCATCGCGGCCTTCACGGCATCGGCCATGGCTTGAGCCGTAATCTCGTCGGAAGTGGACGTGTAATGCGTCGTCACGTTGCCGCCGCTGTGAATGATGGCTTTCCCCGAGATGGATCCAAGGCAGATGGAGAGGTTCTTCATCGTGCCGCCGTAGCGGGGCAGGTGGTGAGCCTTGAAGCGGACGACGGAGATGAGGGATTCATACTGAGCAAAGTGCCGGCCCGTGCGTGCGAACTTGCGCCTATAGCCGTTTCGAACCGGAAGATCCATGTCGCCGTCGGCGTCGAGAATGTCGATCGGGGCGATCCCCGTGAAGCCGTGACCTTCTGCGACTCTGAGGTTGCCGGCGGTGGTGTCGCGCGGCCCCGTGAATCCGTTGCAGTCGATGATCGTCCCCTGAACCTTGTCGCAAAGGAGTTTGAGGAGCGCCGGATCGAGGTGCGGTCCGTTCGGGGATTCGAAGGTGATCTTGATGCCGGTCTTTCCCCGGGCCGGGCGGCCGAGCGCCTCATAGAGCTTCAAGAGCGATTCGGGCGTGATTTCGCGGCTGAAATACACTATCGGCGCCGCCGGATCATCGACGGCATGGCGGAGCGGAATGCTGTTCAGTTCCTTCAGGGCTGCGCTCTGCGATGATGACATTTCTGCCGCCCGGATCGAGGCGGAAGCGGCTACGCCTGAGAGGGATCCTGCGATTAATAAGTCTCTGCGCTGCATGATGTAATGGACCTTTCGTTTACGGAAGAAAAAGTGCGGGGAGCAAAAGGAGAGAGAAAACTCCCCGCGGCCTCGCGTTCTGCATGGCCGGACGAGATGAATTGACCCGGCTTTAAGAGGATCTTTGCGATAAAAGGTTCTTTGTCGCAGAGGTCAGTGCGGGTTCTGCCCGGGATGATGAATAAAAGGAGAATAGGGCTGCGGCGATTGATTTCAGCATGTCAAAGTCCATCCTGCGGATCTTGAGGATCAGGTCTTATCTTTTTGAAATCATTGTATTTTTAAAGAATTTCCAGGATGTTCTTTTTTCGCGCATCCATTTTCCAAAAATGCTCAAGGAGAGCAGTTTTGAAAATTCTTGGCAGATTCCCGCGCTAAGCTTCATGATGGAAGTTGCGCATTCCTTTTGGAGAGTTCGCGTCATGAAGCTCCTTGAACCGAAAATGATGGATCTGATCAAGCGCTTTGCGCTTCGGGAGGGCTACAACGACACCGGGATTGAGGGTTTGAGCGTTGTGGTGACAACCGGCTCGGGCGAGCGCAGAACCTTTGTTTCTCTCTTTACCGCACTGATCGTCCAGGGCCGGAAAAGCACCACTGTCTCCGGCGAGCGCTTCGAATATGGCGTGGGGAAGTGCGTCGTCAACTGCATCAACCGGCCTTCGGAAACGGTCATTGAAGATGCATCGCCGGAAAAGCCCTTCCTTTCACTCGTCCTCAAACTCGAGCCGGAAGTCTTGTCGGACATCATTTCTACAATGCCGGAAAACCTTCTCTCCGCAGAAACAGAAGCGAAGCCCGTTTTCGTCATCGACTGTTCCGACGAAATCTGCGAATCCTTTGAAAGACTTCTATCGCTCTCGGGTAAGCCTGAGGCCCAGGTGCTCGTGCCGATCGTGAAGCGCGAGATCTATGCTCGGCTCCTCATCTCCGAACTCGGCCCCTGGATCAGGAGCCTCTACGCTTCAGGATCCCGGTCGCGGCGCATCATGACCGCGATGAATTTCATTCGGGACCATTACCGCGAGGACATTGAAGCCGATGCGCTTGCGAGTTCCGTACATATGTCGCCCGCTACTTTTCGACGGCACTTTCATGCGCTCGCGGGTTGTTCGCCGATCCAGTATCAAAAGAACCTGAGGCTCTTTGAAGCTCGGCGGCTCCTCACTGCCGAAAAGCGAAGCGTCGCCATTACAGCTCAGTCGGTGGGCTATCAGAGTGCGAGTCAGTTCACGACGGACTTCCGGCGATTCTTCGGCCGCACGCCGAGAGAGGAGGTCATTCACCACGGCTCTGTCGGCTATGCGTCAAGCCCTGTTTCCTTCTGAATCGACATCCGGGACCGCTTTGGTCCCGGAACCATTCTCAGACTGGAGCTCTTCTCATGCCGACGTCTGCTCTTCAGAATCTTCCCATCGGCAATGCGTTTTTTACCGACATTCGCAGAAGGAATCTTCTCTATGTCGATAAAACGGACATGATTGCTGATCTCGCAGGCTTCCATCAGAGCTTCTTTCTCACAAGGCCTCCTGGTTTCGGCAGAACGCTTCTCCTCTCGGCATTTGAATCCTTCTTCTCACAAGGTCCGCAGGCTTTCAAAGGGTTGAAAGGCGGGGAAGCGCAGCTCGATGGCCTTTATTCCACAGTTCGCCTGGACTTTTCGACGGCAGGGAATTTCACTGATCTCACAGATTTTGAATCAAAATTCTGCTGCATCATTCAGGATGGATTCGGAAAGGACGGATTTCAATCCAATTCGAATAATGCCGTGGATCTTTGTGAGGAGTTGAGTTCATGGCTCAGGCAGCAGCCGGAGGACAGCATCGTTCTCCTGATTGACGACTATGATGCGCCATTGCTCTCGGCGCTTGCAAATTGGTCATTGCTGCTCAAAGTCAGAATAATTCTCGCGGATTTCTATTCGATCATTAAATACGGGGAGCCGATCTGGAGGTTCTTTCTGATTTCAGGAATCACGAAGTTCATTCAATCCGATATTTTCGGCGGTCTCAATATCTGTACGGATCTCAGCGCTATTCCGAAATACGGATCCCTTCTCGGGTTCACCGATGAGGAGCTCGATTTTTATTTTGATGATCGGCTGAAGATTGCTGCTGCAGCGCTCGGCATGTCGCCTGAAGAGGTTCGCATCCGTCTCCGCGGCTGCTATGGCGGGTATTGCTTCGAACAGACGTTGAAGCATCATGTCTATTCTCCATCGTCGGTTCTCAAATTCCTTTCGAGCCCGGAGCTCGGCTTTAAAAACTACCGGATGGAGAGAGAAGGGAAGTCATCTGCGCTGGTCAACTGCATCAAAGAGCATTCATTAAGCAATCTCTCCAACTTCAATGAAGAAATTCCGATTCCAGTGAGGGAACTGGATTTCCCGCAGGATATTGACAGAATAAGCGAATTGGTTCTCCTTACTCAGTACGGATTCCTCACGGTTGGGCGAATTGAAGGAGGTACTGCATTCCTGCAAATTCCGAATAAAGAATCCAGGCAATTTATCGAGCATCATTATTCATAAGAAATTATTCATCCTCGTCCTTCCAGGCATTCGGAACAATCAATCGACCTTTATCGTTAAGATGAGCATGAAGGAGATTCGGATTTTTATAGTTTATCTTCGGATAACAATGGAAAACGAAAGGTAATTCCTTGCATTCAATAAATTGATGGACAAGCATCATGAGTACTTCTGCCTCGCTGAATCCCAATGAATTCGCGATCTCAGAGAAAGTCTTTTTCTCTTCCGGAGAAAGCTCAACCGTGAGCAAAACGTATTTTTCAGTCATTGTTCTTCCTTCAATAAGGTGTTCATCCATTCTGATGTATTATTTTGTTCCTAAAAGAAGAGCATTCGCTTAAAGAGATACTCAAGAAACTCGTGCACGCTCTTTTCTTTCGGTGTGATCTTTCTAAAACCGCCGTATGATTCCTGGAATGGAAGCGTGTGGCATGGGCCGTTCATTCGAAAATTCAAATGAACCTGCCGGTCCGGCTCTCCGGCGTTTCTCTGATGTCGACTGCAGTGCCCGCTACGACAATGCGTCCGCCTTCCGTGCCTCCGCCGGGACCGAGGTCAATAATCCAGTCGGCGTTCCTGATGACGTCAAGGTCGTGCTCGATCACGATCACGGTTGCGCCGTTTTCGATAAGCCTCTGGAAAACCTTGAGGAGCGTCATGACGTCGAGCGGATGCAAGCCGATCGTCGGCTCGTCGAAAACAAAGACGGCATCTGACTGAGTCTTTCCCATTTCAGAGGCGAGCTTGAGGCGCTGCGCCTCACCGCCTGAGAGGAGGGGAGTCGCTTCGCCGAGCGTCAGGTAGCCGAGCCCCAGGTCCTCGAGGACCTTCAGACGCTGGGAAACGAGCTTGAGGCCGTCGCAGGCCTTCAGGGCGCTCGTGATGTCCATCGCCATGATTTCGGGGAGCGAATAGCCTTCATTCTCCCTGTTCCGGTGCTTTACCTTCATGGTATCATCCGCATAGCGCGATCCCCGGCATTCAGGGCAGGGGACGTCGACATCAGGCAGGAACTGAACGTCGAGGCTCACGATGCCGGTGCCGTCGCAGACCGGGCACCGGAGCTTTCCGGTGTTGTAAGAAAAGTCGTTTGATTTCCAGCCGAGCGCTTTTGCGTCTTCCGTTCGTGCAAAAACCTTCCTCAATTCATCGTGCACGTTCGCATAGGTGGCAACGGTAGAACGTACGTTGATTCCGATGGGGGATGCGTCAATGAGCTTCACCTGCCGGATATCGGGTGCATCGATGGATTTGACGTGAGCGGGGAGGGGCTTCCCGGCGAGTTTGCTGAGGAGCGCCGGCACAAGCGATTCGAGGATGAGGGTTGACTTCCCGGAACCCGAAACGCCGGTGACGACCGTAAGGCGTCCCTTGGGGATCCTCACGGAGAGCGGATGCACCGTATGGATCCTGTCGGTTTCCATGGATATGACGCCGAGGTCGAACATATGTTCCTTCGGGGTCACCTCGCGGCTGCGGATGGTTTGGCCGGAAAGGAATGGGCCGATCAGGCTCTTCGGGTCGGCTTCGATTGCCTCAAGCGGCCCCTCTGCGACAACCGTGCCGCCGCCGGCACCGGCTTTCGGTCCCATTTCGATCATCCAGTCCGCGGCATTCAAAATCTGCGCGTCATGGTCGACGAGAACGACGGAGTTGCCGTCGTTGATCAAGTCGTTCATCACGCCGATCAAGCCCTTGATATTCGCCGGATGAAGGCCGATTGAAGGTTCATCAAGCACGTAGAGCACGCCCGTCGTTCTGTTGCGAACGGCGCGCGCGAGCTGCATGCGCTGCCGTTCGCCCGTTGAAAGCGAGGCGGCGGAGCGATCGAGCGTCAGGTAGCTGAGTCCCAGGTCGAGGAGGCGCTTTGCTGTCTCAAGAAAGGAGGCGCAGATGCTCTCAGCCATCGGACGCATCGCTCCGGGGAGCGTCTCCGGTACGCCCTTGACCCAAAGAGCCAGCTCAGAGAGCGTCATGCGGCAGGCGTCGTCGAGACCGATGCCGCAGAGACGCGGAGCCCGTGCGGCTTCCGAGATGCGGGAGCCATGGCAGTCAGGACAGACGTCTTCCTTAAGGAACTTCGCAACGCGCTTCATGCCGGCATCGTCCTTCACCTTGGCGAGCGCATTTTCAACCGTGTAGACGGCGTTGTAGTAGGTGAAGTCGAGTTCGCCCGCCGTCTGGATGTCGGAGTGCTTCGGCTTGTAGAAGATGTGCTTCTTGACGGCCGGGCCGTTGAAGACGATGTCCTTTTCCTTTTCAGTAAGGTTCTTGAAGGGAACGTCGGTCCGCACGCCCATGGCCCGGCAGACGTCCGTCATCAGGGACCACATGAGCGAGTTCCAGGGAGCGACTGCGCCTTCGTCAATCGTGAGATTCGGATCCGGAACAAGCGTGGAGCGGTCGACGGTTCTCACGATGCCGGTGCCGCCGCAGGTCCGGCAGGCACCCTGACTGTTGAAGGCGAGATCCTCTGCAGACGGCGCATAGAATTCCGTGCCGCAGACGGGGCACTTGAGGGGCTTCCCGGCTGCAACATTGAGGCTCGGCGGCACGTAGTGGCCGTTCGGGCAGCGGTGGCTCGCGAGGCGCGAGAACATTAAGCGCAGGCTGTTCAAAAGCTCGGTACCGGTGCCGAAGGTGCTCCGAATCCCGGGGATCCCGGGCCGCTGGCGGAGTGCCAGCGCAGCCGGAACGTGGAGGACTTCGTCGACATCCGCTTTTGGAGCCTGCGTCATGCGCCGGCGCGTATAGGTCGAAAGCGCTTCAAGGTAGCGCCTCGAACCTTCGGAATATAGGATTCCCAGCGCGAGCGATGATTTGCCCGAACCCGAGAGGCCGGAAACGGCCACGATTTTGCCGAGGGGCACATCGACATTGATGTTCTTGAGATTGTGAACGCGCGCGCCGCGGATCTGAATGGTGTCGACCATAATAATTGCCGAAACGGGAATGGAGTCAATACCAGCAAGTCTAGCTTCGACGCTAACGGTGAACGCGAATTGATTTCGACTGAGTTTTTCCAGGCTTGAGACCTGTACTTGATTTTGGTGCTCAGAAGCCCGGAAAAGTATTATTCAACATAACGATTATTATGTTGAGCAACTTGGACGCCACATTTTCATCTCTAAAAGCATATGAACTTCCCATACGCCTCCCGCATGGACTTAACCGCTTAAGGGGAAAAAAGGCCCTGCTTATTGGGCAAGGGCCTCCCTGATGTAGTTTCCAAAGCTTACTGTTCTGTTCTCTCAACACTACTCAGAACGTTTGCCGTGCCTGGGCTTAGCCGAGAGAATTCCATACATCGCAACGATCGCAAGAACAACACCGACGAGAGCGATCACGATGAGAGCTGCGGCCGTTAGACCGCTGAGATCCAGGACGATGATCGTATTCCCGCCTTGCAGGTGTTTGCCCGCCTGTGCAATAATGTCCCCAACAGGGAAGTGAGTGGTCTGCATAACCAACTCCCTTATTTGAGAGCGGCTACCGAGTTCCAGTCGGTGGCCGTTTTCGTATCGCCTTTTCGCCTTCACGAATTTTATCGGCTAGGCTCGACGCATCGGCGCAACAGCGTCGTTCTGGCCCGAAAGAGCCAAAAACTTTGTCGTTCTTAAGGCCACTGGGCGCGAAAACGACAGCTGCACACTTCTACAGTCAAGGCGGCTTGGAACGGTCCGAACAAAACCTCCCCGTGGATCATGTAAGTCTAGCAGTTTTAGAGCTCAATCCTTGAGCTTTAAATGCAATGATCCCTATTTTTTGGAAATCTCTAGATTATCTCTATTGCCGTACGCCGCTTATGATCACCGCGCCGATCGTACTTTGCAGTGGCCACGCTGCTGGCGCTCCGCATGAGCTACCGGATGGTTGCGATGACGATTTTGCGGTCCGGGAGTCTGGCAGCAAAGGTACGGCACAGGTCGCGGAAAGCCGTCGGCTCGCTGATTCCCGTGAGTTTCAGGGGATTCTCCTGAGCGGAGCCACATTAAGCGAGGACCGCTGTTAACGGTCAGCGTAAACGAGACTGTTTAGCCAACGACTTTGAGACGTGATACGCCAAGGATTTGAGACCATATACCGTATCTGACCGGGACGATATACCAACATCCTGTTGGCCTGGATACCTCCGCTACCACGAGACCCATTACCACTGAGACCCGATACCTCCGTAAAGAGAGATGGATTACCACAGGGATTGAGACTGCAAACCGCTCTGAATGAGACGGCATACCACTCTTGGTCAGCTTTACCTCTGCACTGAGACTACTTGCCCCAGCGGCAGAACTGCATACAAATGAATGGGACCCGATGCCATGACGAAATGAGATGAGATACCACAGCAATAAGACAGGATACCTCTGCATGAGACTACTGAATATGCTGAATATCGACAATGGTATTTCCTCTTAACATAATGTATTCCTTGGATATTAAGTCGAAATCCCTTCGGCTTAATTACCAAGGAGACTGCTATGTCGAAACAAGCAAGAAAGTCTCGGGGCCCTTCTGTTGTTGAGTCCGAAATCCCTCGGCTGACACCTCAGGAAATTTTTGAAGGCTACGAAAGGCATCTCTATAGCGTTGAGGATGCCAAGACATTGATGCAGATGCCTCGCAGCACGTTTATGCGGCATCTCAAGAACTGGCGAGAGACAGGTCGGCTGCCCTCACATACCGGTCAAGGGAATCGTGTTCCGGCCAATAAGCTCGATCCGCAGATCAGAGCGAGGATCATCGAGTTTGCAACAGGCAAATATGAGGGCTTCCAGGCAACCCTCCTGCATAAGTATTTGCTCATTGAGGGTATTGAGGTCTCCGTTGAAACGGTACGACGAATCCTGACAACACTTCGTCCGGAAGAAACTCCAAAGGAGCGCAGGTCGACCGCGCATAAGCTGCGCCGCCGCAGATCGAGCGTTGGGGAACTGATTCAAATTGACGGCAGTCCGCATCCATGGTTCGAGGGAACCGGAGACGATAACAGCTACGCGCTTCTCATCTTTGTCGATGACGCAACAAGCCGCATCATGGTCGCCGGCTTCTATCCAACAGAAACATCTGAAGGATATCTTCAGTTGCTGAATAAGTACATTGAAAAATATGGGATTCCATGGGCTCTGTACAGCGACAGACATTCCATCTTTGCCCCAGTAAATCCCTCGAAGAGCGGAAAATCCGAGGAAACACAATTTCAAAGAGTCTGTCGGGAGTTGGGGGTAACGGGGATACGGGCTAATTCGCCAGAAGCCAAAGGGCGGGTCGAGCGAACATTCAGCACGCTGCAGGGACGATGGCCAAAAGAGTTCCGTGTGCTGGGCATCAGAAATATGGCGGAAGCAAATTCACGAATGCCGGAATTGCTGGCGAGCTATAACCAAGAATTCGCAATTGCTCCCGCTGACTCTAAGGATAGCCACGCGCCGCTGCTGGAGGAAACGAAAGAACGCATTGAGCAGATCTTTGCCAGATGGCATACACGTATGATCAGCAGGAACCTGACGGTGTCCTACGGCAGCAAGACACTGCAGATTGTCGGGGTGGGCCGCTCCATGAGGGGAGCAATGATGAAGACTGAGTGCAATCTGCTGGAGTATGCCGATGGGCGGGTGGAAATCCTCTGGTGCGACGAGGTTGAACATCGCAAGCGGATCACCAAAGAGGGGCCGAGAATCCGAAAACGCTACCACGTGCTCGAATTCACGGAACACGACAGAACGAAATTGAAAATGTCAGTCGCAACACCGGAAGAAACGGCCAAGACACTGAATCACCGCGTTGATGAAGTGGGGCGTCAAAAGAAAGGAGACTCAGAAACGACGCAAAAGAGCCCCTGGCACGAAATGCAAAGGAGATCGGCTCTGAAAGCGATGGCGAAACGGGAGGAACTGAACCGAAAGATCGAAGAAGCGAAAGCAATCAATGCTCGTATTGCAGCAGCCAAGGAAAAGTTGAAGCCCAAGAGATAACTCAACGGTTGAAGCACCGTTGAGATGGTGGGTCGTTAAGGCGAATGCACCGCGCGCTGCGCTTGGATGCATCCGCCTTAACTAAATGATATCTCAGGGATTTCTGTCAAGCGACTTTCGCGGCATAAAGCTTCGCGCGTCTGAAGGCCGCGCTCGTTTATTCCACGTTCGCTTGACAGAGCTTGCCTCAGTGCCCGTAGGCTAAATGCCGGTACCGCCGCCAGGTGCCGAAGTGGAGCGCTCGGCCAGCACAATGCCCGCAAACCAATCCGCGAGCTCGCGCGTTACCAGAAAAGCCGCTGTGTAGCTTTTCGCCTCCTTGAAAAGATCAGCGCTGTTGTGAAACTCTTGCCGATTGCTGGTGTCACCCAGAGGGGCAGAAAAAGTCTCATTATCGCTGTGGGTTAGCAGTCTCATTTTTGCTGCCCGTTAACAACATTAAGCGAGGACCGCCCTTCCCCTATAGGATCTTCGTATACTCTTTCCGGTCAAAGTTCTTGATCCGGATACAGGACGCTTCGGTGCGTCGGAATCATCAGCACAAACATCAGACAGCGAACTGCGCGGAACTGTTCGTCTCTTCCGGCAGCGACTCCGTCTCTTTCCGGGAGAGCGCCATGTCTCCCGGGACGCGGAGTTCCTCACCTGTTTCAGGGTGCCCACGGCAGTCCTATGTGCGAACCTATTGAGTTATGTTCAGCAATCCCATTGGGCTTTCGGGATGCAATCGGATGAACGCAGCTCAGCTCTCTTTACTGCGGCGTCTACGCACGAATCTTCTACCACTAGCCGAAGAAGCGTGGGAGTCGATTGCATCCCGTTAAACGAACGGACTCAATTATCAGATTGGTGCCCGTCCTCAAGGCGCAGAGCCTGCGTGTCGAACGCCTTGATTGCTGCGAGCACCCAGCCTCCGCGTCCCCCTGAGACCCCATCCTACAGGCCCGGGTACGTGGCCAAATCGGGATGCGAAAGCTGTTTGAAAGCGGTTGTGCTGAGAGACGCCCGTTCCATAGGTTCGACCTGCGCGCCAAGAGCCTATGTGATTAACGGGCGTCCCGCTATGCCGACACCACCTCCTCGCCTCTAGCACAGGTGCCATCTATCCTGCGAGAATCATGAGGACCATAGCGTTCTCAATCCAAAGATCTGTTTCTCTGGCAGTCAAACTATAACTCAACATAATTCTTGACGCTAGATCTTTTATAGCGTATAAACTAATTACAACAAAATAATTTCGTTTGCGCCTCTCTTATGACTAAGAACCTTCGTCCGCTCCCGCTCGGCATTTCTGAATTCTCTCAACTGCGCGAATCCGGTGCCATCTACGTCGACAAGACCGATGTAATCTGCTCGAATGCCCGCATCCCCGGAAACATGATCTACATCGCCCGTCCCCGGGGCTTCGGCAAGACGCTACTACTCTCGACCTATGAGTCGCTCTTCAGCCGAGGCTCGGCGGATCTGCGAGGGCTCAAGGGCGTCGGCATCTGGAAGCTGAGACGCGTTCACCGAATCGTCCGGCTCGATTTTGATTCGCTCTGCGGCAGTCCGGATGCGGAAAGCTTCGAAGCGCGCTTCGACAGCTCCATCGTCGATACCTTTTCAAGGCAAGGCTTTAAGCTCGTTGACGGCGACCGCAGGCCGCCGCTCCTGCAGATATCGGATTGGCTTCGAGGCTTCAGGACTCATGAGTTCGTGCTCCTCGTAGACAACTACGACTCTCCCTGGCTGGAGAGCCTTGAGGACAAGGCTCGGTTGAGCCGCGTGCGGGCAAAGTTTTTCGAATTCTGCCGCATGATCGCTTCGGCAGAAAAAGTCTTCCGCTTCGCCTGCTTCACGGCGATTACGCAAATCCCTCTGCGGGACATGTTCGAGTTCCTGCACCACCTGACCATGATGAGCGACGCGGCTCTTGCCTGCGGATTTACTGAAAAGGAGCTCCGGGACAATTTCGACGGGTGGCTTGAGCGAGCTCGGGAGCACGGCATGTGGTTCGAAATGGGTCAGCTGCTGGAAAGTCTCTGGCGGCGCTACGGCGGCTATCAATTCAACGACGGATACAGGCGCCAGCGGCTCTACAACCCATTTTCGATCCTCAGTTTTCTTGCTCATCCCGAGTACGGCTTTGAGGAACACTGGGTGCGTGCGGAACCAAGGCCCCAATTGGTTGCGTCCCTCATTCGCCGAGCCTTCCGCGAGACGGCAGGCTCTGTCTGTGCAGGCGACCTCAGGTACATCGACTACGTCGATTACGTGGCGCCAGATCCGGCCATCCGTATCCTGACCGAGATGGGCTACATGTCTTTAAGGAAGAAAGACTGTTTAAAGATTACTGTCGACTTCCCGAACACGGAAGTACGGGTCTCCATGTCCCGGGAGCTCAGCCGGGAACTTCTGAACGGCATTAATCCTGCCGATCATGGCATCCCGCCAACTCCTGATGAACGTGAGTCCTCCTTCGTTGACGACGATGTGTTGATTCAAAAATTTCTGGAACTTCTAAGAGGTTCGGGACGGTCGCCAAGAAACTTCAAGCAGGCTGCCGGCATGCTCACCACACTGCTTCTCACGTACGGATTCAACGAAGACCGGGATGTCATCGAGTATCAGCAGTCCTATTGCCCGAGACTTCGCATACAGCGCTTCACTCAAATACAGGAGTTCGAGCTCTCCTTCATTGACCGCAACGGGCGCTCAAGCCCTGATTGGTCAGAAGGCTGCACGCTTGCAGCTGTCCCTGGCGCATTTCTGATGATCGACTACATCGGCTGCCCAACGAGAATGAACTCCTTGCCGGCTCCTGCGGTCTGAACCTTCCTTTTGGCTCTCCTCCGAAGACCTGAGGACATAGCGTTCTGACATTCGTCCCATTAGAGAGGCGTTGCGCCGTGACGCGCAGGTAATCCCGGCCAAGCCGGGATCTGGTTTTAGAAGAACAAGGAACCAAATTAACGGCTTGCGATGCGCTCATCCGGAGCCTCGGTTATCGGCACTTTTCCATGAAGATTGTGCGCAAAAGCCAGGTTGAGAGACGTCCGTTCCATAGGTTCGACCTGCGCGCCAAGAGCCTATGTGATTTACGAGCGTCCCGCCATGCCGACACCACCCCATCGCCTATAGCACAGGTGCCATCCGTTCTGCGACAGTCATGAAGAACATGCGTTCTCAACGCTGGCAGCAAAATAATAACTCAACATAATTCTTTATGCTGCCGGAGCTTATTAGTGTTCATACCGAACACTTTCATTGCGGTGCTTCTCCCAGTCGGCTTCATACCGGGCAGCAAGGTCCGGAGAATCTATAAGGACCAGGTTCTCGGCATTCCTAGTGTCCGATGAGTCCTTGTAGTTGAAGCTCCCTGTTGCCACCCGCAGCCCGTCAACAACCATGAATTTGTCATGAAAGGTCTTATGCATGTTGTCTGCATATACCGGGATCCCCGCCTCAGACAATTCCTATTTCCGCGAGGCCTTCGAATGCATCTTCTTCGCGTCGAGCACCACTTCAACTGAAACGCCCCGACGCGCAGCATTAATGAGCGCCTGGGCGATACCCGGGCTTTCGAGCTTATAGGCTGCCACGTAAATCGTTTTATGCGCCCTATCCGCGGCATCAATCACCGCCTGCTTCACGCCGCCCTCAGGGGAAAACCAAACCTGGATTTTTCCGTCATATACCTCGGCCGCAGCCGAAACTGCGGAGAGAACGCCGAGAACTGCGGCACAGAATGGTGCGAGTAGTTTCGAAGAGGAAAACATGACGTCTCCGATCTTGTGGTGCCACATAAATAAAAACAGATGATGAATGCCCGGTCCATCGCACGCGTCCGCCATGCGGAGGCTGCCGAGTTTTAAGTCAGCAGTCTAACCGCGTAAACATAAAAGCCCGGCTTCGAAATGAAACGCATCATTTCTCTCTTCGGGCGCTTTTCGAAAACGCGATGAGACAGCATCCCGATTAAGCCCGCAGAGTTTTAAAATGCGGCGCGTTGACTGAGACCCTCTGCCTGCTTCTGCAAGCTCTATTTGCCCCCTCACCTGCCATGAAGTATTTTGACTTTGAAATCTGCGGCCTTACCCGCAAGCTCCCCTACGTGCAAATCTCCGACAAGCTCGGGCTTGCGAGCTTTGTCTGCCTCTCAGACACCGAGCTTGTTCAGACGGTTGCCCCTGAGCTCGTGAAGCGCCTGCCTGAAGTTGACTACCTCATGACGGCCGAAGCCAAGGGCATCTGCCTCACATACGAAATGAGCCGCATCATGGGCATGAAGGAATTCATCGTTGCCAGAAAGAGCCGCAAGCCCTATATGGTGAATCCGGTATCGCACCATGTCTTTTCCGTAACGACGCAGAAGGAGCAGACGCTCTGGCTTGACGGCTGCGACGCCGACAAGATCCGCGGCAAGCGCGTTGCGTTGATTGACGACGTCATCGCCACTGGCGAATCGCTCGCCGCCATTGAAAGCCTTGCCAATGCCGCAGGAGCCAAGGTTGTTGCCCGTGCGGCCATCCTTGCCGAACTCGGCGCAGTAGACCGCAAGGACATCATCTATCTCAAGGAGCACTATGTCTTCCGCGTCAACGCCGACGGCAGCTTTACGCCGATCAAGAGCCTTGAAGAGGCAAATAACTGATTCCTGTGACGCCGCTCCATGAATGAAGAGAGCCTCAGTACCTTTTGATGCAGAGGCTCTCATTTTTTGAAGTGCAGTTTTCTTGCCGGCTCAAATCATCCATCAAGCCTTGAGTTCGGCAATTCTTCGGCCGATGATGTAGCCCTGAGTCAGGCAGCGCCCTAGCCCGTGCTGGGAGCATCCGCCCGCAGATTCGCCGCCGCACCAGAGGCCGTTGATCACCTCACCCTTCCAGTCGCGAACCCGGCAGTCGCCGTCAATGCGAAGACCGGCATAGGAGTCGTGAACGGCAAAGGTTGCCCAGGCGGCATAGAAGGGACCTTCGGCAATCTTGTAGCGGGGCTTGGGCTTATCAAAATCCTCATCCACCCCCTTTTCAACCAGATCGTTGTAGCGGGCAACCGTCGCGGCAAGGACCTTGGGATCCATCTTCCACGTTGACCAGGGCGACGTGCTGATCTTCCGGGCGAGCTCTTCGATCGTGTCGGCGCTGAAGAAGATCTCCGGGTCGCCGGAATGGTCGTTCAATGTAATGCGTTCGCGCTTCAAAGCCGCCGCATCGAAAATCGCCCACTGCGGTCCGGAAGAAAAGTCCGGAGCCTGAGAGCCTTCGTTCATGGCGCATGCGGCGTCGATGTAGTTTCTGGGCTTGAAGGGCGCGCGGGTGGTGTTTCGCCAGTCGCCGTGCACGTAGGGCTTCCCGTCCTTGTAGAAGCCTTCATGCGTGCCGTTCGGGTAGCCGTTTTCCATTTCGTTGTAGAAGCGTTTTCCCGCCTGGTTCACAATGATGGCGTTCTGCCAGTTCTTGAGGTAGAGGCCCGTATAGCGGATCTTCGGGAAAATCGGCGACTGCGGCGTCCAGCGGATGTAGTTCGTGCGCACGCCGATGACCGGGCGCTTTCTGAGGGACCCGTTTCTGTCCATCGATTGATTGGCCGTTCCCCAGAGCGACGCGCCGACGGCTATTGCCGCAAGCTCGCCGGAACCATCCTGCGGAGAGTATTCGGCTGCCGCATTGGCGTATTCAGCCGTGAGGCGCGGATCAAAGATCCGGCGGAATTCGACGTTTCCGGCATTGCCGCCCGTGGCGATCACGACCGCATGCTTCGCGCGGACGGCGACCTCCTTTGCATCCGACACAATATTTCCTTCCGAACGGAAGCTCGCGAGGGGCTTCTCGGTGCCCGGAAGAATCGTCGGCGTATAGCTTGCACGAAGGCCGATCACGCGGGCTTCGCCCTCTTCTTCACGGAAGAGCTCATCCATGTGGTGGTTGAGAAGGAACTTCACCCCCTTCGCGCGCGCCGATTGTTCGAGGCCGCGCATCAGGTCCGTGCCGCCGGCACCGGCCGGCGATTCGGCAGACTGGCCCTGCGACCAGCGGCAGTGGTGCTCGCGCTTCGCAGAGAGCCCAACCGCGTGCGCGCCGTTGTTGTCGGGCGCCTGGTCGATGAATTTGACGCCGTTGGCGAGCAGAAACTCAAAGGTCGGCGCTTCATTCTGTGCGAGCGCGTACTGCACGGCGCGGTCGTTGTAGCGGTAGTCGGGCATCCCGCTCGTTTCGCAGACGGTCCAGTCGGTGAGGTCCTTAAAGAGCGTTTCCGGATCATCCTTGATGCCGTACTTCTTCTGAAACGACGTCCCGCCGCCGAGCGGGACATTCCCGCCCGAAGTGATGGCATGTCCGCCGATGTCGTAATTGGCTTCAACCACGAGGACCGAGAAGCCCGCCTCGCGCGCCAGAATGGCGGCAGGGAGACCTACCGCACCCGCGCCGATCACGACGACGTCGGCTTCGAAGTCCCACTTCTGCGGGAAATTCTGAGTTCGCGCCTGAGCCTGGCCGGCAGCGCCGAGCGCGAGCGCGGAGAGCGCCGAACCGGCAATGAGGCTGCGTCTTGAGATGTTGTGAGTCATAGCCTTCTCCTTTTCATCTTTTTCCCGGCGTATCTGCCGGGATCAATGCATCCATGATTGCACGGCGGAATTCGTCCTTTTCGAATAACGGTTTCAATATTTACCCTGATTCCATTTCTTTTATCGTCATTACTGATTGATAAATATGGCGTTCATGGATGGCACGCTCTAGCATTCCGATGCCCTGCCGTCCTCTCGACCTCCGGGATGCCTCCTGCGGCTTCGAGGCATCCAAAAACCCTTGACGCTGCGCTTCCTCCTTCAGTCCTCTGAAGAAAGACGAGTACACTTCCGTCACCTGCGGCCTTTTCTCCCTGGTCGCGAGCTCATTCATGCTTCACCTTTCTTCTCCGGAAGCCCTGGCGCTCGTTTTTCTCCTGGGCGGCATTGGTGCTCTCACCCGATATGCCGTTCTCGTCGTATCCGCTCATGCTGCGGGACCTTTTCCTGCCGGCATTCTTGTCGTCAACACGCTCGCCGCCTTCATCGGCTCCGCGCTTGTCTCCGCTCGCGCTCCGGAAGAACTCCTGCTGATTATCGGCGGAGGCTTTGTCGGCAGCCTCGGAACGCTCTCGTCCCTCTGTTCCGAAATCATTGCGCTGGAACGGCTCGGGAAATACGGCTCCATCGTCCTTTTTGTCGTGCTGACGCTCGTCACCGGAATTGCAGCGACCCTCTTAGGCAATGCTGCGGGAGCAAGCTTCCATGGCTGATCAGCGAATTCGCGACCTCGCATTGATCTTTGCGGGCGGCGGCGCGGGAGCGGTCGTGCGCGTTCTCCTTGATTTCCCGGAGTTCGGCCCCTGGATGCCAGCCAACTTTCTCGCCTGCTTTCTGATGGGGCTTTCGAGCGCCATTCTGATGGAAGGCTGGATGAGCCCGGCGGCCTCGAGCTGGTGGCGGCCGCTCGTCCATACGGGTTTTTTGGGCGGCCTCTCCACCTTTTCGGTTCTGTCCATCGCCTCAGTTCTTCAATTCCCCGGGTCGCTCCTCCTCGAAGGCCTCCGGCTCCTTCTTCTTCTCGCAGCCTTTTTCGCTGCCGCCCTTGCGGGCTACCTGATCCCGGTTCTGATTGCCCGGTGTCTGAATCGAAACTCGTCATGACGACCGCTTCCCGCACGGCTGAAGAAAAGCGCTGCTACCGCGTCCGCGGCCCTTATCTGCTCCAAGATCAATCGCCGCCCCCGGATGAGCTCAAACTGATCGCGGAAAGCGCTTTCCCGGTTGAGATCTATTTCGGGCATCTCGGAAAGGAAGAATGGACGCGGCGGCTTGAAATTTCGCTTGACGCTCAGGGCGCCAATGCGCTGACGGACTGCACCTCTCCGGAGAGGTGCATGCTGCGCGGCAGGCCGGCGCTCCTCGTGCGCGTGAACCGCCTTGGTGAGGAAAGCGTCCCTTCGCTCTGCGCTCTCTTCCGTCCTCAGAAAGACACAATTGACCTCACGAACGTCGTTCTGCCGAAGGAACCCGTTGATCGCGGACGGATTCTGCGCGTAATCCTCATTTCCTTCGGCGCTTTTCTGGGCATCCTTTTCCTTTTTCTTCTGGCCGGCGTGCTTTTGACGCTTCTTTTCGCTTCCTGAAGCGAGCTTCGATGAGGTATTACCCGAATACGCCCTAGGATTCCGGCCTTCGCGCGGGTAGTCTTTGAAGTCATTTTCTATTTTTGCCCTGAAACTGACCTCTCAACCATGTTCACGCATGCCAGCAAACCTCTGATCGCTCTAACGCTCGCGCTCCTTGCCGCGACGATTGCTGCGATTCTGGCCGCGCCGGAAAGCGTTGTTGCGCTCCTGCGCGGAACCTACGGATTTCTGACCACGAGCCTTGCCTGGCTCTTCCTGCTTCTCGGCGTCATTTTCGCCGTCCTCGCCGTTCTTGCAATGACGACCCGCTGGGGCGACATCCGTATGGGCGGACGGGACGCGAAGCCCGAATATTCGACCTTCACATGGATCGCGATGAATATCTGCAATGCGCTCGCAGCAGGCATTCTTATTTTCGGTACGGTGGAGTGGATGTTCTACGTGAATACCCCGCCCTTCGGGCTTGAGCCCGGGTCGGTGGAAGCCTACGAATATGCTTCCGCCTACGGCATGTTCCACTGGGGGTTCTCGGCCTGGGCCTTTTACCTCATCCCCGGTCTTGCGATCGGATACCTCTACTGGAACAAGGGGGCCGCGAGCCTGCGCATGTCGGACCTTGCCCGTCCGCTCATCGGTTCCGGAGAGACCTTTGCCTCGCGCCTGGGCGGCTTTCTTCTCGACGCCATTGTGGTCTTCGGCTACTTTGCCGCCATCATGACGACCGTCGGCATCGGCACGCCCGTCATGGGCGAAATTCTCTCCGACGTCTTCGGGATTGAGAATTCGTTTGCGTTGAAGCTCGGCGTCATCATCGTCTTCTGCACGTTCTTCACGCTCTCGGCTTCTAAGAGCATCGCGCGCGGAATGGGACGGATTTCCGACTTCAACGTGAAGCTCGGCCTCGCCTTCTTTGCGTTCCTTTTGATCGCGGGCGATACGGGCTTCATGCTCAACAACACCGTGATGTCGATCGGCACCAACATCCGCGAGTTCGTGCGGATGAGCTTCAATTCGGACGCCATCGGAAATACCGGGTTCGTCCAGAGCTGGACCATCTTCTACTGGGCCTGGTACGTCGCCATTGCCTTCCTCTGCGCCAACTGGATCGCCCGCACTTCCTACGGCCGAACCTTCCGCGAGATTGCGGTTTCGAACTGCATCTGGGCGCCGCTTGCCTGCTGGCTCTCCTTTTCGACGCTCGGCAACTACGGCATGGGGCAGGAGCTCTTTCACGGCCTTGAGGTCTCGTCGGCCATTAATGAAGTAGGATCCGCAGGGGCAACCCTTATGGTTCTACAGACGCTTCCTTTCCCGAAGGTCGCGGCACTGGTCTTCCTCGTACTCGTCTTCTTCAACCTCGCGACCTCGGCAACCGGGAGCGGCATCGCGCTTTCGCTCTATACGGCCAAAGGGCTCGGGCCCCGGGACGAGCCCGACCGCCGGCTTACGCTCTTCTGGTGCGTCCTCTTTCTCGTCATGCCCGTGGGAATTCTGCTCCTTGAGCGCGCGATTCCCGGCCTCAATGTGCTTTCCACCATTCAGTCGATGATCACCGTGTCCTCCATTCCGGTTTTCTTCGTGCTGATGACGCTCTTCATCGCATTCATCCGCGTGATTCGCGCCGACATCCGCTCGGGCGCCGTGACGAAGGCCGTGAGCCCCTCCCGCGCCTGGCGCTGGACCGACGATGCCCTGCCGCCGGAAGTGATGAAAACCGCGCCGGAACCTGCAAAACCCGAAGCGTAGAATTTCTCATTCATTCCACGGGCACGCGCTTTGCGCCGGACTTCGCGAGTCCGGCGTTCCTACTCTGAGCTTCAAGCTGCGGCTTTAGCCGCTTGGGGTCAATTAAATGAGCACACCTTCCCAGACAATCGAGAGCACAGCCGACGAGCCTTTCGCTGAAGGGCTTCTGCGCGGCATCCGGACCACGCTTCCGCTTCTGGCGGGCATTATTCCGCTCGCCTTCATTCTCGGCACGCAGGGCGCCCAGCACGGACTCTCGGGCGTCGGCATGGCCATGATGGCGGGGCTCAACTTTGCGGGCGGAAGCGAATTCGCCGCGGTTGCCCTCTGGAGCGCCGCACCCTCGCTCCTCGTCATCTTCATGACGACCTGGCTCATCAACTCGCGCCATATTGTGCTGGGCGCTGCGCTCACGCCATGGGTTGAAAAGGCGAATCTCCCGGTACCCGCGAAGCTCGTTTCATTTTTTCTCATGTGCGACGAAGTCTGGGCAATTTCCATGCAGGAAGTGGACCGCAGGAGAAAGCTCGGATTCCCTGCAGAAAAAGTCTTCTCCTTTCCCTTCCATCTCGGCTGCGGGCTCACGCTCTGGACCAACTGGTGGTTCTTTGCGGGGCTCGGCGCCGCACTCGGCACTTCGCTCGGCGACCTCTCGCGCTGGGGCTTCATGATGGCCTTCCCCGCAACCTTCATCGGACTCGTGGTCGCGATGCGCCCGGCGCTCTCGAAGTCGGCGCCCATGGTGGTATCCGGGATTGCCGCGGCGCTCGCGAGCCTCTGGCTGCCGCTTCACTGGAGCATTCTCATTGCAACGCTTCTCGGCCTCACGGTGGCCGCCGTTTCAAATAAATAAACGGGGAGAAGAGACATGAATGAAATTTTCGCTTTGCCGTCGCTCAAGGAATTCATCGTCATCATCGGGATGCTCTGCGCCACCTATTCGACGCGTCTCATCGGCTGGCTCATTCTGAGAAACCGCCCGGTCTCGCCCGCCATGCAGCGGGTCCTTGACGCGGCGCCGGGCTGCGTCATGATTTCGATTGTGGCGCCCGCCTTCATGACGACCGACCCGGCAACGCTCATCACGCTCTTTGCGACCGTGCTCGTTGCCTTCCGCGCGGGACTGGCCGTCACCATTCTCTTCGGCGTCGCCTTCAACGCGCTTCTGCAGACGTTTCTTTGAAGTGCGGATTCGCCGGATGAAACGGAAGCCTGAAGACATGGCTCTTTTGAGTACGTCTTAAAGCCATTCGCGAAGGCTTCCCTTTCCATGCTAGGATTTTTTGAATGAAATCCTCTTTTATCAACGCTCTCAACCGCTCTTGTTTACCCCGTTTACCCGAATCCTGAGCGTGCTTTTTGCACTTCTTCTCTTCTTTCCCCCGCTCTTCGCCTCTGCTGAACCTCAGGCGCTGAGGCTCGCGGTCGTTGAGATGACGGAACCCGGCTTTGCCGCGACGACGGTGAATCCCATCCGGAAGGCGCTCTCTTCGGTTTTCCCGTCTGAGGACATCGTCATCCTTCGGTTCAACTCAGCAACGCTCGAAAGCTCTGTTCGGGAACTGCGTCCCGACTTCATCATTTCCCCGGCAGCCGACTTTCTGAGGCTCGTCGACGCCGTAGGCGCGCACCCCATTGCGACGAGAAAGACCCGTTGGGCCCGCGATCCGCATCAATCAACGGGGGCGGCGGTGATTGCGCTTTCTTCGAGAACGGACATCTCGACCCTCTCATCTCTCAAAGGGCTGAAGGCTGCCGCGACGCTCCCCACGTCGCTCGACGGCTGGCTCGCGCTCCGGGGTGAAATTGAAGATGCCGGAATGGATTCGGAGCACTTCTTTTCAAAGCTCCGCTTTTTCGGCTACGGCATGCCGCACGTCGTCGAAGCCGTGCTCTCGGGCGCTTACGACGCGGGTGTTGTTCCCGTCTGCACGCTTGAGCGCATTGAGGCCGAAGGACTCATCGAACAGGGAGTCCTGCGGGTCGCCGCTCTGAAGAAAGAGAAGGAAGGCGCCGAATCGCTCTGCCGCACGTCGACCACGCTTTATCCCGACCTGATTTTTGCCGCGCTCCCTTCGGCCGACCCGGAAACCGTGCGCTCTGCAACGCTCGCCCTCCTCGGGCTCGGGGCCGGCGAATATTCCTGGTACCCGACGAGCGACTTTCATGCCGTAAGAGCGCTCGAGGAGCGCCTCCACATCGGTCCCTGGGCTTATCTCGAGGAAATGACGCCCTCAGCCCTCTGGCGCCGCTGGCGCATCTGGATCCTCGGAACGGCGGGCCTCGTGCTTCTCCTTCTTCTCTCTGAACTCCGTCTTCGCGAACTTGTGCGGCGCCGGACGGCGGATCTTCAGGCGGCCCTGGCCGAGCGCGACCGTCTTGCGGCATCCGAAGAAAATATCCGCTCGCGCCTTTCGCGACTCGAGCGCATGGGCGCCGTAAGTCAGCTCTGCGCCATCGTCGCCCATGAACTCAAGCAGCCCGTGGGCGCCGTCATCAACTACCTTGCTGTTGCCCGCCTCAAAACCGGGATTTCAGCGGCTTCGCCGCTCCCCGCTCCCGGAACGGACTCGCAGGCTGATCCGGTCCTCATCACTGCCATTGACGGCGCGGACATGCAGGCGAGAAGAATCGCCCGGATCGTCGACCGCGTGCGCGGTTATGCGCGAGCGGAGAAGTCCCGTCCGGTGCGGCTTCGCATCAGCGATGTCCTGCGGTCTGCGCTCGCGGGCGTGAAGCTTTCGTCTTCTCTCCCGGTTGAAGCGCATCTCCCCCCTCAATCGCCCGTTATTCTCGGGGACGCCCTTGAGGTTGAGCTCATTCTCCACAATCTCATCAAGAACGCCATTGAAGCGGTGAAGGATGATCCGGCGGGCAAAGTGGCCGTGAGGGTCTCCGGCACAGATTCCGAGGTTTCCATCACGGTCGACGACAACGGCAAGCCCCTTACTGACGAAGCCTTTGAGAGGCTCTCCCGCGTTTCCGCTTCCGGGAAATCGGACGGACTCGGGCTCGGACTCGGCATCGTAAGGAATCTCGTTGAAGAAAACGGCGGCAGGCTTACGCTTTCGCGTCTCCCCGGCAGAGGGCTTCGCGCCGAGGTTCGCTTCGATATTGCCTCAGACGCAGAGCCCGGAGAGAATACGGAAAAGCAATCTTTCCCCGAAGATCAAAAATCATGACCCCCAAGACGCTTCTGCCACTCATCCGCATCATTGACGACGACGAGGCGCTCCTCGCATCGAGCGCGCTCCTACTCCGGTCCATGGGCTGGGAAGTCGAAACCTGGAGCGACGGCGCATCGTTCCTTGAGGCCGAGAGCCTCCTTCGTCCCGGATGCATCATCCTCGACGTGCAGATGCCCGGCATGGACGGACTCGAAGTTCAGACCGAGCTCGTGCGCCGGGGCTCGCGGATTCCGGTGCTCTTTTTAACCGCTCACGGCTCCATTCCCCTTGCGGTCCGGGCGCTTCACCGGGGGGCCGAGGATTTCCTCGAGAAGCCGGTCGACCCCATGACGCTTGTGGCAAGAGTCGCCCAGTGCGCGACCGCTTCGGCTGCGAGATCCGCGGAGGAGTCGGCGCTCTCGGAAAAGCGGGCGCGCTTCGAGTCCCTCACGCCCCGCGAGCGCGATGTGGCCGGGCACGTCCTCAAAAACGAAGCCAATAAGGAAATCGCCCGCGCGCTCGGACTCGAAGTTTCCACGGTCAAGATGCACCGCGCCAATGCCTTTGCAAAGCTTGGCGTTCATTCGCCGGGTGAACTCTGGCAGCTCGCGAGCGAATGCGGCTTCACGGGCGAGGGCCTCAAGGCTCCGGGGAGCATCCCGTGAAGCGGCGCACGCTTTTCCTAATCGCAGGATCCGGCCTTTTGACGAAGGGTCTCAGAGCTGCGCCGCAGCTCTCCGAAGAGCCTGCCGATGTCGTCGTGGTCGGCACCGGCGCTGCCGGACTTTCCGCCGCGCTTGCTGCCGTTGATGGCGGCGCCCGCCGCGTCGTTCTGCTCGAAAAAGCCCCGATGGCAGGCGGCCACACGATCATATCGTCCGGGTCGGTGGCGGCAGAAAAAACGCCCGAAGGGATCGCCGGGCTCACGAACGAAATCATCGAAAACGGCGAAGGGAGAGCCGACCCAGTCCTTGCCCGGACGCTCGCGGAAGGTTCCTGGGCGGCGAGGGAGCGGCTCACCGCTCTCGGCATCGACTGGATCACGACGCCCTTCCGCGCGGTGGGATCGCCCTCAGCGAGGAGCTGGAATTCGGGCTCTCCGCAGTCGGGCTACGACTACGTTCAGGTGATGATGGCGGCGCTCCGGAAAACCAGCGCAAGCGTTCGTTTTCTTTCGCGCGCCGAAGGGCTTCTGCTCTCTGAGAAGGGCAAAAGTGTTGAAGGAATTTATGTCCGCACGCGTTCCGGAGACTCCATTCTGATCCGGGCCCGGGCGATTGTGCTCGCTACCGGCGGATTCACGGCTTCGGGAACGCTTCTGAAGCGCTTTGCGCCGCAATTGCCCCCGGACCTCGAGACCACGGCGAGTGCGGGAGGAGAGCTCCTTGACGGCGCGACGGGTGACGGCATTCTCATGGCGGAAAAGGCCGGCGCAAAGTTGGTCGACATGGATGCGCTCCAGATGCTCCCGCTTGCGGGCGGCAGGCTCCTTGACTACGTCGGGGGCGAGGTGTGGGTGAACGACAGAGGGCGCCGCTTTGTTTCCGAGGGCGCGGGCTTCCGGGAAATCGAGCGCGCGATTGCGAAGCAGCCGTCGAAATCCATGTGGGTGATATCCGACGCCCGCTCGCCCAAAGGGGCGACGCTCGGCTTAAAGCTCATGGACGGCACCGTGCGGGAGGCAGGGACGCTCGAAGAGGCCGCGCACGGCATGAGAGTCTCCTATTCTGCCCTTCAGGAAACGATTGAGCGCTACAACCGCTCGGTGAGAAAGCACTGGGACGACGATTTCGGGATCCCCATGCGGGGGCTTCCCGTTGAAACGCCGCCCTTTTTCTACGGCCGCGAACACTTTGCACTCCACTATTCCTGCGGCGGAATTGCGATTACGCCGCGCGCCGAGGTCCTCCGTCCGGATGGAAGCGTCATCCGGGGCCTCTATGCCGCGGGGGAAGCGACCGGGGGCGTTCACGGTGCGGCCCGCGTGGGCGGCTGCGGCCTCACGGATGCCTTCGTCTTCGGGGACATTGCGGGGAGAGAAGCCGCACGCTTTGCGTGACCGCTTTCCATAAAGGTTATTCCCACAGCCGACCAATACCTCCCTCGGGCGGTATTGGAATTCTTTCCTCATTCTTAATATGAGTCGCAAGGGAAAAGACGCGGCAATGCGATTCCGCCTTCTTTTCCACTCTGTCCAATCCCCGGACAGGCGGAGCCGCTGGTCTTCAAAAGGCCTCCGGCTCCTTCAAGACCATAATCAGTGAGAGATAGAAAATGACCCTCCGACCCGCTCTCCTCGGCGTCATGGCCGCAGCGCTCCTCGCGCTCGGCTCTGCCGGCTCCGCCTCCGCGGCGATGCCTTCCAAGATCAACGGCCCGCATGCGAAGCTCCCCTGCTCGACCTGCCACCTGAATGAAATGAAGGCGCCTCTCAAGGAGACCTGCTTCGGCTGCCACGGCTCCTACGCAAAGGTTGCCGAACGCACCGCGAAGATGAATCCCAATCCGCACATGAATCACCGCGGCGAGCAGCAGTGCACCAACTGCCACAGCCTCCATGCAGAGTCGCGCTTTGAGTGCAACGACTGCCACAACTTCAAGATCAACATGAAGTGAGATTCGCCATGACGCTTAAGAATTTCTCCCGCCGCTCCTTCCTCGGCGCCGCCGCAGCATCGGCCGCCGCGGCCGCTGCCCCGCTCGCTCATGCCGCGAGCCGCCAGAACGAACTCCCCGCAAAGTGGGACATTGAAACCGACGTCGTCGTGCTCGGCTGCGGCGGTGCGGGTCTCATGGCCGCCTGCCAGGCTTTCGACCGCGGCGCGAAGGTCGAAATTTTCGACAAGGGCCTCTCGCCCTACCACACCGGCACGAACCTCTGCGGCGGCCTCTTCACGGCCTGCGGCTCGAGAATGCAGAAGGCCGACCCCAAGGGCAAGGACGACTGGAAGGCCTTTGCCGACGACATCATCGCCTACGGCGAGCACCAGTCCCTGAAGGAACCCGTCTACGGCTTCACAAAGCATTCGGGCGAAGCCTTCGACTGGCTTGAGGACCACGGCCTTGCCCCTCATCACCTTGAGCCCTATGCCGGTCACTCGAACCTGCGCGCGCACCGTCAGGATTCCTTCAAGGGCCGCGACTACATCGACGTGCTCGTGAAGGAAATCGCCGCCCGCAAGCTCGAAATTCACCACGGCTGCGGCCTCACGAAGTTCTTCTTCGACGAGAAGGCGAACCGCGTCGTGGGCGTCGAATGCGGCTCTGGAGACAAGAAGGTCACCTGCCGCGCCCGCATGGGCGTTGTGATGGCGACGGGCGGCATTACGGGTTCGCCCGAGTCGCTCGACCGCTGGGTTCCCTCCGTTGCAGGCAAAGGCGTTGTGATCGGCGGGCCGTCGAACACCGGCGAAGCGATGATGATTGCGGTGCGCGATGTGGGCACGCCCCTTTCTCACATGCAGTACATCGCCTCCTACCCCTGCGGCATCGTGACGCACGGCCGCAACGGTCCCTACTGCCGCTGGTGGTTCATCTCCGGCCAGGGCGGCATCCTCATCAACAAGAACGGCAAGCGCTTCATCACGGAGCGCGAAGGCATCTGCCACGTAACGCCGAAGCTCGCTTCCAACCCGGACGGCTGCCACTACATCCTCGCCGACGAGGCAACCTGGCAGCGCACGCTCTCGAAGATCAAGCTTTCCGCACTTGTGGGCCTTCCCTCCTGGACCGAAGAGCGCGTTCTCGCGGAATTTGAAAAGGGGGAAAACCTCTGGAAGTGCGACACGATTGAAGAGCTCTGCGAAAAGAGCGGCGTCAATCTCGAAGGCTTGAAGGAACAGCTCAAGGTCTGGAACGAAGCCGTTGAGACAAAGGTCGACAACCAGTTCGGCCGCACCGACCAGGAGTGGAAGCTCGAACAGGGTCCGTGGCGCATGATCCGCATGTTCCCGTGGAACAACCTCTCCTGCGGGGGACTCCGCGTCACCGAGGAATTCCAGGTTCTCGGCTGGGACATGAAGCCGATCGAAGGCTTCTACGCGGCCGGCGAAACGGTTGCGGGCGTTCACGGCGCCTTCTACTGCGGCGGCAACGCCTGCGGGTTCGCGCATACCTCCGGCTTCATGGCCGGCCGCTATGTGACGGGCTACAAGGAAGCCTGATCAGCGCTTCGGGCTTGAAATTTCAGGTGCGGAACGCCCCTCAGGCATTCCGCACCTGAAAGAGAGAGCCATTTCCCAAAGTCTGATTCGCCTTCTCTTCGGTTTTTTCTCTCTCCTTTCCCGAAGAAGGCGTGAATTTGAGGTCAATTTCTATTGGACATCACCGGACCAGAGAGGCGCATGACGCCTCCGGTCCGGCTTTTTTTGCCCTTTTCCCTCGCCTCTCAGAAGGTTTTGACGAAGAGCCAGCTTTTAAAGTCCTCGTTCTCGTCGATCTTCCATGGGATTTCGCCTTCCTTTCTCCAGCCGTTTCTCGTATAGATCGCCGTCACGCAGTCGTTGTCGGTGAAGAGCACGGCTTCACCGGCACCCTTTTGCCGCGCTTCCGACTCAAAGAGCCTGAGGAGCGCGCCGGCGCAGCCTCGTCTTCTCGCAATCGGGTGCGCAATCAGAAAGACGAGTTCCGGCCTTTCTGCCGCGCTGCCGCCAGCCCGAGCGACATAGTCGGCGAGCATCCTTTTGTTGACGGAGTCGAGCTTCTCTTCAAACCCAAGGCATGAGCGCCCGAGTTCGGTTTCCTTCTGGAGCGCTGCGAGCGATTGATGACGCTCCCTCAAGCCCGTGAGGTCGGCATCCAGGGCAACGGGTTCGGCCTTCGGGTCCAACCGCGCGCACATGAGGGCCGCGGGACGGCCGTCAGGGAGTTCGGCGACGCGGATGAAGTCCGACTTGAGGAGGTTCCCGATCACGTAGACGAAAGCGTGCCTAATTCTTTCGGGGCGTTCGGGGTCGGGCGAAAGCTCCCAGCCCCAGGTTTTGTCGTAGGCGTCTGCAAAGGTGTCGAGGTCGGAAAGCTCAAAGTGTCTCAGTCGGATCGGGGAATGCATGGGGACTGGAAGGGGGAAAAGTTAATATTGTCGCACACCAATTGATTCAGCTTCTGTCTCCGCGTTCCGGTGTGATCCTGCTCATTAGGACGGACTGGTGTTGGAGGAACTGGCAGCCTCTCCAGATCCATCATGCCCGGCTATTCGAATGTAAAGGTACTGGAAATGGCGGCCTTTTTTTGTGGCATCGGGAGATTCTTTAGGAACCAGCTAACTACCAACTAGTTACCTGCTATTTAGCCGGTATCTAGCCTGTTACTGCGTATGTCGGAGCAGAATGGAAGGTACGGTTCTACTTCAATTCCGAAAAATAATACATACCTCTATAGATATCAACAATATTTAAGATTAAACGATGTTCTCCGGTTACCTGTTGCCTACCACACAGATAGCAGATAAGAAGCTAGCAACTGCGTATTTCTGAGTAGAATAGCTGGTAACTAGCTAACTACTGAACATTTAGCTTGTTGGTTGTGAGGATTTTATGCCAGAGCTCAATGAAGAAACCGTCATCAAAGCCATTCATCGTATGCGCAGTCTCGGCAGCGACACACAGCGATGGGAGGTCAAAGAATCGGTACAGGAACTTCCTAAGAAACTGAAGGAGACGATTTCAGCCTTTTCAAACATGCATGGCGGCATCATTATCTTAGGCTTGTCGGAAAAGAACGGGTTCAAACCGGCTGACGGCTTCAATGCGGACAAGATATACGCCCAAATGCAGACAATCGGCGATGCAATGACGCCGATTGTACGTATGGAAGTGGAGAAGATGCTCTTTGAGGGGAAAATGCTGGTGATTGCACAAGTACCGGAAATGCCGAAGCGCATGAAACCGTGCTACATCTCAAAACGAGGAATGTACGACGGTGCGTTCATTCGTTCTGGCGATGGTGATCGCCATTTAACAGCATACGAAGTTGATCGTCTTTCTGAATCCCAGTACCAGCCAAAATATGACATCGAACCCGTTGAGGATGCATCAATCGATGATCTTAATTCCGAAACAGTCGAAGGGATTGCCAAACGTGCGAGAGAATTGTTCCCGCGCGTCTTTGGCAAGCTTTCTGATGAAACAATTTTGATTCAACTCGGAGTTTTAACCCGAATCAATAATCGTCTTTGTCCAACGATAGCGGGGCTCTTCGCCGCCGGCACATTTCCGCAAAAGTACTTTCCCCGCCTCGAAATTGTCTTTTCTGTATATCCAGGCGTCGATAAAGTCGAGACAGAAACTGGTCAACTTCGCTATCTGAATTCGAAAGAAATCGTTGGCTCTATTCCAGAGATGCTTCTTGAAGCACTTGCTCTCGTCCAACAACGCATGAATACCGGTGCCGTTATTGAAGGCGGTTTGCGAAAAGACATTCCAGACTATCCGCTTGAAGCAGTAAGAGAAGCAGTCGCTAATGCGCTCCAGCACCGAGACTATTCTCCAGAAGGCCGAGGCTCCCAGGTTCAGATCAACATGTATGCTGATCGCTTGGAAATTAGCAATCCCGGTGGTTTGTACGGCTCTACTACTGTAGAAAGTCTTGGGAAGGATGGAATTTCATCAACACGAAATGAATATCTTTCACGGTTGCTGACTTATACACCATTCGAATCAGGATTCGTAGTAGAAAACAAAGGCACCGGCTTTATGGTGATCGAAGCTGCGCTCGCTAAATCTTTGATGCCGCCGCCGACTGTTAAAGACACCATCACTTATTTCATTTTGACATTTAATAAGCGGAGACGAACAAATGATGAGATGATCGAGAAAACGTGGGAGAACGTCGATAAAGCAATCCTAAATGCGTTGAGCGATCACTCTAGTTTATCCGTTAAAGCTCTAACTGAGATGTCTGGTCTTTCACGTGCAACAATTGGGAACCACATTAGGAAGTTAGTGGCTGACAAAAAAATAGAACCAATTGAACCCAAAGGAAGCCCAAAGCAACGCTATCGCTTGTGCGTATAACATTCATATAAGTATTGCCCGACAAGCGGACCATTCCTCAAAACTGCTGGGGTGGCCCTTCCAGTGCGATAGCCCAGCCTCATTTGCGGCGGGGATGACATTGCTCATTCGGGACAAAAGCCGCCTCCATGGCGGCTTTTGTTTAGAGATGCCGGCAGATCCGGCGTCAGAAAACGTACTTCGCGCCGATAGTGAAGCCAGTGCTCGAGTAGCTCTCCCTCCCGGCTTCATGGCTCACGTCGCCCCGGAGGAAGAAGTTCTTCGCGAACTCGCCTTCCGCACCGAGTCGGAACTGGCCGTAGTCGTCAATGCCGAATTCAGCCCTGCTCGAACCCTTGCGGCTTACGACCGTGCTTTCAAAAGTACCGGTATTGTGCACCCAGGCGCCTTCGGCATAAACGCGAACAAGCTGTTCGGCAGCATGCGGCTTCTCTCCCTTGACTCCGAACGCGAAGCTCGTGCGGACGCCGAGCGTGATGGCGGCGCTGCCGTCATCCTCAACGCTGAAGCGATGACCGTAAGCGTCCGTGTGATCGTCAGCGGAAACGCCGGACCACGCGACGCGGCCAAAAGGCGCTGCATCCCAGACCGTTCTCCGGCCGCCGTCGGAAGCGGCCTTCGTCCAGAGGCGCTGATTCCACCCGGCTTCCATTCCAAGAGAAATGCCTCTCGCGTGGTACTTCTCCTTCGCGAGATCCTGTCCCTTTACTTCATTCGTGAAGTCGTTCCAGCGAATCTGCGCATTGGCAAAGAGCCCGCTCTCGCCCGCCGGCTGCCAGGCCGCATAGGCACCGAGGGACCACCCTCTCATATCGGCATCCGCCTTGAGGCCCGTGACGTTCGAGTCCACATCGTAGGACCCGTCGGCCCAGCCGCCCAGAAACCCCACGGATGCGCGACCATTGGCCGTATTCCAGGCAAGAATGTCGCCGCCGAGGTTTGTGGTAAACATATGGCCCTTATTCTTCAGCTGCCCGGAAGCGTCGTCCATCCGGCTCCAGCTTCCGCTCTGAACGAGCCAGAGGGTCGTCGTCTTCCGTTCTCCCGTCAAAAGATCGACATAAGGCTTCTCGCCGATATGCGTGTTGAGGCCGAAGTCGAAGGTGCGCTGATTCATGAAGGCAAGCGCGGCGCGCGAGCCGTTTTCCGGCGTCATGAGCTCGCTCGTCGTCATGGCCGTCGTGCCGCCGTCCGTAAGGGAGCCGACCAGGTAGTAGCCGGAACCGTCGTCCGTCTTCATCAGACGGTAGTAATAGTCGCCCGCCTTGACGGATTCGGAGAGCTCGAGCTCAAGCGTGGATCCTTCGCCCAATTGAATAACGTCAATGCCTGCGACAGCGCGATCCAGGGATCCATCGAGGAGATTAAGGTTCAAGCGGCTTCGGCCGGATGCAGCTCCGGTGACGACAAATTTGCCGCTTGTCGCCGCATTCTCTGAAACCAACGCATCGACAGCAATGACGCTTCCGGCTGTGCCGGTATAGGACGTCGTCGTGAACGTGCCCATGCCGACATTGATCGTTCCGGAATTTTCCGTTCTTCCGTCGACGGCGATCTTTTGACCGTCCAGCGTGACGATGCCTCTGTTCTTAAGACCTGAGGTTCGACCCAGAGACTTGTCGTTCGCCGCAATAATCTCTGCACCAGCATTGACCGTCGTTACACCCGTGTAGTCGTTCTCCGCTGCCAGCGTGATGGCGCCCGAAGACGCAGTAAAGTTCCCGCTTCCGGTGAGCTTCGCCGAGAGCGTGTTGTCTGCGCGCGCTTTTCCCGATAGTTCCAGGGTCTTTCCTTCAAGAATCGACACCTCCCTTAGGAGCCAGGAAATGCCGACTTCATTTTCGGTCATGCTGCCGCTGTAGCCGTAGGTGCCATCTGCCACCTTAACCCCGGATTTATCTGAAATACCGAAAGTCTTGTTGCCCTGCGTTATCTCATTTCCATTTTCGTCCGTGAGCGTGAAGCCGGCATTCTGGCTGCCTTTGATGCCGGAGTCGGTACGGATGAGAACAGCCTTCAGATCGGTGCTCTGATCTTCGGTCAAAACATCCTGTGCGGTAAGTCTTTCTTTCCCGGAGCCATCCGGAACAGCTAATTTCGAGAGAAGCGCATCGTCTATAACAATCCTGTTCATCCCATTCGGTCTGAAGCGGTCGACCGTAAGACCTGGGATTGTCGATCCAGACGCTTCCAAACCGGTGAAATGAAGCGTCGTATCCCGGATCGCCAGGTCTTTGAGCTTGTACTGCCCATTGACTTTCAAAACCGTACCGTCATCGGTGAGGAGGCTCTTCCCGGCAGCCTTCTCATCCACCGTGAACTTCATGTCGTAAATGTCGATTCCTCTCGAAATGCCGGCAATCTGATCAGCTGACTTCAGGGAGAACTTGCCGCCCGTGCCGACCACCAGAAGGCTGGTTGCGCCCTTGATCGTCGAAGCCATGCTGAAGTCGCCGTCAACCCGGAACGTAATGACGGAATCATTTTCCAGTTCGAACGTTCCTTGAAACGCTTCTGCGTTCGTGAGCGTGAGGCCCGGAATTGAAGAATCCCCGGCCGGGGTCTTCTTGATGAACGTTCCGTTTCCTGTGAGCACGTTGTTGAATTCATCCGACGCGTAAGTGGCGATGAGCGTACCGTCCAGCCGGAGGGCGTCCGTTCCGAAAGCGTCCTCGTGATCGATGGAAGCCGTAGACCCGGCGACAATGGTCCGATCCGCCGCAAGCACTGCATGAGGCGCTGCACCGAGCAATCCGGCTGCGAGCAGCGCCGCCGCAACGCCGGTGAAACGCGCCGCGAATTTGTTTGCATGCTGGCTGATGAAGCCCGCTGAGGACCGCTTCCCATGCCGGCACATCATCTTGTCAAGAACCCGGGAAATTTTCTCTGCGTCTCCGCAGACAATCTTAAATTCGGCATTCATGGTTCAAGCCTCCTCTCTGCAGCCCGATTGTCTGCATTTCAAAATCAAAAGGAGATTATTTTTGCCTGATTGGCCGGAATTAGGGTTCTCCCCGGGTCTTCTTTTATGCGGAATGACCGGCATCTTTCATGTACCAGAGAATGTTGAAATGCCGTGCGGCAGCGAAGGTTTCGATACGTACGCTGGTTCACGTGGTTACAAATGCATACGAAAATTCGGTCATTTGACGGCTGTTCTGACGGAGTGCTGACAACTGCCATTACTGATTCGTCGCTTGCAGTCGTTTATTGATCGATGCCCTCACCGAGACTATCTCAGGATGTGTCGATCGGATTGTTGGGTCGCCGATCAGATACAACACGCCACAACACCGGCATGCATATTCAATCACCATCGAAAATAACGTCATGACGCGATTGCCGAAGCACTCGCTGCTGTCGGTAAAATCAGCCGATCCGCTGTCCTGAATGGAGGCAGGAACGAGCGAGGGATTCGTCGTTTATCGGAGTTCGTCGAGTCGCGGCATTTCCATCTCGGGCTGCCATTGATTACCAAAACCGAAAAAACTGAGGGCCGCACCGCTTCCAACAGTGAGGCCCTCTGGAGGCTAGGGATGACCTCTAAGAAATACCCTAGTGACGCTAGATTATCACAACCAAAGCGCCGGAACGAGCTGCGCCCGAGGAAACACATACCACCCAAGCAAATCAACGATATACGTTGAGGCAAGCGTGCTCAAAATTCTTTCGGCGCTGGCGCTTCTGATAGTTGGTCCTCCCGTCCGTGTTTTAGTCTATTTGCCGCCGGAGGCCTCGGAGACCTCCGGCGAGCACGGCTCCGTAAAGACACTTTTACCAATAGATTCACTATTCGTTATCGACAACCCCAAGCGCCTTCATGCCAGGGTGCCTCAAAGCGCGATCAACGCTGCGTCAGATCTCCGCCAAAGAACTGCTTGGAAAGGTTTCCAAGCTCCCCGGACTTTCTCATCCCCTCAATGATCTCGTCAAGCTTCGCCTTCATGGAAGCGGAATCCTCGCCGGGCTTCATCGGGATCGCGACCGGAATCACATCGGGGTCGACCGCGGCAATTTTGATCTGCGCATCGGGGTGCGCGCGCATGTAGTCGTGGTAGGTGACTTCGGCGTTCAACGTTGCATCGATGCGGCCGGAAAGAAGAAGCTCAAAGGTCTGGTTGAGGTCGTCCACGCCCGTCACCTTTGCGCCGTGCTTTTCAGCAATTTCCGCATAGGTGCTCGAAATCGTGTTGGCAGTCGAAAGCCCCTTCAGGTCGTCGAGCGTCTTCACTTTGTCTGAATCCGACTTCGTCATGACGACGGTGCGGTTGAAGGCATAGGGTTCGGAAAAGAGGAAGGCTTTCGAGCGTTCGGGCGTCACGTCGACGCCGTTGATCATGATGTCGAAGCGCCCGGCGCTGATGCCGGCAAGGAGCCCGTCCCACTTCCCTTCAATGAAGACCGCCTTGACGCCGAGCTTTTCGGCAATCCTGCGGCCGAGCTCAACGTCAAAGCCCGTCAGGGCATTCTTCTCATCGTGATAGGTCCAGGGAGCCCAGGTGCCTTCCGTCGCGATGGTGATTTCGCCCTTCTTAAGCACCCGTGCGAGGAGATCTTCCTTCGCTACGGATGATGAAGCAGCGGCAGGCGCGGCGTTCGAAGGCTGAGAAGCGGCGTTCTCCGTCTTTTCGCCGCAGCCCGAGAGAATAAGCGCGCCCGCCGCAAAGGCGGCGGCGATGACGGCGCGCCGGGATGTTTTGCTCATGAATGTGGTCGACATGGTCTATGGTCCTTATAAATGATCGCGTCCGAAGCCGCGGAGAAACGCTTCCGTCCTCGGCTCCTTCGGAGCAGTAAAAAAGATTTCCGTCGGGGCTTCCTCAACAATGACGCCTCCCTCGAGGAGCGCCGTGCGGGTCGAAACCTTCCTTGCAAAGGCAAGGTCGTGCGTCACGATGATCATCGTGCGGCCTTCGCCCGCGAGAAGCTTGAGAAGTCCCTCAATTTCCTTAATGCGTTCGGGGTCGAGCGCTGAAGTGGGTTCGTCGAGCAGAATGAGATCCGGATCGGGCGCGAGCGCCCGGGCAATGGCAACGCGCTGCTGCTGGCCGCCCGAAAGTTCGCTCGGGTACTTCCCGGCGTGGTCCTTCATGCCGACTTTTTCGAGGAGCGCCATGCCGCGGGCCTCGGCCTCGCGCTTCGGGACGCCGTGCGCCATGATGAGGCCTTCGGTGACGTTTTCGAGCGCCGTTTTATTGAGAAACAGATTGAAGTTCTGAAAGACGAAGGACGTGCGCTTCCGGTATTCCCGGATCTCGTGAGGCTTTGCGTGAGCAAGCTCGATCCGCTGCCCCTTGAAGGTCATGACGCCGCCGTCGGGGCGGTCGAGAAAGTCGATCGCCCGCAAAAGCGTCGTCTTCCCTGCCCCGCTCGGGCCGATGAGCGCAAAGACATCGCGTTCGCTCAATTGAAAGCTGACGCTCTTCAGCACTTCCGCTTCGCCGAACGTTTTCCTGAGATTTTCGATCCGATAGAAGATTTCAGCCATTTTCCTTCACCTCCCCCCGATCAGCGGCGGCCGTAGAAGCGGAGCTTTTCTTCGCCCGCACGCTGAATGCGCGTGAGAACGGTGCAGAAAAGAAGATAAATGAGGCCCACTTCAATGTAGAGGACAAGCGGCTCATAGGTGCGCGCAACAATGCGCTGCGTCGTCATGAACATTTCCGTCACGGTGATGTTGGCCGCAAGGCTCGTATCCTTCACCATGGCAATGAGGGAATTCCCGAGCGTCGGGAAGGCCGTCCGCATGGCCTGAGGCAGAATGATGCGCCGCACGACCTGAAGCCACGACATGCCCGTTGAGAGGCCGGCTTCGAGCTGGCCCGCCGGGACGCTTTCGAGCGCGGCGCGAATGGTTTCCGCACAGTACGCCCCCTCGTTGATCGAAAAGACGATGATCGCGGCCGTCCAGGGGTTGATGAGAATCCCCGCGTGCGGGAGACCGTAGAAGACGACGAAAAGCTGCACGAGCAAGGGCGTGCCGCGGATGACCCAGATGTAGAAGCGCGTGATGGGCGTCAGCACCGGAATGCCGCGGTACTGGATCAGCGCCACGGCAATGGAAATCACCATCGCGAGCGCGAAGCTCACGGCCGTGAGCGGAATCGTCACCGTTAGGCCGGGCAGCAGAATCTTCCAGAAGGAATCGATTATGAGACTGATGACGTCTTGAGACATGGGGAATGCGCGCTCTGACTGCTTAAAAAATGAATTTCGCCTGAGACTGTCATTGTTCTCCGTTATGCGCTCTTCTGTCAGAAGAAAGCTCTCGAAGAATTGCCTTTTTCTCTTTCAAAAGAAACGAGGCGCAGGCTTAAAATTAACAGTTCCCGATCGATTGCCGCAAACGTGGAGGCTAACCCAAGTATGTTTTCTCTCAAAGGACGCATCGGCCGCAAGGAGTTTCTGATCCGCATGGTGCTCCTCATCATCGCGAGCCTCATCCTCAACTTCATCTCCACCTGGTTCCTGGGGAGCAACGACATGGCGCCCGACCACGGGCTTCATTATGCCGGATCCCTCGCCGCACTCCTTATCCTTATTGCTGCGCTCGGCGTTACCTGGTGCACAATCTGCGCGGCGGCAGCGCGCCTGAGGGACATCGGGCGGTCGGCCTGGTGGGCGATACTCCTCTTCGTGCCCGTTCTCGGCTTCGTTGAGCTGGTCTACCTCGCGCTTGCGCGCGGAAGCAGCAAGAATTAAGGGCTAATCCACGTAACTGGCAGGATTCAGGAATCAACTATTGGTTAGTGAATATCCATAGCCATCGCTTCTTGCAAGTATTGTGCAGTTCTCAGCTTGACCTGCTGCACGAAACTCCGGCATCGGCGGCAGGCCGAAGACAATGCGGGTTTCCAATTCGCGTACTTTGACCGGTCCGAAGCGGCGCCTTTCTGCGCTGTGCGCACGCGTCGTATTACGCATGCGGCTGCGCCGCTTCTTCAAGGCCTGATTTGACTAAATATCACGCAACTTTCCGCCGCCCACTTCACACTGCTTCCCACAAAAGGCGATGCCGTAAGCGTAGTACTTGCTGCAACGCATCCTGCGAAAGCACTCGGCGTAATCTTTTTCGTCAATCTGCTTCAGGGCACTGTTAACGGAGTCAAGAAGTCCTTCTGGTCGGGATGCGCGCTTTATTTCGATCACTATTCCGACGCGTTCCGTGCTGTAGCCGGATGAGAAAACGATGTCGGCATAACCGTCTCCCGACTCAGAGTTCGATCGGAAATCGTTGATGCGAGAACCGGCGCAGGCGAAGAGCGCAGAGAGAAAGCCATGATAGTAGTTCTCTGCCGGCGCTCTGCTTGCCGTATCCCGCACAGAAACATAGTTTCTCAAGAGAGGCTCAAGCACTTTAGACATGCCCGGAGCATCTCCCCTGGCTGCAGCTTCTGCAAGCCTGAGGCCGTGAGCGGCGAAGGAACTATTCTCACCAGAGAACCGCGCCTGAACGCGGCTTCGGAAAGTAGCCCGAATTTCTTCATTCGGGATGCGGAGCAGATATTTCTTGTAGCCGACAGGCTTCGCAATGGTGAGGTAGCCGGTGAAGAGGAGCAGCCGTCCAGAAGTCTTCAGATTTATGACGACTGATGTCTGAATAGTTGAGCTCTTCGTTGATTTCAAGTTCAATATTTCCGCCATCAATCAGCGTCTGCATCCTTTCCGCGTCTTCCTCAGTCAGAAATCCAAGGAACTCATCAATGACATCGTTGCTGCTCGTTCCAATCCAATAATTGTCGGGTTCAAACTCCAGGGGATTGGTACTTTTCAGGGCGCACTGACAAAAATTGAGCACATCCCACGGACTGTATATCTCATCGGGTCCGAAGCGATAACCGTCATACCAATGTTTGACATCCTCTTTCCTAGAGGACATCCCGTAGTAATCGAGGAAAGCGCGTACCTCCGGCTCGGTAAAGCCCATGCAGGCGGAAAGGCTGACATTCTCGGAGCAGATGGTGTTGATGGAGAAGTTATTTACACCCGTAAATATGCTTTCCTTGCTGACGCGAAGGCACCCGGTGAGAACGGTTTTTTTGAGGAACGGGCGATCGTAAAGTTCGAAGTCTGCCTCCGGTTTCAGAACCGCGAAAAAGGCTCGGATGAAATCGCGCATTAAGTTGTAATAGCCGCGAGAGGCGGCCTTTGCGAGCGGAACATCGTATTCGTCGAGAAAGAGCATTGCCTGACGATCAAAATGCTTCGCAAGAAAGGTCAGCATGTTCTTCAGAAAGTCGGCGGCAATGTCGATATTGGCGAGATTCCGCATGACGTCGCTCGACTGGTATTTCCGCAGCAACACTTTGTCGTCATCGTCGAGTCGGGGACTATCGAGCAAGTAGGCATGACGCTTCGCGGAGACTACGATTTTCGATGCAAAAACTCTATACGCAGCCTCAAATGTCGCGCCTTCAACGTCTTTCAGGGAAAGGAAGAGAACGGGCACCTGGCCCATATATTCGCGACAAAAATCCTGGTCTTCAGCGACTTTCAAGTCTTTGAAGTGTCTTTCCTGCTTTGCCGCATTCCCCGGGTTTGCCGGATCGATTGCTAGAAAGAGGCGAAGCGAATCCATGAAGAGCGTTTTGCCGAACCGTCGCGGACGCGTGATCACATCAACAAAGTTGCCGGACTCAATCAGCGGCCTGAAGCAAGCGGTTTTGTCGACGTAGTAGTGGTTGTCTTCAATCAGCGTGGTAAAGGACGAGTTGCCAACGGCAATTGTTTTCTTCTGCACGGGACATCCTCAATGGTTCGATCCTCTGGAACAGTTCAGTCTATTATCCATGGAAGATGAGTACATCCGAGCAACATCCGGGTGTGGACGGTCAGCGTAAACGAGACGGTTTAGCCTGCGGCTTTGAGACGTGTTGCGCCAGGAATATGAGACGCATCTGACCGGGACGAGATACCGACCTCCTGCTGGCCTCGAAAACCTTTGCCGTCTCGAGCCCGATTGCCATTGAAACCAGAAACCTCCGTGAAGAGAGACGGCTTATCGTTAAGGCGAATGCACCGCGCGCTACTATGCTTTGGATGCATCCGTCTTAACTTGTTGATATCTCCGGTGGTTCTATCAAGCGACTTTCGCCGGCATTATCCCGAGCTCGGAATAATGCCGCATTACGGATCCGACCTGTTTCAGGAGACCCGGATGAGGTCGTACTGGTCGTTCCCCATGCCGAGCTCCTTCATGTAAGTGAGCTGCCTCAGGCCATGGCGCGTTTCAATGCGCTGAACGAGGTCGTGGCGCTGATTCTCGAGGCGCGCATAAACAAGATCCACCGACGCCTGGTCGATCGCCAGAATGTCGGTCGAGGCGAGAATGCCGATATCCGGAATCGTGGGTTCCGCAGCGCTTCTCCCCGCACAGTCGCAGTCGACCGACATGCGGCGCATGACGTTGAGAAATACGATCTTTTTGCCGAAATGGTCGCAGACGGCCTTCGCCGACTCCGCCATGTTTTCCATGAGGAGCTCCTTCCCCGGCCATTCGGACCATGCCGCGTTCTCGTCGGCGACGCCGTGCACCTGGCGCTTTCCGATCCGGCCGTCGGCGCAGCCGATGGCGATGTTCTTCATGGAGCCGCCGAAGCCGCCCATGGTGTGGCCCTTGAAGTGCGTGAGGACCACCATCGAGTCGTAATTGACGATGTGGCCGCCCATCGACACTTCCTTGAAGTGCTTGCCGCCCTTGACGGGAAGGTTGACCGTGCCTTCGGAATCCATGATGTCGACAGGGCAGAAGGTCCAGCCGTTGATTTTGAGCGTTTCGAGATGGTCCTTCGTCGTGTAGCGGTCGCCGTGATAGAGCGTATTCGTTTCGACGATGGTGGAATTCGGGATCCGGGCCTGGAAAGCCTGAACCATATCGCGAGGCAATATATTGGGGCCGTGCCGTTCGCCCGTATGAAGCTTGATCGCGACCTTGCCGGTAATCTCTCCCTTCACAAGGTCGTAGAGCTTGTTGAGGTGTTCGGCGTCAATCACCGGCGAAAAATAAACCTTTGCGCGTTCCTGCGGCTTCGCTTCGCCCGCAGCCTCAGCCGCCATTGCTGCCGGACCCGCAGCAGCGGCGAGGGCCGCTGCCCCTGCGCGCTGAAGAAACTCCTTTCTGGTCATGGACATATTGATTCTCCCAAATGGTGATCAGAAGGCTCAGCCCCGAGCGCAATACTCATCGCGCGAAGCTGTCCTTCACTCAATTTTGGAAGCTGCAGCCTCTCCGGAATTGCATCATTGCGGCAGTTTCCTGCCAATTCCTATCTCATTCATTCTGAAGCGGTCTTGTCCTGAAGGCGTCCGAGAGCGTTCAATTCTCTCCAGTGGATGAGGCAGTAGAAGCCCGCCACGAAGACGAAGCCGCCCACGAAGTTCCCGATCGTCACGGGAATAAGATTCCCAAGAACAACGTCCCCGAGACCGAAATGAATCTGCGGAACGTCGGCGAGCGCCAGATAACGCGGATCCGTTCCAACAAACCAAGCGGCCGGAATGAAGAACATGTTGGCGATGCAGTGCTCGAACCCGATCGCCGCAAAAGCCATGGTCGGACCCCAGAGCGCGCAGATCTTGCCGAAGATGTCCTTCGCGGCGGAAGCCGCATAAATCGCTAGGCAGACAAGCCAGTTGCAGCCGACGCCTCGCCAGAAGGCTTCCCAGGGATCGAGCGACGTCTTGGCGTTGGCGAGCTTCACGACGAAGCTTCCCCAGGGCATCGTGCCGTTCGTCATTTCAAAGAGAATGCCGCCCTCCTTCACGAGCGCCCAGGCGATGAATAGTGCGCCGAGGAAGTTCCCGAAATAGGAAAGAAACCCGGAGCGAGTTGCGCGCCACCAGCTGATTCGGGCATTGAACCGGGCAGCGGAAAGCGAAAGACAGTTGCCGGTGAAGAGATCCGCGCCGCAAAGCACAACCAGAAGAAGTCCCGTCGGGAACACCATGCCGAAGACGAGCTTCTGGAGACTCCCCCAGACTTCGGGCGGCATTGCGCCGCTCACGCGCACGGCAAAAAGTCCGCCCAGGCCAATGTAGGCGCCCGCAAGAAAAGCGAGACAGAGCGTGGCCACAATCGTCTGATGGGTTCGTGCGGCACCGCTCGACACAACGGACTGCAGTATCGCGGCAGCTGGGGAAATCGCCATGACAGGAACTCCGGAGGAATAATGAGGATTAGAAAGGTTCTGAAGAATAACCGGTCTTATGCGGGGAAACCCGTTGTTTCTTCCTCAACAAGTCATGCAATGAGTCTATCGTCTGGCAGTTATCGTTTTTGCCCTATTGCCGTCATCCCGCAGTCGCCTCGAACCATAAACGAAAAAAGCCCTGAGGCATCGCCGGCGTTTTTGCCGAAAATGACGTCAGGGCTTCCTTTCGCACAGGCTCCAGGCGCGCAGGTCGAACCTATGGAACGGGCGCTTCAAAGCGAAGCGGATTGAACTCAATCCACCGTAATGAGCTCGTACTCGTTGCTGCCCATGCCGAGCTCCTTCATGTAGGTGAGCTGATGGAGCCCATGGCGGGACTCAATGCGCTCGACGAGGTCATGACGCTCCGCCGCCGGGCGGGCATAGACCATGTCAATCGACGCCTGGTCGACAGCGAGAATGTCGGTCGAGGCCACAATGCCGATATCGCCGATCGTGGGTTCGGCGGCCGAAAGCCCGGCGCAGTCGCAGTCAACCGACATGCGGCGCATGACGTTGATGAAGACAATGTTTTTGCCGAAATAGTCGCAGACGGCCTTGGCGGACTCCGCCATCGTTTCCATCAGCATTTCCTTACCCGGCCACTGATCCCAGGGGAGATTGACGTCGGAAACCGCGTGGACCTGCTGCTTCCCGATTCTGCCGTCGGCGCAGCCGATGGCGATGTTCTTCATCGAACCCCCGAAGCCGCCCATGGCGTGACCCTTGAAGTGCGTGAGGACCACCATCGAGTCGTAGTTCACGATGTGGCCGCCCATCGAAACTTCCTTAAAGTGCTTGCCGCCCTTGACAGGAAGATTGACCGTCCCTTCGGCATCCATGATGTCGACCGGACAGAAGGTCCAGCCGTTAACCTTAAGCGTCTCAAGGTGGTCTTCCGTTGTGTAGCGGTCGCCGTGGTAGAGCGTATTTGTCTCAACGATCGTCGAATTCGGGATCCTGGCCTGGAAGGCCTTCACCATCTCGCGCGGCAGAATGTTGGGACCGTGGCGCTCGCCCGTATGCAGCTTGATCGCGACCTTGCCGGAAATGTTTTCCTTCACGAGGTCGTAGAGCTTGTTGAGGTGCTCCGCATCAATCACAGGCGAAAAATAAACCTTCGACTTTGCCATCTTGCGAAATCTCCTTGCGGTTTCTATGGATGAGGCATGCACGTACCGGGTGCTGCGGCAGTACTGCTCATCCGCTTCACTTTCGAATATGTTGCTCTTTCCTAGTCCTGTCAGGGATCCGGGGATTTCCCTGAGGAAGGAACTTCAGAGCGCGAGATAGGCCTTTTCGTCCACGGGCTCGCACCATTCGTTCGAAGCGCCTTCGGCGGGGACTTCAATCGCGATGTGCGCAAACCACGAATCCTTCGCCGCACCGTGCCAGTGCTTCACCTCGGGAGGAATGTCGACGACGTCGCCCGGTTTAAGCGCCTGTGCGGGCTTGCCTTCTTCCTGGTACCAGCCGCGGCCGGCCGTGACGAGAAGAATCTGACCGCCCTTGTGGTGGATGTGCCAGTTGTTGCGGCACCCGGGTTCAAAGGTGACGTTCGCGACGACAAGACGGTCTTTGGTGAGGAGCTTGAGCCAGCTTTTGCCCACAAAGAACTTTGCGTAAGCCGTGTTCGTGTCTCCCGCCGGGAAAAGACTTAAGTTTTCGGGCGGGACGGATGTTGATGAAGTCGATTCGGTCATGGTATTTGCCTCAATAGGGGTTATTTGGAATTTTTGAAGCTTCTTTGAGAGCTCCCGATCCGGATATTCTTCGCCTGCCCCGCCCGTCTTTCTTCGTGAATTCCATCAGAAGATTGCTCGATTGCATCAGGATGGATTTCTTTTGTACGCTCATGGTGCAAGCATCCAACGGATGCACGCTTTTAATTCAGTAGTAACCCCTATTCCGCTAGGAATAAGATCCTACTCTCCGTGCCTTTCGGCAGAAGACCGTAAACTAGTGAAATCAATGCAATGCCAGATAGGAATGAGCGTGTTAACGTACACCTCATAGAGAGCGCATCCAATAAAGCGCCCCATACGCACGAATTGAAGTTGAACCGCCACCAGGGGTTCTTCTTGTGGAGAGTTCCAAATGCAGATTTGTTCCGCCGCACGCCTTGAAAAAGAATATTCCACGGTTGCCGCTCAGTGCGCCCGCACGGGTGAAGCTCAGGTGCTTGCTGAAAACGGCCGCGCCGACCTCGTGGTGATGGATGCCAAGACCTATCAGCACCTCGCTGAAATGGCTGCCCGCTCCGGTTCCAAGAACCTCACCTCCGACCGCGTCGCCCTTGAAATGGGCGTCGTCGCTGCGGGTTGATTCTCCGCAGGCGATCCCGAGCAAAGCTTTTCTTCAGAGCAAAGTCCCGGATGGAGATGCACCTCCTCCCGGGACTTTCTTTATGTCCGCGAAGGTGTTTTGCCGCTTTGCACTTTCCTCTTGAAAACTGCGCTTCAACCCCCATATAGGCTTCATCGGCATGCTGCTTTCGGGCGGCATGCGTCCGACCCATCATCAGATTTCGGAGAAAAAGTCGAAATGGCTGCTGAAACGCATGTTTTCCAGACCAAGGTGAGCAAGCTCCTTAAGCTCCTCGCCAATTCCCTTTATTCGAATAAGGAAGTGTTCCTGCGCGAGCTCGTCTCGAACGCCTCCGACGCGATCGACAAGCTACGCTTTGCGGCCATCGCGAAGCCTGAGCTTCTCGGAAGCGACCCCGTCTTCTCGATCCGCATCAGCGCCGACAAGGAAGCAGGCACCCTTACCGTTTCAGACAACGGCATCGGCATGACGCTCGATGAGGCGAATGAACATCTCGGCACCATCGCGCAGTCGGGTACCGAAGACTTCCTCGAACACCTCTCCGCCGATGAAGCGAAGAACGCGCAGCAGATCGGTCAGTTCGGCGTGGGGTTCTACTCAAGCTTCATCGTTGCCGACCGCGTGACCGTGGTTTCGCGCGCCGCGACTGCCGGCGAAAATGAAGCTGTGCGCTGGGAATCCGACGGCTCGGGCACCTTCACCTCTGAACTCACGACCCGCGCCTCCCGCGGAACCGACGTGATCCTCCATCTGCGCGACGAGGACAAGAACTTCCTCGATCCGTGGACCCTTCGCGAAACGATCACGAAGTATTCGGACCATATCTCGACGCCCGTTTATCTCCTTGAAGAGAAGCCTGCTGAGGAAGGCAAGACCCCCGACAAGGACTGGGTGCAGGTGAACGACGCCAAGGCGCTCTGGACGCTGCCGCCTAAGGAAGTGACGGACGACCAGTACAAGGAGTTCTACAAGCACCTCACGCACGATTGGGAGGATCCGCTCTGCTGGGCGCACAACCGTGTGGAAGGCGACCTTGAGTACACGTCGCTTCTCTACTGCCCGTCGGCAGCGCCCTACGACCTCTACAACCGCGACCTTCAGAAGGGCCTCAAGCTCTTCGTCGAGCGCGTCTTCATCATGGACCGCGCGGATGCGTTCCTTCCCAACTACCTGAGGTTCATCAAGGGGCTCGTCGATACGAATGATCTGCCGCTCAACGTTTCCCGCGAACTCCTCCAGGAAAGCCGCGTTGCCGCAAAACTCAAGAAGGCCCTCACCCGCCGCGCGCTCGACATGTTCGCGAAGCTCGCCGACGATAAGGACGCTAAGGAAAAGTACGGCGTCTTCTGGACGCAGTTCGGCCGCGTGCTGAAGGAAGGCATCGTCGAGGATCCGGACAACAGGAAGGCCATTCTCGGACTCCTCAGGTTTGCTACCACGAAGGCCGGCGCTTCCGACATCACGGTGTCGCTTGCCGACTATGTGAGCCGCATGCCCGAAGGCCAGAAGAACATCTACTACGTCATCGCGAATACCCCGGAAGCCGCAGAAGGCTCGCCCTATCTCGAGGGCCTCAAAAAGAAGGGCGTCGAAGTCCTTCTCCTCTGGGAGCGCATCGACGAGTGGATGATGGGTGCTTTGACCGAATTCGAGGGCCACAAGTTCATCCCGGCGACCGCTGCAGACCTTGAGCTCGAGGGCGTGAAGTCGAAGACCGATGAAGCCGAGAAGCCTTCCGAAACCTCGAAGGAAGAGGACGACAAGGCCGTAGCCCGCTTCAAGGCCGCGCTCGGCGAAAAGGTTGCGGATGTCCGCATTTCAGACCGTCTCGTCGACTCCGCCGCGTGCGTGGTCGGCCAGCACGACCAGATGCTCACCGAACAGATGCGCCGCATGCTCGAGGCTGCGGGGCAGACGGTTCCGGAAGAAAAGTACACGCTCGAAGTCAATCTTGAGAGCCCGCTCGTCAAGAAGGCGCTTAAAGAGAATGATCCCACCCGCTTCTCCGAATGGGCGGACGTCATTCTCGATCAGGCGCTCCTCTCCGAACAGGGTTCTCTGAAGGATCCGGCCGGGTTTGTGAAGCGCCTCAATGCGCTGCTTCTCTCCTGATGAGATTTTTCAACGACTGATTCTTCAGTGAAGGCATGCCGCTCTTATTCGGGCGGCATGCCTTTTCTATATGTTGGAACAACTTCTCATGCGGACTCTGATGGGAAATCCATCCATTCATCATAATCGAAATTTATTTCAATATGATTCATCAATAAGAATTGGCTGCAACCACTGAATCACTATTCTTTCAGGATTGATTCCTTGAACGAAATTGCCGCATCAGCATCGCGTGTAGAACGAATGGAACCATTAAGCTTTTCTTCCAATGCGTTCAATCGATTTCTTGCCTCATCTGTCTTTCCAATCTCTATTAATTCTTTAATTTTTCCTACTGCCTCCTTAACTTCAATCGACTGTCTCTCTGTATGCAGAATTTGTTCTAAAACCTCGTTCACGTCAAGTCCATAAGACTGGACTGGTTGAACAATTTTTCCACCATCAAGCAAATGAACGCCGTTCGGCTCCACTTCTCCAATCATGATGGGAGAGTTTGTAGCCGCAATAAATTGAACCCGAGGAAATGCTCTCCTGAGTCCTTTCAGAATTCTGCGCTGCCAGTCAGGATGCAAGTGTGCTTCCAAATCGTCTATAAGGACGATGCCGTCCGTCCTCATCGCCTCACTTGCCTTGAGATGCGGATGAAGAACACACATTCTGCGCAGAATATCTGCGAAAAGCATGATGACACTGCGCTCGCCGTCGCTCAGCATCTCAAAAGGAATTTGCATAATTCTGAAATCACCCAGCTTCCCCTTGATTTCTTTTGAAACTAAAACGGAACTAACGTCACGATCCCAGCAGACGTCCACAATTTCAGGAAATGCGTCATTCACTATGCGGCTAAGGGCAGTTCCTCCATCGTTCTCAACAGGAGGTGTCGCGTCCAATCCTCTCTCTGCATAATCAAGACGGACAGAGGTTTTCTCCCTGATCCAGGACAACGTGCTGCTGCACGATTCAGCATTACCAGCGTCCTGCCAGCTTTCATAAACACTGCACCGCGTGTCGTTCGAGAAACGAGAAGATCTCACTGTCTCAATCCAGTCGCAGTGCAGAAATCGTGATGATCTATAGAATGCAAAGATCGGAAATTCATTTTCCGATTTTCTTTCCAGCGCTGAAGAATCAGCTGATGAGTCAACAATTATCGTTTCTTCTTTTTCTGAATCGTCGACAACCCTGGAAATACTTAATTGATGGTTCTCATCATTCATTTCTATGGTGCACGAACCGCCAAAATTGAATTCCAATAGATCATCCGTTTTTTCTTTCTTCTCAATTTTAGCAGTTGATGCCGTATCTCTTTCCTTATCGAAAGATGCTGAAACAAGCAAAAAATGATCAGAGAGGACATGCAAACCCAAAGCGAAAGATTGCAGAATGGAAGTTTTATCTTCTTCATTACTGCTCGACAGGATGTTGAATCCAGGGCTCAGCTGGAATTTCAGTTTTGAAAGACCTTTAAAATTTCTGAGTTCGATGGATCGTATCTGCATGGGATCATTACGGGAAAATATTTATCTTTGGGACTTGCTGTGAATGGAATCGTAAAGGATTTTTCTCTTTCATCCGTCCTTTGCAGCTTGCGTGTCTCTCTGCCTATCGCGCGGCGCGCTTTTAACCGGATGTGAACCGCGTAACGTGAGGAAACTGACTGCCTCGGGCAAGTTATGCCAGACGGCTGACGCACCGCAGCCGATAGTTCTCAGACAAAAGCATCATGCTGAAAATCGCCGGATTCTGATTTTCATCATCACGCCTCCTCCCGCGGGAGGAGGTGAAGCGCGGCGAAAAGGCGGAAAATAGCGAGCTCATCCAAACTCATCTTTCCGGCTTTTCCCATGGACGAAAATTTCGCCAAGGTTCTCGCCTTCGTTGTCTTCATCGCGCTCGGCTGGGGCCTGAGGCGCTTCAATATTCTGAAGCCCGAAGCCTTTCACGCGATCAGCGCGCTCGTGATGTGCGTGACGCTTCCCTGCGTCACGATGACGGGGTTGAACGGATTCAAGCTCTCCGCCGACTACGCCGTCATTGCTGCCATCGGCTTTCTCGCCAACGTTCTCTTTCTCCTCATTGGCATCCTCCTCACCCTCAGAATGTCGAATATTGAGGATAGAGACTTCCGGCGATTGAACCTCACGGGATTCTCGGTAGGTCCCTTTGCCGTTCCGTACGTCCAGGCCTTCCTCTCGCCGGCGAGCCTCCTGACCGCCCTCGTCTTCGACCTCGGGAACGCCTTCATGGCGGCGGGCGGAACCTATGCGGCCATCTCCGGCATGCGCGAAAAGACCTCGCCCGCCAAAATGATCGGCGTCGTCTTCAAGAAGCTCGCAACTTCAGGCCCCATCATTGCCTTCGTCTTCATGCTCGTTCTCTGCCTTCTGAGCCTGAAGCTCCCCGATGCCGTGATTACCTGCACGAAAATCGGCGCAGCCGCCAACACCTTCCTCTGCATGGTGATGATCGGAGAAGCGCTCAACCTCTCTCTCACCTTCCGGGAATTCCTCGATCTTCTGAAGATTCTCGCGATGCGCTTCGTGCTCCAGGCGCTCCTTGCATTCACGCTCTTTGAGTGCCTCCCCTTCGACCTCGAAGTTCGCCGCGCTCTGGTGCTCGTCTGCTTTGCGCCGGTTCCCGCCATGAATCTCATCTACACGAACCTGCTTAAGGGTGATCTCTCGAAGGCCGCCAATCTGAATACCCTTTCCGTATTCGTGGCGATCCTCTCGATGTCGGCCGTGATCTACATCATTTGACGAGCTTCCACCTCCGAGAAATAGAAATCCCCGAATGCTTTTCACCGGCATCCGGGGATTTTTTTAGTGCTGAGACCTCAGAGGTCTCCGGCAGCTATTGCAGCTTAGAAACGATGCGCGCTTGCGCCCTCATAGCCCGAGGGCTTAGCGGAAGCGCAAGGCTTAATCACGAGGCTCGGCTTCGTGATCGATGCATCGGCGAGCGGCGCAATGCTCGCGAGCGTCCCGTGCTTCCGGCGAAGCTCCTCAATGTCGCCGAATTCAATCGCGCGCTCGGGGCAGCTTTCCACGCAGACGGGATTGAGACCCTTCATCGTACGATCGAGACACCCGTCGCACTTCGTCATCTTGCGCTTCTTCGCATTCAACTGCGGCACGCCGTAAGGACAAGCCTTCGCGCAGAGTCCGCAGCCGATGCACTTCGATTCGTCGATGACGACGAGCCCGTCCTCGGCGCGCTTCATATGGGCCTTGGTCGGGCATACCTTGACGCATGCCGGATCAGCGCATTCGTTGCAGCCGATCGAAACATAGTAGGCAAAGACGTCCTGGCGCCAGGCGCCGTTCTTGTCTTCCTTCCAGCTCCCGCCCTCCACTTCGAGAACTCGGCGGAAGTCGATGCCAGGAGGCGTCCCGTTCTTGTCCGCACAAGCGACGGAACATGTGCGGCAGCCCGTGCAGCGGGAGACGTCAATGAAGAAACCTTTCTGTGTCATTTTCTTTTATCTCCTCTCTTCATCAGGCCTTTCGGACGTCGACCAGAATGTTGTGCTGGGCGTTCCCCTTGCCGTAAGGACTCGGACGATGCCCGGTCAGCGTGTTAATGCATCCGCCAACGTCAACCCGGCGTCCGTCGATCATCTGCGGGTTGTACCAGGCGCCCTGGGGCATCGTGACGACGCCGGGCATGATGCGCGGCGTCACGCGCACGGGGAGACGCACGATGCCGCGATCGTTGAAAATCTCGACGGCGTCGCCATCCTGAATCCCGCGTTTTTCGGCATCGACCGGATTCATATAGAGCGCATCCGGATGGAGGCTCCTGAGTTTCGGGAGATTATGGAAAGTAGAATGAATGCGGCCGTGGCCATGGAAGCCGAAGCACTGGAGCGGATATTTCTTTTCGAGGGGATCGCCCGGCATATCCCAGGTGCGCCAGTATTTCGGAATCGCATTGATGCGGTCGACTTCAGCGATGACCCAGTCCGCAGTTTCCTTCGCGAGCTTTTCGGAATAGATCTCGATTTTTCCAGTGGGGGTCTTGAGCGGATGAGCCTCCGGATCCTTTCTGAAGGCTTCGAGCGCAATCGGATCCTTGCGGTAGTGCCAGACCTTGGCGAGCCCCGCCTTCCAGAATTCCTCAAAGGTCGGAAGTTCCGGCACTTTTTTGCGCGTTTCCTCGTAGCACCAGCGCACCCATTCTTCCTGCGTGCGGCCTTCGGTGAATTCCTTCTCGAGCCCGAGCTCGCGCGCGATCAGGCGGCAGATTTCATAGGAAGGCTTCTGTTCGTATTCGGGTTCGCAGGCCTTCTGGATGGCAAGCATTTCCGCGACGTCGCCGTGGCTGCCGCCCTGGCAGGCCATGTCGTTCGTCTCGGGTCCGAGCGTATCGGGAAGCAGAATATCGGCATAGCGGCAGGAAGGCGTCATCATGTTGTCGCAGACGACGAGGAATTCAAGCTTCTTCTCATCCTCGAGCACTTCATGCGTCCAGTTGGCGTCGCCGTGCTGGTTGATCATCGTGTTTCCGCCCGAGTTGATGATCATGCGGATGTTCTGCGTGAGCTTCTCAGCGCCCTTCAGCGCATCGGTGCGGCGGGTCATTTCGCTGCCGCGGACAATGGCATCCGTCCAGAGGTAGCAGGGAATCGACGCCTTGACCGGGTTCTTTCCGACCGGGAGATAAACGGCCGGGAATGGCGTATTCCCTTCATGCTCGCCCGAATTCGTGCCGGGGAGACCGATCTGACCGAGAAGAATCGGCACCATCGCAATGGCGCGCGACGTATCTTCGCCGTTCGCCTGACGCTGCGGACCCCAGCCCTGAGATACGAAAAGCGGCTTCGTTTCCGCCATCTCCCTGGCAAGACGGCGGATCACGTCGGCAGGGATTCCCGTAATCCTCAACTTCCAGAACCGCATGACTCTCGTTCAAGATCCAACAGGATTTTGATCATTACTACCGAAAAAACTTAAAAAATTTCATTGCGTCGCCGGCGCTTTTCTTGTACACTCGAGAGTAATATATTACTCTCGCAATTTAACTTCGAATGTTCCTGAATTTCACGGTCCCGATACCCAGGCTCAAAGGAAAAATCAGTCGGCAAGGCACTAAGAGCGGAACGTACATCCACTACGTTCTGGAGCGCAGCTACGACCCGAAAAAGAAGCACACGGTGCCCAAGCGTGTGCTAATCGGAAAATGCGTTGGTGAAACCGAGACCATGGTTCCGAATGAAAATTTCCTGGTCTTTTTCCCTGATGCCGTTCTCCCAGAAGTCCGGGAGAGCGCCAGGCGCTGCAGCACGCTGATGGCCGGCAGCTACATCGTCATAGCAAACATCGTGCAGACGTACGGCCTCGGCAAAATGCTCCAGAAGCATTTCCTTGATCGAGCTGGGCTGGTGCTGGATCTGGCCGCCTACATGATCATTGAGGAAAGGAATCAAGGGCAGTACTACCCGGACTACGCATATCGACATCCGCTCTTCTCGAAAGACATGCGGATTGCGAGCGACGCCGCCATCTCGAGCTTCCTCGCCAACGTCAGCCCGGACCAAATTTCAGGCTTTCTGAACGACTGGAACGCAAAGCGCGATCATCGCTCACGGATCTACATTTCCTATGATTCAACTAATAAGAACTGCCAGGCGGGAGATGTTGATTTTGTTGAATTCGGCAAGGCCAAAGTCGATCAGGGATGCCCGATTTTTAATCTTGCCGTCGCCTACGACAAAACCAATCAGGTGCCGTTGTTCTATGAATGCTACCCTGGCTCCATTAATGACGTCAGTCAGTTCAAATTCCTTGTAGACAAGGCAATTGCGTACAACTACAAGCGTATTGGCTTCATCATCGACCGAGGTTATTTCTGCAAGATCAACATCGACTACATGGATGCGAATAACTTTGAGTTCATCATGATGGTTAAGGGCTGCAAGGCACTTGTGGCCGAATTGGTCGACAGGCTCCACGGCACTTTCGAAAATCGCGTCGACGCCTCCCTGCGCGAGCATTGCATCAGCGGCACAACGGAAAAAATGAAGATTTTTCCGGAAGACTCACGGGAGCGCTACTTTCATGTCTTCTTTAACCCCATGAAGATGGCGACGGAGCGGCGCGATATAGAAAACGCGCTGACGCAGATGCAGAAGAACTTCGACCAGTGGGTCGGCCGTGAAGTGGAGTTCGGATCCCCGCATACAGATTACTTCCAGTGTCACTACGACGAAAAAGGCCGCTTCCTTTTTGCCGAAGAGAAGAAGAGCATCATCGAGCATGCTTATTCGAGATGCGGATATTTCTGCATCATTACCTCCGAGAAAATGAGCGCCAGAGACGCTTATCTGCAGTACCGAGGCCGCGACGCCTCAGAGAAGCTCTTCAGCGCAGACAAATCATTCCTGGGCAGCAAGAGCATGCGGGTACACTCCGCAGAAGCCGTAAGAGCCAAGATTTTTATTGAATTTATTGCTCTCATTATTCGACAGAGGCTCTACAACCTCCTGAAGGATGAGATGCTCCGCCTGCCGACAAAGAGGAACTACATGACGGTTCCTGCGGCGATCCGGGAACTGGAGAAAATCGAGCTGGTGAGAATCAATGACGGCAGATATCAGCTTGACCACGCAATCACGAGGACGCAGGAAATCATCCTGAAATCCTTTGGCATGACGAAGGACAAGGTTATGTCGCAGGCCGCCGCCATCTCTGCCGCGCTTGCCGGAAAGAAAGACAGCATGGAGGACGTCGAGGATCTGGAACCGATTGGCGAGGAGGAGAATGAAGATGCCGAAGCGTAAGTCGCTGGCTTCGATTGAGAAGCAGATCAAACTGACTCAGCAGCGGTTGCTGAAGGTCAAAACACGTTACGAGAAGCTCGGGGTAAAGCTCATCGAACTCAACAAGGAAAAGACGCTGCGGCAGGCCGAAGTGATTGCGGAAGCCATGGCTCGAAGCGGTAAGACCATGGAGGAACTCATGACCTTTTTAAGTCGCTGACTGACCGTCCGAAGTCGCGAGAGTAATAAACGGCTGGAAGTTCAGGGTAATGGCGCTTGCCCATTCCGGAGTCTTTTCGATGCGGTCGGGGCCGCGGCCGAGAATATGAGACTTGTAGTCGGCATTTTTCGGCGCGGATGCGGGAAGCGTCTTTTCGTCGTAGCCGACGCAGTACTTGTCGAGGAACGCCTGATCAACCTGATTCTTCGTGATCCACTCGTAGGCAAGCGCCTCGACGAGCGCGGCATCGGTGCCCGGACGAATGGGAACCCACTCATCAGCACGGGTGGTCGCCGTATCCGTAAAGCACGGATCGATCACAATGATCTTCGGGCGCTTCTTCGAGAGCGCGAGATCGATCTGGTAGCCCTTGCCGCCGCCAGAGGGACGCGTAACAGAAGGATTGTTCCCAAAAAGGACGTAGAGTTCGGCGTCCGCAATCACGCTCGGGAGCGACGCCGGACGACCGCCGTAGGTAAGCGGGAAGGCAGCAGCGAGCTGAGCGTTCGAGTAGGAGCCGTAGTACTTGAGGAACCCGCCCATGAGGTTCATGAGGCGCTGCCAGGCGCGGCGCGAACTCACGATCGACTGCTGGCCCGAGCAGTACTGCCAGTAGATCGCCTCATTACCGTAGGTATCGCGGATGCGCTTCCATTCGGAGGCAATGGTCTTCACGGCCTCTTCCCAGGAAATGCGTTCGAACTTTCCTTCGCCGCGCTTACCGATGCGCTTCATCGGATACTTCAGGCGATCGGGTGAATAAATGCGCTCGCGCATCGAGCGGCCGCGCTGGCAGGCGCGGATCTGCCGGGGCGCATCCGTCGCATCGGGGAGCGTGTTGTCGGTTTCGATGCGGATCACTTTCCCGGCTTTCGTGAAGCAGCGTACCGGGCAGCGCTGACCGCAGTTGATGACGCAGGCGCACCAGGAAAAGGATTCAATGTCTTCTGCCGCTGCCGCCACGGCGCTCGCGAGCGGCGTCATGGAGAGGCCGGCGAGCGCGAGCGATGTGCGCAGGAGATCTCTGCGAGAAATTCCTGTTTCAAGCATTTTGGGGTCCTTGAGACGGAGTTGTGGGGAATCCTCCGGTGCGAACGGAACACTTTGACGGTTCTCTCTTACGCGCCGCAGGCTTCCCCCTATTATCTCCGACTTCTACTCACAATGCTCTACCCCTTTGAGACTGCATCCCTGAAATGACTGCTGGAGAGCTTAGATTAAGATAGTAATGATTATCATTACTTACGCTTTCATTCCAAAATGCTGTTCGCCGGAGGGACCCAGCAAAAGCCTCCCGGCCGCCTCAAAACCCGATCCGAGGCTTCTTTCGACCTTCCTTCTTCAATGCCGCATCATCCTCGAGCCTACGGAGAAATTCCTCTGCGCTCTGGATGGGGCTGAAGGCAGAACCGCGTTCAATGGCAGCGAAGTCGCCGGGCGTAATGCAGTCAAGCCTTGCGAGGCGGGACTGAAGACCCTGCACGCCTTCCGTCCCAAGCCCGAGCGCAGCGAGATGACGCTCGAGGAGCCCGAGCCTCTGGTCCGGTCTCAGAAAGTCGAACTTCGCCTTGAGGTCAAACCTGCGCAATGCAGCACGGTCAATGTTCTCAAAGAGGTTGGTGGTCGCGCAGAAGATGCCTGAGAAGCTCTCCATCTGCGTGAGGAGCTCGTTCACCTGCGTGACTTCCCAAGAGCGCTGACTCAATTCCCTATCGCGCAGGAACGAATCCGCCTCGTCAATGAGAAGAAGCGCGCCCGCGCGCTTTGCCTCTTCAAAAGCCTCGCGAATCAGAGCTTCGGTGCCGCCCACGAACATGTTGAGAAGGTCGCTCGCGCGTTTGGCGATGAGCGGAACGCCGAGCTCGCGGGCGAGCCAGCGCACGTATGCGGTTTTGCCGGTGCCGGGAGGCCCGTAGAGGCAGAGCCGCCCCGCCCCGCAGCGCTTCAGCCCCTCGCAGATGCCCTTGAGATCGGCGGTTGTATTCACGAATTCCGTGTCGTAGAACCGGGGGAGCCCTTCAGCTCGTCCGGGGAGCCGCCCGAGCGATTGCGCATCAAGCGATGCCGAAAGGAGCGTTTCGCACGCTTCGTCCCTCGCCTTTTCATCTTTCAGATTGAGGTCGGCAACAACGGAGGCGGTACGGGAAATGACTGCGGGCGAGAGCTTCCCGCTCAACGCAAGCCGGTCAATCATTTCCGCGCTCACAAGGTTCCCGACCACCTTGCCGGCAATCCGCCGGCGCACGTTTTCGGGCGGAATCGGCACTTCGAGAACAATGTCGAAGCGCCTGATCAATGCGGGATCCATCCCTCCGAGCGTATTCGTAAGCCAGAAGGTCGGAACGGGCGCAATTTCAACGAGTTTGTTGAGTTCGGCCTTGTTGGAACGCTTCGGACCGCCGAATAGCGTGAAAACGGCTCCCTCGTTGATGATGTCTTCGGATTCATCGATCACAAGGAGCGTCTTCTCCGACGACCGGTACAGCTTCTCCGCGATGTTCCACCGGGTGATGCGCGAACGCTCTCCGTTCTCCTTCTCTGCATTACGCAGCGGCCCGATTTCGTAAAGCTTTGCCCCGATCGCCTCCGCAACTGTTCGCGTGAGTTCCGTTTTGCCTGTTCCCGGGGGACCATAGACGAGGATGTTGACGCCCGCCTTTCTGGTCTGAAGCACCTTCGCAAGATAGGGAATCAGCAGATTCTTTACTGCCGGGATGTGACTGTAGTCGTCAAGTGCAAGAGTCGCCTTCGGCGCCCGGGAAATGCGCGAGCTGAAGAAGGCTTCGGGCGAAATCCGCTCATTCATGACGCGCCCGCACTGATCGTCGTCGCCGAGGAGCTCGAATCGGTCGTCAAGAGCTTCTTCAGACGCCTTGCCGAGACGAAGCAGTCCGGTGCTCATGAGCGTACCGTCAGGAGAAAAGATTTTTTCGTTCATCTCCTTTCCAAGGGCAACCGAAAGCACTTCGGAAAGGAGGCGCGCGCCGCCGGATGCGAAGTCGAAATAGTCAAGGAGTTCCTTGAGGGGCTCATGGAATCTGGCGATCAGAAGAAACGCAAGCGCATCGCTCTCATCCTGCTTGAGCCCGAACGCTTCGGCAAAGGCGCGAATGTTCGAGCGGAAGTGTTCCGGGAAGAGGTCTTCCGTCTCCTGATGAATTTCCGCCTCTCTCGCCTCGAGCTCTCTGATGAAGCTTTCCGGACAGGTTTCGACTTCCTGCAGGCCAATCTTTTTCCTGACGGTTCTGAACCAGACGCCACACGAAGAATTGGCGCAGATGTCGCGCGAATCCATCTCCATGAAGTTCATGCTCGATGCGTTCTCTCGTCCGAGCCGCACGCGCTCCTCGGGCGTCTCGCCGGCATCAGGATTCTTGAGGGCCCACATGAGCGCTTTCACCTCGTCGCGCAGTGCGATGTCGAAGGCCCGTCTCGTGTCCACACCGTTGAGGTCCAGCACCGGCCAGACATCCCCTTTCACATAAAGCCGGGCGATCCAGAGAACTGCCGCTCTCTCGAAATCATATGTTCCGGATTTCTTTCCGCATTCCGTGAGCTTCTTCATTTGCAAAGGCCTGTACATTTTTATTTTTCTTGGGGTTTCGTGCTTTATCAGAAGAAATCAGCATCGCGGCGCAGTTATCTTTTTCGATCCTTGACTCTCTGCGTCGCTCAAGAAGAATTGTGATCGGCCATGCGTCAAAAAAAGACTGATTCAAACATTGTGCGCTTTTATGAAGATGCGAATAGTCATCGGCGAACCAGAGCGATGCCTTCGGAAATTGGTGCATCACCATCTTCCAGATTGGACTTTGAACCCATCCTCTGAATGCGCGCATCAGAAGGCCCTTTGACCTTCGACGGCGCAGGCGCCGGGGGCCCCTCTGCGATTGCAGATTGCTCGCGACCCTAAGCCGCATGCAGGCTCCCGTGAGGAGCGGCGCTTCCATTTTCTTCGCCCAGGCGAGCCGGGCCGGATGAGGAGCGAAGCTCACTCAGAGCTCCGGACAAAGGAAACCCGCCGTCTCCAGCCATTCAGGAGCGGCGGGTTCAAAGTCCAATAAGAGAAGAGCTGAGCGTCAGAAGACGTACTTTGCGCCGACCGTGAAGCCGGTGCTGGAATAGCCGCTGCCGCCGGCTTCGTGGGTCACGTCGCCCCAGAGGTGGAAGTTCTTCGTAAACTCGCCTTCGACACCAACGCGGAACTGGCCGTAGTCGTCGATGCCGAATTCGGCCGTGCTTGCACCCTTGTCATTCACGACCGTGCTTTCGAAGGTCTTCGTGTTGTGCACCCAGGCGCCTTCGGCATAAACGCGAACGATCGGATCGGCAAAACGCGGCGTCTGGTCCTTCGATCCGAACTCAAAGCTCGTGCGGGCGCCGAGCGTAATTGCAACGTTCCCGTCGCCTTCAACGCTGAAGCGCTGACCGTATGCATCCGTCTGATCGTCCGCCGAAACGCCGGACCAGGTGACGCGGGCAAAAGGCGCCGCATCCCAGGCCATTGCGCGGCTTGCATCCGACGCAGCCGCCGTCCAAAGACGCTGGTTCCAGCCGGCTTCAACGCCGAGCGAAAGTCCTCTCGCGTGGTACTTCTCCTTCGCGAGCCCCTGCCCCTTCACTTCGTTCGTGAAGTCGTTCCAGCGTACCTGCGCATTGGCAAAGAGCCCGCTCTCACCCTCATGCTGCCTGGCAGCATAGGCGCCGAGCGACCAGCCGTCGAAGTCCGCATCCGCCTTGAGGCCCGTGACGCTGGAATCCACATCGTAGGAGCCGTCGACCCAGCCGCCCATGAGGCCGACTGAGAAGCGTCCGCCAGCGGCGTTCCATGCATAGAGATCGCCGCCCAGGTTCGTTGTGGTCATGTGGCCGTCGTTCCTAAGCTGACCGGAGGAATCATTCATCTTGCTCCAGCTGCCGCCCTGGATGAGCCAGAGACTCGTCGTCTTCTTCTCACCCGTGAACGGATCCGCATAGGACTTCTCGCCGATATGCGCGTTGAGTCCAAAGTCGAAGGCGCGCAGGTTGAGGAACGCGAGAGCGGCTCTCGCGCCGGCTTCCGGCGTTTTGAGCTGACTCGTGGTCATGGGCTTCTTGTCATCGTCGCCGCCTTCCTCTTCGCCTCCATCGCCGCCTTGCTGGTCGCCGCCGCCGGCATCCTTGAGAGTGCCCACGATGTAGTAGCTGGTTCCGTCATCCGTCGACATCAGAAGATAGTTGTAGTCGCCCTTGCTGACGGGATTCGCAAGACTCAGTGTGAGCGTTGATCCCTCGCCAAGTTTCGCAACATCAATTCCCGTCACCGCACGGCCGATGGTCGCATCCGTGAGCTGAAGATCAACACGGCTCGTACCCTCAGCAAGGCCGTTTACGACGAGCATGCCGGATGATGCTTTATCGGCCGTCACCTCGGCAGCGATCCTGAGGACGCTATTTTCTGAACCTTTATAAGACCCTGTGGTGTAAGTACCCATGCCGATGTTGATCGTGCCGGAATTATCTGTGGGGCCAAACACCTCGATCTGGCGGTCAGTCATTGTGACGGTGCCGCGATTGTCGAGCCGGGAGGTTTTCCCCAGGGATTTGTCGTTCGTCGCAACGATTTCTGAATTCGAGTTCACCGTTGTCGGCCCCTCGTACTCGTTCTCGTTGGCGAGCGTGATGCTGCCGGATTCAACGGTAAATCCGCCCTCTCCGATGAGCTTCGCCGAAAGGACGTTGTCCTCACCTTTCCGTTCAGAAAGCGACAGAGTCTTTTTCTCAAGGATCGAAACACTTGTGAGCAGCCAGGCGATGCCGATATTGTTTTCGGCGTCATCCGTGCTGATGCCGTAGCTGTAGGTGCCGTCTGCTACATGGTTCCCGTCTTTGTCGGAAATAGCGAAGGTCCGGAACTTTTCGCTCTCAATCGAAACTCCATTTTTATCAACGAGCGTGAAACCGGCTGCCTTAGCGCCCTTGATCGGATTAGTCGAAGTGATGAGAACCGTCTTCAGACGAACGTTCTGATCTTCTGAAAGAACATCCTGAGCAGTCAGCCCGACCTTGCTGCTGTCTTCAGGGGGATTTGCTGCCACGAACATATTGTCGAGCTGAATTGTGTTGGTTCCGGAGAAGGATAGGTTTTGGACACTCAGATGAGTGCCCGCCGGACCAATTGTGCCGGGAGCACCTTCTTCCGCAAAGATGAGCTTCGAATCATTCAGGGACAAATCTCCGAGCGAGCTCTTACTGGCAACCTGAAGCTCGGTATCTTTTGCCCAGAGATTTTTGCCCTCAACCTTTTTGTCAAGCGTGAATTTAACGTTCGAGAGCTGAAGGCGATCGGTAATGCCGGCGATTTGATCAGAATCTGCAGAGTTGAAGGCAAATTTGCCGCCGTTGCCTGAAATCACCAGGCTGGTGGCCCCAATGATCTTCGAGCTCAGAATGAAGTCGTCTTTTGACTGAGTCGAAAACGCAATCGTCGACCCCGCCGGCAGATCAAAAGTGCCGGAAAAAGCAGTCGCATTTGAGAAAGCGACGTATTTTGGATCAGGAGTGCCTGGGCTGTCGGAAGTGATTTTGAAGAGCCCATTCCCCATAAGCTTATTGTCGAAATCGACTTGAGAAAGGTTCGCCTTGAGCGTGCTCTTCTCTTCAAGGACAATCAAACCGCTACCAAGCCCGTCGACATCATTAATTTCGGTCGTCGAGCTATCGGCTAAGGTAACGGCACCGGAGAAGCCTGAGTTGGCGCCTTCGATCCTGGAATTTGAGCCTTTCAGGGTGAGGCTCCCCGAACCTTTCAGTGCATCCTTGGCATCCGTCGTCAGCTCGACAACGGTGTTGTCTGACCCGTTGACTGTAAGAGCCCCCTTCTGGATGTGAAGACGTCCCAGGACATTGAGCGCCTGGACGTCCGTCTGATCTCCTTGAATCGTGACCACGCTCCTTGAATCGACATCAAGACTTGCCGTTTTGCCGAGAGCTCCTTCATTGACGATGATATTGCCCCTCACAACATGCGTCGCGCCCGTATAGTCGTTATTGGCATTCTCGAGCGTGACGGCCTCAGTCGTGTTTATCGTGAGGCCGCCTTCGCCTGTGACGCGTGCGTCAAGCGCGGCTTCACCACCACTTTTGTTCTGCCCTAGCGTGACCATCCGATCCTTATTCACCTCAAGCGTCTTCAGGCCGTAGGTGACCGAAAGATTCTGCCCGGATGCAACAAGCCTGTAGTCATAGGTGCCCCAGGCATCCTCGCCTATCTGGAATTTCTTTTGTTTTCCCTCCAGCGTCTCGCCCTTCACTTTCAAGACGGCGCCCTCAGCTACTTTTATTGTTTTGCCTGTATTCGTGTTGGCAAGCATGATGGCGTGCTCGCTGTTGTCGTCCTGTTCAAGGAGATTTCCCTGACCGACGTCCTGATTAAGACCGCGGATGACATCCTCTGCAACATCCACGATTCCGCCTGATTCGATCGTGATGCCATTCTGAACATACAAGCTGTTAGCAGTACTCGTGCCGGGACCCGGGAGAGCAGTAGATGTAAATTGCAGCGTCGAGCCATCGAGGACTGTCAGGGCCCCCAACGTTACGCCCGACTCGTCTGCAACATACATGGCGCCATTTCTTAGGCGAAGAGAAGCATTCCAAAGCTGATTTTTTGTGCCGGAACTTTTCAGGATCACATCGTAAGCATCAATAATTCCGTTGAATTCGCTCGTACCTTTATTAGTGAAGGCGACCTCATCTTTATCCCCTAACAGATAAACGATGCCGTCACCGGACACAACATTTTGAATTTCATTGAATTTTTTATCTTTTGACGACTCAAAATGGATAAAAAATTCACCCCCTATCGTATTCACAGCAGCCGTACCGAGATACTGATCATCAAGCGTAAGCTTGGGCGTTTCATTGCCAGTCTTCGCAAAGCGGATGCTGTCTAGACCCTCGAACGTCTTGCCCAGTTTCAGATAAGTATTGTCGGCGATCACCAGATTCCATGTGGATGACTTATCTTTAGGCGTTACATTGAGAGTCAGTGTTTGCGGTCCGCCCTCGTAGTTGAAATCCGTAGTAATGGTGCTCTTGTTTCCTGCACGGATTGTCGCTTGAAGAAACACGTTCGCACCGCTTTGTCCCTTGACGCTAACAAGCTCCAGCCCGGCATTCTCCTCTAGATTGATGGTACCCGCATAACTCTGCTGCCCCGAAACCGAGAGGCTGGAATTTATATTGAGAATGCCGTACGTGGTGCCGGTGATTTCCCCTGTTATGTAGTTGTTCGATCCCCCCTTAACGGTCAGCTCTCCATTGAGGCTAAGCGTGCCGCCCTCAGCAACTTCGAGGGCCCCGACCACCGTATTGATGCCGAGCTGAATATCAACTGTTCCTTTAGTGCCGATGGAAAGAAGCTTCGTTTCTCCGAAAGTCGCATTTCTTAAAGGAGCAACGATAATGCCCCATGCGCCAGCAGATTTCACATATGTGGCGCCGGTGTATGAGTTGTCAGCATCGATGATCAGTCTGATGTCGCTCTTGGCAGCACTGGATGAGGCGAATGTGACGTTCCCATCTCCATTGAGCGGAGTGCTGAGCGTTTGGTTTGAGTCAGCCTCAATTGTGTAGCCGCCGCTACCTTCAGCATTGTCGAGGAGCGTGATCGAGTCGAGTTTGTACGTTGCGGAAAGGGTCTGGGCTGAATTGACTTGTTGAGGATCTTTCCAATGAAGTTGTGCTACCTCTGTCGTCCCATTCTGGATAAGAATGCTGGAGGCAAGACCGGATAGTTCGACGCTTACGTTTTCGTTTTCTAACCCAGTGATGCCACTTGTCGTGACAATGACGACCTGTTCCTGTGTGCTGTTCTTAAAGACGTTGAAGGCGTTTGCGTCCAGGTCTTTCGCCGCAATGTAAAGCTGTCCTGAGTTGAGAACTACCTTATCGGCTGAAAGCTTTCTCCCTTCGAACGAGAGCTCGCCGCCATCGAGCGTAAGGGTATTGACGCCCAGATCCTTATCTATCGTCAGAATGCTGCCCGTATTAACAAACGTTTGTCCTGCATTTTGCAGAAATGTACCAGCGTTTGAAGAAGAAAGGAGCGAGTTCGTCAGGCGCAAAGTACCAACCGTGCTTTTGCCGCTATCGAGATAAAAAGTAACCTTACCGGCGGCATTTTGACGATTAATATTGATTGTGCTGTTGGCTGCATTGAATACGTTGGAGATCTGCAAATCTCGCTCTTTAGTTCCTTGGAAATTAATCGTCAGAGCTTTGCCGGATTCAATGTTGATGGGGCCTAAGCCGTTGAGGCCTTTAGTTTGAGCATTACCTTTCAGATCCAGGGTACCGTTAACAGAAATCCCCCCGACAGAAAGCTCGCCCTCAAACGTTGCCTTTCCATTCTCAAGTACGTTGATATTACCTTCAGACTTATCGAAGGCACCATTCATGTTGAGAGTGCCGTAGACAGCCAGGTCTCCGCCCGTGCCGCTAATGGAGCCGTTTACGGTAAGGGTGGATCCATTGAGGACAGATATTCTGCCATCAAAGGAATGGGCACCCGAGTCGCTCAGCGTCACTGTGCCGATTGAAGTGGAACTACCGCCGATTGCCAGCATCCCTTCGCCAGTCAGGAGCGCATTCATGGTGCCGGTGCCGACGAGACGAATAAGGGTGTCGGCGGAGAGATTCAGTTGGTGATTCTCTCCAAGAGCGAGAGTGCTGTTATTGGCAAAGGTAATCCAGCTGGTTCCGCTCAATGCCAGCGACTTAAACGTCACGCTGCTTTCGACATCGATGTTTGCGTTTGAGAGTTCAGTCGTTGTGTCAGCGAAGAAATTCGCGGCTCCGCTATCCCATTTCAGCGTGCCGTTAGTCAGTTTGAAAGTACCCTTAAAAGCGTTAGCTGAGTTAGAAAGCGCTACGATAGATCCTTTAGCTTCCGTGAGGTCTATTGTGCCATTTCCTGAAAGCTTAGCTTTAACATTAATAGGTGTGGCTATTCCGTTTCCTTTTCCTTTAAGAACAGCGCCCTCCCCCACATTGATCGTTCCTGGCTGATCACCCGTAAAAGCGGTCAGATGGTCAACATTGACGATTGTCTTGCCTTCCAGGTTAATGGTGCCGTTAAATTTAGTTTTAGCGTTGTCCTTAACCGTCAGAGAAGCATCATAAAGAGTCAGAGTTCCGAAACCATAAAGCGCCGCAGCAATATAGGATTCCTGGTTATTTTGAGAATTTATGGTAAGCGAGTTCGGAGACTTAAGCGAGATGGTTGTCTTGTCATCCGGTGCTGTAATGTAATCAAATTGAGCATCCCCTGTGACGGTATAGTCGGCGCTGATATCCAATCCAGCTGCTGCCGACTCAGAAACAGGCATTCCGCCCAGAATTCCAGCGGCCAGAAGAGCGACCGAAACGCCAGAAAAACGAGCCTTAAAATTATTTACAGGAAAATCAATTGGTTGCCCCCCCCGAAATTTGAGGAAGCGCGCTTGCCGCGGCTTCGCGTCATCTCGTTGACGGCCTGGAAGACTTTCAGAGCTTCGTTGTAGACGACCTTAAAGACGGTATTCATGATCACACCTCCTCGCTGCAAACCCGAGGGACTGCATTGCGATTTCAAGATAAGACTATTGTCGCCTGTTTTGCCGCCTGAACGTGCTTGAAGTTTCAGGATTTCACCGCATATCCGGAATACCCGCAGATTGCGAAGAAAGTCATATCAATCGCACGGCCTCGTCCGCAGCCCATCACCCGGCGCTGCGGCGGGCATCGAGAGGCGAAAGACGATAGCGTTTTCGTCCAACATGCCGACATAAATAGGGGAAACCTTAAGCCGGTGGCCTGCCCGCCAAATCCGGACGTCTGCCACTTCACGGCAGGTTGCAAGAGGCTCAGCGCTCTGCCCGGACCTTTCCCTTCTTCAGCTTTTCGAGCGATCGAGCGCCGGCGATCACACTTGGCGCCGCAAACAACTTCCTCCTCGCAACCGACCGGATCCTGATGCTCCTCAAACCTAATTTCAGACACGGCGCCCGGATCTCAGGAGCACAAGCAATTCGCCGGTCGAAGAGCTGAGCTCTGCTCCGCGGCGCCGCCGCCACTCCCAATTTGCTTCCCGCGCCCGTTGCATCAAGGCGCCGCAAAGCTCTTTCAGCATATCGATCGGGGTAAAATCCGTCTTTGGCCCGCGAAAACCGCATTGCGGCAACCGGGCCAGAAGTTTTTTCCTTCAACAGCAAATTTCAGTATCGGCTTCAGAGAAATGCAGGGCTTTACGAGCGGAAGCAGCTGGGAGTGCAAGGAGTGGTTTGAGACCTTCTCCTCGCAGTTCCCCAACTACACGTCACCAGGCATCTGGATTGCGGCGCAGGAACGCCTTCACGGACTCAAATCCCGGAAACTCACCTGGGACCGTACGTCGCGGACGGTCAAGCTTTCGCTCACGAATTCGCGCGGGCAGCTCTATACGCTCGCGATGCATTTCTACCCGGGCTCGACCCCGTCGGTCACCAAAATTCTCGGAGAAGCCGCCAAAATCACGGGACTCATCCCGTGTCTCGCGAGCGGGGATCTTCCTCCGGCGCTCAATGACGCCATCAAAGCCTCCGGCGAAGACGTCTTTCTGAAGAACCCGGGAAGCATCGAATTTGATCCCGGCATGATGTCGAGCGAATGCGCGCTTTTGATCGCCGCATTTCTTGAAGAGCTCGAGCAGGAACCCGGACGGTGGTTCCGCTTCATTAATCTCAATTTTGCCGAGGAAGCCGAAAAGCTTGAAAAACCCGCGGGTCAGCTCTCTCCCGAAGGCGGCGACGAGAATCCCCGCAATGACCGAGCAGCCGAAGGCGCGTCTTCCGGCAGCTACGGCGAATCGCTCCAGCGGGAAGCGCCTTCCCCGGCGACCCCCTTCACTTACGCCAAAATCGGTGAAATCATCCGTTTTGCCGCAGCTCAGATCCCGGAGCTTGAGGTCCCCGCGATGGAGGACGACGAGCGCCTTCAGCGCCTCCGCTTCTGGATGCCTCAGCCCCTCCCCGACGCCGGAACGGAGCTCATCGACGCGCTCCCGGCCACCGGTTTGTCGCCTCTCATTGCCCGCCGCTCCTGGTGCGCATTCGGCGACACGGAAGCAAGAGAGTTTCTGAAAACCGTCGTCCGGGCGTCCGCTCACAGCGTGCGCGAGCTCCTCGGGCAGCTCATCCGCCGCGAGGAGCGCCAGGAGAGAACGCCAGCGGTCACGATCAACCCGAAATGGCGGAAGTTTCTCGAGACTCAGGCCGAAATCTTCACGAAGGACGCCTCCCTCGCGATCGACTTCGAGGCGGGCGTTCTTCCGACGCTCCGGCTCGAAGCCGTTATCAAGGCGCCTCCGTCGGATCACGATGAGGAGAAGATGCGGGATCTCCATGTGAATTCCGAGATCTTCCTTCAGTCGGTTCTTGCCCTCACGCGCCGCGAGCTACTGCCCATGAAGCCCGCCTTCGCGATCTGGCATGCATTGAGCCAGACCGCAGCTGAAATCGTGGCCGCTGGTGCGGTTGCTCCGATTCCGGTGCCGTTGACCGCAACCGAATGCTACGACCAGTATCCGGGCTTCCGTGTTTTCTGGATTCCGGCCGTTTCGACGCCTCAGGTGAAGACGCTCCTTTCTGAAGCCTTCGCGCTCACGAAGGGTCTCCTCACCCGCCGTGAGGGCATTGAGAAGACCTTCCTTTCGGGCGAGGATCCGGCGGAGGAAGGCGCAGAGATGCGCGCCTTCTTCTGGTGCATGACGCTGATCACGACGGCCTTCGTGAGAAACGCTTCCGAGAAGAATAAGGAAGTGAGCCGCCTCATGATCGGAAGGCGCGTGAGAAAAGCTCTCACGGGCGACGGCTTTGCGCCGGAACCCCCTGCGTACGACGATCTCGCGAGCGTTCTCTCCGCCTTCTTCGCGCTCCCGCTCGCCGCCATGACGACGCCATGCCGGCTGGTGCTCGCGGGCGAACTCGAAAACGGCGCATTAAAGCTTACGCTCCGCGTGAAGCCCCGCACGGAATCGGAAGAACCGACAGCCGCGCATGAGGCGGACGAGACCGCGAATGCGTCTCACGGCCTTTCGATCAGCGATTGGGAAAAGCTTCGGATTGACCCCGATCATCGCGTGCGCGCATCGGTTGAGCTCCTCTCCGGCACGCATCCGCTCTTCTCTGAATTCGGCGCGAGCTTTGAGAATCCGGCCTGGCGTCCGAGAAGCCAGTGGGAATACTTCCTCTTTACCGCCATGCCGGCGCTTTCGGCTTACGGGATTGAATTCGATCTTCCCGAGGCGCTCAAAAAAATCGAAAAGCCGAGAATTGTGCTCTCGGCATCGTCTGCGCCCAAGGCCTCTCCGAAGAGCCCCAGGCTTGCAACTCAGGGAATGTTGAACGCCGCCGCGCTCGCCGACTTCCATTGGGAAATCGCCGTCGGCGACGAGCGCATGACGCTCGAAGAGCTTCGCGCCCGCATCAATGCCGAGGGCGAACTCATTACCTCAGGCGGCGCCCTCTTTCATCTCTCGAAGGCCGACCTCGATCGACTGGTGATTGAATGGATGGAGGCGCAGAAGAAGGCCCTCACCAACTGGGAAAAGCTCCGCGCGCTCCTCTCGGGCCAGATTGCCGGAAGGACGGTGGAAGCGACCGAAGAGCTCCTCGGCAAAATCCGCGAACAGGCGGCCGTCAAGGAGCTCCCGCCGCCCCAGGGCCTCAATGCGACGCTTCGTCCCTATCAGGTCCGCGGCTACTCGTGGCTCGTGCAGAATGCGCTCCTCGGCCTCGGGTCGCTCCTAGCCGACGACATGGGTCTCGGCAAAACCGTTCAGGTCATCGCTGCCGTCGTGGAATTGAAGAACCGGGGGCTCCTCACCACCGGCCGCGTGATCATTGCAGCTCCCGCCTCGCTTCTCGTCAACTGGCAGCGCGAGATCGAACGCTTTGCGCCCGGACTCACCACGCAGATCTTCCACGGCAAGGAGCGCGAACTCGATGAGGGCCCCGACCGTCCGGACATTCTCATTACCTCCTACGGTCTCCTGAAGCGCGAATTCCCGAAGCTCTCCGAGCTTCATTTCAGGCTTCTCGTTCTCGATGAGGCGCAGGCCGTCAAGAATTCAAAGACCGGTCAGGCGCGTGCCGCCCAGGAATTCCCTGCCGACGCCGTGGTAGCGCTCACCGGCACGCCGGTTGAAAACCGCTTGTCCGAATACTGGTCGATCTTCTCGATCCTGGAACCGGGGCTTCTCGGCACGCCCGCGCAGTTCCGCCGTGAATACGTCGAACCGATTGAGGAGCATCGGGATGCGGGCGCGATCGACCGCTTCCGCAAAATTACGGCTCCGTTTCTTCTGAGGCGCGTCAAGACCGATCCGGGCATTCTCGATGAGTTGCCGGAAAAGAACGTCGTCGACTACTTTACGACGCTCACTCCGCGGCAGATTGCGCTTTACGAAGAGTGCCTCAGAGAAAATCTCGAGGAACTCGAAACCCTCGACGCCAGCGCAGCGAGCGCCGACCAGAACGGCCGAACGCTCAATGCCGCTCACGTCCGTGCATCCCGCCGCGGACAGATTCTGCGCATGATTCTGCACCTGAAGCAGATCTCGAACTCGCCCTCTCAGTTCCTGAAGGAAATCTCCGATAAGCCCGATTCAGGGAAGGCTGAAGCGCTCCTCGAGCTCCTTCACCGCTGCCGCGAATCGGGGCGAAAGGCGCTCATCTTCACGCAGTTCCGCGAAATGGGCGAAAGGCTCGTTCGCTGGATCGCGGATGCGACGGGGAAGACTCCCGAGTTCCTGCACGGGGGTGTGCCGGCCTCGAAGCGCATGGAAATGGTCGACGCCTTCCAGAACGACCCCAATGCGGAAGTCTTCGTGCTTTCGCTCAAGGCGGGCGGCACGGGCCTCAACCTCACCGCCGCATCTGCGGTCATTCACTACGACCTCTGGTGGAACCCGGCCGTTGAGGATCAGGCCTCCGACCGCGCCTGGCGAATCGGTCAGCGTCGCGACGTTGTGGTCTACCGCTTCATCACGGCGGGCACCTTTGAGGAAAAGGTGAACGAGATGCTGAAGAAAAAGCGCGAACTCGCGGACCTTGCCGTGGGCGTAGGCGAATCCTGGATCGGAGACCTCACGGACGACGAGATCAAGTCGATCTTCTCGCTTTCCAAATAACGATTGAGGCCCGTGAGAATTCATCTCTCCGGGCCTCTTTCTTTGCGTTTGAGTCTCTGAAGCTCGGCTGCGGCTTCCAAGGACCTCACATCCCCGCGATCTCAATCACGCGCTGATTGGTGCTCCCGAACCACTTGCCCTTCTCCGTCACCTTGCGGCTTTCGATGAAGGGACCGTCGACGAGCACATCGATTTTTTCGATGAGAGACTTCGCAGAAGGATCATTCATCAGGTGCTCGTACTTGCGCCCCGTCCAGATCCAGATGGTCTTCTCTTTCCCGAACTTCCCGCGGTAGGCGTCGACGATGCGCTCAACCTCCGGGATGTTCTCCCTCTCAAAGGGGTCGCCCCCGAGAATGGAGAGGCCGGCGATGGAATCATCGTCGGAGTCCCGAAGAAGCTTCGCGAGCGCATCCGCATCAAAGGGCTTCCCTGCACCGAAATCCCAGGATTCCGGATTGAAGCACCCCTTGCAGTGGAGCGTACACCCGGAGACGAAGAGCGATACCCGTACTCCGGGGCCGTTGGCCGCGTCGAACTTGCTGTAGCCGCAGTAGTTCATTTTTTCGACTTACATCGAAATGCGGCGCTCGATCTCGCGCTGCTTGCCGTCGTTCATGCGGGTGCGGCCGTTCATGTTGGAGTAGCCCAGGTACCCGCAGACGCGCGAAATCACCGAGAGATTGGTGCTCCCGCAGTGCGGGCACTTGTTGAGCACGTTGTTCGAGTGCGTCCCGCAGTCGTTGCAGTAGGCGCTGTCGAAGTTGACGCCCTGATAGAACCCCATCTTCATGCCGCGGCGGATGATGGCCGCATCGGCTTCGAAGTTTTCGGGGTTCGTGAGGCGCACGTACTGAATATGGCCGCCGGGAGCAAGGTGGAAGCTCTCAAACTCCGCATCCTGCTTCTCAAAGGGCGTGATGTCCTCTGTCACATTGACGTGGAAGCTGTTCGAGAAGTACATCGGATCGTAGTGCTCGGTATGCTCGAACACATTGTCGATCCCGCGCTCGCGGCAGAAGACCGCATACTGGCGCGCCTGCGTGCCCGTGAGGGATTCCGCGGGCGTGCCGTAGATCGCGTAGAGATGATGGTCTTCGGCCTTGAACGTGTCGATGCGGTTCTGAATGTGGCGCAGCACCTTGTGGGCGAACTTCCCGCCCTCGTCGATCATGCGTTCGCCCGTCCAGAGATAGGTGGACTCATCGAGCGCCGTGATGCCGAAGCTCGCGGTCATGTAGTCGACAAGGTCCCCCACTTCTTCGTCGGGCTGACGGTAGCCCTTGTAGAAGCCCCCCTGCGTGAAGGCAAGCGGGTTGGAGGAAGCGCGCTGGTGACGGATGAAGTCGTAGCGCTTTTTGAGGAACTCGCGGATCACCTCGAGGCGGTTGTCAAGAATCTCCCAGAACTTCTCGCGCCATTCGGTCGGATGCTCGGTACGCGCAAGGCTGATGAGAAGCGGAATGTTGAGCGAAACCGCACCGATGTTGCAGCGGCCGATCGTCACGTACTTGCCCGTTTCCGGATCCTGCCAGGGCGTGAGGTACGCACGGCACCCCATCGGGCTCGTGACGACGCCGGTCTTCAAGAACAATTTCGAAACGTCGCCATGGTCGGACGAGAGCGAAAGCCAGTCCGGATACATGCACTGAGCGCTCGTCTTCACGCCTTCTTCAAAGAGCGAGGCCGACCACTTGTCTTCCTTGATCTGACGTTCGTCGTAGAGGTAGACGAGCTTCGGGAAGATCACCGGACGACGGCGGGCGCCGTGGCCGTTTCTGCGGGTCGTGAGGATGATGCGGTCGATTTCATAGAGCCATTCCTTCTCTTCCTCGGGGAGCTTCGGATCCCACTGGCCGAAGGAAACGGTCGTGAAGGCGATGTCGCCGCGCGAGGACGTCACCGTATTGAGCTTCAGTTCGAGGGACTGGAAGCCCTGCTCAAGCTCGCGGATCGTTTCGGCGCGCGCCATCTTCTTCGCAGCTTCTTCGGGGAGCCCGCAGGTTTCCCTGTACTTTTCATAGGCGCGCGCCCAGGTCTTCTTCACATAGGGAAGAAGAACCTTGTCGAGTTCGGCGATCGTGAGGCCGCCAAACTGCTGCGCGGAAGCGACGAGCGTGATGTCGCCGATCACCTGAAGCGCGCTGTGAACGCTCTTCGGTTCCGTATATTCGACATTGCTCATCTCAAAGCCGCCCTTCAGAATCGATGCGACGTCAAGGAGACAGCAGTTGACCGATCCGAGGATCATGTCGCGCATGTCGTGAATGTAGATGTCGCCGCGCTCTGTGAGCGCCTTCTCGGTTTTCGAGAGGTAGAACTGCTTATAGAGCTCCTTCGTGAGATAGCCCTTGATCAGGACGCCCTTAGTGGAAACGAGAGACGAGTCGAAGTTCGCGTTCTCGCGGTCGCCGAGACGCAGAACGTCGTCGGCTTCCTGGCGGATCTTTTCGAAGGTCTTGGCGTAGGTCGTCTTGTAGTAGCGGTATTCGGCGTACGAATCCGCGACATCCTTGAAGCCGAAGGAATTGAGCGTCGCAATGACGAGTTCATGGAGGGACGCAACCGGAACAGCTTCCTGATTCTCAACGCGTTTTTTGACGGTTTCCGCCATCGCGGTCATCGTTTCTTCCGGAATGATCCGGTCGTAGCGAAATGCCGCCTTTTCGATGGCGCTCACTATCTTTTTATCTTCAAAAGGCTCAAGCGAATTGTCTTTCTTTAATACCTGCATCTCAAGAAGCTCCGGGCACCCAAGGGAAGCACTCAAAAAGAACGGCGACCATCCCTGCGGAAGCTCGCCGATCGGTGCTATACCTTTGAATTTTATGAATATTTAATTCCGATAGGGCGTCATTATAAACCACGGATCCACCCTTTCCCGCCGGTCTCCCGATCCTCCCCCGGATCTCTGCCGCGGCCCCGAAAACCGCCTCAAAAAGCTGTCTGATTTTTCTCAGCTTTCAAAACGCCTCAGGATTTGCCTATTTTTTAGGCGGCCTCAAATTTTTCCGATATATCAGCCATAAGTTTTCTGCCGGACGATCGATAGAAAAAATCAAAAATCATGTTTATCAATGGGCAGTGAAATTGAAGGAATTGCCCTGCTCCTCCATTTCTGCACCATAGATTCATCAGAGAACCTCTTTAACACCATATATAGCGTTTCTTGCTTCGATCAACGAGTTTTATCCACAATCTGTGGAAAAATGCACATTTGCGAAATTTTCGAAGACGACTAATGGGAAAACCGCCCGGGAAGAACAAAATCCCTCCGGGCGGTTTTAGTTCAGACTTCTGATTGGCGTTAGTAGAAATACTTCGCGCCGACGTTGTAGCCGTAGGACTCGTAGTCGTCCTCACCCGAGCGAAGATTGAAGTCGCCCCAGACAAGGAACTCGTCGGAGAGGTGCATCACCGCGCCGAGACGCGCTTCGGCGAAATCTTCGAGATCGACGGTCGCGGTGCTTGAACCCTTCTCGTTCATCACCGTCGCATTGAAGTCCCTTGAGTAATGAACCCAGTTGCCTTCGACGAAGAAATGCATCGCGGGGTCACTCCATTGGGGCATGGCGTCGTCCGTAAGCTTCAGGCTCGCACGAACGCCGAGAGACGTCATCAGATTGCTCTTCCCGTCCGTATCAAAGCGCTGACCGGTCGAGTCTAAGCCCGTCTCCGCATCGAAGTCCGTCCAATAGAAGTGCGCGCGCGGTTCAAGGTCAAACGCCATGTTGTAGCCGCCCGAACTCTTCTTCGTAAAGAGACGCTGCGTCCAGCCGGCTTCAAATGTCGCGCTCAAACCTTCGGAATCGTATCTGTCCTTCTCGAGCCGCTCTTCACGGACTTCATTCTCGAAATGATTCCAGCGGATCTGCCCGTTCGCGAAGGGTCCACTTTCGGCGCGCGTCTGCCACGAGGCATAAGCGCCCACGGACCAGCCTTCAAAATTCGCATCCGCTTCGAGCCAGGTGACATCGGACTTCGTCTTGTAGTCCGCTTCGCCGTAGCTTCCGAGAAGACCGATGCGCAGGGTATCCGTGTCGTTGAGGTTCCACTTGTAGAGATCCCCGCCAAGGTGCGTGACGTTGGTACGGCCATCGAACCCGAGCTGGCTCGTCGTGTCGCCGAACCTCGACCAGTTGCCCATATTGAGCATCCAGAGCGAAGTTTCACGTTCCTCTCCCGTAAGCAGGTCATGGTAGACGCGGTCGCCGACGTGCCCCCTAAGGCTCAGGTCGAAAACTTCCGCAGCGAGGTACGCGAGGCCTGCGCGAGCGCCGGCCTGCGGCGTCTTCAGCGTGCTCGTCGTCCAGATGACGTCGGAGCCGCCGCTGCCGCCGCCAGTGCCGCCATGATTGTCCGGAGTCTCATCGTCCCCAGCATGAGTCTGGCCGGAAGCAGTATCGGGGTTTTCAGAATCATCAGTATCGGGATTCTTCGATGGATTATCCGGTGTCTTCTGCGGCTTCTTCGTGGTTGTCAGATACCAGGCTAAGCGTTTCGAGTCTGAGTTCTTGTCAGTCCTCACGAGCATATATCTGTATTCGCCATATTGGATCCCCTCTTTATCAGTGAGCTCAAGCGTCAACGTAGAGCCAGGCGCCATAGTCACCACATCAAGGCGATCGAGCGCACGCGCTTCGCTGCCTTTACGAACCTGTACATCCACTATGCCTTCGCCTGTGGCCTTACCGTTAACCACGAGCATGCCAGTCTCAGAGTCCGCTCCTTTAAGCAGCGTGCTTACTTGGATAGTGCCGCCTTTGCCCTCATACGTCTCTGTAATGAACTTCTTCTCGCCAATTAAAAGCGTACCGCTATTTACTGTATGTCCCGGGCCTTCAACATCTACCTGTGACGTATTAACGGTGCCCTCGATCGAAAGTTCCTGCGTAGTACCCAATGATTTTGTATGACCGAGTATAAGATTCGAATCTTGAGCCACGAAGGTATTGCCTTCATAGGCATTTTCTCTATTAAGCAGCACCGTACCGTTTACAAATTTGACATGGCCGGAGCCTGTTAGTTTAGCCTTTAATTCCTTACTTTCTTCTTTTCCTCCTGCATTAACGACGAAACCTGAACCCTCATTTTTGTTAGTTAATTGAATCTCAATAAGCTGTGAGGAATATTTAAGAGCCTCTGAATCAGAATCATTAATATTCACCCAACCTGAATCTTTTACGGTCCAATGCAAAATCGCATCATCACCATCATTTGGGGACACTTCCTGATTTAACGTTTGCGTATATTTGCCATTCTCATTAAGAATTAAATAAAGACCATTTTTATTATCTACTGAATTATTTGATTTTATGAGATAATTATAATCTATATCCTGATTATTCCACAAGTTGAAGGTACTGTCAGCCTCTGCCTCAAAACCAACCACAATACCGGTTCCTTGTTTTACAGGGTAAAATTCACGAACAGTTAAAATAGAATTTTCTGCAGTGTCAGCGAATTTATCATGAGCCAAAGCAAGATCCTGATAATTCATGGTTCCGCCATCCAAATATAATCCGCCGCCGAGATTGTATTTTTTATGCCGCCCATCCAACGAAAAAAGAAGTTGCGAACCTGTACCCATATGCACATTCTTGTGCGGGTTTTCTGGAGTTATACCATCCCTATTGCCAAGATTTTTTTGAGTACCTTCATCGTCCATCAGCACAGTGAAGTTCTCAAAAGTCATGGATTCAAATCCCCAGTCTTTATGTGGCGCTGAAACATTCCATTCAGTACCATCCGTAAAATCGATTTTGAATTTTAATTTAACTTCTTTGCCATTCTGCCTAGTAAATACAACCTTAGACTGTTTTAAAAACTGATTTTCAATAACTACTTCACCACCATCCAAACGGTCTTCATAATCTACAATTAAAGTTTTCCCCTCATCCATGCCGACTCGACCATCACCTTCTAACGCCTTAATTTTGGCGTCATCTTTACCTTTGAAAAAAATCTGTGAGGTGCGTTCTACAACAATTGCCTGTGATGATGAAAGATCGACATTATTATTTACATTGACCTGTTTATTATATCCAGATTCAATATATGTTTTCCCAGTATAATTTTGACTTTTAGTAACTGCAGTTTGACCGTTATATGTAAAGTGTACATCTACATTGCCGCCGGGAATTTCCTCATCGAGCACTCCTTTATTAACATAATACGGATTATCTGAATCATTAAGCGTTAAAACATCCCCATCCTCTTCCTGCGTATCTGCCGCAACTCCGGACAAAAGATCCAGATAAACTCCCTGAGGAACTGACGTACCAGCGAACACAGGCGCTGCGTAAAAAGCCGCTGTTGCCGCGCAAATCACAGCAATTGCAGAAAGTTCGAAATTCAGATGTCCGAATTTTTGACGGCAGATCGAGGAGAAACCCATACCCTCAATCCCATTGGTCATCTCATTTCGCAGCCCAGGCTTGTTTTCAGCCATTGGGGAAAACTTGCATTCCTTCTTGGTTTCAACAACACGTAAGTTGCGAAGAGCTTCATTACCGATTCTTTGATTCTTATTCATGGTAAAACCCTAGCTTTTACTGTGCGACAGACCTCTCCACCTGTCGTTCATAAAGCACATTTTTGCTTATGATCGTAGAGACTGCAATATTTATTGCGCCTCCAATAAGCAGATGAATGTTTTCTCTTATAAGTGAATGAGAATCGTTTTCGATGTATACAATAACTTTTATTTGGGTTATCACCAGTACCGTTAAAGCGTCGGAAAATACCTTCCATTGGTTTACCAAGTAAACATCAATGAATACAGAAGGGTAAATTCTTCAATAAGTCGCTTTAATATTATCTATTGCCTGAATTTAAAAGGCCTATAACACCTCTGTCATATCCGACAGACAGAGATTCTTGATACCGAAATACATGTCTCTGCATGACTTCGTACGTCGAGTTTCCTGCTTTGAAGACCAGGACCCTGCGCAGAGCCTCCAAACTCAGTATTTCCGTCAGATAGGCTCGCCGGAAATGCCAACACCCAGCCTTACTTGCCCCGCTCCCTTCACAATGCCGTTGGACTTCTCATTGAACCTTCTCGGATTAAGAACGCAGCGGTTTTCTCTTCACTTCTCGCCTTGGCCTTGTTGCGTCATGTCGATGCACCCGATACATCCGCCAGGTAACCCGATCTCAAATCCGGGTGCCAGGTCAGCAAGCCCATGCGAACTTGAATTCAAAGCTGCCGGCTTATCCACCGGCAGCGCCCATGTTCATCTCCCGGAGAGACCAGTTCGATCGCCCGGGAGATTTTTCACCGGTTCTGAAGATTCCGCCTTATTCCGCCACCCGCTTTGCGAGCTCGGCCGGATACCGGTCTCCCTCCACCGGCATGGCGTCAAGGAGCTCGCGGATGTGCGCGAGTTCATCGGCGCTGAATTCCACGCGCAGCGCACCCAGATTTTCCTTGAGGCGGTCAAGCCTCGTCGTCCCGGGGATCGGTGCAATGAAGTCGCCCTGAGCGAGCACCCAGGCGAGTGCGATTTGAGCGGGAGTTGCATTTTTCGCGCGTGCGAGCTCCTGAACCGCCGCGACCAGTCTCATGTTGGCCTGAAGATTCTCGCCCTGAAGCCTCGGGATGACGTGACGGAAATCGTCGCTCCCGAATTTCGCGTTGGCAGTGATCGCGCCCGTGAGGAAGCCTTTGCCGAGCGGGCTGAAAGGCACGAAGCCAATGTTTTCTGCCTTGAGAAGCGGCAGAATCCTCGCTTCCGGATCGCGGAACATCATGGAATATTCGCTCTGGAGCGCCGTCAATTTCGTCACGGCCTGAGCGCGGGCAATGGTCTTCGGGCCGGCTTCGGAGAGGCCCCAGCCGCGGATCTTGCCTTCCCGGATGAATTCGCCCATCACTTGAGCGACCTCCTCAACCGGGACCTTCGGATCCACGCGGTGGAGATAGTAGAGGTCGATCACGTCGGTTCTCAGGCGCTTTAAAGATCCTTCGAGCGACTTTCTGATCGTTTCCGGCCGGGCGTCCAGGAGCTGCCGGCCACTTTCGTCAATATGAATGCCGCATTTCGTCGCGAGCACGACCTTGTCTCGGATTCCTTCGAGCGCTTCGCCCAAGAGATGTTCATTTTCAAAAGGTCCGTGGCATTCGGCCGTGTCGAAGAATGTCACCCCAAGATCGAACGCCTCATGGATGAGGTTCTTCATTACTTCCTTCGGCTTTGCCGGCCCGTAGCCGTGGGACATGCCCATGCAGCCGAGGCCGAGAGCGGAGACTTTAAGGGCGGCAGCGCCCAGCGTGCGTGTCTGCATTCCTTTCTTTCCTCATGAAATTCGAGGGCGGCTGGAGAAAGAAAAGATCTCCACCGCCCTAAGTTCAGCCATCAGAGGAAAGTCTAGGTAAGACTCGATTTATCCTTTTGACGCCGAATATTCGATTCTTGCTCTTTTCTTTCTGACTGTGAATCTTCCTCGCCGAATATCAGATCCAGATAGGCCTTGAAGACCCGGCGGAATTCGAGAGGCTTCGAATCGCCGGGCAGCATCTGCCACAGGACGCCCTGGATGAGAGGCGCTGCGATCAAAAACGGATCTTCGCGGATGATGACGGGGAAATCCTTCTTTTCAGACATGCGCCCGCGTCCGTTTTCCCGAATGATGGGCTCGAACACTTCTTCGATGCGCCGCCGCGTATTCATCCGGGCTGAGTCCTTCATTGCGCAACCGAGTTTTCCGTGAATGAGGTTCACCAATTCTTCTGCGAGTCCCATGAGAAGCGCTTCCTTGCTTTCAAGGCAGTTGTACACCGTGCCTTGGGCGACGCCCGCTTTCTGCGCAATATCCTCTATTCGCGCAGCGGCAAACCTTGTCGCGTAATGTCGGTGCACCCGATACATCCGCCACGTGCCCGATCCCCAATCCTGGTGCCCGATGTGCCGCAAGCTCATGCAAACTTGAATTCAAAAGCTGCCGGCTTCTCCCGGCAGCGCCCATGTTCATCTCCCGGACAACCCGTTCCAATCATCCGGGAGTTGTTCACGAAAGCAGAATCTATTGTCTATTCTGCAACCTGCTCCTCAAGTTGCTCAGGAAATCTTTCGCCAGCCACCGGCATAGCGTCAAGAAGCTCGCGAATGTGCGCGAGTTCGTCCGCGCTGAATTCCACGCGCAGTGCTCCCAGATTTTCCTTGAGACGGTCAAGCCTTGTCGTCCCGGGGATCGGTGCAATGAAGTCGCCCTGGGCGAGCACCCAGGCGAGTGCGATTTGAGCGGGAGTTGCATTCTTCGCGCGTGCGAGCTCCTGAACCGCTGCGACAAGTCTCATATTGGCATGAAGATTTTCACCCTGAAGCCTCGGAATAATGTGTCGAAAATCGTCTTCACCGAATTTTGCCTCTGCCTTGATTGCGCCAGTGAGGAATCCATTCGCAAGCGGACTAAAAGGCACAAAGCCGATGTTTTCTGCCTTGAGCAGCGGCAGGATCTTCTCTTCCGGCGCACGGTACATCATGGAATATTCGCTCTGGAGCGCCGTGAGCTTTGTTACGGCCTGAGCTCGGGCAATGGTCTTGGGGCCTGCTTCGGAAAGGCCCCAGCCTCGGATCTTACCCTCGCGAATGAAGTCGCCCATCACTTCCGCGACCTTCTCCACAGGAACCTTCGGGTCAACGCGATGAAGGAAGTAAAGATCGATTACATCAGTCTTCAATCGCGTCAATGATCCTTCAAGCGAACGTCGAATGGTTTCCGGGCGGGCATCGAACTGCTCCTCACCCCTGTCGTTAATTTGGATTCCGCATTTTGTCGCCAGAACGACCTTGTCGCGGAAGCCCTGGAGCGCTTCCCCTACGAGAATTTCGTTTTCAAAAGGCCCGTAGCATTCGGCCGTGTCGAAGAATGTGACCCCAAGGTCGAAAGCCTCATGAATGAGGCTCTTCATCTCCTCCTTCGGTTTGGCGGGTCCGTAGCCAAGCGTCATGCCCATGCAGCCGAGGCCGAGAGCGGAGACTTTGAGAGCGGCAGCGCCAAGCGTGCGTGTCTGCATTTTTTCCTCTGAGATATTTCTATGGCGGCTAGAGGCTGAAAGGTTCTCCGCCGCCCTAAGTTCAACCATCAGAGGAAAGTCTAGGAAAGACTCGATTTCTCCTTATGACGCCTAATCTTCAATTCTTGCTCTTTTCTTTCTGACTGAGAATCTTCCTCGCCGAATATCAGATCCAGATAGGCCTTGAAGACCCGGCGGAATTCGAGAGGCTTCGAATCGCCGAGAAGCGTCTGCCACAGGACGCCCTGGATGAGAGGCGCTGCGATTAAAAAGGGATACTCGCGGATGATGACGGGAAAATCCTTCTTTTCGGTCATACGCGTAAAAAAGCCTTCTTCACCAAATGCGGGAAGGAGGAACTTTTCAAAGAAGGGGCGCGTCAGCTGTGGTCGATGGAGGCCTTCCGACCAGATCACACGGAGAACGCGAGACATGCGGCCTCGTCCGTTTTCCCGGATGATGGGCTCGAACACTTCTTCGATCCGCTGCCGCGTACTCATCGGAGCTGAGTCCTTCATTGCGCGGCCGAGATTTTCGTGAATGAGGTTCCCCAGGTCTTCAGCAAGCCCCATGAGGAGCGCTTCCTTGCTTTCAAAGTAGTTGTACACCGTGCCTTTGGCGACGCCCGCTTTCTTCGCAATGTCCTCAATTCGCGCCGCGGCAAATCCTCTTGCCTCGAATTCCTCGAGCGTTGCATCGAGAATTGCGCGTCTTTTCTCTTCAGTCTGTGTTCTCATCAGAATCCCTGCCTCTTCGTCTATTGAATCTTATTCCGGAAGAGCCGCGCCGCGAGCGCGAGCGATATGAGCGCTGCCAGGGCAGCCGGCCAGAAGAACTCGACCGTTTCCATGAGGCTTGCGCCTTCGAAATAGATCATCCGGAGCCCAATGATGGCGCTTCGCAGAGGATTGAGGTTCGAAAGCACCTGCATCCATTGCGGCATGGCAAGCACCGACGTGAAGAGCCCGGAAAAGATGATGGTCGGCATCATGACGAAGATCACTATGACTATTGCCTGTTGAATGGTATCGGCAACCGCGGAGATCGCGAGCCCAAGTCCCACAAAGGAGAGTGCAAAGCCGAAGACCAGGAGACCCAGTGCGAGGGGAGACCCGGCAAAGGGAAGCTCAAACCAGAAAACGCCGACGAGGAATATCAGAAAAGCCTGCAGGCACGCAATGATGGTCGGAACGACAGCTTTGCCGATCAGTATCTCTACCGAAGAGGCCGGCGTCATCAGCATCATGTCGAACGTTCCGTCCTCGCGCTCGCGTGCAACGGTAAGGCCGGCGAGAAGCAGCACCTGAATGAGCGAAAGCGCGAGAATCAGCGCCGGCATGATGGCGTAGCGCGTAATGCCGTTTTCATTGAACCGCTGCCGATCGAGAATCGTGACCGCCTGCGCCGCGCCCTTATCATGATTGAGCCGGGAGGCAATTGAGGCCACGTAGCCTGCGGCGATCCCGGCCGTCGTCGAGTTTCTGGCGTCGAGCGCCACATAGGCTTCACCGGTCTTCGAGAAATCCCTCGGGATCCAGATGCCGAGAAGCGCTCTGGAATTGTCGACCGCTCCTGTGAACTCAGTTTGCGAACGGGCAACGACCTCAAGCTCGAACCCGGGTGCGCGGTCAATCCGCCTCACAAACTCCGCCGCAAGACTTCCTCCGGACTCATTAAGAAGCACCCAGGGCACGCGGTCAAGGTTGAAGGATGCGCCGTAGCCGAAAATCACCGACTGGAGGATCACCGGGACAATGAGCACGATTCGAGCGCCTTTGTCGCGAAGCGTCGCAATGAGCTCCTTTTCCACGAGCGCCGCAATTCGGTTGAGGGATGCCCTGAGGCGTGCAATCGCATTTTGAAGAACGCTCACGATGCGGCCTCCTTCAGTTCAACCTTCGCCGGGCGCTTCCCGAGGAGCCTCAGCGTAAGCATCAGGAAAAGGACTGCCGAGAGCGCAACCACGAGCGCATTCATCGCGAGCTCGGATTCATTCCCGCCCGAGAGGAAGCAGATCTTGAGGGACTGGAGCGCATAGGACGGCGGGAAGAGCCGCCCGATCCATTCGATCCACACGGGGACGCTCCTCAGGTCGAAGAGAAAGCCCGAAAGCATCATGGTCGGAAGAAAGCTCGCCATAATCGAGATTTCAGTAGCGAGGAACTGGCTCTTCACCTTTGCGGAAATGAAGAGCCCGAGCGCTGCCGCCGCGGTTGAATAGAGGAGCGCCGTCGCAAGGAGCCAGAAGATGCTTCCCCGGAGCGGCACCTCAAAGAGGCCGATCGCCATGAAGAGGCAGAGAAAGAATCCGAGAAGCGCAATGCCGGCGCAGGGGATGAGTTTCGAGAGAAGAATTTCGAGCGACGAGGCGGGCGTGGCAAAGAGCGCATGAAGCGTCCCGCGCTCGCATTCGCGCGCGATCACAAGGCTCCCGAGGAAGGAGGCGGAAACGGAAGTCACGATGATGAGAATCCCGGGAACGAGATACCAGGTGGAATTTGCCGCCTCATTAAACCAGAGCCGGCTCGTGAGCTTGAGGGGCGTCCCCGCAGCAGAACTTTCCTTCAGCGGGCTCGCGAGCCGCGGGTCAGAGAGCGCCGTGCCGAGAACGCCCTCTGCATAGGACCGAACCATCTGAGCCGTGTTGCTGTCGACGCCGTAAAGCGTGAGGCCGAGCGCCGCGTCTCCCTTTTCAACGCGCTTCGCAAATCCGGGCTCGATCCGGATGATCGCTTCCGTTTCGCGCTTCGAGAATCTTTCCTCTGTTTTTTCGGGCGATTCGCTTCGCATCCCCAAGAGATAGGCGTTCGCCTCAAAGCGCCTTGCCACGGCAAGGGCCGCCGGCGTATGTTCCTCGAGCACGATGTCTGCGGGGACGTTGCGGATATCCATCGAGATCCCGAAGCCGTAGAGAAAGAGCATCAGAAGCGGGAGCCCGAGTCCGATGACGAGGTATGAAGGATCCCGAAGAATGAGCCGCAACTCCTTGACGAGAAGCGCCGTAAAGCGTCGAAACTCAAAACGCAGAAGTCCATGAAGTTCGCTCATTCTCTCCCTCCCTTTTCCCGTTCAAGGCGCTTTCTCTCCACGATCTCAATAAAGGCAGACTCGATCGATGCGCTTTCAGCCTTCTCATTTCCGAAAGCAGCTTCCCGGATTTCAGCGGGGGTTCCAATCGCAATGATCTTCCCCGCGTCCTGAATGAGAAAACGGTCGCAGTATTCGGCCTCTTCCATGAAGTGGGTCGTGACGACGACCGCTGCGCCCCTCGCTGCAAAGCGCACAATCCTGCGCCAGAGGGCGCGCCGCTGAGCAATGTCGGCTCCGGACGTTGCCTCGTCCAGAAAGATGATTTTCGGGTTGTGGATGAAGCCGCAGGCGATGGAAAGGTCTTTCTGAGCCCCGAGCGAGAGTGACCCCGCCTGAAAATCCGCTTTCTCCGCGAGCCTGAACTCCCGAAGAAGATCATCAATTCGGACTTTGAGCGCCTCGCCCGACAGCCCGAAGCTTCTTCCGAAAAAGCGCAGGTTCTCGCGCACGGAGAGCTTCGCGTAGAGCGAAAACTTCTGCGCGACGTATCCGACGAGCGACCGCGCCAGGGACTTTGAGGACTTCAGATTCGCGCCCGCAATTTCGATTTCGCCGTCCGAGGCCGGGAGCAGGCTCGCGAGCATTCTGAAGGTCGTGGTCTTTCCCGCGCCGTTGGGGCCGAGAATGCCGAAGATTTCACCCGGCTTGACGTCGAACGTCGTGTCGTCAACCGCCACGAAATTCCCGAATACCCGGCGGATGCCTCGTGCGATGACGAGCGGCTTTTCCGTCCCCTTCCCATGAGCGGTCCCTCCGCCCACCTTCATCGGACGTGCCTCCATGGATGCAAGAGTCGAATCCGCGCCGGGCTCATCCTTGAAGGTCAGAAGCGCGTACGCATCCTTGAGCCGGGGCGGCCGCGGCGAGAGTCTTCCCCGGTCAATGTCGTCCGGGAGCTCCGGCGTTCTCCCCGGAATGAGGAGCAAATCCATCCGTCCTTCCCGCGGGACGGCATCAAGCCAGGGAGAGGACGCGTCCGAAGCTGAGGCCGTCAGCATGAAGCGCCGCTTGATGCGCTCGCTCTCCTCTGGTTCGAGCCCGTCAAGCGCATAGGTAAAGGTTCTTCCGCAGGCCGCTTCCATGAGACTCTGCGGGCTCCCTCGCGCAATGATCTCGCCTTCCTCGAGGAGAATCACATTGTCCGCCGCTTCCGCCTCCTCGAGATAAGCGGTTGAAAAGACGACTGCCATGTCGCGGGCCTTCCGGCGTTCCTTCAGAACATTCCAGAGCTCGCGCCGCGACAAGGGGTCGACCCCTACCGTCGGTTCGTCAAGAAGCAGAAGGTCGGGCGAAGCGAGAAGCGCTGCCGCGAGCGCGAGCTTCTGCTTCATGCCGCCCGAAAGCTTCCCCGCCGGACGCTCCATGAAGGGGCCGAGCCCCGTGAGGACGAGGAGTTCGCGGATTTTCTCGCCCGCTTCCGCCGCTGGAATCCCGCGGAGCTCTGCCTGAAGCTCCATGTTTTCGCGGCAGCTCAATTCCCGATAGAGGCCGAGCGACTGCGGCATGTAGGCAATGCGTTTAAGAAGCTCCGGGTCGTCGGGATCCGGGGAGCTCCCAAGCGACCGCACCATTCCAGCGTCTGCGGCTTCAAGTCCGCAGAGGAGCTTCAGCAGCGTCGACTTCCCCGCACCGTCCGGACCAATCAGCGCCGTGAGGCGTTCTTCGGGCGCAGCTTCGAAGGTGATGCCCTTCAGGGCTTCAACTGTCTTCCCGTCCGAAGTGCGGTAGAACTTTCTCACGTCCTTCAGGGAAGCGACTGGAATGCGGACGGTCATTTTGATTCCTCAGTCTCAAATTCAACCGTCGCCGGCTGACCGAGCTTCAGGATGTTCTCCGGGTCCTTTACGATCAAGCGGACTTCATAAACGAGCGCCGTGCGGAGTTCCGCCGTCTGTACGGTCTTCGGCGTAAATTCCGCCTGACTCGATACCGACCCCACCGTCGCTTCCATGGGCGGCATCGTGTCCGTGATGACTGTTGCTTTAGATCCCGGATGCACCATGCCGAGCTGCGCTTCCGTCACATAGACGCGCACCCATTTAGGCGAAACAATGGAGATTTCGTAGACCGTACGGCTCGAACTCGTCATGTCACCGGGTTCTGCGAGGCGGCTTCGTACAATCCCTTCAACCGGCGAAACGATGCGGCTTGCCTTCTCAATGCGGTAGAGGAGCTCGTCAACGTTCGTCTTGGCGGAATCCACCTGCGCCGCTGCGGCCTGAATTTCATCCGGGCGATTCCCTGCTGCGGCGCGTCTTGCTTCCGCCGCGGCCGAAGCATGCTGGGCTTCGAGAGATTTTCTCATCCATTCCGCCTGATCGAGCTTCTCTCTCGAAGAAGCTTTCGAAGCAAAAAGCGCCTTTTCGCGCTCCTCCTCAATCCGGGCAAGCGTCAGGGACTTGAGCGCTGCGTCGGCATTGGCCTCGGCCTTCTCGATGTCTTCCTTGCGGAAGCCGTCGCGGGAGAGCCGGTACTGGGCTTCGAGGTACCTGAGTTCCGCTTCGGCGCGCTCCTTCTGAATGCCGAGGAGTTCGGTATCGAGTTCCCCGAGGAGCTCGCCCTTCCCCACACGGTCGCCCTCTTCCTTGAGAAGCGTCCGGATGCGGCCCGAGGCCTCAAAGGCGAGGCTCACTTCGCGAACATCAACGCTCCCCCAGGCCTGATTGGGCTGCGGGAGGCTCTTCTTCTGCCACGCTTCGAGACCCCAGACGGCTGCCCCGACAATGCCGAGAACCACGGCAAACCCAAGAACAGTTTTGATTTTCATTTGAGCCCTCGAAATTGAACTGACTGGTCAGTTCAATTATAGGGCGTATAACCAAAACAAAAGCCGCGGTCCGAAACATTACGTTTCGGTTCACGCGGCCTTTTTTGGGGCGTCAGGAAAGCGTCGGATTACTTCTTCGCCGCCTTTTTGTCTTCTTCAGCGCCCTTCGCTTCAGGAGCCGCGGCTCCGTCCTCTGGGATAACCTTCTTCCCCGGATGGCGGCGGCGGTAGTCCGCAAGGAACTTGGCGATGCGGTTGATCGCGTCGCGAAGCTCCCATTCATAAGGAAGGAAAACCATGCGGAAATGGTCGGGCTTCGGCCAGTTGAAGCCCGTGCCCTGAACGAGCACGACGTTCGTGGCTTCTAGAAGCTCCTTAAAGAACTCGCGGTCGTCCTCGATCGGATAGACATCCGGGTCGAGTCTCGGGAACATGTAGAGGGATGCCGTCGGACGAACGACGGAAACGCCCGGAATGGCGGATAGCATTTCGTAGGCGATGTCGCGCTGACGGCGCAGACGCCCGCCCTCGCCCACCAGGTCGTTGATGGACTGATAGCCGCCGAGAGCCGTCTGAATGGCCCACTGACCCGGCACATTCGCGCAGAGCTTCATGTTGGCGAGCATGTTGAGGCCGTCGATGAAGTCCTTCGCGCCGCTCTTGTCGCCCGAAATCACCATCCAGCCCGCGCGGTAGCCGCAGGCGCGGTAGGCCTTCGAAAGGGAATTGAAGGTGAGCGTAAGAACGTCGTGCGAGAGCGCCGCCATCGAGGTGTGCTTGATGCCGTCGTAAAGAATCTTGTCGTAGACCTCATCGGCCAGAATGACGAGACCGTTTTCGCGCGCCACCTGAATGATGTCGAGAAGCACCGAATTCGGATAGAGAACGCCCGTTGGGTTGTTGGGGTTGATCACCACAATGCCCTTCGTGCGCGGCGTCACCTTGGCGCGGATGTCCTCAATGCTCGGGATCCAGCCCTTCGATTCGTCGCAGAGATAGTGAACGGGCTTTGCGCCGGCAAGGCTCGTTACGGCCGTCCAGAGCGGATAGTCCGGAGTCGGAACGAGAAGTTCGTCGCCTTCGTCGAGGAGCGCGTTGGTGGCGAGCGCTATCAGGTCGGAAGCGCCGTTGCCGAGATAAATATCCTCGATCGTGACGCCCTCGATCTGCTTATCCTGCGTGTAGTGCATCACGGCCTTGCGGGCCGCGAAGATGCCCTTGCTGTCGGAGTAGCCGGCCGAATTCGGAAGGTTGTAGATCATGTCGCGCATGACCTCTTCGGGCGGATCAAAGCCGAAAACCGCAAGGTTGCCGATATTGAGCTTGATGAGACGGCGGCCTTCTGCCTCCATCTGCTTAGCCTTATCCATAATCGGACCACGTATGTCGTAGAGGACATGCTCAAGCTTTGAGGACTTTTTGATTTCTTTCATTTCAACCACTGTCTCTTCGTTTGTTTATTCGTGCACTGGTTCAAAGCGCTCAGACTTCCCGGCATCACGCGGGACGCCTGAAGAAAACCAGCTGCATCAGAAGAGGATACCCCCATCGGGTGAATCAATTCACGCCGAATGCCTGTCAACACAGTGCGTAGAGGGTATTCCTTCTATCAGACTTTCCCTGATGAGCGTTGAGGCCGGCTGAGAAGCAGCGGGCTGGGAATCGGCTTCCTGCCCCTCAGACTTCTGCACCAGAATTCAATCGGAAAAGCGAGTGTATACCGACTGGCGCAAAATCTGCGGACAGCTGCGCCTTCATCACGGTCATTTCCGGATAAGCCGTAAGAGGAATCCAGTCCCCCAATAGTCCGGCGTTCACTTCTCCGTCTTCAGCTTGCAATCAGCGCAAAGCCGCTCGATCGAAGCCTCAGTCCCTCTGTTGGGAGAACCGAGCTCCACAATCCCGGGAACGATTTCCTCTCTCACGGTCAGAAAACCCGTATGAAGGAGCAGCGCATCCGGGCGCTCTGAAGCGTCGGGACAGAAGAGGCAGTCAGCGACAGTTTTGGCAGAGTCATCTCAAGAGGCTCCTTTTTCCTGCTGATCGGGAGGCTGTTCGGCGTCGTTCTCTCCGGCATGCATGGCGAACATTGAGCGCAGCCACTGCATTGGAATGCTCTTGTCGCTCCGTTCGTGCCAGATAAGGCGCGTGAAGTTTTCCGCGTACTCGCCTTCATAAGGAATCGCTATGAGACGAGGAATCTGACGCGCGAAAAAACGGGCCGTCCTGGTGGGCAGGAGCAAGGTGTATTCCGTGCCCTCAAGAAAATAAGGAGCGCCGAGAAAATACGGGAGCTCGATGAAGGTTTGGCTGGATCTTAATTCCGGCAGCGAGATGTCGAAGACCGGCCCGCGGCTCGAATCCTGAAGCTTGATCAGAATCCGGGGATACATTCGGATCGCTTCAATGGTGAGGGCTTCGCCTGCGGCGTAGCGGGCCGCGAGCGGATGATTCCGGTCGACGAGGAGAGAGCGGGAGACCCGAAAGAGGTTGATTCCGAAGAAATGCGCGGGGAGCTCCGGGAGATTCAGCGTCGGATAGAGGAGAAAATCAAGTCCTCCTTCAGCAAGCCGTTGAAATTGTCTGCCGTCAAGCGGCAGCAGCCGGAAGCTCAGACCCGGAGCCTTATCCCGCACCGCTCTGATGACAGGAGGCAGAAGACTGACGAGCGCATTATCTGCCGCTCCGATTGTGATCGTGCCTTTGAGCTTTTCCGGCGAAAAATGCTTCTGGTACTCAAGCTCCTCCATGCGCTCCAGAAGCTCCCTCACCACAGGCATCATGCGCTTCGTCGTGTCCGTCGGCGTCAATCCGCGCCAGACGCGGATGAAGAGCGGGTCGTCGAAATCCTCCTGCATTTTCTTAAGCATCCGGCTCGCGGAGGCAACAGTCAGCCCGAGATGCTGGGCGGCCTCAGAGAGCGATCCGGTTGAGACAATCTCCGCGAGAAGCGCGAGATGAGTGAGCCTGAGGTCAAGCATTGGGTCTGCCTCTTTAATGCGTTGCGGAATCTGCAAAATACTTGTTGCATCATTCTACGAAAATACGATTGAAATCCGCATTGGCGGTCCCGAAGGTGCTCTCTAGACTTTCATCCCGTCAGTGATCAGCGCTCAAAAACGCGCTGCTTCATTGAAATACTCAACCAAAAAATCGTGATGAGTAAAGGGCTTCCTCACCCTCTATCATGAAAGATGAGGAAGCCCTCGGCGCGCGACCTGTCTGCGTACGTTTTTTTGGTAACGTTTCTGACGCTTGCCGTCAAAAAATTGCAGCGGAACTTTCGCACCCTATATTGCTCTGTTCGCTGGCTTGAACGCTGGTGACTAGGCGTGTGGAAAAATGAGCGTAGCTTCCGGGTGGTTGCTGCGTCTACCTGTTTCTCCAACATCTTCGTGGTTGCCAGGGCTTCCTCGAACCCCAATCATTTCTTAATGGAGGGGCTATGAGTAAGTCTAACCGTACCGATACGCCATTGCGAGCTGCCCGTGCGCAGATCAGTAATCCCGAAATTACTGTTCACGCGATGTACCGCTCGGCAATAGGCATTGACGTTCATCTCAACCTACTCGTCTGCTGCCATCAGAAGCAGGTTGCAGGTCATCGTGAACAATCTGAGAGCCGGGATTTCAATACCGACCGCGCAAGCATCGATGCTTTCGCCGCCTGGTGCCGTGAATGCAATCCCGACATCATCCTTATGGAATCAACCGGGTCATTGTGGCAGAGCCCGTACGAAGCCCTCGAGAGAGCCGGCTTCACTTCTGAGCAGCTGGCTCTGATCAATGCCCGCGACGCCAAAGCGGCAGCCGGCCGCAAAACGGACCGCAAGGACGCATCACGTCTGGCGTCTCTTGCCCGAACGGGAAACTTCAAAAAATCCTTCGTGCCGGAGAAGGCCTTTCGTCTGCAGCGCGTCATTTCACGTGATCTGCAGAAGAACAGGAATGACATTTCCCGAACTTCCAATCGTTTCGGCAAGTCTCTGAATCTCACCGGATGCCGGCCTACAACGGTATTCAGCGACATCCGCGGAGGCAAAGCTGCCAGCCTCATCCTGATGGCCAAGCTCAGAGATGATCCGCACTTGTTTGATGTCATCAAGCAAAACAGCCGCCGGCTGCGGGCAAGCCCTGAGCAGATCATGCAGGCGCTCAACTTCGAAATCGAGCCGATGATGAAGGAGCAGATTCTGGCGCTCCGGAAAAAGATCGATCAGCTCGAGGAGTACGACCGAAGCACTTTCGAAAGGCTCCGCCAGCTGCAGGCTCCCTACGAGAAGGACATCCAGCTGCTCATTACCATAACGGGGATTCAGGAACGCTCGGCCCGCATGATTTACGCCGAACTCTGTGCGGATTTGAAGGACCACTTCCCCACGTCAGAGCAGTTTACTTCCTGGCTCGGCATTTGCCCGGGGGACAACACATCTGCCGGCAAACAGAAAAGTGGAAAATGCCCGAAAGGGAACAAACACCTGAGGCGCACGCTGATTGAAGCCGCCAGAGGACTTGTGGTCGGCGGTACCGCTGCGCTGAAGGAAAAATTCCAGGTGCTCAAGATGCGGCGCGGCTACAGGCGTGCCATGGTCGCCTTCGCACACCTGCTCGCACGCATCATTTATTCCGTTCTCACTCATCAGAAAGGCTTTGAGCCTTACCAGTCAACGGCGTTTCGGGACACCTTGATGGAACGAGCAAAGAACGGCGTAAAGCAGTTGCTGAAACTCAAAGGAACGAAATACGTGATCGCTGACGGCCTGGTTGTGGAGACGAAAACGGGTGCGATCCTAGGCGCAGTCGTCAGCAGTTAGCGTAGCTTCAGCAGCCTGAGAAGCAGCAGATACCATGCTGGACGTTCTTGTGAGAACGCCCGCAGGGAAGGTCGCGCGCCGAGGGCTTCCTATCTTTCGTGGAAAAAGGATTGGATCATGCAGAACATCACGCTCGGCCGCCGCTCGCTCTTTCTCAGTGCAGTCGCTGCTGCCGTCGGCAACGCCCTTCCCGTCACGGCAGCCCGCGCTTCAGGCGGCTCATCAGGTCCCCACGTCAGCTTTGCCACACAGGGCCACATCGGCGAAGTGATCGTAAATCCGTACGGCATTGCTCCTCTCACGGCAATCATCCGCAACGGCGGCTATGAGCTGACGGAAGCGACCGTGCGCGTTGTTCCGAAGCCTGATGGTCAGGAAATCAAGTATTCGGTGAGCCGCTCCGAACTTTTGACGCACGCCGGCGTTCCCGTTTTCGGCCTTTACCCCGACTACATGAATACGGTTGAGGTTTCCTACACCCGGAAGTTCTACGGCAAAACGGAGAAGTTCACCGACACCTACAAGATCTATGCCGCTCCCGTATACCACGAGGTGAGCGGCGCGCCGGGACTGCACAGCAACATGTTCGAAACGAAGGTGGTTAAGGTTGATCCGAAGTTCAAGGACCGCCTCTACCTCGTCAACAACCTCATGCAGCAGTATGCCAAGGCCACGCGTGCGGTCTGGAACAACCCGATGGGCGGCGCGATGGAATGGAACTTCTACCCGCAGAACGCCATCATCGACACCAAGGGCGAAGTCCGCTGGTACATGCATGTTGAACCCATCTACAACGTCGAGACGATTTACCAGTCGGGCGTCATGATGGGCTTCCAGCAGGATGTCGACGGGAACATCACCTGGGGCTACGGCCAGCGCTACGTGAAGTACGACCTCATGGGCCGCGAAATCTACAACCGCCGCCTGCCGGTTGGGTACTCCGACTTTTCGCACTCTCTCGACAATGCTCAGAACGGACATTCCTTCATCCGCGTTGCGAGCGCCGATCATCGCCGCGCTGACGGAAAGCGCGTTCATACCGTGCGCGACGTGATTGCCGAGCTCGATCAGAACGGCAAGGTCGTCGACGAATGGCGTCTCTGGGAAATTCTTGACCCGTACCGCGACAACGTCATGAAGGTGCTCGACCAGGGCGCGGTATGCCTCAATATTGATGCATCGCAGTCCGGAAAGACGCTTTCCGCTGAAGATCTCGCAAAGCTCGAAACGAGCGACAAATTCGGCGACATCGTGGGTACGGGCGAAGGCAGAAACTGGGCGCACGTCAATTCGGTCGACTACGACCCGACGGACGATTCGATCATCATCTCGTCGCGCCACCAGTCCGCCATCGTCAAGATCGGCCGCGACAAGAAGATCAAGTGGATCTTCGCTTCGCCCGAAGGCTGGCGGGACGGCTGGAAGAATCTCCTCCTCACGCCCGTGAAGGACGGCAAGCCCATCGCCTGCCAGGGCTCGACCTGCGAAGGAGACTTCGACTACACCTGGACGCAGCACACGGCCTTCCGCATCGACGAGAAGTCCGACAAGCACATCATCTACATCACGGCGTTCGACAACGGCGACGCACGCGGCATGGATCAGCCGCCGCTTGCTGAAATGAAGTATTCGCGCGCCGTCATCTACAAAATCGACCAGGACAAGAAGACCATCGAGCAGGTCTGGCAGTACGGCAAGGACCGCGGCTTCAAGTGGTACAGCCCCGTCACTTCGCTCACGAAATACTTTGCCGACAAGGACTCCATCATGGTCTATTCGGCAACGGCAGGCATGGGCCGTCGTCCTTCGGAGCTGAAGCCCGGCGAAAAAGCGGGTCAGGCGTCGCCCTTTATTGAGGAATTCAAATGGGGTGAAAAGGATCCCTCGGTCGAAATCCAGATCATCGACTCCATGGGCTATCAGGCAATGCCGATCAGCCTTGACAAGGCCTTCGCGCAATAAACGAGCGCCTCTTTAAAAGAAACCGGACGATTCCTCTCATGGACGTCCGGTTTCTTCGCTTTTTGGGACCGCTCTTCGCCCGGGCGTCCCCGGAGGCCTCTTCGAATAGGCTCCTCGATCACCCCTGCCCGAGCTCAATCTTGGTTCGAAGCGGGAGCTCCCAGCGGAGAATCTTCCACGAACGCCTACGGGCTTCGGCGAGAAGCACCGGATCGGGATTGACGCAGCAGGTGAAGCCCGCGGCTTCAGCGAGCGGCAGGTCATTCCGGCTGTCGGTAAAGAAAAGCACGTCCGAGATGTCGATGCCGCGGGCATTGAGGATGGTTTTGAGCCTCACGACCTTCCCTTCCTGGAAGGACGGCGTGCCGAGGATTTCGCCGGTATAGAAACCGTTTTCCTCCACGAGGTCGACGCCGATCGCTTCATCAATGCCGAAGATCGTTTTGGCAATCGGGGCAACAATGAAGGTGGTTGTTGCCGAAAGGACGAGCATTGGAATCTTTGCCTGGAGGGCGTTCTTCACCCACTTCTTCGCATCCGGGTACGCGAGGGGAGAAATTTTCTTCCTTGCGAACTCCAGAGCGAGTTTCCCGAGCATTTCAACGGGGATATTGCGGAATGCGCCCGAGTGCTTCCGCATGAAGGCATGCATGTCGAGCCGCCCCTGATCGTATTCGCGGATCATCTCGCGGTCGATCTGTCTCCAGATGGGGTCCTTGACGAGACCCTTCTCATAGAGCCATTCCGTCCAGAGAATCGTGCTGTCGCCAGCAATCAGCGTTTTGTCGAGATCAAAAACCACCAGCTTCGGAGGAAGCTTTGAAGCGGGAAGAAGAAGCGGAAATTGAGCTGCCATTGCCTTCAAGCGGCCCTAAGGAATGAGAAGAACTAAGGAGTCTCGACCCAACGAGCTCTCTTGACGGGGCCCGCTGTCGTCAGCCGCATACTTTAGCGCGCAGAGATGACAAAAACATCACAAGTCGTCAACCGGGATGTTCGTGCTTCTGCGCGATGCGCGCAGCGAATCATAGAAATGAGACGCAGCCCCATGGGGAAGCTGCGTCTCATCACAGAAGGTTGGCGTCTAAAGACTGCTTTTAAAGTGTGTTACTTATCGCCCCAGACTTCGTCGGCGATTTCGCGAACGAGCCTCACCTTGGCCCATTCCTCATCCTCGGTCATGATGTTGCCTTCCTCGGTTGAGGAGAAGCCGCACTGGGGCGAGAGGCAGAGCTGTTCGAGAGGAACGTACTTCGAAGCTTCCGCAATGCGGGCCTTCACCTCTTCCTTCTTTTCGAGCTCGGGGAACTTCGACGTGATGAGGCCGAGCACAACGGTCTGATCCTTGATGAAGCGCAGAGGCTCAAAGCCGCCCGCTCGGTCGGTGTCGTATTCGAGGAAGAAGCCGTCGACCTTCGCGTGGGCGAAGAGAATTTCAGCCACGGGCTCGTAGCCGCCCGACGAGAACCAGGTCGAGCGGAAGTTGCCGCGGCAGATGTGCATCGTCACCGTCATGTCGGCGGGCTTCTTTTCGAGAATGCGGTTCAAAACCTCAACATAGCGGCGGGCCGTCCAGTCGACGTCGATCCCGCGGGCCGCGTAGGCGGCGCGCTTTTCGAGCGAGCAGAATTCGCCCCAGCTCGTGTCGTCGAACTGCAGGTACCGGCAGCCGCGTTCATAGAGCGCCAGCATAGCGTCGACCCACGTGTCGGCGAGGTCTTCGAAGAGCTTTTCCGGATGCGCTTCATAGAAAACCGTGGGCTTGTAGTTCGCTTCGCGCACGGCGCAGATCAGGTGCAGCATCGAGGGCGACGGGATCGTGTACTTGATCGGGTAGTCGCCCGCGATCGCCTTCAGGCGGTCATAGGCCTCGAGGAACGGGTGGTTCTTCGGAAAATGAATGCGGTCCTCAATGACGATCGTTTCGGCCTTCGGCTGATGGCCTTCGAAATGAACCGACCAGTGCTCGGCCTTCACATGGCGGATGCCGCCCAGAGCCGCGAGGAAGTCGAGATGCCAGAAAGCGCGGCGGAATTCGCCGTCCGTCACGGCGCGAAGACCGTTCTTCTTTTCCTTTTCGACGAGGTCGGCAATGCATTCATCCTCGAGCTTCGTGAGATCCTCTCGCGAAAGCTTTCCCAGATGGAAGGCCTCGCGGGCTTCAAGAAGACGCTTGGGACGAAGGAAGCTGCCGACAACGTCGGCACGGTACGGGGGATTCACGCGGGTCATGGATATTCTCTCTATGAAAGGCGGGGGCGCATGCTTCCGGCAACCCCCAAAGTAAACATTCATTGAATTATTCCTTCTTTACGCCTCGCCGGAGCACTTCCAATTGCAAAAATTAGGGCGTTCCACGGTAATACTTCAAGCATCCGTCAGACACGCGCCTCTCAAAAGCGGTGCCAGGAGCGAATCAGCGCCCGGAGGGAGAGTCCGAAAAGCATGGGGACAAGCACCCAGATTCCGAAAGGAATATCTGCGGGATACGCCAGAATGAGGAGCGTCGCAAGGCCTCCGCCCGCCATCAGGAATCCGATGCTCCCGAAGACGCTCGGGCGCATCGCGCCGAAGACATGCGTTCGTACCTGAAGCGCGTGCCATCCGTCGACGGCAAGCGCTGCGATCGGGAGCGCACCGAAGAGAAAAACGGTAAGGAGCACTGCAAGGCGCTTCAGGAAGAGAAGACCGATCAACCGCATGTTCTCAACCCACGGGGCGGCGAGGATGCCCGAGACCGCACGTTCGATCGCCGCTTCCTCAGGGAGCGCCGGGCGAAGCATTCCGGGCATGCGTTCGCTCGAGTTCGCCCTGCGGCGCGGGAGGACGATGTCCCGGGAAGCACTATGCAAAGCGCTCTCCACGCACCCGACCGTCCGGAGGGATGCGCCCGGAAGAAGGAGCTGCCGTTCCATGGATTCCCGATAGAGAATGCCGCGGAGCTCCTCGGTCGATACATAAGCCGCGCCGAAGGCGACTTCAAAGAGAAAAACGACGGTGAAAAGCGAAAAGGCGCCCCGGATCATCGGCGCTCTCCCTTCTTCCTGAAGAGCCTTCTGCCGGAAGCTTCCGCCAGCAGAATCGGCACGCGCCCCTTCCAGAGCTTCCCGCCCGAAAGGGAAGCAAAGAATTCCAGATTGGGGAGCATCCCGAGAGCATCCGTCGGAACCACGGTTTCGCGCCGCCCCGAGAGACCGCGCGAGACGCTCGCCCGGAATCTCGGGATCGGACTCGAATCGGCAGTGGATGCAAAGGAGGCCGATGTTTCCCAGACGGTCGTGCGCCCGAACGCTTCCGCGACGAATTTCTGCGTTTCCTGGTCCTTGGTTCTGAGGGCAATCAGGTTGTTGAGGTTCCCGAGCACCATCCTTGCGGCGGCTCTGCTCCCGAGACGCGCCTCAAGGTCGGCGATCGTCTGCATGGCGCACGTCGTCTGGATCCCGGCTTCCATGCCTTTGTTGAGGATTTCAATCAACGGACGGTTGATGACGTTTGCCGTTTCGTCGACGAAGAGACTGATGCTTGCCGCCTCGTCCCCCGACCGATCGAGGTTGTAGCGCCGGCCCGCTGATGCGGCCATGTCGGAGAGAATCAGCGCCCCCAGTGACCCCGCGACCTGCGGGTCGGGGAGCGCGTCGAGCCCCAGATAGAGAACGCCCCCGGCATCAAGCACCCGGTCGACCGTCACGATGGGGCGGTCGTCCTCAATGTCGTCAGGGTCCGGAGAGAGACTTTTGCCGAGCGGCCCCGACGTGAGCATGGAAAGCGCCGGAACGAGCGACGCCGTTATCTTGGCGTAGTGTTCGCGCGAGTGGCGAAAGACGGATAAGAGCCCGGCCACTTCCGGTTCCTTCTGATCCTCGGATACGGAACGCTCCCAGAGCGCAATGCGGGCAAGAAGCGACAGGCTTGCCCGCGACCCCGGCGGGGCAGAGAGCGAGGCCGCTTCGACCTCCATGATCGCAATCACGCGGTCCCGCCAATAGGGAACGTGTTTTTCAAGCGAAATGTCGAGGCATTTCGCAAAGAGGGGTTCAATCCCTTCCGCAAGGATGCGCCGGAATTTGCCGAGGGAAGGCTTTTCTCCCGCAAAGAGGAGTCCCATCGACATGACGTGGACGGACTCCCACGCAAAGGAGGTAAAGACGCCGTCCGATTCGGGCGGGAGGATCGCCGTCACGCGGGACGCAATCTCCGTCGCGCGCGTCCAGCTCCCCAGGGGATCCAATCGAACGCCCCGGGCCGGAAAGGCCGGATGAAATTCGTGTGGGGGCTCGCGCCCGGCAGCGGCGCAGGCGGCGTGAATCGCCCCGCGCAGGCGCTTGCTCGATTTGGGATCAATCACAATCACTGCATCCCCGCGAAGAATCGCCTGAGCAATGAGCGACGTGAGCATGACGCCCTTCCCGGCCTGGGTGGTGCCGACAAGAAGCGTGCCGCCCCCGAGGCTTCTGATCGGACGCTCGATCGGCGCTTCACCGGGGCCGACGCCGTGAAGGATGGGGCTCCCGATTTCCTTTTCCGACAATCCCCGGTCCTGGGTCACGAGGGGGCGGATCCCGGGCGGAACCGTCATCACGTCGCGCGGCACGCGGGAGAGCTCCTCGAGCTTCTGCGCCTCGACCGGGGTCCAGGGGAAACCCATGCCGAACCAGACATTTTCAACGCGCGGTTCTGCCTGAGAGAGAAAAAGCACGCGCGGATTCCTCGCCTCGCCAAAAGCGCTCCCATGTCTCGTTCTACCGGTACCTCCGGACTGCAACAGAAGCGGAAAGCGAGCGCCCGTCCGGGCAGCTTCCGGAAGGCGCCTCCCGCTCATCTCCCGCAGGCGCAGGACCAGATCCTCCATCGTCATGAAAAGCGGCTCAAAGCCCGACAAGGGTGCCCGTCGCTTCCAGACCGCCAGAGCCTCCTTCCATCTCCAGGCTGAAAGCAGCAGCGCTCCGGTTCCCCAGAGAATCCCCCAGGAGGCCGGAAGATTCCCGGAAAGCGCGGCGGCGGAAGCAAAGGCTGCCGCCCCCAGATTCCAGATGGCCGGCCGGACTTCCCAGGCAGGCCGGTAGAGCGCGAGCGCATTCCCCGTGACGCCGCTCGTGTCGCGTGCGCGGTCCCTGAAACCGCTTATCCTCAAGGCATTCTTATTCATTTCCATTCATCCTTCAGTCGTTCAGTCATTTTCTTCAGAAATCAATCCGTCGTCCGCCGGTTCCCACGCAGCGCCCGGCCAGTCCGCTTCCGTTACCGTCCCGTCGCTCCAGAGGCTGCAGGGAACGGCAATGCCGCGACGCAGCAGGATTCCCGCCTCGCTTTTTCCGGCATTGGGCCCGACGCCGCGCATGCGCCGGAGCGCTCCGCCGTGAAGCGCGCTTTCTCTTTCAACGCAGAGCCCGAGACCCGAAAGAATGTCTGCCGCCGCCTCCATTTCGCCGGGCGCAAAGAAAGCCTCGCCAAGGAAGAGCCCGTCTGCGGCACTCCGCGCTTCGCTCCTCCGCAGCCGTGAGAGGTGCTTCTCAGCGTTTTCAAGCGCTTCGCGGATTTGAAGCGGAACCGGATCGGGAATCGAGATCGACCAGAAGAAGACCGGCATCTTTCTCCCTTCCGCGCCGACAAAAGCGCTTGGCGTCATGCCTCCATTCACGGGGTCGCGCGGAAAGAGCCGCCAGTCAAGACGCGAAATTTTCGGTGACGACGCCTCAGAAAGCTCCCCCCGGGGCGCAAAGAGCGCGGCGAGAAGTGCCGGCGTCTCACGGAGCCCCAGAACCGAGGCATCCTCATGAGGGAGCGCAGCTTCCCTCGCACCGCTCTTCCAGTCGGGATCCGCCATGCCCGCCGCAATGAGGCTCTCAACCAACCCGACGCGACTCTCTTCCTTCGGAAGCCTGAAGCGTGCGCAGAGGATGGCTTCCAGCGGCTGAGCCCCTTTGGGCCACTCGAGGAAGATCCCGTCCGCCGCAATCCAGATTCGTGGAGGAAGCTCCGCTTTAGCTTTCTCTTCGACAATGTCCGCGCCGTCGTTCTCACGCGTGAGCAGAAGGAACCTTTCCTCCCGCACCGCGAGCAGAAGCGCGCGGGCAATGAGTTCCGCACGTCCCCGGATGAGGGACGCTTCGTCAGCCCGGGCGCTGCGGCGCTTGACTTCGATCCCGGGAGAGACGCCTTCCGGCACTCTTCCGAGAGCGCCTTCATGAGAATGCGCTCAAGGCGCTTTGCTTCCTCGTCGCCCCCCGGGAAACCGATCGCGGCAAGCCGCAGCCCGGCTTCGAGGCCGCCATCCACGGCATTCCTCATGAGCGCGGCGATATGACGGTCAATAAGCTTTCTCAGAAGAAATTCACGAAGGCCGGCACGCTCTTTTTCACGGCGCTTTAGTGCCGGGAAGGGCGATAGCGCCAGCGCTGCAACCTTCTCCCCTTTCGCCGCGCACTGAAGAAGAAACTCGAGGAGGAGCTCTTGAGACGGGTCAAAAGCCGGAATGGCGTAGTGAAGCGTTCCGTTCGTGAGGGGTCTGAATTCAAAATCGAGGATATCGTCCGCTCCTGAGAGAAGCCCGAGGATCATCGCGCCCGCAAGCCGGCCGAGCCGGAGCGCTTCGCGCGCCCTGGGGTCAAGGCCGTCGGGGAGCGCCTCCCCGAGCATGAGCTCCATCATCCGGCGCGCGCGGTGGATGCCGTTTTCAAAAGCACCTCCCGGAATGCCTGCGGCAAAGGCGCTCCAGACCTGAAGCGCCGGGAGGAGCGCAGAATCAAAGGGGCCGCTTCCGATGGCGAGCTCCATGCGAAGAAGCTCCTTTCGAACCCGGTGAAGCGCCCGGGACGGCGTCTCAATCCCGGGCATCTCCACCTTCTTCCCTTTCTGAAAGCGCATCCGTCTCTCTCCAAAAAAAATTCCGGTTGATCGATGTGTTCTTAAGCGAACCCGCACGTTTTGCGGTCTCAGCAAAAAACGACGGGGCTGCTTCCCTCCCCCTTCAGGGCGGGCCATTCAGGAAATCAATGGCCGACCCGTAAGGAGAAAAGAAGCAAACCCCGTTCGCAAGAGAAGTTTTAAGAGAAATACGCGTCAGGGAAGATCCCCGATCAGAAGGCGTCCCGTTTTTTGAGACCCAGGAGAAGCCCGTGGATGGCCTCCGGGATTTCGTCGATGGAGCGGACGAATCGTGTTTCGCTCCCGATCGCGTTCCTCGGACCGATTTCGGCCTCCGGCAGATCGGGGTCGCAGAGCACGAGCGTCGCCAGCTCAATTCCCGCCATCGCGAGCGCCTCGACTTCTCCCCGGTATTCGCCGGCGTCGAAGACGCCGTCGGTGAGGAGAAAGAGAAGCTTCGCGGGTTCTGGGCGGGAAGCGAGCGTCTGAAGCGCCCAGAGGAGGCTCTGCCCCACCGGAGTGGGGCCCCTTGAAGGCATGGCACGGAGAATCCCGCGCGTTTCGAGGGAAGAGGACTTCCAGTCTGACGCGAGAAAGGGTCCCGTGCCGCGCTCGTTCGGGAATACGGCCGTTCGCGCCGCAGCCCCGGGAAGGCGCTTCAAACCACCTTCGAGCCTCGCGGCCGCAGCGCGAAGCACTGCCCCGCCCCGCTCTCCGAGTGATCCCGAGAGATCAAGGAGAATTTCGCAGGCGATTTTTCTCGCCTTTCTTTTCCCCTCTCTCACGAAGATGCGGTCGTCGCCCGTCAATGCGCGGTCGACCTCGCGGTCGTCGATGTCGAAGCCCGTCCGGGCTCCGCCTTCGTCGGCCGGAAGCCGGCGCTTCAGGAGGTCCGCGAGCCCCATTGCAAAGGGCGAAGTTTCGTCCCATGCGGCATCGAACGCCTTCTGAGCGGTCCGAATGTCCGAGAGCTTTGCGAGCCTCGGCAAAAGGCCGCCCGAAGCATTGCCGCTTCCTTCGGGCACGTTTTCGTGCCGGCGAAGGGTTTCGGCATGGGTTTCCTCAACGGCTTCGATATCGGGCATGGCGCTCTCGGGAAGGCTGATGAGCTCCTCCAGACGCTCCATGGCGAGTCCGCCTTCGAGCGGCCGGGAATTCCCCCGCCAGTTTCTTTCGTCGCTGAGACGAAGCACTGCCGGGTAGACATCCCGTTTCGGGGAAGACCGGGCTGGAGAGGCTCCGGAAGTGAGAGACCCATCATCAAAAAGGGAGAGCGCGATGCCCTCCCCGTTGCTGATGCGCCGAGACTTTTCACAGTCTCTCTGCCGGACTCCCTGTTTCGAAGCCCTCGTTTCCCGCTCTCTCTCTACCTCTCTTTCGACGCGCGCTTCAACGAGCGCCGCGTCCGAGAGAAATTCCTCGAACTCGATCGCGAGCGCCGCCGCGTCGAAGGTGCTGCTGAGAGGAAAGCGTCTGAGGGCGAGCCCCAGCGCATCCTTCAGAAACGCACGCCCGAAGCGGCGGGAAGCCTCGAGCCGCACGGCTTCGAGGATCCCGTCGGGAAGCTTCATTTGAAGCATCTTTTCGAGAAGCTCGGCATGAAGCCACGCGAGGAAGACCTCAGAGGCCGGCCGCATCGGGTCGTCGGAGAGAAAGACCGCCTCGCCCGTTCGGCAGAGTAGCGCGAGGAGCGCCTCCCTCCAGAATCGGTATCCGCGGCATTCGGATTCTCCAATGGCATCTATCCTCACGTCCTCAAAGAGGTTCGTGAGGGCAAATGCCCGCTGAGAGAGTCCTTCAGCCCCACGGAAGTCCGTATGAAGCACGTGAGTGCGTTCATGGATGCCGTGTCCGAATACGTACACGGGCGCAGCCGGGTGCGAGAGATCGACGCTTCCGAGCCAGATCGTTTTTCCATCTGTCCGGGGCGTGCCCGAAAAGCGGATTTTGATCCCGTCCCGGCGGCAAAGCGCCGGGAGCGCGAGAAGCGCTTCAAGCCGGGAAGACCTGCGCGCCTCCTCGGGAGAAAGCCCCATCGCTTCCGCCCGATGGTTGAGAAGCGGCTCTGCCGCTCCCCAGAGACGGTTGCGGTCGCGAAGCCGCCGATAATCGTTGACGAGCGCTCTGATGCGCCGGTCGATTTCATTGGCTTTTCTCCGCTCGAGCCCCGTATGGAGCCCCGCACGAAGCCTGAGGAGTTCGCCGATGCCGGCGAAAAGCTCAGCTTCTTCGGACGTGGACGGCTTTGCGAGCGTTTCGAGAAGCGGAAGACTTCCGACGTCGTTACGCATGACTCGTCTCCCTGCGGAGGTTCCGGAGGTCGGCGAGCCTTCCCCCGAGAACGGTCTTCATGTACGTAATGAGCGCATTTCTTACCGGGCGGTCAAGCGCATGACCCGCCGCACGGTCAAGAGACCATTCGACCGGATCATGGAGCTCGGGCACTCTCCCCGCAATGTAGGAGAGCATCAGAGCGCCCGTGCGCCGCAGAACCCGGTGCGAAAGCGCAATCGTTTTCGACCGGAGTCCCAGGGCGTCATGAGCGGATGAGGCCCGCGTTTCCGCGCCCGCGCGGGCGAGAATGCGGGCAACTTCCATCGCCTCCTCAACCCCAGCCTCGCGAACAAGCTCGGGCGGAAATTCCTTCATGAGGACTTCCGCTTCCTCGTCTTCAGCGAGCCCTTCGAAGCGAATGTGCCAGAGCCGGTCGATGACCGACCGGTCCTGCATTTCGCGCCCGAAGTAGCCGGCTTCCGATTCGCTCGCATGACCGCGCGTATTGTCGGTGAAGACGATGCGCGCGTTGGGGTGGCGCTCGATTCTTTCCCCCGTCTGATCGTTCTCGAGAGGAAGCCCCTCAAGAAGATCATTGGCGGAAACCCAGGTTTCAGCGGGAGCCGCTGAAAACTCATTGACGAGAAGAAGCCACCCATGCTTCCAGGCGAGCGCTGCCGGACCGTCAATCCAGCGCATGCCGCCTTCGGGTGCAAGCACCCAGCGGCCTACAAGCTCCCTGCGGTCCATCCGGGGCCTGGCCGTAAAGGAAACGACCGGTACCGAAAGACGGGCAGCGAACTCGAGCACTGCGCTTGTTTTCCCCGAACCCGCAGGTCCGGTGATGAGAAGCGGCTCGGCGTCCCCCATATTCCACCAGGTGATGAAATCGAGGTAGAGCGTGGCCGAAAAGCGATAAGCGGGATTTTCCCGCGGGATGCGGCTGACCGCATCCCTTGAGAGCGTATTTCTCAGATAGCCCCTCCCGGCAGGAAGATGCGCCAGATGGCTGCCGAATTGGCCGGCGGGGAGGAATCGGGATTCGTGAACGGGATTCATCATGATGAAGGTTCCTTAAAGAATAAGGAGCCGTCCGAAAGGGAGACGCACGTCCCCCGATGAATCCCGGCAGCAAAGCCGGATCCTCCTGAGGGCGAACGCCCTCAGGGGCTCGAATTGTGAATGTGCAGATGTTTGACCGGAGTCCTGGCGCTGCAGATCGTCAGGCTGAAAGCCTCCGAATGATGCCAAAGAATAGGTTATTGTGCAAAACCGCTGCGTTTACGGTCGACGCAAAAGCGACATCCTTGCGAGCTCCTTTAAGAGCACCCAAATCCTTTATGCAATAATTGAAACAGAGATTTTTATGAGAATTTCAATGAATTAGAGCCGAGCACTGGCCAAGCTTGCAGCTGGCTTCCCTGAGAAAATGAGCCTCGCGAGCCTTGCTGTCGGGCTTTTCCAAGGACATACAATCGGTCTGATTTCAGATGCAGGCTGCATTTCGGCAAGCGGCGTTATCTCTTGTTTTGTGGAGAGGAAAGAATGACTGTTTGGATTCTTACGGCGATTTTCTGCGCGGCCGTAGCTGTCGCCGGCATCGTACTTGCTATCAGATTGCCGAAGCACCCGCATTGAGCACCTGACAGCCGGGTTCCGAAAGACGAGAAAACCTGAACCTGCTGCGTCAGGCTGCGCACTCCCCGTCATATTGACAGCTTCATTCCTGCTGCTTACGAACATTTCGTGCAAAGTCGGCGAACCGCCCTGCGCGCACTCGGTAGAATGGCCGCCAATACCAAGAACCATTCCGGACCCGACACGCTCTCATGCTTTTCCCTGCAACAAGGAAGAAGACGCTCGCTGCAAAATTGCTTCTTTTGAATGCGCTTCTCCTGACATCGCTTTCCGCAGAAGCGCTGAAGCTCTTTGACTTTCAAAAAGACGACCATTCCGCTCTCCCTCCGGGCGTCTCCGCCAAGGTCGTAACGGCAGCCGTCGGTTCGGGCTTTACGACGCTCGACCCCTACAACGCCACGGACAAGCTTTCGCGTCAGGTCATGAAGGCTTTCTATGAGGGCTTCTTCCGTCTGAATTCCAAAATGGAAGTGGAGCCCGCCCTGGCGCTCGAGGCAACGCCGAGCAAGGACGGCCTCACCTGGGTCATCAAGCTCCGCGAGGGCGTCAGGTTTTCGAACGGCGAGATTTTCGACGCGCATGCCGCCAAGGCCAACATCGATCACCTCATCCACGATCCCACGCGGCTCGGCCGCTCGGCCATGTTCGGGGAAATCGTTCGCGCGGATGCGACAGACCTCTACGAACTCACGATTCACCTGAAGAAGCCCCTTGCGCCCATGAAGCGCCGCATGGCGGGCGGCATTCTCTCCATGGTCTGCCCCTCGGCCCTGATGAATCCCGGCTGGAATCTTGCACAGAAGCCCTGCGGAACGGGGCCTTATCAGCTTAAGAGCTACAACCCATCGGAACTTCTCGAGGTTGAAAGGCGAAAGGACTACTGGGACGCCGGGTGGCCGAAGCTTTCCGGGATCCGCTTCGTCCCGGTTCCCGAAAACCACACGCGCGCGGCAATGCTGAGAACGGGGGAAGCCGACTTCATCTTCCCCATGCCCTACGAGTCGGCGGACGAAATCAACCGTCAGAAGAACCTCTTCATCTCCCGCAAGCCCTCCACCGTCATGCGCTTCATCGCGATGAACACGATGAAGAAGCCCATGAGCGACCTGAAGGTGCGCGAAGCCCTCAACTATGCGATCAGCCGCGAAGCGATCGTTAAGGCGGCCTATCGGGGATACGCCCGGCCTGCGGGCGGCGTGATGCCGCCCTCCATTCCCAATGCTCTGCTGATCGGCTCCTGGCCCTATGATCCCGAAAAAGCCAGGGCGCTTCTCAGGGAAGCGGGCTACCCCGACGGGTTCGACATCAACCTCTGGTGCGCCTACAACGACTCGGCGTCCATCAAGGCCGTGCAGGTTGTTCAGCAGCAGCTCGCGCTGGTCGGCGTGCGCGTGAAGATTACGGTTCTCGAAGCTGGAGAACGCGTGGCGCGCATCCACAACGTGAAGCGCCCGGAGGATTCAGCGCTTGAGCTCTACTACACGGGCTGGGCCGCCTCATCCGACGCCGACTGGTCGCTTCGCCCCCTCTATTACGGCCCGAGCATGCCGCCGGTGCTCTTCAACACTGCCTACTATCGAAACCCGGAAGTAGACAGACTGCTTGACGAAGCGCTCTCAATCAACGACGAAGTTGAATCCCGGAAGGTCTATGCCGGCATCCAGGAACGCATCCGCAGCGACGCGCCTTACGTCTGGCTGATCCTCGAAGATACCGCAGCAGCCTGGCGCGAAGAGCTTTCCGGATTCACGGCGACCCCGGATGGCGGCATCGATTTCATTAAGGCTGAATGGCATCCGGAAAAATAATCTTCCGACTTATTTTTGAATAACGAATTCAATTTTCATATTCAATGCAGACGATTATCAAAATATTTTTCATCGTTAAACATCATAAGCGAACGACTGATTAATATGGGATTAAATCAAAGAACAGAGTAAATTGATACATTTGTTCTATTTGGCTTTTTATGCGCTTCGTAAAGGTGTTTCCTTGCTAAACTGAGATTATAGGAATGGAGATTCAATCCCCTGTTCCTTAATCCCAGCCAACCCTCCTGATGGAGACTCCTTTGACATGGCATTAAAAAAATCCAACCCTAAAGAACGCCCCGGAAGAGGCGGCTACCGCATAGGGGCAGGAAGAAAGCCCGGCTGGGGCGAGGGTCTCACGAAAACGATTCAGGTCTGCGTGACGCCAGCCCAGGCGGAAGCCTTCAGAACTGCCGGCGGACCGAAGTGGCTGAGAGCCGAGCTTGAGCTCAGAAAGCTGAGTGAAAGGCGCGAAAGCTTCATTAAAGCTGCCGAAGGTGCGGGCATTGAACTTGGCGGCCTTGCGCTTCAGTCCTTCCCCGTGCGATCGGGGTCGCCGGACGCAGCGTTCTCAGATTACGGAAAAGCCGGAACGCTGAGACTCAATGACCTGATTGAAGAAAATGCCGGGCACACGCTCTTTCTCTTTGCGCCCGACAACGCGCTCGCAGAAGCCGGAATCGACCAGGGAGACCTCCTTGTCGTCAATGCGCACCCGGATCTTCTCATGCGCCTTGACGCCCGGGAAGAACGGCTCATGCTGCTTGAAACCGGAGCCGGAGATGCAATTGCCAGACGATCTCCCGCTTCCGTCTGCACGGGTGAACGCATTCTTGGCGTCCTTCAATACATTGTGAAGCCGGCGAAATAATGCCTTCGGGCGCTTCCTGCGGAAAGCTGCCGAGCTTAAGCTGCAGGAGACGCCCGGTTCAGAGCCGGCATCAGGCCTTTTTTCCAGCCTCACCCGAGGAGGCGCTTCCCGTCCTTCCAGACGCCGGTGACGCGAAGGTCGCGAAGCTTCGAAGGCGCAATCATGAAGGGATTGGCCGACAAGGTGATGAAATTGGCGCGGGCTCCGGGTTCGATCGCCCCGACAATGCCGCGCTCGGGCATCACAAGGGCGGCGCGGCTCGTGTAGAGCGAAAGCGCGGTGCCGATGGAAACGGCCTCCGAGGGATTGAAGTAGCCGCCGTCAGAGTCCCGGCGCGTCACCGCAGCCTCAAGAGACACAAAGATATCGTCCGTATCGCTCCAGGTCGTGCACGGGGCATCGGATGAAAGCGCCATTGCCTCGACCTTCTCGGACAGCGTCTTCACGGCGTAGCAGACGCTGAAATCCTTCTGCGTGAGGGCTGCGTGGTAGCTTCTCCACTCGGCAAACGGGAAGATGATCTGGGTCGTAAGTGCGGGCCGGATGGGAAGCGCAAGCATTTTTTCGAGCTGGTCGGGACGCATCATGCTCACGTGCTCGAGCCTCACGGAAGGCACATCCGAAAGCCACGGAGACTCCGTTGAAAGCCAGTCGAGCACCGCATCAATGGAACGGTCTCCCATGATGTGAATGGCGCACTGTACGGAATTTCTTCTTGCAAAGGCCATCGCGGCTCTGAAGACCGGTTCCGTGAGCGTCATCATCCCCGAGGGGAATTCGGGTTCGGGAGCCCCTTCCGGGAGCACATAGGGATTGCGCACCGCGGCCGTGCGGCCGGAAATGGATCCGTCGGCAAAGAGCTTCACGCCGGCATAACGGATTGCGCCCTGCTTCTCATCATCAGAAAAGTCCTCCATGCCCTCAGGATTTTCTCCGCCGGTCCAGACGGCATAAAGATTCATTTCAACGGGGAGGCCCCGGTTCTCGGCAGCACGATAAAGCGCGAGCGGCTCCGTCTGTCCCGGCGCTCTTCTATGCGCCATCATGTCGGCCGTGACGAGAATGCCGTGATGAAGATAATGGTCTCCGAGCTTCAGAATCGATTCGACATCCTTTTCGAAGGTCTTCGGCGGCCGCGCCCTGGCTTCGACATAGTTGACGGCTCCAAGCTCAATCAGACGGCCGTCGGGGTTCCCGTCTTCATCGCGGCCGAATGCGCCGCCCTCCGGATCGGGCGTATTGCGGTCGATCCCGGCGAGCTCAAGCGCCTTTGAATTAACGACGGCTGAATGGTAGTCGGAGCGGCGGATCCAGACCGGCTGCGTCGTGCTCACCCGATCCAGATCGGTGCGGGTGGGAGAGCGCTTCTCCGCAAGGAGGCTCTCGTCGTACCCCCAGCCGTCGATCCAGCCTTCGCCCGACAGCGCATTGGGAGATTTTTTAAGCGCCGCGACAAGATCGTCGATCGAGCGGACCTCGGGCGGCGTGCAGGGAACGGCAGAGAGCGTCATCGCAAGCCCTTCCGGATGCGCATGCACATCGAGAAATGCCGGCATTACAAATGCGCCCCGCATGTCGACCGTACGGATTTCGTCGCCGTCGGCAATCGGCTTCTCCGCATCAATGAAAAAGCCGTCCTCAACCGTAAAGTCCGTGAGGAACGGGCGGCCGGTGCGGCCGCAGAAGGCGCAGACGTTGGCGTAATGAATGCGTGGCATGGATGAAGTCTCTCTTGAAAATCAGGCTCCTCGCGTCCGCAGAGGTTCTTCGGGCGTGAGAATCGCCGCGTAATTGTAGGTGCGCCGGAGCGGCTCCGCATCAACAGAATATCCGAGAGATTCGCCGGGCTAAAGGAAAGCCCGCACGGGAGCGCAGAAGTGACTGTAAGACCGCGTTTTTCTTCACCTCAACGAGTGAGGATGGCTTGCTTGAGGCTTCAAACAAGAAATCTGCCGGCCGGGCAAATTTCCGCTAGGGAAAATCCCCCATCCCTTATGCCTCATGACCTCAGGCCACGAAGAAGATTCGGGCGCATTTGACGTTACGAAAGAAAAAATATTCCTTGTAAACGTTAAGCGCTCCATTTTTAGGCAGAATGAATCCCGGCGCAGAAAGGGACGGAAGTTCGTCTTGAACGGACTAATCGGGGCCGTTCTTTTCTGCGCCGTTTTGTTTTCGTCATTCGTGCGAATGCACCGTTCCGTCGGCATGCCGATGCACGTGCCCGTGATGCGCATGCACCGAGTTCTCGGCGGGAATGATGTTGACGTGTCCGTGACGAACCCCGGGTTCGGCCACGAGCGCATCGGCAAAGCCGCGCACCGCTTCGACCGGCCCCCTGAGGAATACGGTCTCGAGACAATCGTCGCCATTGACGTGCGCATGCATCTGGGAGATCACCAGATCCCCGTGCTCATGCTGAAGTTCAGTAAGCCGCATCGCAAGCTGCCGTTCGTGATGATCGTAGATGTAGCTCGCAACGCCCACGCAGAACGTTCCCGGCGCGGGATCCTCGAGTTCCTCGCTCGAAGCGAGATTGCGCAGGATGTCGCGCATCGCTTCGGAGCGGTTGCGGTAGCCCCGCTCCTCTGCATAGCGGACAAAGTAGTCCGCAAGATCGTCATCAATCGAAAGCGTAATGCGCTGCATGGCTTGTCTCCTTCAGGCAAAGCATAGCGGAAGGAAGGCGATTCGGGCATCTGCGGAAACGCTTCGAAAACGCCGCTCCGGCGGGAAGAGCGCCGGTGCCTGATGCGGCTTTCGGGACGGAGCGGCACTTGTCGACAAATCGAGCGCTTTTCTCAAAACTTTTTCATCAACTAATGCGCGGGCCCTAGTTCAGTCGGGAAGCGCTCAAAACAATGCGCATTTCTCTTCCCCCGCACGGTCCCTGAGGCCCCGCAGAGAACGTTTTGATCCCTATATTGATCGAACCCAAGCCGGGAAGCTGAAGAAACCCGGCGAGGCAATCCAGGTTTCCCGGGCCGTATGCCCTTCTGCTTTTTTTCCACGAAAGATAGGAAGCCCTCGGCGCGCGACCTTCCCTGCGGGCGTTCTCACAAGAACGTCCAGCATGGTATCTGCTGCTTCTCAGGCTGCTGAAGCTACGCTAACTGCTGACGACTGCGCCTAGGATCGCACCCGTTTTCGTCTCCACAACCAGGCCGTCAGCGATCACGTATTTCGTTCCTTTGAGTTTCAGCAACTGCTTTACGCCGTTCTTTGCTCGTTCCATCAAGGTGTCCCGAAACGCCGTTGACTGGTAAGGCTCAAAGCCTTTCTGATGAGTGAGAACGGAATAAATGATGCGTGCGAGCAGGTGTGCGAAGGCGACCATGGCACGCCTGTAGCCGCGCCGCATCTTGAGCACCTGGAATTTTTCCTTCAGCGCAGCGGTACCGCCGACCACAAGTCCTCTGGCGGCTTCAATCAGCGTGCGCCTCAGGTGTTTGTTCCCTTTCGGGCATTTTCCACTTTTCTGTTTGCCGGCAGATGTGTTGTCCCCCGGGCAAATGCCGAGCCAGGAAGTAAACTGCTCTGACGTGGGGAAGTGGTCCTTCAAATCCGCACAGAGTTCGGCGTAAATCATGCGGGCCGAGCGTTCCTGAATCCCCGTTATGGTAATGAGCAGCTGGATGTCCTTCTCGTAGGGAGCCTGCAGCTGGCGGAGCCTTTCGAAAGTGCTTCGGTCGTACTCCTCGAGCTGATCGATCTTTTTCCGGAGCGCCAGAATCTGCTCCTTCATCATCGGCTCGATTTCGAAGTTGAGCGCCTGCATGATCTGCTCAGGGCTTGCCCGCAGCCGGCGGCTGTTTTGCTTGATGACATCAAACAAGTGCGGATCATCTCTGAGCTTGGCCATCAGGATGAGGCTGGCAGCTTTGCCTCCGCGGATGTCGCTGAATACCGTTGTAGGCCGGCATCCGGTGAGATTCAGAGACTTGCCGAAACGATTGGAAGTTCGGGAAATGTCATTCCTGTTCTTCTGCAGATCACGTGAAATGACGCGCTGCAGACGAAAGGCCTTCTCCGGCACGAAGGATTTTTTGAAGTTTCCCGTTCGGGCAAGAGACGCCAGACGTGATGCGTCCTTGCGGTCCGTTTTGCGGCCGGCTGCCGCTTTGGCGTCGCGGGCATTGATCAGAGCCAGCTGCTCAGAAGTGAAGCCGGCTCTCTCGAGGGCTTCGTACGGGCTCTGCCACAATGACCCGGTTGATTCCATAAGGATGATGTCGGGATTGCATTCACGGCACCAGGCGGCGAAAGCATCGATGCTTGCGCGGTCGGTATTGAAATCCCGGCTCTCAGATTGTTCACGATGACCTGCAACCTGCTTCTGATGGCAGCAGACGAGTAGGTTGAGATGAACGTCAATGCCTATTGCCGAGCGGTACATCGCGTGAACAGTAATTTCGGGATTACTGATCTGCGCACGGGCAGCTCGCAATGGCGTATCGGTACGGTTAGACTTACTCATAGCCCCTCCATTAAGAAATGATTGGGGTTCGAGGAAGCCCTGGCAACCACGAAGATGTTGGAGAAACAGGTAGACGCAGCAACCACCCGGAAGCTACGCTCATTTTTCCACACGCCTAGTCACCAGCGTTCAAGCCAGCGAACAGAGCAATATAGGGTGCGAAAGTTCCGCTGCAATTTTTTGACGGCAAGCGTCAGAAACGTTACCAAAAAAACGTACGCAGACAGGTCGCGCGCCGAGGGCTTCCTCATCTTTCATGATAGAGGGTGAGGAAGCCCTTTACTCATCACGATTTGTTGGAGCAGTCTCCCATGAAATTCTCTACCTTCACCCGCACCGCTCTTGCCGGCGTCGCCGCGCTCATGATTTGCGGATCCGCAGCCGCCGACACCTGGCGCGTCGCCACTGAAGGCACCTTCCCGCCCTTTGAGTTCTACAACTCTCAGACCGGTGAAGTTCAGGGTTTTGAGGTTGACCTCGTGAAGGCCATGGCTCAGAAGATGGGCAAGGACCTCAAGCTCGAAACGCTCGGCTTCGACGCGATCATTCCGGGCATTCTTTCGGGCACCCTCGATACGGGCGCAGCGGGCTTCTCGATCACGCCCGAACGCGGCAAGCGCGTTCTCTTCTCGATCCCCTTCTATAAGTCCGGCCTCACGATCGTGGTGCCGAAGGGATCGACGGGCATCGCCGACTTCAAGGACCTTGAAGGGAAGCGCATTTCCGTTCAGCTCGGCACGACTTCGATGACCTACGCCAAGCAGATCAAGGGGGCCAAGGTCTCGACCTTCAATTCCGCGGGCGACGCGATCCTCAACATGCTCGCCGGCAATGCCGATGCCGTCATCAACGACAAGCCCGTGACGGACTACATCCTTGCCCAGAACAAGAACCTCGCCGCTCAGACGATGCATCTGAAGCCCATCGCCACGGCCGACCTTTTCGCCATGGTCATGGCAAAGGACAACACCAAGCTCAAGGGTGAAATCGACAAGGCCCTCAAGGACCTGAAGGCTGACGGCACCTTCAACAAGCTCCACGAAAAGTGGTTCGGCGTTCCGGCTGATCCCGAACTCCCCTAAAGGGGCTTGAGCGATTGGCTTGAATAGATGCGCCCGCGGGTAGACCCTTTCGGGCGCATTTCTTTTCCGCGCGCTGACATTTCATCAATAGACCTGCCTCGACTCAGCCTGGTTTATTGTTTTCGTCGGCAGCTCAAAGCGAAAAAGCAGCGCTCAGGCCGAACAGTGGGAGCCGTCTCCTCTACACTCATACGTGCCGCATCACTCTTCTTCCGATTCATCGTCACCGGGACAACCATCATGCAACTCAAGAACTTTGTGCTCTGCGCCGCCGCCTTTGCGACCGCCATGTCGATAGCCGGTTCGCTCTCCGCCGCCACACTCAATGTCGCAACTTCCGCGACCTTCCCGCCTTTTGAATAAAAGAACCTCAATTCTTCCCACTATAGTGAGCCGGAAGAGCGTTCCTTTCGAGGGCGACCTCTTGGGCGAGGAGGCCCATAGATGATCGGCCGAACTCTGGGGCGCCCCGGCTTGCGTTTCGGCTGGGGGTTTACTTCCTGTGCCTTCGTCTGTTCCGGTTTTTTGCGCGGCCGGCCGCGTTTTTTCGGATCCGGCGCTTTGTCTTTGCCGGGCAAGGCGAGCTCCAAAGCCGCCAGCAGCTCTCCATCGCACTTCAGCAGACGATTCCAGTATTCGTCATCAACCTGCGGCAGGCTCTCCCGCGGCGCCTTGCGATTGCGCCAGCACGTTCTGAGCGAGTCCATGACATCCCCGAATGTTGCATTGTCGAGTACTCCTGCCTTCGACATGCGCTTCACAATGCGGGATGTCAGGATGGAGGCAATGAGGTCTACGAATTCGGATCCGCGGACGGAGTAGTCGGACTGGACCCGGGTTACGCCGAAATCAAGGCTGTTCTTGTAAACATCGAAGAACATCTCAAGCTGCCAGCGCTGTTCGTAGCATGCGTAGACCTCAGCGCACGTCATGTCGAGATCCGACTCAAAGACGATTGTTCCATACGAACCGCAATGCTCATCGTAGTTCTTCTTGTCGTATGAATCGCTCCTGCGCTGGCGGTCCATGAAGGAGTTGTCTTCCGCCTGAGCCTTCCACGAATCCCTGAAGGAGTAGAGGAAGCGCCCGTTTCCCATCTTTACCTTTTTGCAGCGGATGCGCTTATCAATGCCGCGCAGACAATCCTCGAAATCGAGCATGGCGTTCTCTGCAATCTTCTTGTCCGAGCGCTTCAGCGGCGTGAGGAAATGAAGCCCTTCATGCTTTCGGAGCAGGCCTTCAATTGCCTTGGGAGGGAATCCCTTGTCCGTGATCAGGACGCCTCGTTCGATTTTGTTTTCCGAAACGAATGAGCTGTAGGCGCGGGCGTCGATCATATTGCCCGGATAGACCTGTGCGCACAAGGGTTCCTGTGCTTCAAGGTCATAGGCGTAGAGGACGGAAATCTCTTTGCAGCCCTTGACGCGAGCCTTTCTTGAGAAGGCAGACAAATCATTGACGATGCTTGTGTTCTGCTTGAGCGTTCCATCAATGATGATGTGGTGATCCCTGCAGACGGCGGCGAGCCGGGCAGTGATGAAGGCATTCATCTTGCCGGCGTCCTGGCCGAGCAGGTTCAGGAACTTGCTGATGGTGTTCTCAGAGAGAGGCAGTCCGGGGTAGAAAACCGAGATGAAGGACTTTTCGTAATGCTGACGGCATCGGGAGATCTTGATGCCCTTGTGCTCAATGCGGAGCAAGGCGAGCGCAAGAATCATGCAGGCGTCCTTGACTTCGTAGACCTTGAAGAGCTCATCGTCGAGCCCTCGAAGTTCGTCGTGAAGCAGTGCCGCGGCCCCGTAAGAGAGATAGTCGGGACCGTCTTCTGCAAGACTCGCCGCGGACTGGCGAGGCACAAACTTGCCGTCAATGATGTGCCCAATGACCGGCCCGTTCACCGGGCGCGGGTTGCAGCCGGGCTTGCATATGGAAGCCCGACGACTGTGAACCGCATAGCGCTTGGCGCCATTGCTGCCGCTGTCGATGACAACGGTATTGCGCGGTCTCGGAACCTTGCGGATGTGCTCTGGAACGGCCATGAAAATATCCTTGATAATATCATATATTATAGTTCTAATCACTATAGAAATCAATGTTCTCGGATTAATTTTCAAGGTCAAAAAGCAGTCCCAGGCCGGATTTCGGACATGAAAAAAGCCCCAGAAATGAGGGAAACTCATCTGAGGCTTGCACGAAATTTCAATTTGTTGATTTTTAAGAATTCTTCATAGTGTGAAGATCTGAGGTTCTTTTATTTGAATTCCAGGATTCGAAGACGGGTGCCGTTCAGGGGTTCGAGATCGACCTCGTCAAAGCCATGGCCGAAAAGATGGGCCGCGACGTCAAAATCGAAAACCTCGGGTTCGACGCCATCATCCCGGGCATTCTTGCCGGCACGATTGATATGGGCGCGGCAGGCTTTTCGATCACGCCGGAACGCGGCAAGCGCGTCCTCTTCTCGCTTCCCTTCTACAAGTCCGGCCTCACCATTCTGGTTCCCAAGGCCAATAATGCCGGCATCGCCGACTTCAAGGATCTTGAAGGAAAGCGCATTTCCGTCCAGATCGGCACGACCTCCCAAACCTTTGCGAAGAAGATTCCCGGAGCAAAGGTGACGACTTTCGCGAGCGCCGGCGAAGCGGTACTCAACATGATTGCCGGCAATGCCGATGCCGTCATCAACGACAAGCCCGTGACGGACTACATGCTCGTCCAGTCGAAGTCGATCGCGGATCAGACGACGCATCTGAAGCCCATCGCCACGGCGGATCTCTTTGCGATGGTTTTCGCGAAGAACAATTCCGAACTCAAGGCGGAAGCCGACAAGGCCCTGAAGGCGCTCAAGGCCGACGGCACCTTCAACAAGCTCCACGAGAAGTGGTTCGGCGTGCCGGCAGATCCTGAACTTCCGTGATGCTTGAGGTTCAATCTGACTGACACCAAACTCCCCGTCGAGGCCAAATCCTGCGGGGAGTTTGCGCATTGGAGCACCTCATTAGCTTCCATTGAAGCTTTCTTAAAGCGGTTTCTTTGCGGTACGCCTATTTATCTAATCAAATTAACAATTTTTAGGGAATGGAGCTTTTTGCTTTCTCGCGTTCCTTTGCGCCGTCCCGACATCCTGCAGGTACTATGCCTGATACGGCATGGAGACCTGTCGCCTCGCTTGAGTGCAGAATGAAGTCATCTCCATCACCTTCTAAGGATTACCCAAGATGACGCGTTTCGTCCGCACTCAGGTTTGTGCAGCGCTTTCCGCGATTTCCCTCGCTTTCGCCGCCGGCGGCGCAGCCGCGGCGGACTTCAGCTGGTCGAGCGCGGGCGACATTCTCACGTTCGACATTCACGCTCAGAATGAGAACCTCAACATCACGGCGATCTCCGCCGTCTATGAGGGGCTTCTGCGCTGGTCGCCCGACCGCAAGCTCGAACCGGCGCTTGCCACCCGCTATGAGCGCGTCCCCGAAGGGTTCCTCTTTACGATCCGCGAGGGCGTCAAGTTCCATGAGGGCGAAACGCTCACGCCCGAAGACGTCGTCTTCTCCATCAACCGTGCATTAAATCCGAGGAGCCAGTTCAAGAGCTTCTGCGAAGGGATCATCAAGGCTGAAAAGGCCGGTCCCAATCAGGTGCTCATCCGCACGACGAACGGCTCGCCCGTCATTCTCAATCAGTTGGTCGACCTCAAGATCATGAGCGAATCCTGGGCAAAGGCGCATGGCGCGCTTGAACCCCAGAACTACATCGCGAAGGAAGAGTCCTATGCTGCCCGTCACGCGAACGGCACGGGCCCCTTCAGGCTCGTCACCCGCGAAGAGGACGTGAAGACGGTCTTTGCCGCCAATCATGACTGGTGGGATGAAAAGAACCGCTCGGGCAATGTGGAAAACGCCACCTTCCGACCGATCGCATCGGCTTCCACCCGCACGGCGGCGCTCCTCTCGGGTGAAGTCGACTTCGTCATCGACCCGGCCGCCCAGGATCTGCAGCGCCTGAAGCGCTCCTCCGGCGTCAAGGTTACGGAAGGCCCGGAAAACCGAACGCTCATGGTGGCGCTCGATGAGTACCGCGATAATTCCCCCTACGTCCGCGATGCGGCAGGCAAGCCTCTCGCTCAGAATCCCTTCAAGGATAAGCGCGTGCGCGAAGCGCTCTTCATTTCCGTCAACCGCGACGGCATCAAGCGGGGCGTCATGCGCGGACTTTCCGTTCCGACCGGAACGATCGTCACCTCAATCGTGAACGGCTGGGATAAAACCGCTGCCGAACCCCCGAAGGCCGACATCGCCGGCGCGAAGAAGCTCCTTGCGGAAGCGGGCTACCCCCAGGGCTTCGGCTTTACGCTCGACTGCCCCAACAACCGGTGGACGAACGATGAGGCGACCTGCAAGGCGCTTGCTTCCCAGTGGGGCCGCATCGGCGTCAAGGTTGAGGTCAACACCATGCCGCGCGCGAAGTACTTCCCGAAGGTGCTGAGCTTTGATACCTCTGCCGGTTTGGTCGGCTGGGGCGCGCCTACCTTTGATGCGCTCTATGCGCTGCAGTCGCTTTCAGCCACCTTCAATCCGAAGACGGGCGACGGTATTGCCAACATCGGCCGCGTGTCGCTCCCCGCCATGGATGAGGCGCTCAACAAAATCCGTGCCGAAGAGAATCCTGAAAAGCGCAATGCCCTGATCGGCGAAGCGCTTCGCATTGAGCGCGAAAACGTCCTTCACGTCCCGGTTCATGAACTCATGATCGCCTGGGCCATGCGAGACAAGGTTGCGGTGGTTCATCGCCCCGACAACCGTCTCACGATGGAATGGGTAAACGTCAAGTAACCAGGACGATATCCGGATGAGTGAAAAGAGGCGCAGAAAGGATCGAGTCCGCTGCGCCTTTTCTTTCTTCTTCTCTGCTCCAGCCGGCTATTCGCCTGCGAGGAAATCCGGGTTCCTCACGGCCGAGAGGATCATGCCCCGAAGCCACTGCATGGCCGGGTCGTTGTGGCCTCTGTCATGCCAGATGAGCTTCGGCGTGAAGCGTCCTTCCGTCGAACTCATGGCTGCAACAGGAAGCGCATTGAGGATTCTCTTCTTGATGCACCAGTCGGCAAGGAGCGCGGAAACGAACATGATGAGGTCGCTCGACGCCACGACGCGCGTGGCTCCGATGAAGTACGGCGTCCTGAAGACGACCCGGCGCTTGGCATACTCCGCATCCTCCCGGCTTTTGAGGAGCCGGAAGAAGTTGGTGGGCCGCCATGTCACTTCAACGAAGCCGTAGCGGAGGATGTCCTCCATCGTGAGATGTCCCTTCTCGCCCGCAAGCTTCTCCAACGGATGCCCCGGCCTGCAGACGAACTTATTCGTGCAGTTTTCAAGAAGCGGCAGGTAATGGAAGCCTTCCGGAACGCTTTCCATGGGACTGATGACGGCATTGAGCTCTCCGGTCCGCAGCTCCACGGACCAGTCGTTCGTGATTTCGCTCATCTCTACGGAAACGCCCGGAGCGATCGTCGTGATCCGGGAAATTGCGGGCGCAAGGAAGAGTACGCCGTGATCGACCCCGCCGATATGGAAGTTCCTCACGAGGGACTTCGGGTCAAAGGTATTCTCTTCCAGGAGATGCTCATAGTCGTCAAGGATTCTGCGCACCTGCGGCATGAGTTCCGTCGCGCGCCAGGTGGCGGCAAGGCCTCCGGCGCAGCGCGTGAAGAGCTCGTCCTTGAAGGTTTCCCGGAGCTTCGCGAGAAGTCTCGAGGCAGTTGCGGGCGGTATCCCGAGCTGATAGGCCGCATTCACCAGATTCTGCGTCTTATAGAGGGTCTTGAAGAAAATGAGTCTGTCGCGGTCCAGTGCTTTTTTCATATTTCGGAAATCGAGTATTCCAAATCAGATCGTTCGCCGTAGGAAGCCGCCAATACCCAAAAAAGAGGAAGCGATTTACTCTTTTCGAACGAATTGAAAAGTTTAGTTGCATGAGTTTAGCGACTATTCTACATTGAGTTGAAAGGAGAATACTCTGATGTCCTTCAAGTCCAAGCTGACGCCGGTTGCCATCTCGCTCGCACTCGTCGCGGGCTTCAGCCTCCCGACTGCCGTCATGGCGGGCGGCGGCGGCTCCGGCCCTGCCGTGCAGTACGTTGCCCCGGGCAAGATCGGCGAAATCGTCGTCAACCCCTACAAGATTGCTCCGCTCACGGCCATCATCAAGAACGGCGGCTATGAGCTCAAGGACGCCTCCGTTCGCATCGTTCCGAAGGCGGGCGGCCAGGAAATCGCCTACAAGGTGAGCAACAAGGCCCTTCGCACCTATGCCGGCATTCCGGTGTTCGGCCTCTACCCCGACTACAACAACAAGGTTGAGGTGAGCTACACGTACATCTTCAACGGCAAGGAAACGCGCGTTGAAAAAGAGGTCTACACGATGTACGCCCCGGCGGTCTACACCCCGGTGAACGGCTCGATGGCTCAGCACCACAACATGTTTGAAACCGAAGTCGTGAAGGTTGATCCGGAATTCAAGGACCGCCTCTACCTCATCAACAACTTCCTCTCGACCGCTCCGAAGCAGGGCCGCGTGGTCTGGAACAACCCCACCGGCGGCGCGCTGGAGTGGAACTACTACCCGCAGAACGCCATTCTCGATACGAAGGGCGAAGTCCGCTGGTACATGCATGTCGAACCCATTTATGACCCGGAAACCATCTATCGCTCCGGCATCATGATGGGCTTCCATCAGAACCCCGACGGTGCCTTCACGTTCGGCTACGGCCAGCGTTATGCGAAGTACGACCTCATGGGCCGCGAAATCTTCAATCGCCGCCTCCCCGACGGTTATGCCGACTTCTCGCACGCGCTTGACCCCGCTCAGAACGGCCACCTCTTCCTGCGCGTTTCGAATGCCGACTATCGCCGTCCCGACGGCAAGCGCGTCCACACCGTCCGCGACGTCATTGCTGAAGTCGATCAGAACGGACAGGTGGTTGACGATTTCCGCCTCTACGACATCCTCGACCCGTATCGCGACAACGTGATCAAGGCGATGGACCAGGGCGCGGTCTGCCTCAACATCGACGCCTCTAAGTCCGGCCATACGCTCTCGGCTGCTGAACTCGCCGCCATGGACCAGAATAACCAGTTCGGCGACATCGCGGGCGTGGGCCCGGGCCGTAACTGGGCGCACGTCAACTCGGTCGACTATGACCCGAGCGACGACTCGATCATCATCTCCTCGCGCCATCAGTCCGCCGTCGTCAAGATCGGCCGCGACAAGAAGGTGAAGTGGATTCTTGCTTCGCCCGAAGGCTGGAGAGGCGAACTCGCGAAGAAGGTCCTGACGCCGGTTGACGCCAACGGCAACAAGATCAAGTGCGAAGGCAGCAAGTGCGAAGGCGGGTTCGACTGGACGTGGACCCAGCACACCGGCTGGCGCATCGACTCGAAGTCCGACAAGAACGTCTTCTATCTCTCCGTCTTCGATAACGGCGACGCCCGCGGCATGGAACAGCCCCCGCTGCCCGACATGAAGTACTCCCGCGCTGTGATCTACAAGATCGACCAGAACAAAATGACGGTCCAGCAGATCTGGGAATACGGCAAGGAACGCGGCTTCGAATGGTACAGCCCGATCACGTCGCTAGTTGAATACCAGACCGATAAGGATTCCGTGATGGTCTACTCCGCCACGGCGAGCCTCATCATGAAGGAATTCAACACCAAGGCTCCGAACCCGATCATCAACGAATTCAAGTGGGGTGCCAAGGAACCCTCCGTTGAAATCAAGATCAAGAGCTCGCTCGGCTACCAGGCTATGCCTGTGAGCCTCGAAAAGGCCTTCGACCTGAAGTAATCCGGGATTTTTAATCTCTGCCGACCGGCGCTGGTTCAGACTCCGAATCAGCGCCGGTTTTCTTTTGCTTCAAGCGCCTGGCGGCGTTTGGCCGGGAGAGCGAGAGACGCGCTTCAGACTTGCTTCCTGAATTCGATGGACTGCTCGCGGCTTTCTGCCGGTTTGGGCGGTTCCGAAGGTATGTCCGTTGCCTCGAGCTTCATGATGACTGGCCGGAGCCCGTCATTGCAGGAGACGATCGCTACGCCGGGCTTTCTGATCCAGTCGCCGTAGTAGAAGAGGTTTTCGCCCGCGCCGTGCGCGAGCGCAAAAACGTACTGATAGATCGCCTTCCAGGCTTCGTCGCAGAAGCCTTCCGGTTTTGCGTAGTCGGCGTAGTAAACCGCTCCCGCCTTCATGAGCGGACAAGGTCCGAGGCCGATCATTCCGAACTCCTTCGCAAGTTCAGAGTCGAACGTCGTCTTGAGAATGGTGATTCGAACTTTTTTCATTCTTTGGGTCTCCAACATGCAAGAATGGAAGCCATGCTGCTTCCTCGATTTTTCTTCTCTCAGGATTTCGCGCCGTTCCGGCCTTTTCTTCTCGGGCTCTTGCCGCGCGCGAGGCGTTTTCGACGCGGTGAATTTCTCTGGCGTCCGGGCGAGCCTTTCGGGACCGTTTTCTATATTGATTCCGGGCTCGTCCGTTCTGCGGTTGAGGGAAAGCACGACCGCCGAAACACCGCCTGGCACGGTCCCGGAACCATTTTTCCGGTAGTGCATTCAGAACAATTCGCGCTTGAGAATTCGATTACGGCAGAAGCCGTCACCGACGTCGCTGCGCTTGAATTCACGAACGACGAGATCCTCTCGGCCATCCGCCGGAATTCTGACTTTGCAGTAGCAACCATCGACTGGTACTCCAGGTATGTCAATCTCCTGCTCTTTACGTCGAGCAGTCTTTCGTTTGCGAAAACAGTTTCAGCCCTGGCTGCGGTCCTTCTTCTCCTCTTTAAGAATGTGCCGGAGGCGCAGCTCGGACGCGATGAAGAACTGCGCGTGACGCAGACGGAACTCGCTGAGCTCCTCGGCATTGACCGCGCGAGCCTTGTCCGCGCTCTGGCGACCCTGAGAAATTCCGGAGCCATTGCCACTGCACGCGGCGTACTGAAGCTCGCCAGCATCGACAGCCTTCGCGAAGCCGCCCGCGAGATTCAATGATCGCGATTGACTCGCTTTTCTTCTGCCGCATTTGCGCCATAGACCGAAAGATTCTTCTTCGGTCTGATCCAGCCGGGAGCCTTCTCGGTACTTTCTCCGCCCACGCTTTACCCGCATCAAGGCAAAATGGGTTCGAGAATCGGGGACTTTATTCTTCTTGGTGAGCCCCATTCCTTTTCCCCAACGCGGGCGCAAAAAATCAAAGAGAGCGCCTGAATCACGGACCATTAAATGCCAGCTTTTCTTCTGCGAAGGCTCCTCGAAGCGCTTGTAGTGCTTCTCGCCGTCGCCGCCATCGCCTTCGTGCTTTTCCAGTTCATCGGCGATCCGGTCGCTCAGATGCTCCCGATGGATGCAAGCCCTGAAGACCGCGCCCGTCTTGCCGCTGCGCTCGGCCTCGATCAGCCGGGGTGGATGCAGTTTCTGAAGTTCCTTCAGAACGCCGTTCACGGCGACTTTGGGTTGTCGCTCCGACAGGCTGCGCCCGTTGCGTCTCTTTTTGCTGATCGCCTCCCCGCCACGATGGAGCTCGCTTTTGCAGCGCTCCTCATTGCCCTTCTTCTCGGCATTCCTGCGGGCGTCTGGGCAGCCGTATACCCCAAAAAATGGTCCTCGCAGCTCATCATGGGCGCGTCCGTGCTGGGCATGTCGCTTCCGACCTTCCTGATCGGCATTCTCCTGATTCTTCTCTTCAGCGTTGAAGTCGACTGGCTCCCGTCCTTCGGGCGCGGCGAAACCGTTTCGCTCGGCTGGTGGACGACGGGGCTTCTTACGGCCGACGGCTTGAAGCACCTCATTCTTCCCGCGGCGACGCTCGCCATCTTTCAGCTCGCGCTCATTGTGCGTCTCGTGCGTGCGGAGATGCTTGAAGTGATCCGCCAGGACTTCATCAAATTTGCCCGCGCCCGCGGGCTTTCGAACCGTACGGTTTATCTCGGCCACGCACTCAAAAACACGCTCCTTCCCGTCATCACGATTACGGGCCTCCAGCTCGGAGGCCTCATCGCCTTCTCGATCGTTACCGAAACCGTCTTCCAGTGGCCCGGCATGGGGCTTTTGTTCCTTCAGTCCGTGCAGTTTGCGGACATTCCGGTCCTGACGGCCTACCTCTGCCTCATGGCGCTCTTCTTTGTGATCATCAACCTCGCCGTTGACGGTCTCTGCGCGATGGTGGATCCGCGCCTCAAGGCTCAGGCGCGCCGCGGCTGAGCGTCCTCAGGGACTTCCGGACAAGACAACAAAAAGACATTTCGTCATGACTGCACAGCAAGACAAAACCTTCCTCGCCCGGCTTTCAGACTCCCCGGTCTGGTGGTCGCTCAAGAATTCCCTCACCGCTCAGATCGCGCTTCTGGCCGGCATTATTCTCGTTGCGCTCGCCGTCGGCGCGCCGATTTTTGCGACGCAGAATCCCTTCGACCTCGCGTCGATCGATATTTCCTTCGCGAACCTTCCGCCCTCCTGGACCGAATCGGGAGACCCGATGTTTCTCTTCGGAACGGATGACCAGGGGCGCGACCTCTGGTCTGCGATGCTTTACGGCATGAGGCTTTCGCTCACGATCAGCGTGATTGCGGTGGCGCTGTCGATTCTCTTAGGCGTCACGCTCGGCCTCCTCGCAGGCTTTGCTGGCGGGTGGATTGAAAGCCTCATCATGCGCATCTGCGACATCATGCTTTCCTTCCCGGCGATTCTCCTTGCGCTCCTCATCGACGGCATTCTCCGCGCGGCGCTGCCCGCGGGGGAACATACGCTTCTCCCCTACGTCGTTCTCATTGCCGCCATCACGCTCTCGGGCTGGGTGCCCTATGCGAGAACGGTGCGAGGCATGACCCTCGTCGAGCGCGGCCGCGAATACGTGCTCTCAGCCCGCGTGATCGGCGTGAAGCCCCGCGTCATCCTCTACCGCCACATTCTTCCCAACGTCCTCGGTCCCGTCTTTGTGCTCGGAACGCTTCATGTTGCAACGGCGATTCTCACGGAAGCAACGCTCTCCTTCCTCGGGGTCGGCGTGCCGCCGACAACGCCCTCGCTCGGAACGCTGATCCGCATCGGAAGCGACTTCCTCTTCTCGGGCGAATGGTGGATCACGATCTTCCCGGGCGCAGCGCTCGTTGCGCTCATTCTTTCCGTCAACCTCGTGGGCGACTGGCTCCGCGATGCGTTCAATCCGACGCTGCAGCAGTAAGGGAGAGGCTCAGAAATGACTGAATGCAATCACACTTCGCGGAAGACCCCCATTCTGGAGGTAAAGAACCTCACGGTTGAAATCTCCACCCGCGGCAAAACGCTCCGGGCTTTGGACGGCGTCGACTTTTCCATTGCCGAAGGCGAAATTCTCGGCATGGTGGGCGAGTCCGGTGCCGGGAAGTCCATGACCGGACAGGCTCTGATCGGACTACTCCCTGCGGGCGCAAGGATCACTTCGGGCGAACTCTGGCTCGAGGGAAAGCGCATCGACAATCTCCCCGACCGTGAACGCGAGCGTCTTCGCGGCAAATCAATCGGCGCGATCTTCCAGGATCCCCTCACGTCGCTCGACCCCCTCATGAAGGTGGGCGAGCAGCTCGTGGAAACCATCCGGGCGCATCGCCCGGAGATGCCGCGCGCTCAAGCCAAAGCGCGCGCGATTGAACTTCTTCGCGAAACCGGGATTCCCTCGCCCGAAGTGCGAGCGGAACAGTATCCGCACCAGTTTTCGGGCGGCATGCGCCAGCGCGTCGTGATTGCGCTTGCGCTCGCCGCGGATCCGAAGCTCATCATTGCCGACGAGCCGACCACGGCGCTCGACGTTTCGATTCAGGCGCAGATTATTTCGCTTTTGAAACGCCTCGCGCACGAGCACGGCGCGAGCATCATGCTCATCACCCACGACATGGGCGTGATTGCCGAAACGGCCGACCGCGTCGCAGTGCTTTATTCCGGCGAAATCGTCGAAATCGGCAATGTCGCCGACGTCATTTCCCGTCCGCAGCACCCCTACACCAAGGGGCTCATGGGTTCGATCCCCGACATCCATGCGCCGGGCCTCTGGCTCGAACAGATTGAAGGCTCCATGCCGGACCTCGCCGACCGTCCGAAGGGGTGCCCCTTCCATCCGCGCTGCCGCGCGGCAATGGAGAAGTGCCGCGAATGCCGTCCGCCCCTTGCCTCCATGGGCACGTCGGACGCCGCATGCTGGCTCGCGTCGCCTACCGGCAATGCCGTTCCGGATTCGCTCGTCCGCTTCCATCCGAAGCGCCGCGACCTCGGGAAGGAAGCCGGGAAGCGTGAGGAGGATCTGAAGAGCGCGAAGCCGATTCTCAGCCTCAATGACCTCTCCTGCACATTCGACGTTTCCGCTCCCTTCCTCACGCGCCTCATCTCAAGGCTCCCCAAACAGGAAGTGAAGGCCGTGAGCGGCGTTTCCTTCGGCGTGAAGCGCGGCGAAACGCTTGCCCTCGTCGGCGAATCGGGGTGCGGCAAATCCACCCTCGCGCGCCTTCTTGCGGGGCTCTATAAGCCCACCGCGGGGAGCATCAATTTTGAAGGATTCCTCGAGAAAGCCTCGGGCACGCCCGACTTTGACCGCGACATCGCCGGCCGCCTCAACATGATCTTCCAGGATCCCTACGCGAGCCTCAACCCCCGCATGCGGATCGCGGACATCATTGCCGAACCTCTCGAAACGCTGCACCCGGAGTGGCCGAAGGACGCGGTAATGAAGCGCGTGCGCGAGTCGGCAGACCTCGTGCGGCTACCTGAATCCGCGCTTGCCAAGTTCCCGCACCAGTTTTCGGGCGGTCAGCGCCAGCGTATTTCGATTGCAAGAGCGCTCGCCGCGCGGCCCGAGTTCCTCATCTGCGACGAACCGACCTCAGCGCTCGACGTGTCGGTGCAGGCACAGGTTCTGAATCTCATGAAGGAGCTTCAGCTCGAATTCGGGATTACGTATCTCTTCATTTCCCACAACCTCGCCGTTGTGCACCACATGAGCGACCGCGTGGGCGTGATGTACTTAGGGAAGCTCGTCGAGCTCGCAAGCCGCGACGATCTTTTCCGGAATCCGAAGCACCCCTATTCCCGGATGCTCCTCGATGCGATTCCGCATCTCAAGGAAACCGGCAAGGCCCGAACGCCCGTACAGGGCGAAGTGCCGAGCCCCCTCAATCCCCCGTCAGGCTGCGCCTTCCACCCGCGCTGCCCGAGGGCCACGGAAATCTGCCGGACCACCACGCCGCAGTTCAAGGGGATCGACATTGTTTCTGAGAGCGGGACATCGGGCGAAGGAGCGGCGACGCGCTACTGCGCCTGCCATCACCCGCTCTGAGGCGCGGAGCCGACCGCGCGCAATAGCCGAAAGCCCGCGCGCCCGCTAATATACGGTTCGTTTCTGTTCTCTGAAGAAGCGGACCGTATTTTTTTGCGGGCGCTTTTCTTCCCCGGACAGCAAATCTTTTTTCCACGCCCGCGCGCATGAGCAGAATCGGCTCGAAAAGCCCCTCGCCCTGCGCGCCTATGAAGGACCAAACAAAATGGAACGACGCTGGGAGCCGATCAAGGAATACTCGGACATTCTCTTTGACTTCTTTGAGGGCATCGCCCGCATCACGATCAACCGTCCTCAGGTGCGCAATGCCTTTACGCCCGTCACGGTTGCTCAGATGTCGGAAGCGCTCACGATCTGCCGCCAGAGAAACGACATCCGCGTGGTCGTCCTCACGGGTGCCGGCGACAAGGCCTTCTGCTCCGGCGGCGACATGCATGTGAAGGGCATCGGCGGCTACATTGATCCGACGGGCGTGCCGCGCCTCAACGTGCTCGACGTGCAGAAGCAGATCCGGTCGCTTCCGAAGCCCGTCATTGCCATGGTGAACGGCTTTGCAATCGGCGGCGGCCACGTGCTGCAGGTGGTCTGCGACCTCTCGATTGCGAGCGAAAACGCGATCTTCGGCCAAACGGGTCCGCGCGTCGGCTCCTTTGACGCCGGCTTCGGCGCGAGCTACCTCGCCCGCTGCGTGGGTCAGAAGAAGGCGCGCGAAATTTGGTTCATGTGCCGCAAGTACTCCGCCCAGGAAGCCCTCGAGATGGGACTCGTCAACAAGGTGGTTCCGTTCGATAAGCTCGAGGACGAAGTCGTCGACTGGGCAAAGACCATGATGCAGCACAGCGCCCTTGCGATCCGCATGATCAAGGCGGGCCTCAACGCCGAGCTTGACGGCCAGGCGGGCATTCAGGAGCTCGCGGGCGACTGCACGATGCTCTACTACATGACTGATGAAGCGCAGGAAGGCGGCCGCGCGTTCCTCGAGAAGCGCGCCCCGCAGTTCAAGTTCAATACGGATCCGTCGAATCCCTGATTCTTTTCTGTAATCCATAAGAGAGCCCCATCGTCATGCCGTCAGACCTGATCCGCATTCGCGGCGAGAACATTCCTTTGAGCGAATTCCAGCGCCGGGGGACATCCCCCGGCCCGAGACTCGTGAAGGCGCTCGGGGAGAATCCTCAGGGGTTTGATGTCGACATCGCGCGCTTCCTCGAGGCGTTCCTCGATCAGAGCCAGACCGTAACGGTTCACACCTCCGGCTCGACCGGAATGCCCAAGGCCTTTCAGGCTGAAAAGGCGCGCATGCGCGCGAGCGCCCGCATGACGATCGGCTACCTTGGATTGAAGCCCGGCGACACGAACCTTCTTGCCATGCCGATGAGCTACATCGCGGGGAAGATGGTGGTCGTGCGCTCCGTCGAATGCGGGCTCGATCTGATTCCGGTGACGCCCTCGCGGAATCCCTTCGAGTCCATCACGGACCCGATCGACCTCGTTGCCGTGACGCCCATGCAGGCGACGTCGATCCTCGCGGATCCGAAGTCTGCGGAAGTGTTTTCGAATTCTCGGAACATTCTCATAGGCGGGGGCGCTGTCGATGATCTTCTTTTCGGGAAGCTTCAGTCCGTCAGGGGACGCGTCTATTCGACCTACGGCATGACGGAGACGCTCTCCCACATTGCGCTCCGGCGCTTGAACGGGCCCGAACGCGAAGCCGGCTACCGGCCGCTCCCCGGAGTGGCGATTTCGCTCTCGCCCAAGGGCACGCTCGTCATTCATGCGCCCGCCGTCTCGCCGCGCCCCCTCGTTACGAATGACATTGCGCGTATCAATCCTGACGGCTCCTTTACGGTTCGCGGACGACTCGACAACGTCATCAATTCGGGCGCAATCAAGCTCCAGATTGAAGAGATTGAAGCGAAGCTCAAGAAGGTAATGAAGGTTCCCTTCGCAATCAGCTCCTGCCCGAGCCACCTCTACGGCGACGAGGTCGTGCTCGTGGTTGAAGGAAAGCCCGAGGACGTGGATCTCGAGGCGGTGCGAAATGTCCTTGAGCGCTACGAAAACCCCAAGCGCCTCATAGCAACCGAAAAGCTCCCGCTCACCCACACGATGAAGCCCGATCGCCCGGCAATCCGGATGATCGCCCGGAACGCGCTGCCGCTTTAAAGCTCAGCAGCCCCCGGCAGAGAGCCGCTCTACAACGTCTGAAGCCTCCCGGTTGGTCACTCCAAGCTCCACAATGCCCGTCACGAGTTCCCGACGGATCGTGAGGCAGCCCGCCTGCGTCAGGAGCGCGTAAGGATAAGCGTCGCCACAGCGAAGAGGAGACGCAAGCGTCCCGACTTCAACCGCGATTTCCCCGATCAAATCCTCCGGCAGGAGAGGCCCTTTCACAGCCGAATGGTTTTGGAGAACCAAAGGCATCCCGGAACTGGCGAGCCAATAATTCCGGAAGCCCGCTTCCGGCCTGGCGAGAAACTCGAGTATGGACGCAGGAGAGAAGACCCTGGTCTTCGCCCGCCGATCAAAGGAAAACCCGCCGTAATGGGTTTCGAGCATAAGGAGAAGTTCCCGGCGCGATAAGCCGAGCGCAGATTCCGCTCGCTTCAGGTCGGAGGCAAACCAGGTTTCGAGCTCTTCCTCCGTGAAGCCGAGCAACGTGCCGAACCAGGCATCCAGAGTGATGTCCGTGACGGAGTTCAATTCCGAAAAAAGGCTGCTTCCCCGGAAGTTGGCGGTACCGGTCATGAGGAAGAAGCGAAGTCTTCCTTCATTCGCCTTCACTACGGCATAGAAGCGGCTCAGGAGATTTCCCGCCGCCTCAAAAAGCGCCGGGTCATCAAGGAGTGAAGCGAGCGGCTGATCGAAGTCGTCCACGAGAAGCACGAGCGACCCGGGCTCGAGATCGCTGAGCCATTCTCCGAATTGATCGAAGAACGAGATGCCGCCGTCCTCCGAAGAGAAGCGGAATCCCGCAACGGCAAATCTTGTGAGGATGAGGCGCTGAAGCGCCGTCTCAAAGGCTTCTTCCGATCTCAGGCCTTGCAGCAGGGAAAAGTCGAGCCGGACGACCTCATGAATTCTGTTTCGCCAGAGGGATTCCATGGCAAGGCCCTGAAACTCCCGCAGGCCGAAGCGAAAGAGCGACTCAATCGCTGAGACGAGAAGCGACTTTCCGAAACGAGGGGGACGCATGAGCAGAACCATGCTGCCGCTGCCGGCGCAAAGGTCAAAGATGAGCCTCGTTTTGTCCGCATAGACCCGATTCCCGCGCCGCAGCGCGGCGAAATCCTGATTCCCGGCAGAGGGCGGCCGAGGAGAAGTGACCTGCATGATTCTTCTTCCTTTTCTAGTCCTCCGGGATTCTACCTGTCTCGATGCCGAAGGCTTTTCTTACGTCGTACACTTTCTTCAACGCACTCAACTTCTACGACGCTCCCATGCTCTCCGCCATTCTGAGTTCGCTCTCCAATACGCTCGTCCTCCTTTTTGTCGGCGGCTTCGGCTTCTGGCTTGCCTGGCGCGGGTTCCTTGACGTGAAGCAGCGCGGCTTCGTCGCAAAGCTCGTCAACTTGTCCATCCCATGCTTTCTCTTTTATTCCGTCACGGGGAAGTTCACGCAGAGCGAGCTCCTTCGCGTTCTCGAGATGGGCTTCATCCCGTTCATCACTGTAGCAATCAACTGGGCCGCATCGATTCTCATCGTTCGCATGGGGCTTGTGAGAAAGGAGTGGCACGGGATCTTCATTTCGTGCTTCACGTCCTCAACAGTTCTCTTCGTCGGCGTCCCGATGACGATGGCGCTCTTCGGCGACGTCGGGATCCCCTATCTTCTCGTCTACTTCTTCGCCAACTGCCTCTTCATCTGGACGGTAGGCCTCTACAACATTCAGTTGGACGGCGTGTCCCGCGCGCATCACCAGAGACCGAAGCTCATTTCGCTTCACTCCATCCGGATGCTCTTTTCGCCGCCGCTCCTTGCCTTCATGACGGGCGTCGCGGTAGTGCTTCTCGCGGTCCCCGTACCGCAGTTCATTTCGGGCACGGCAAAAGTCATTGGTCAGATTACGTCGCCCCTTGCCCTCATCTTCATCGGCATGACGATTGAGTCGCTCGGATTCGGGAAGCTCAGGCATCTCCCGCGCGAGATCTGGTTCATTCTCGCCTCCTGCTTCATTCTGCGGCCCGTCGTCATGTTCATCGTGACGGGGTTCTTCGACATGGAGCCCATCATGCGGCAGGTCTTCGTCGCTTCCGCCGCGCTTCCCGTTTCTTCCGTCGTTGCCGTACTCGCGAAGAGCTACGGCGCGGACGAGGAATTCGCATCCGAGGCCATCGGAGCATCAACGCTCGGCCTCGTCATCATTCTCCCCGTCCTTATTCTCGCGCTCACGTTTATTTGACGGTGCCGGCCTTGAGGCGGATCAGGCGTCTCCCGTCCGGCATGAAGTCGCGCCGGGGCTTCACTTCATTGGGGCGGCCGACGCGCCTCAGGTACCTTCTCGAGCTCCCGCTCATGTTCCAGCCGACTTCGCGCCCGCGACTCTGGATGCGGCTCTCAAGGCACGAAGCGCAGTGCGTGGGTTCGTCCTCGAGGCAGGGCTTGTTGTCATAGAGCTGGTAGCCCTTTCTGAAGCGCTGGGGCGAGAGATTCGGCATCACGACGTTGCAGCCGTATTCGATGCCGAGCTCGCGCCCGTCGTCGCGAATGGCCTGAAGCGCCGTCGCTGCGGCAATGTTGACGGGGCCGAGCACGAGGCGCGTGACGGCAATCATGTTGAGCGCGAGCTGCATGAGGGCCTTGGGCTCCATTTGTCCGAGCGCCTCAAGGTCGTTCCCTTCGCTTCGCAAATAGGGCCCCATACCAATCATGTCGACGTCAAGCTTCTGGAAGGTGCGGATGTCGCGGCAGAGGTCTTCAAGCGTCTGCCCAGGAATGCCGATCATGACGCCGGTGCCCACCTGGTAGCCCGCACGCCTCAGGGCCCTCAGACACTCGAAGCGGTGCTCGAGATTCTTCTCATTCGTCCCGGGGGTGGAATGAAGCATGTGAAAGAGCTCGGGGTTTGACGTCTCAAATCGGGCGAGATAGCGGATCGATTCCGGATTCCCGCAGGCTTTGGCCCAGCGGCGGTAGACCTCCTCGGTCTGGTCGCCGAGCGAGAGCGTCACGCCGACGCCGTTCGGCAGGAGCGGGCTCTTCGTTTTCTCGTGGATTTCGCGCAGGCACTCGCAGATGAATTCGATGAACTTTTCATCATGCCGCTCGCCCGACTGCAGGCACACGGATCCGTAGCCCTGACGCGCGGCCCAGACGGCCTGCTCGACAATCTCCTCCTTCGTCATGGTGTAGCGCTTCACGGCGTGATTCGCCTTCCGGATGCCGCAGTAGCGGCAGTTGGCCGTGCAGATGTTGGAGAGTTCAATGAGGCCGCGGTAATAGACATAGGGGCCCATCAGCTCCGTCGTGCGGCGGAAGGCTTCATCCTTCAGCATCCGGCAGTCTTCGAGGTCGGTGAGCCCGAGAAGCTGAACGATGTCTTCGTCAGAAAAAGTTGTCTGGGAAAGAATCCCGGCAAGCTGTGTTCTGTTCATTATTTTTGAGGTCGAAATTTCTGATGCCGCGATTTTGCATCATTTCAGGTCGGAGAGCGAAGGTTTCCCGGGCTCTTAGCGTTTGCCCGCGGGTGCTCCGCCTCCTGAACTACCTACAATAGGATGCTGTCGAGTGGGTCCACGTCATTTTGAAGGAGCCTTCTGATGCCCGTCTTCCTCATCGTCGCGCTCGAGCACCCGCGCCGTTTGGGCCGGCTGATTGCCCGCGCCATTCCGGAGCCGAGGAACCGCTACACGCTTCCCAACTACACCGGGTTCTACGTCTGGTTCAACGGCACGACGCTTGATCTCGCGAGGCTTCTCGATCTTCCCGGAACAGCAACCCCTGAGAATTCGCCGAGCCCGGCCGTCATTCAGATGGTCTCGGCCTACGGCGGCTACGCGCCGGACGAGCTCTGGTCGTGGCTTCGCTTCAACGTCAAGCGCGAACCCGATCCGGAAGAGGAAAAGTGCGCTTCTGAGGCCGCGGCAGCTGCAAGGACGGCAGATTCCCTTGGGCAGGAAGAAGCCGCAAAGGCCATTCTTGAAGCACCGATGCCGGCTCCCCGCAAAAGGAAGAGAAAAAGAAAGAAGACCGAAGCGGAAAATTCCGGGGAAAAGTCCCGGGGCGATGCGAAGGCGCTTGCTCCTCAAGCGCCCGACACGCCTCAGGAGGCTGCGTCTGAGAATCCAAAGGCATCCATCCGGCAGAATCGACGCCGGAGAACGAAGCGGACGAAACTGCAGACCGAAGTCTGAAAGCCTTCAGTCGCTCTTCAAAGCCTCGCCTTCGACCGGCCTCTTCGCAATCCGCAGGAAGCCGGTTTTCCCATTTGAAGGAGATTTCCCGGAGGCTGGGGACATACAAAATTTTTGCGCACGGACCCGTTTTCCTTCTCCCATTTTCAACACTTTAGTAGGAAAATGCGTATTTGCGATGAGGCTCTTTCTCAATTTGAGCTTCCGCTCCTCTCTAAGCCTCTCCCTGAAGCTCCCCGATAAAGCGCATTTCAGACATGCTTTTCCCCGAAAACCGATTCACGGCAGCGCCCGAGTTCTCTGAGCTCACGCCGGAACTCCTTTGCGGAGCTCCGGGCGACGACCCGCGCTATTGCTGGCTTTCGGGCCGGAGAGCATCGCTTGCGGCTCCTGAAGGCGACGCGCTTCTCATGAAGTTCGGCGTTTCAGGTGCCGAGACCCTGCACCTCAAGCCCGAAGATGCGGCGAAATTCCTTTCGCTCGGCCGCTGGGACGGCGTCTGCGTCGAAGACCCTTACCAGGAGCTCGCGGCCTCGATCTGCGGCCACCTCACGCAGGAGGCGCGTGCCGCGAGGCGCGTCAATCTGCTTCTTCGCGAGGGCGACGGCACGATCTCGGGCGACTTTACGCTGGGAACGGGCCTCTCGAGGCTTCTCCCTTCGCTCGGGGTGGAAATCAGGGACTGCCGGGCGCTCATTCTGACGGATCCGGACCCTGCGCCCATTGCGGCGGGCCTGAGCAACCTCCTCACCTACCTCGGCGCGCCGAGGATGGTCCTCAGGGCCATCGCGAGTCCCCTTTCGGCCGCAGACATCGCGAACATCCCGGGAATCTCCGATACGACGCTCCTCATCAACGCGTCGTCCTTCGGCAAAGCTCCCGACCTCGAAGCCATGCCGATTGAGTCGCCGGATGTGCTGAAGCTTTTTCCTGCACTGGCAGCCGTCCTTGATCTCGTCGACGACCCGATCCGCACGCGGCTTGTCTGGAATGCGCTGAGGCTTGGGCTTCACGCCCGGAGCACGCTCGGGCTTCGCGTCATTGAAGCGCGCGAAGCTACTGAAAGCTTCACGGGCCGCACGCTTCCCTTCCCTGCCGCACGCTCCATCCTGGCCGACATCCGGCGCGACGCCTCAAACATCGTGCTGATCGGAATGCCCGGCTGCGGAAAGACCACGGTCGGGAAAGTCGTGGCTGCCCGCCTCATGCGCGAATTCGTCGACATCGATACGCTCGTTGAACACCGGGTCGGGAAGTCCTCTCAAAGGATCTACCGCGAGGACGGGGAGGAATTCTTCCGTCTTCACGAAACCGCCGTCATTGAGTCGCTCGCAGGCCAGCACGGCCTCGTGATCTCGACGGGCGGCGGCGCGTGCCTCAAGCCCCGAAACCGCATGCTCCTCGCGCTGAACGGCACCTTCTACTGGATGCAGCGTCCGCTCTCGAAGCTCTCGACCTACAACCGCCCCATCCCCCAGGCGCGGGGCGTGGAAGCGCTCTATGAAGAACGCGCGCCGATTTATCGGGACCTGGCCGAGCGCATCATCACGGTGAAGTCGGTCGAAGCAACTGCGGCCGAGATCATCGGCGAGTCCTCCGCCACCCGGGGCGCTCTTTGACGGCCTCTTCGGCATAGAAAGACAAGCCAACGGCCATCTGCACCGTAAATCTTCGAGCTCTGCTTTAACCAAATTCAAGCCGCAGCATTTTCGCAGCGGATTTATTCCGCTCCTTCCTTAAACTTCAGTCTTTTATAAAAGGGATCTGTCGCCCTGAGGCGAAGGAATCCTGATAATAAAAAGACTGATACCGCCCGGCGAGGTTCTCCCATCCGCTTCCCCCGCGGCTTCATCGCACCCTAAAGGAATACTCATGGAATCCGCGCTGACGTCGCCGTCTTCAATCGCGCACATTCTGCTTGTCTACGCCTTTGTCATCTCCCTCGGACTCGCGCTCGGCCGCATCCGGATCTTCGGGGTGTCATTAGGCGTCACGTTTGTTCTTTTCGTCGGACTTGCCGTCGGCCACTTCGGCATCGCGATCGAACCCCATGTGCTCGGGTTCCTGCGCGACTTCGGCCTCATTCTCTTCATCTTCTTCATCGGCCTCCAGGTCGGGCCTTCGTTCTTCTCGAGCTTCCGCTCGGGCGGCATCGTCATGAACGGCCTCACCGTCGCCGCAATCTTCCTCTCGATTCTGGTGACGCTCCTTCTCTGGGCATTTTTCGGGGGCTCCATCGACCTGCCTGCATTCCTAGGCGTTCACTATGGTGCCGTCACCAATACGCCGGGTCTCGGCGCTACGCAGGAGGCGCTCGCCGTCATGGGATACAAGGGCGAGGACATTGCCGTCGCCTACGCCTGCGCCTATCCGCTGGGCGTCGTCGGCATCATTCTCTCGGCCATCCTCATCCGCCTCATCTTCCGCATCAACCTTGCCGACGAGGACAAGGCCTGGGAAGCGGATGAGGCCGACAAGAACGATGCGCCGATCTGCTTTCACGTAGAGGTGGTGAACGCGTTTCTGAACGGCCAGACCCTGGAATCCATCCGCAAATTCATCGGCCGCCCGTTCGTCTGCTCGAGAAGAAAGGTTGCGGATTCGGATGTCATCACGAGCCCGGGGCCCCAGACGCAGGTGAAGACGGGCGACATTCTGCGCATCGTTTCGCAGGGTGAAAACAAGGACGGCATCGTCGCCTTTTTCGGAAAGGAAGTGAACGACGTCGACCTCGCGATGCCGCATTCGCCGGTGCATGCAGAAACCGTCATCGTGACGGATCCAGCGGTGAACGGTCTGCGCGTGAAGGATCTGCACCTCTCCCACTACGACGGCCTCAACATCACCCGCATTTATCGCGCGGGAATGGAAGTCTTCCCCTACCGGAGCCTTCATCTTCAGTTGGGCGACCGCCTCAAGATCGTGGGTCCTGAGCGTGCGATCGCGCGCTTCTCCTCGCGGGTCGGAAACCAGCAGGGGAAGCTCGACCACCCGAACATCATCTCGATCTTCGTCGGCATCGCGCTCGGCATCCTTGCCGGCATCCTCCCGATCGCCATTCCGGGCGTTCCCGTTCCGGTGAAGTTGGGTCTCGCGGGCGGTCCGCTCGTCGTCGCGATTCTGCTCGGCCGCTACGGGCCTTCGATGAAGCTCGCCACCTATACGACCAACTCCGCGAGCCTGATGCTGCGCGAACTCGGGATTGCCTTCTTCCTCGCGAGCGTGGGTCTTGCGGCGGGCGGCGGGTTCGCCGACGCCTTCATTTCCGGCAACGGCTTCCATTACATGTTCTTCGGCGTCATCATCACGATGGTGCCGCTCCTCATCGTCGGCTGGGCCGCACGCAAGATCTTCCGCATCAACTATCACTCGATCGTCGGCATGATGGCGGGCGCTACGACGGATCCTCCGACGCTTGCCTATGCGGCAACGCTCTCGGAAAAGAACAGCTCCGCGGTGGCCTACTCCACGGTTTATCCGCTCGCCATGTTCCTGCGCATCATCACAGGCCAGATACTGCTCCTCATCTTCTGGTCGGCGGCGGCCTGACGGCTTCTCTGAAAAACTTCTTTCTATCAACAGCAAGGGCCGGCAAAATCGCCGGCCCTTGCTGTTTTTTTAGCTTCTGGCTGCTATTCCAGCCCGACAGTCATCAGAGGTTTGCGCCTTCGGCAGCATTGCCTTTCTCAGCTCCCAGCGTCTTCGTGAACCACGCGACAACCCGGTCGATCAGAGGCTTCTGGTACCAGGGTAGATCGCCGTGACCGGCGTTCTCAACGAGAAGGTAGTCGGCCGGCACGTTCTTTTCGCGAAGCGCCCGGTAGAGCTTCGCGCTCTGGGAGGGCGAAACGAGCTTGTCCTCAGCGCCATGGAGAATGAAGAAAGGCGGTTCCGTCCCGTCGATGTGGCCGAGCGGGCTCGCGGCCATGGCCTTCTTAGGATCAGCCATGATGGATTCGCCTGCATAATCGCGGAAGGCCGGGCCGTTGACGAGGAGCGCTTCCGTCACGGCGGGCGACTCGTGAACCTTCTGGGTCGCTTCATCGAAGCCTTCTCCGATCGTCATGAGATCCGAGATGCCGTAGATCGAAACGACGGCCTGAACGTCGGAAGAAACGTTCGTCCAGTCTCCTTTGTCGAAGGTCTTTTCGCCGTTCGTTGCGCCTGCCATTTCGACCAGATAGCCGCCCGCGGAGTCGCCCAGGATGCCGATGCGGTCGGGGTCGACCCCGTATTCACCGGCGTGCGCGCGAATGTAGCGAACGGCCGCCTTCGCATCCTCAAGAAGCGCCGGGAACTTTGCCGGAACCGGGCGGTACTCGGCAGCCGCAACCACGAAGCCCGCCTCAGCGAGCGCGCGGCGCATTTCGGCAAATTTCTCATGGTCGGCAGACGTAAAGCCGCCCCCCGGGAAATAGATGACCGCAGGCTTCTTTTCCTTCGTGCGCGGGATTTCAAGCGTCATGCGAAGCTGCTTCACGGCGCGCGTGGTTTTGATCTGGCTAAAGATAACGCCCGAAATCATGTCGATCTGGGGACGCGCGGCATCAACGCGAATGACTTCAGCACCTTCGGTCCAGCCGGGGAGCGCGGCATGCGCAGGAGCGGAACCACCTGCTGCTGCGATCGATGAAGCAAAGAGAAGCGAAACGGAAAGCGCGAGTGCGGATTTGCTGAGCATGAGAGACCTTCCTCCTGAGTCGGCGGCGTAGAGCGGACGGGACGGGCTTTAGAGCATCAGAAACCCGAAGCGTCGACGCCATTTTGTTTTGATGGATCGACCTCAAGCATACCGGTCTGGAGGCAGCCCAGACATACAAGCACTTGGGTGCTGGTGTCTCTTTTCCTCGGAGAGCCGATGCGCGCTGAAGGCCTTTTAAACGAAATTTCTTCTCATCGCTTCCAGGACCTTAACGACTCCGGCATCTCCCGAAAAGGAAAAAGCGAGGCATGACCCGGAATCCCGGGGCCTCGCTTTTCAAGCATGACGTGTTACCGGTCGCTTATGAAGCCATCGGCACGAGGTGCGTGGTTTCCGGAATCGGCAGCGCTGCCGAAGCTGCAATGCGCGCAGCGTAGGTTCTGCCGCCGAGCTTCACTTCCTCGCCATCGGCAAAGGTCTTCCCGCGCGTAATCTGCATCATGGCGGCATCCACCATGAGCGCACGGATTTCAAGCGGCTTCAGGGTGCACCCGGTGATCTCCACTTCTCGCACGCCGAAGCGGTCGAGCCCCACGGTGTAGCCCGAGAGCCCCTCGACGTCGTTCTGCTGCCAGAGACCAAAGTAGATGAGGTTGAAGATTGGGAAGGCCTTCTCGGAATCCTGCATCGTGAGGGCCGCCTTACGGTACACCTCGGGCGCAAAGAGCCTCGAGGCCGCATTGACGGCGCGGGCATTGGGCTGCTCGCAGAGGGACGCGAGAACCTTCATGGCAGTGCGGGCATTCTCGATGAGGGACGCCCCTTCCGCAATCACAGCGACTGCGAGATACGCCTGGTGCGCATGGGCGACATCCACGGCTTCGGGCCAGTCATGGCAGTTCTTCGCCTGTTCGTCGGCCGCATGGTCGGGAACCGGACGGGGCTCGAGACCCACCACCACGAGGGAGCCGTTCACGCGGAAAATCCACGGTTCATGAGGCGACTGCGGAGGTTCGCCCGCATTGATCTGCCAATCAAGAAGAAGAGACTGCCTCAGATGAGAGGGTTCCCAGGCCGGTACCGAGAGAAGCACCAGTCCGGTCATCGGATAGTCGGAAGCCCTGAGGGGCGTCTCAGTGTTGGAGCCGGCATGGGCCTCAAGCTGCATGTCTGTCATGTCTCTGAAAGAAGCGGGAAAAAGAGAAAGATTAGCCCGAATTGAGATGGTTCGCAAAGAAAATTAATTAACGAGATTTGTCCTTTCGTACTTAAACACCTGCTGAAAGTGTAGGATTGAGAAATCTCTTGCCGCGGCTCTTTCAGGGATCTTTCCCAGCCGCATCCTGAGCCGCTGATGTGCGGACTTTCTCTTTCCAGGTGAATGAGCCGGTCCCGGAAATTAATAAACGGCATAGTTTGTCCGACCCAGGAAAAAACTCCTTTCATTGAACAGAATTCGATAGCTGATGAATACCAAATCGGAGACTCTGAACGAAGAGGAAGAAGCCTTCCTCTCCACCACTCCTGAAACCATCTATTTCGGCCGGTATGAGGTAAAGCTCTCACGGGCGGCGCGTCTCATGCGGTCGCTCAACCTGCTTTCGATTCAGCACCGTCAGGCTGCCGCGAGCGAACTCGGCATTACGCCGACCCTGGCGCTCGAAGGCGAGGACGAGCTCGCCGGAGAAGCCGCGCGCACGATGAATGCCGCGGCGCTTCGTCCGCTTAAATTCCCTGAAGGGTCTTCGAACGCCTTTGAATCGTTCGGGAGTTCCAAACCCGAAGAAGCTTCAGACGAGCAGGCGCAAAAGCCTCAGAAGCCCGCCTTCAAGCCCCTAACCGGCACGACCTTCGCGATTTCGGGGAACATTTCCCTCGAAGGCGCGCGGTCCTTCACGTGCACCGACCTTCGGGACGAAAAGCTCCTCCATACGGCGAGGCCCGTGCTCTCCCTCGAGGAAGCCGGCGCTTCCCTCTCGATGGTCGCCAACTGCGGCGAAATGCTCGGGCTCCTCTCGCCCGAATACCAGGGCTTCACGGTCCGCTGCGGGTCCCCAACCAATCCCTGCTACCCGGAAACGTCGCCCCGGGTCATGTCGCCCTTCGACGCTTCCGCAGCACTCGTTGCCGTCGGAGCCGTGAGCGCGGCCCTCGTTCTCGGGCGCGGCTCAGACATTGCTTCGGCCGCCATCCGTTCCGGGATGACCGGCTACCGCCCGAGCCTCGGCGTCTTTACGTCAATTGAAGGGTTCGTGCATTCCTGGCGCTATGCCGGCTGGGGGGCGATCGGCGCGGATGCCGTATCGTCGGCCGCCTTCATGTCCATCGCCGCCCTCAATGAAGGCGTCTCCAAGATGCCGGGATGCGGTCCATGGGATTTCCCGGGCTACCGCCCGATGCTGATGGGTACCGAAGGCGTCGCCTCCTGGCGTCATGAGTTCACGAATCCCGTGAAGCCCTCGCGCGTGATTTTTGCGGTCGGCGAATCGTGGAATACGCCGGAGCGCAAGAAGGAAATTCAGCGCCTTGCAAAAGGCTTTGCCGACGCGGGCGTTGAGGTTGAGTACATTTCCGACCTCCCGGAAGAAGCCCCCGAAATCGAGTGGCTTTCCTGGGCTGAATTCGGTCCCGTTCTCGAAAACTACTTCGAGCACGCGTTTCCGCTCGCGCCCATCATCCGCACCGACCGCTTCCTCATGCTCCTCACCTTGAGCGAGCGCGTGAAGACGGCGGGCTTCGCCGCCATCAACCCGCTTCGCAGCAAGCGATTCGTCGAACTTGTCCGCCGCGAGCCCGATCTCCTCGCCCCCTGGGCCGGAACCATCATCCGCAATCGCGTGATGCCGCTCAAAACCCGCTTTGAGGCGCTCTTCCGCGGCAAGGACCGCCCCGATGCCGTCATCTGGTTTGGCGGCTCTCAGGCTGTTGACGCTGCTGAAGGCGCGATCTTCGGCATCCCGGTTCTTGACGACAAGGAACAGAAGGAGATCGCCGGCGCGTTCGTCTTCGGCGCTCCGCGCGAGGACGCCCGCACGCTCGGCGTCGCCGTCATGCTCGAAAACCTGAGGAGCCCGGAATTGGAGGACGCCGTCAGGCAGATCGCGATCCAGCGCCCCGATGTCGTCTTCGAAAGGGATGATGCCGAATATGCGGATCCCGACGACGAGGATGACGACGAGGTCTCAGAGCCCTCTGACAACGAACTCATGAAGAGCCTCTCGGAAATTGCTTCCGACTCGGCCGTCATTCTTCCGGCGGGCACGCTGCCCGAGGACGCCTCTGAAGAGGATGCCGAAGATGATCCGGTGGATGCCGAAGAATTCTCCCGTCAGCTCAAAAAACTTGTCGGCGAATTCCACCAGGCGCTCACGGAAGCCGCTGAGGACGACAAAGACCTTGCGGAAACGGCAGCCGCCTCTTCCATTCTCGTCAAGTCCCTCATGCATGGCGAGGAATTCCTGGTCTCCGACAAGGACGCAGAGACGAAGCCTGAAGCTGCGCCTCAGCCTGCGGTTCCCGCTGAGGATGCCGCATGGCTCGCGAAGTTCATGCCGGATTCCCTGAAGCGCTGCCCCGAAATCGCAGAGGAAAAGTTCCTCCGCGAGATCTTCACGGATCCGATGCCCGAAGAACCCACCGTCGCGGACTCGGACTACATCCTCCAGTTCGCGAAGTACTGGCTCTTCCGGCACGAGCGTCATAAGGCGCAGAAGACCCTTGAGCGCATTCCGGAAGCAAACCGCACGTTTGCCGTTGAGGAAAACCTCGTTCTTGCGCTCTTCCTCGATCCTGACATCGAACGCGCGACCAAGGCGGCTGAAGCCCTCAATCCCACGACCGACTCGGAGCGCGCTCGCAAGGAATGGCTCCTTGGAATGGGTGCCCAGCGCCTCGACGACAAGGATGCAGCCATCGAGCACTTCCGTACGTCGCACCGCTTTGCGCCTGCCGATTCGCCCGCGAACTTCCCGCTGGCACTCCTTATTCTGCAGCGCGACGGCGTCGACTCAGAGGAATACAAGGCCCTGAAGGAGGTCGTCAGGACGAGTCAGCCCTCGGCCTATAAGCTCCTTCTTACCGACGAAGAGCGTCTCGAGAGGGAAAAGAACTTCGAACAGGAGCTCCTCCACGAACTCCCCGCCGGCGTCTTTACGGCGACGCTTCTTCTCCCCCGCGAGCATCTCCATCTCAATAAGGACCGGTTCCTGAAGGACCTCTGGAACAACTGGAACCTGGCGATTACCGACAGGACCCCCGAAGACCCCGACACGTTCACCTTCCGGATCGGCTACCTGACGGGCTCTCTCAAATGCGAATCCGGCAAGGTCCCCGACACATCGCTCGAACAGGCGGCCAGAAAGAACATCTATACCCGGGAGGCGGAGTCGCTTCTTCTCAGCCACGCAGGGCGCATCAATCTGCGGCTCGAAGCCGGAACGACGCCGTTAAAGGACGCGGCATCGCTCTTCGCGCAGATGCTTGCCTCCGCCTGCCGCTCGAATGAACCGCTCGGGGTTTATCTCTCAGGGGTGCTCCAGCCCACCAATTACTGCATCGATGCCGCGAGGCCCGTCGCGGTCGGGGCTTTCCCGACGCTCTCCGTCGTAAGCATCTTTACGCTTGAGGATTTCGGCTCGCCTTACATCTCGACCTACGGTCTCACGACCCTCGGACACCCGGAAATTGAGATTGATCTCGACGGACTCCCCTTCGAATCGGCAAGCATGCTCATTTATTCCCTCCTCGAGCGGATCGTGAACGATCAGTTTGATGAGGAAGCTCAGACGATCCGTTTTGGCCTTGATACGGAAAACCTCACGGAACTCGAGATTCGCCGCGCTCCGGGACGCAATGTCGCGACCGAAGTGCTCCTCTTCACGAGGAAGGGCGAGGAGGAGGAGATCCCGCAGGCGTAAAAGACTTTGAGAAAACACCCATGAGTCCGGCAGAACAAGTTAATTCGAGATCTAACTGCTTGTTGCCTAAAGTATACAAAGCTATTTTCTGCCGGACGCATTGTATTTTCTGGAAATGTTTACAGCCATTTGTAAACACTGTGGCGGCAGGATTCAAATGTCCGCAAGAATGCAGAGGTCATATCGGTCAAACGGGATTACCCGGTTTCGTTCCGAATGACCTCTACATCTACTAAAAGAACCTCAATTCTTCCCACTATAGTGAGCCGGAAGAGCGTTCCTTTCGAGGGCGACCTCTTGGGCGAGGAGGCCCATAGATGATCGGCCGAACTCTGGGGCGCCCCGGCTTGCGTTTCGGCTGGGGGTTTACTTCCTGTGCCTTCGTCTGTTCCGGTTTTTTGCGCGGCCGGCCGCGTTTTTTCGGATCCGGCGCTTTGTCTTTGCCGGGCAAGGCGAGCTCCAAAGCCGCCAGCAGCTCTCCATCGCACTTCAGCAGACGATTCCAGTATTCGTCATCAACCTGCGGCAGGCTCTCCCGCGGCGCCTTGCGATTGCGCCAGCACGTTCTGAGCGAGTCCATGACATCCCCGAATGTTGCATTGTCGAGTACTCCTGCCTTCGACATGCGCTTCACAATGCGGGATGTCAGGATGGAGGCAATGAGGTCTACGAATTCGGATCCGCGGACGGAGTAGTCGGACTGGACCCGGGTTACGCCGAAATCAAGGCTGTTCTTGTAAACATCGAAGAACATCTCAAGCTGCCAGCGCTGTTCGTAGCATGCGTAGACCTCAGCGCACGTCATGTCGAGATCCGACTCAAAGACGATTGTTCCATACGAACCGCAATGCTCATCGTAGTTCTTCTTGTCGTATGAATCGCTCCTGCGCTGGCGGTCCATGAAGGAGTTGTCTTCCGCCTGAGCCTTCCACGAATCCCTGAAGGAGTAGAGGAAGCGCCCGTTTCCCATCTTTACCTTTTTGCAGCGGATGCGCTTATCAATGCCGCGCAGACAATCCTCGAAATCGAGCATGGCGTTCTCTGCAATCTTCTTGTCCGAGCGCTTCAGCGGCGTGAGGAAATGAAGCCCTTCATGCTTTCGGAGCAGGCCTTCAATTGCCTTGGGAGGGAATCCCTTGTCCGTGATCAGGACGCCTCGTTCGATTTTGTTTTCCGAAACGAATGAGCTGTAGGCGCGGGCGTCGATCATATTGCCCGGATAGACCTGTGCGCACAAGGGTTCCTGTGCTTCAAGGTCATAGGCGTAGAGGACGGAAATCTCTTTGCAGCCCTTGACGCGAGCCTTTCTTGAGAAGGCAGACAAATCATTGACGATGCTTGTGTTCTGCTTGAGCGTTCCATCAATGATGATGTGGTGATCCCTGCAGACGGCGGCGAGCCGGGCAGTGATGAAGGCATTCATCTTGCCGGCGTCCTGGCCGAGCAGGTTCAGGAACTTGCTGATGGTGTTCTCAGAGAGAGGCAGTCCGGGGTAGAAAACCGAGATGAAGGACTTTTCGTAATGCTGACGGCATCGGGAGATCTTGATGCCCTTGTGCTCAATGCGGAGCAAGGCGAGCGCAAGAATCATGCAGGCGTCCTTGACTTCGTAGACCTTGAAGAGCTCATCGTCGAGCCCTCGAAGTTCGTCGTGAAGCAGTGCCGCGGCCCCGTAAGAGAGATAGTCGGGACCGTCTTCTGCAAGACTCGCCGCGGACTGGCGAGGCACAAACTTGCCGTCAATGATGTGCCCAATGACCGGCCCGTTCACCGGGCGCGGGTTGCAGCCGGGCTTGCATATGGAAGCCCGACGACTGTGAACCGCATAGCGCTTGGCGCCATTGCTGCCGCTGTCGATGACAACGGTATTGCGCGGTCTCGGAACCTTGCGGATGTGCTCTGGAACGGCCATGAAAATATCCTTGATAATATCATATATTATAGTTCTAATCACTATAGAAATCAATGTTCTCGGATTAATTTTCAAGGTCAAAAAGCAGTCCCAGGCCGGATTTCGGACATGAAAAAAGCCCCAGAAATGAGGGAAACTCATCTGAGGCTTGCACGAAATTTCAATTTGTTGATTTTTAAGAATTCTTCATAGTGTGAAGATCTGAGGTTCTTTTAATCTACTGGGGATTTTCAAATCATGAAAAAGACTCTTGCTGCTCTCGCTGTTCTCGGCGCTTTTGCCGGTTCCGCTGCCGCTGCTGATGTGACGCTCTACGGCGTCGTCGACTATGGCTTCCTTTACAAGCACAGCGAATCCACTGAAGCAAAGAGTGGCGATACCACTAAAACCGATTCTCTGACCCTCGACAGCGGCGTGGACTCTGCTTCCCGCTTCGGCCTCAAGGGCACGGAAGATCTTGGAAACGGCATGAAGGTCGGATTCAAGCTGGAAAACGGCTTCTCTGCTGATGACGGCACGCTTTCGCAGAATGGTCGTCTCTTCGGCCGTGAAGCTTCCCTCTCGCTCTATACCGATTTCGGTACGTTCTCTTTCGGCCGCATGGGTTCGCTCGGCTCTGCCGCCGGCACCTATGACACGGTCTTCCTGATCGGCGACGCCTTTGATGGCGGCGACGGCGATGTTTTCGGCTTTGCCACCACTGATCGTTACGACAACATGGTTGCGTACCAGTCGCCGAAGTTCGCCGGCCTTCAGGTTACGGCCATGTATTCCTTCAAGGAAGACACGACCAAGAATGTTGCTGATGGTGTGGATAATACGGACTACGGTGCTGAAGGCGACTTCTCGTCTGCCAACCGCTATGCCGGCCTTGCCCTTACCGGCGAATATGGTCCTGCCCAGTTCGTGGCCGCTTATGAGCTTCTGAAGTACGGCTACGATCCGCGTTCGGGTTAGAATCATGATCGCGCCCTCGAAGACAAGGACGGCAACATCTTCTACCTCGGCGGCAACTATGACTTCGGCGTCACCCGCGTCTTCGCGATGGGCCAGTATTTCGATGGCCTCACGAGCCACGGTCTTGTCGACAAGTCTCCGGCGGTTGACTCTGACGGCGTTAAGGGCTACGGCCTCCACCTCGGCACGCAGACCCCGATCTCCAATGGACTTCTGACCGTTGGTGCCTACTATGTCGACTATGAACAGGACGGCGTCCTCGCTAATGCTCAGAAGGAAGAAGGCACCTACTACGGTCTGGCCGCCCGCTACGAATATGACCTCAGCAAGCGCACGATGCTCTATGTCGGTGCCGGCTACGGTCAGGACAGCCGCGATCGTCTCGCCACCGATCGTGACGATGAGGAATCGCAGGTTACTCAGGCCTATGTTGGTCTGACACACCGCTTCTAATCACAGCTTGATGAGACACTTGCACTGCCACATTTAAGTTGAGCCCTAGACAGTGAGAAAGGTGAGGTTTCAGAAATCCCAGCCTTTCTTCGCTGCCTCAGAGCAAAGAAGTGAAGCCGAAGTTCTTTAAAGGAGCTTCGGCTTTTTCGTTGCCTGGCTCTTCTCTCCATGATTCGTTTTCGCTTCCGACAGCCCAGCAGCGAACCACCGCTGCCGCTCCCAACTTTTTAAGCCGTTTTTCCATTCATTTCACCATTCTTTAAACAAGAATCGTTCGCAAATCGGAGCATAAAAATTGGTGGCGAACTTACAACAATCAAGCTTCGAGAAGTCTCGCTTTTCGAACTTCTATATGTTTTTTATGCGGTTTTCACCTCTTCTGGGTTTTTACTTAACCGGAATCGCTTAATTTCTGTTAAAACTCCTATCAGATCCATGGACAGGCAGGGATCACGGCTGTTCTTCATGAACGGCTGCTCAGGCTTCGGCGGTGACCGTGCATAAAGCTGCTGCGAGCTTGCCTGTTTAATAAAGCTGAACGGCGGGCGTGCAAACCTCCGTTCGACTTTTGGGAATTTTCCCGATTGTTAAAAAAGGCTCTGAAAAATGTTTAAGAAGACTCTTGCTGCAGCTGCAATCCTCGGCGCTTTTGCCGGTTCCGCTTTTGCTGCTGACGTTACGCTCTATGGTAAGGTTGACTATGGTTTTGGCTTCACCAACACCTCTGTTGATGGCCAGGATGACGTCAATTCCTTCCAGCTGAAGTCCGGCCAGAATTCCGGCAGCCGTTTCGGCCTTAAGGGCACTGAAGACCTCGGCAACGGCATGAAGGTTGGCTTCTCCCTCGAAAACGGTTTTGCTGCCGACGATGGCACGATCGATAACAATGGTCGTCTCTTTGGCCGTGAAGCCCTCCTCTATGTCCAGGGTGCTTTCGGTGAAGTTTCCTTCGGCCGTGCTGGTCAGCTCATGTCGGGCAATGGCCGTTACGGCATGTGGACCAGCAATGTGAACGCACTCGGTACGGGCTGGGGTGACGTTATGGGTCTGCCGCAGGTTTCTAATGCTAAAGCCTATCAGCGCTTCGACAATCTCATTACGTATCAGACTCCGTCTTTTGCCGGCTTCACAGTTACTGTCCAGTATTCCATGAAGAACGACAGCACCAATGATCAGAATACCGGTGTAGCTAATGACGCTGGTGACGAGAACAAAGCCAACGTTGATCGTTACTACGGCATTGGTGCACAGTACAAGAATGGCCCCTTCCAGGCTGTGGCGATTGTTGACTCCATCAACTACGACTCCTCTAAGAAGGCAGTTTCCACCGAAAAGCGTTATGAAGATGATTCTCTGAACGTCGCGCTTGGCGGTTCTTATGACTTCGGCGTTGTTAAGGCCTACCTTGCTGGTACGTATTCTGAAAATGCTACCGGCTGGGGCAAACTGAAGAACCTTACCTTTACTGGTAAAGCTGCTACGGGAACTGCATACGATGCAACTGTTGATGGCTACGGCGTAATGGCCAGCGTTGACGTTCCCGCTTTCGGTGGTACTGCCAAGTTCGGCGTCGGCTACGGCGAAGCGGAGCAGAGCAAGGTTGCTTCCGGTGTGGACAAGCCTGAATTCAAGACCTACACGGTCGGTGCCGGCTACACCTACAACCTCTCGAAGCGCACGATGCTTTACACGGCTGCCGACTACGTCAAGGCTGATTACAACAAGGCCGCTGGCGACAAGGACGCGGATGCTTATTCCGTCATCGCCGGCATGGTTCACAGCTTCTAATCATCTGATATGAAGCAAGAGAATCTCCCGCTTCTCTAGAAGCCAGAGATTCGAGCAAAAGCTCACTAAAACCCGCCCGGGGACGCCCGAGCGGGTTTTATTTTGCCTGCCGTCTTCCCTCTCCTAACCATCACCTAATTCCACGCACCCTAGAATCTCCTCATAAGATCCCTCTTTTCCCCAAACGAGATTCCCCATGCGCATCCTCCTTGTTGAAGACGATCCGATGATTGCCGACGCCGTCAAGGCGGCGCTTTCTGATGAAGCCCACGCAGTTCATCTCGTAACCAACGGCAGGAACGCGCTCGCGCAGCTCTCGGTCAACACTTTCCAGCTCGTGCTTCTCGACCTCGGGCTCCCCTCGGTCGACGGTATGACGGTGCTCCGCACCATGCGCGCGGAAAAGAACGATACGCCGGTCATCATCCTCACCGCCCGAGACGATCTCGAGGATCGTCTCCAGGGGCTCGACGCCGGTGCGGACGACTATCTCGTGAAGCCCTTCCACATGAGCGAGCTCCTTGCCCGCATGAGGGCCGTCATGAGAAGACGCAACGGCGCGTCGGACAACAATCTCACGAACGGCGTCCTCACGCTTCACATGGATACGAAGACGGCCGAAATGAACGGGAAGGACTTCACGCTCACGAAGCGTGAATTTGCACTACTCAATGCCCTCCTTGCCCGACCGGGAGCCATTCTTTCCCGCCGGGCGCTCGAAGACCGCATCTATGGGGCCGGCGAAGAACCCGAAAGCAACGCCGTCGAATATCTGATTCATTCGCTCAGAAAGAAGCTCGGCGCTGACGCCATCAGGAACGTACGAGGCTTGGGCTGGATGGTCGCAAGCCGCGATGCCGCGGCCCGCAGCTGATTCGTTTCTCTTTCCCATCTTCCAAGAGGAGCCCGCCTTGAGCGAAATCCTGAAGCGTTTCAAGGAAACGATCTCTGAAATCCGGACGGCGCTCCGCACGCCTCATTCTGCAAACCCGTCCTTCACGCTCCGCGCGAGCCTCTGCTGCGCGGGAGCGATCGTTGCGTTTTCGCTCGTTGCTTCAGCCTCGATCTTTGCGGTCTCCTACTTTGAAGCCGCGGAATCTCAGGAAGACCGCCTCGAGGAAGTGGCGGGCATCCTCGCGCGCTCCCGCATTGCCTTCAGCCAGAAAGGAAACTCCTTTGAAGCGCTTTACATGGACGATGAGGACTTCGAAGACCGCTACATCGTCGACGAAGATGACCCCAGGGCAGGACTCCCCGCCGGGGCAGACATCCTCATTCAGACGCTTCACCGCACGGGCCGCGCATTGAGACTGAGGCTCGAACGTCCTTTAAGGGACGGCTACCACACGCTCAAAATTCACGGAGCCGACTACCGCGTCTTCGTTCTGACGGTGAATGTTGGCGGAAGACACGTCGTCACGGCGGAAAGGAAATCCGCCGTCTGGAAGGAAGCCTGGGCCGATACGATCAACCTCATCATTCCCTTCCTTGTTCTCTCGGTTCTCCTTTCCCTCTGGATCTGGTTCTTCCTCTGGCAGATGATGCGGCCGGTCAAGCGCCTTGCCGCGGATCTCGGCCACAGATCGGGCGACGCGCTCTCGCCCATGGCGCTCACCGGCATGCCTTCAGAGCTCCTGCCGCTTCTCACGGCCTTCAACGGCCTTCTCGCCCGCGTTGAAACGCTCCGGGAACAGGAAGCGCGGTTTGTGGCGGACGCCGCGCACGAACTTCGCTCTCCGCTCGCGGCCCTTTCGCTTCAGGCTGAGCGCCTTGAGAAGGAAGACCTTTCGCCTGCAGCGAGGGAGCGCCTCTCCACCCTTCGCGCCGGCATCGACCGTGCAGTGCGTCAGGTGAGTCAGCTCCTTACATTGAAGCGCGCGCAGTCGAAGACGTCAGCCAAAACTTCCGATCAGGAGCGCCGACAGGGTGCGGCTCCCCAGAAAGCGGACATCATCAGCGCCTTCAACGAAGCCATCCAGTCCGTCTACTGGGAGGCGGAAAAGCTCGGCCTTACGCTTGAAGTTGAGGGCATTGAGGATCTGCCTCCAGGAGCCGAACCGTCGCTCCCCATGAATTTCGACGACCTCTTCACGATTCTGAGGAATCTCCTCGAAAACGCCGTCCGGTATTCCCCGGCCGGCACTGCCGTGACCTTGCAGCTCGTCAGCATGAATCCGCCCGTCATCCGCGTTTCCGACAACGGCCCGGGGATTCCGGCCGCCGAACGCGAGCGCGTGATGGAGCCCTTCTACCGTCGTCTTGGAACGGGGGTCTCCGGCACGGGTCTCGGACTCGCTATCGTGAAGACCCTCTGCGACCGCTGGAATCTCGCCGTGGAGCTCGATGAAGCGCATCCCGGAAATACGGAAGCGCCGGGCCTCGCGGTCACGATCCGGAAGCGATAGGTTCCTTGAGCGCTGCTTCCCAGAGCCTTCGCGCCGCGATCAATCAATAATCAGACAATCGCTCCGATAGTTTTTCTCTGTAAACGAGCACGGTACACAGAGCGACCCTGCCGCACGCCTCTCCCACAAGTCACGCCGCTTCTCAATTTCCATAGGAAAGAGCACATTGGCTCTTCTTTCCCTCCATCCGTTCCTGTCTCCCTTCCGAACCCTGCCCGGAATGTCCGGAGGTCTGTTCATCCTTGACCGCCCCGACAGAAAAGATTTGCTACCTCTTTTCAGCGTTCTCTTACGTCCTTCTGCGTCTCGCGGGTTAACCCGATCACGCAGCTCTCCCCCATAATTAGTCTCCCTTTTTTCCCCTTCCTGATCCTTCAATGACTGCTTCAGGTTCTTCTTCCACCCCGCCCGCCAATCAACCGCATCGTCACGCGGATGCCGACACACAGCTTCCCGAAGGTCCCTGCCGCCAGTGCGCCTTCCCGACCGACCCTGCCGCGGCAACATCCGTTGAGTCGCCGAAGCTCACGTCCGCGAGCCTCGTCATCAACCTCTGGCTCACCTACGCGCAGGCCGCGGCGCTCATTGCCATCGCCATTGCCGCCGTGGGCGGCATCGGTCAGGCCGCATGGGAAATGATCGCCGCGAGAAGCATCAGCCTGGGCGACCTCCTGATGCTCTTCCTCTATGTGGAGATTCTCTCCATGGTGAAGGGAGCATCCCTCGGCACGCGTGAAATTCCGATTCATACGCCGATCGCGCTCGCGATTGTTGCGGTCGCCCGCTACATCGTGGTCGACGTCGAGCACATCAACGCGCTCACGATGGCTTCAACCGCCGGCGCGATTCTTCTCCTCGTGATTGCACTCTGGATTCTCAAGAAGACGCTTCGCTCCCGCGACGCCTGATCTTTCGGTCCATCACGCATGAATGTTTGGCCGGAAGAACGGCCTCAGGGAAGCAGCACGGGACAATCGCGCTGCTTCTTGTCTTTCGGAGTATGGGTGTATTTTTTCAGGAGCCTGAGGACCGCTTGCGGCCTCAATGCGCCCTCAGGATTTCCTCCCGCCGCGTGAGGTAGCAGCGCGAGAGCTTCTCGTGCCTCGCTTCCCAGCCGGTCGCGAGCTGCGTGCTGGCGGTGGTCACGATCCCGCGGCCGTAGATCCTCGCGAGCCCGTCGAGCGTTTCCATCAAGGCGCGCCGCCTTTCCTTTTCCCGGTCTGACGCTTCGCAAAAAAGCGTTTCCGGAATATCCGACGACTGCTCAGGACGGATGTCGGAAAGAATGACGCCCGCCTTCTGATAGGCAAAGCCTTCGCGGCGAAAGCGCTCAACGATCCCCACGGCGATTTTCGTGAGAATCAGCGTGTCGGATGTCGGAAGGGGGAGCTTCACGACCCGCGACACGTTCTGCTGCGGAAGGTCGCCCCGGAAGAAATTCGTATGGAAGAAGACGCCGACCTCGCCGGCCGCGCTCTTTTGCTGCCGGAGCGTCATGGCCGCATCGGCCATGTGCTGCGACACCGCGGCAGCGAGCGACTCGAGGTCCGTCACCGGATGCCCGAAGGATCGGCTCCGGATGATCTGCTCTCGGGGAGCCGCCTCCTCGTCAAAGGGAATGCAGGGAATGCCGTGGAGCTCCCGCCACGTGCGCTCGAGCACCACGCCCCAGCGCGCACGGATGAATGACGGATCCATCTTCCAGAAGTCGAGCACTGTGTGAATGCCGAGATTCTGCAGTGCCTCTCCCATCCGCCTTCCGATTCCCCATACTTCCGTCAAGGGCGTAATCGACATCGCCTTTTCGCGGCGATGGGGCGCAAGATCGAGCCAGTTGATGACGCCCCCGAAAACAGGCCACTCCTTGGCGAGGTGGTTGGCGAGCTTGGCGAGCGTTTTCGTATTTGCAATCCCGACGCATGCTGGAATTCTCTGCCACTCGTAGATCCGCGCCTTCATGGCGCGCCCGAGTTCCGCGGGGTCGCCCGGAATGCCGGTAATGTCAGCGAAGTTTTCATCAATCGAATAGCGCTCGATCCGCACCGCCATATCGGCAAGAATCGCCGCAATGTTTTTGGAGACGGATCCGTAAAGCTCGTAGTTGGAGCTTCGCCATTCGACTTTTCCCTCTTCCACGAGGCTTCTGAACTTAAATGCCGGCATCCCGCGGCGGATGCCGAGCGCCTTCGCTTCGGGCGTCAGCGCCGCCACGCACCCGTCGTTGTTCGTGAGCACAACAAGGGGTTTTCCTCTCAGCGACGGATCAATCACGCGTTCGCAGGCGCAGTAGAACTTGTTGGCGTCAATCAGGCAGATCACCTGCCGGGGATCGAGCCCCAGGCGTTTCGACGAGCGCGATGCGGAAGTCTCCGTCGGAATCCTCTCACTCCCGGCATCGGCCGTGTCCCGCAATTGCCCAAGCGCCCTCAGCCTTTCCACTCGTTCGGGTGATTTAAGAGAGATGAATTCCATGCCAGAAACCCCGAAACACAATCTATAATAACCGTTAAACACAGAGTTTAACTCAAAGGACCTTTGTCATGACCGAAAAAAAGCTTACGCCCGAAGAGACCCCGCTCAAGCGCCAGCCCGGACGTCCCCGGAAAGCGGACGACGAGGTTCAGGGGCGTTTTCTCACGATGCGCGTGAACGAAGCCCTCATGCAGGCCGTCAAGGAGCGCGGCGGCTCGCGCTGGGCGAGAGAGGCGCTCCTCGATGCCCTTCGGAGAAGCGGCGGAGTGCTCTCCCCTGGGATCAAGCCTGAAACCATTCAGATCCCCAGTGAGAAATCCTCCGAAGCCGCACTTCCCAGGCTCGACCTGCGCGCGGCCTGCGGGTTCCCTGCGCCGGCGGCAGAGTCGGAAACCGAGGAAACGGACCTCTACGACCTTCTCGTTCCCAAACCCGGGAAAACCATTCTGGTTGAAGCCTCCGGCGACTCCATGGTGGATGCCGGCATCTACGAGGGAGACCTCCTCATTGTCGAAGTGTCTTCAGAAGCCCGAAGCGGCCAGATCGTGCTCGTCTGCTACGACGGGAACTTCCTCGTGAAGCGCCTCAAGGTAATCGACGGGAGGCCCGAACTTCGAAGCGAAAACGACGCGGTGAACTACCCCGTCCTCAAGCCCAGGCCTACCGAACAGTTCGTCATTGAGGGCATCGTGCGGCATGTGATCCGCTCCTTCCGGTGATCTGAGGTTCCCGCCACTTAAAAAAATCCCCGAAACCCGCCAAACCGGAATCCGTCATGACTTCTTCCCCAACGCCTCAGGAAATGCGGCCGCAGCCTTCCGTCCGCCGTCGGATAGGCCTGGTCTGCCGTCATTCCCCGCGCTATCTGCTCAAGCGCCTCTCGCTTTCCGCGGGATGCGGCTTCCCATCGCCCGCGGCGGACTGCAGGGACGAGCGCGTGACGCTCGACCAGATCCTTGTGCGCCGGCCGCTCTCGTCCTTTCTCATTGAGGTCGAGGGCGACGCCATGGCGGATGCGGGCATTCTTTCGGGCGACATTCTCGTGATCGACCGGTCTGCTGAAAAGCGAAGCGGCAGCATCGTGCTTGCGTCCTATCAGGGCGAACTTCTGATCCGGCGGCTGAGGTTCGACGCCAAGGGGAACCCGGAGCTTCATGCCGAAAACCCGCTCTACCGCCATGCGGCAATCCGCCCGCGCAAGGGCGAGCAGTTCGACATCGAGGGCGTGGCGGTCGGGCTTACGCGGGAGCTGCAGTGAAAGAGTTAAGTCCTCTTTGAAATACAGTCAGCCGCAGGCTTCGATATTCCTTCTAAGTATGCTCACGCCTTCCTCAAAGGTCGCAATCGGAATGGTATAGCGCAAAAGTACGTGCCGCTTTTCCTTTTCGCCGTAAAACCACCCGGGCTCAAAATCAACGCCGCACCGATGCCGATAAAGCCGACTCAGATTCACTCCCTTGAGATCGAGCCAAACGCATCCAAAGCCTGCAGGCACGCGCCAGGAAAAGCGATCCCCAAGCTCGCGCGCAAGGATCGCGTTAACCTGGGCGATCCGCTTGCGGTGAAAAACCTCAAAGCGACTGACCATTTCAGGAAGGAGATTTTCCGAAAAGAGCTTCTCAGCGACAAGCTGAGAGAAGAGTCCGGGAGACAAGTAATCCCGTCTTCCTGAAGCCATCAGCTGTCGAATTAGCCGTTCGTTCGCCACAATGAAGTTGAAGCAGCCTATGGGCGTGAGCCACGCGGGCACTGCTCCCATATAGATCACGCATTCTTTTCCCGGATCAAGTGCCGAGAGAGGCGGCTTCGTCGCCGTCGGCTCCACGAGCCTCGTGTAGCAGTCCTCTATCAAAAAGGCTCCGGTACGACGTGCGGCTTCAACGAGCATCAGGCGCTCGGCTTCATTGAGGGTCCCGCCTAGAGGTTTTGCCGCATCCGGCTCCAGTGCGAGGACTTTAGGGCGCTTCGAAAGCTCAAACCCAGAAAAATCAATGCGGCCGTCACTATCAACCGGCATTTCTCGCCGCCATGACGTATGCCGCTCGGCAATGCCGTAGTAGCGGATGAGCGAGACGGACGGGTACCAGAATTCCGCGGAAGGGCCGATGAGAACTTCGCTGATCAGGCGATAAGCCTGAAGACGCCGGGAAATGATGAGTACTTCAGAGGGTTTTGCATGAATCCCGATGGACGGGAGGTGTTCGCAAAGCGCAGCTTTCAGAGCCGGCATGCCGCCCGTAGCGAACATTTCGCTTCTACTCGAACGATAGGACCTAAGCGCCGCCGTCACGCCTGCCACCTCCAGGTCGTAAGAGAGATGATCGTCCCAATGCTCATCACAAAGCTTTGAGAGACTGATGAAGTCTGAACCCGGTTCTGAACTCATATTGAGTTTTGCAACATCTTCCCGACGAAAGGCCTCATTCATGCGGGGCGGCTTGAAGCCGCTGCGGGCAAGGAAATGTCTCAGTTTTTCCTCAAAAGCGAGATCCTTCACTGTAATGACCGGGCGCGTTCTGCAACTGCGCGTAATCCAATGTTCGCGCTCGAGAATCTCGAGCGCAGAGTCAATCGTGCTTCGAGATGCCTTGAAATCACTTTCAAGCCGACGACGCCCCGGCAGGCGGCCGTCAGCGTATACGCCGGATTCAATATTGCGGATGAGCGCCTGAGCCACCGCTTGATAACGATGCGCGTCAGGTTTATTGGCAGTAGACATGATCGGGACCCTGCTTCTGGGCTCTCTTTTATTAAAAATCTGGGCTGATTCAAAGTATGTAGCCGCAGTTAGGATAAAGACAAGGATCATCCTGCAAAGTGCTTCAAAGAACTGACCATCTCTGAACGCACTTGAAAGAGTGAGTGACGAAATATCCCAAAGCAAAAGGAGAAACCACCATGAAATGCTTCAAGATTGCAGCCGCTGCGCTCATCACGATTGCAGCCTTTTCATCGCAGGCCGCTGACGGCGTTTTCCGCGGCGAGGCCATGGGCCACAACGACCTCGTCGTTGTCGATGTAACGGTGAAGGGAGACAAAATAACCGACGTGAAGATCGTGAAGAGCCTCGAGACACCAGCTGTTTCCGAACTTCCGAAAAAAGTGATCCCTGAAATGATCGTGGAGAATCAATCACTCAAGATCGACCGGATCTCAGGAGCCACCTTTTCATCCTTCGCAATCGTTGGGGCAGTCAAGGATGCGCTCACCAAGGCCGGCATTGACGCAAGCAAGTTCCTGCAGGGGTCGTCGCACCGCTATCTCTTTACGGTCCCCGCTGAGAGTGAAGCTGATGTGGTGATTGTCGGAGGCGGTGGTGCCGGAGTTTCTGCTGCCGTTTCCGCAGCCCGCGCAGGCGCTAAAGTCATCCTCCTTGAAAAGATGAGCTTCCTCGGCGGCAACACCGTTCTTGCGGGCGGTGCGCTCAACGCTGCGGATCCGGCTCTGGAAGGGAAGCAGAAAATGTCCGGAGGACAACGCGCCATGGTTGAAGGACTCCTCGCAGAAGAACCACGGAATGAGCTCCACCGTGCTTTGATTGCTGCCTGCCGCACCAAATGGGAGGCACACGTTGCCAAGACGCCGGACGTGCTCTTTGACTGCGAAGAACTTCATGCGCTCCAGACCTGGAAGGCAGGCGACTATGCCGCAAACCTTGAACTCGTCGACAAGCTTGCGAGACTTGCCCCGGATACCGTGAAGCTTCTTGCTTCCATGGGCTTTGATTGGAACGACTTCACGAGTCAATATGTCGGCGCGATCTGGCCTCGTTCGCACGACGCAAAGTACTTCACGAGCGGACAAGGGTATATCGATACCTACCGCGAAACAATCCGGAAAGAAAACCTTCCTGTCACCATCTACTATCAGACGAAGGCTGAAAACCTCATCACGAAGAATGGCCGGGTCGTCGGCGTCGAAGCTGCGGGCCCCGACGGCAAACCCGTCAAAGTCTCGGCGGCAAAGGGTGTGATCCTTGCCGCAGGCGGCTTCGGCGCTAACGTTGAAATGCGCATGAAGTACGACACGCAGTGGGACGGCAAACTCGATAAAAAGATCGGCACGACGAACTCGCCGGCGATCACGGGAGACGGCATTGTGATGGCAGCAAAAGCCGGTGCCAAGCTGATCGACATGGGTTACATCCAGCTTCTCCCTGTAACGGATCCCCAGAACGGAACGGTTTCGGGCGTCTGTCAGGGTACGGCAATCTATGTGAACACCGACGGCAAGCGCTTTGTCAACGAAATGGAGCGCCGCGATGTGCTCTCGCGCGCTGCACTCGCCCAGAAGGGCGGCGTCTTCTACCGCATGTGCACGGTGAAGAACTCCCGCGTGAAGCCCGACGGCATGACGACGATGGGTCAGTCGATCGATACCCTCATTAAAGCGGGCAAAGTCGTTCGCGGCGACACTATCGAAGATCTCGCAAAGAAGACCAATATTGATGCTGCAGCACTTCGCCAAACATTTGAGAAATTCAACGATTTCTGCAGAAAGCAGAGCGTCGATCCTGAATTTGGTCGTCCGTCATGCGCTCCAAACATCCCGATGTATGAAGGCCCCTATTACGCCGAACTGAGAACGCCAAGCGTGCACCACACGATGGGCGGCGTTCAAATCGATACGGATACTCACGTTATCGGCAAGGATGGAAAGGCAATTCCGGGTCTCTATGCAGCAGGTGAAGTCACGGGCGGCATCCACGGCACGAATCGCGCGGGCGGCAACGCCATCAGCGATGCCCTCTCCTACGGCTACGTGGCCGGTGCTAATGCTGCACTCGGTAAATAAGACTGAACATTCCGTCCGAGAGGTCTGCCGAAGGGAACATCGGGATGGTTAATCAGAACTGAAGTTTTATTGTCAACCGATGCGGGAAGCTGGAATAACAGGCCTTCCCGCGAGGACGCATAGTAAAAATCCCCGTGAATGAACAACGCTTCGCGGGGATTTTTAACTCGATCAATCTTAGAGCCTAATCAGTCATCCACGCCGATCATGACGTTCGACGCCTTGATGATGGCATAGGCCTTGCCGCCCACCTTGAGGCCGAGCGTCTTGGCAGAAGTCGTCGTGATGGAGGAGACGAGCTTCTCGCCGGCAGCCGTTTCAATCACAACCTCGGTCGACACCGGACCTTCCTTGATGGAAAGGATCTTGCCTTCGAGCGTATTGCGTGCAGAAATCTTCATTTTTTAATCCTGGTCAAATTATTTCCGGGACTTTATGTACCCGGAATCTGTTGTGGCAAGTCTATCCGAGAAAGGATGAAAAAAGTCTGAAGTCTTCTCAAAAAATCCGCAGAAAATGTAGTTATCTGTTCGAAAAGACTTCAGGCTTCCCGCTTATGCCTTCGCCCAGCGCTCGAGCACCTCAGCAACCCGAGCCTGAGGAAGGTCGCCGAAGGCTTTCGGCGGCTGGGGTTCCCCTTCGTAGCTCCCGATCGCTTTTCTAAACCAGCTGACCGAATGCCAGGAGCCGTTCTTCCAACCCGCGAGCGGATAGGTGCCCACAAGTTCAAATCCGAGGCTCTTATGGAGCTTCTCCGACGGCGGGTTGGGCGACGTCACGCATCCGTAGGCGGCTTTCATGCCCTGAAGCGCGAGGAGTTCGAGAAGAAGCCCGTAAGCGCGCCGTCCCCAGCCTTTTCCGGCAAGCGCGCGAGAGAGATAAATCGAAAGCTCCGCATTCCACTGGTAGGCCGCACGCTCCATATGACGATGCGCATAGGCGTAGCCGACGATCACGCCGCCATCGTCCTCGAGCACCAGATAGGGAAAAAATTCGGAAATTGAACGGATGCGGTCCTTGAATTCCTCGACGGACGGGAGCGCATACTCAAACGTGATCGGCGTATCGATGTATTCCCGATAAATCTCAAGAAGCGCGGGAGCGTCGGAAAGACGGGCAGTGCGAAAGCGCATAAATGAACTCGCTCAAAGGTAGGGTCCGGTGCAGACGAAAGTTCATGATATGCCGCCGCCGCATTCCGGCAGAACGATTGCGCACCACATGAAGAAAAGCCTTGACGCCTGTCAGAGAGCCTGAGCGCTATGTCGGCATCCGGTCGTTCGCCTTCGTTAGAATCCGCTTACCGACCGGTTAGTCAGAAAACATCCGGCAGAAATCCCTCGGAATTTAGAAACCAACAACTCATGGCAGCAAACGAACTCACGGAGAGCCGCCCGGGCGACTCAAGGGAAGCCATATTGAACGCAGCGGAAGCCCGCTTTGCCGCAGCGGGCATTGACGGCGTCTCCATGCGGGAGATCGCAGAAGACGTAGGCATCACGAAGGCGGCGCTCTACTATCACTTTCCCGGGAAGGACGCCCTCTGGCTCGCCGTCTGCGAAAGACTCGCCCGGATCCACATTACGGGGCTCAAGGAAGCGGTGGAGAAAATCCCCGATCCGCGGGAGCAGCTGAAGGCTTTCGTCAATTTCCTCGTCGACCGGTTTTTTGAAAACCCGAATCTTTCGCTTCTCATTCAGCGCTCCATCCTTGATCCCGATGACGAGCGCTCCCGCAAATGCTCGGACATTGCCTACCGCGAAACCTTCCGGATCCTCTACGACCTGGCCGGCAAACTCGGCATCACCGAAGACCGGCAGCACTGGGCGCTTCTCGTTGCAGGCATGTGTCTGATGCCTTTTGAAGCGAGAAAAACACTTGCGTGGCTCCCGGGCGCAGAAAAGGGAAACTTCACGCCCGAGCGAATCAAGCGAAGCATTTTCAGGATCCTTTTCCCGGAAAGTCTTTCGTCATCTTCGTCGAAAAGCTCCCAAAAGAACCAGCCCGCGCTCGAGGCACCCGAACCGGGAGTCATCCAATGAACTGCATGAAACAACCTGCCCTATTCCTCGCCTCCCCGCTTCTCCTTCTGGGATTGAGCCTCCTCCTCGCGGGCTGCGGAGCAGATGAAATTCCTGCGAGCACAGAACCGCGGGAAGCGCTTCTCGAAACCGTTGAGATTCTCTCGCCGGTCACCCTCCCCGGGTCGATCACTGCGCTCGGCGAGGTCGTTCCCGACCATCGCGTGGAGGCTGCGAGCCGATTGTCGGCCTACATCGAAGCAATTCCGAAGAAGGAAGGCGATTCCATAAAAGCGGGCGACGTAGTGGCTCAGCTCGATTCCCGGGACGTTGAAGCGGCCGTCCGGACGGCATCTGCGAAAGTCTCGGCTGCCAGGGCAGCGGCGAAGGATGCCGCGCTCGATCATGAGAAATTCTCCGCGCTCTACCACGAGGGGCTCGTATCGGAAAACGACTGGCGAAAGATCACGCTCAAAAATGAAGCTGCCCGAAGCGATCTGAAGGAAGCCGAAGCGATGCTCGCAGCCGCAAAGGCGCAGCTTGCCTACACCACCGTCCGTTCTCCCATCGACGGCCGGGTCGCAAGAGTTCTGAAGCGCGAGGGCGACCTTGCGCTTCCCGGCCTTCCCATTGTCGTCGTGGATTCAGAAACGAATCCGAAAGTGGAATTCTCGATTCCGCAGAATCAGCGCGCAGAGATCCAAACAGGCACGCGGGCTTTGGTCCGAATGGATGGCGAATCAGCTGAATTCGAAGGAACCATCGAACGCACGACCGAGTCCGCCGACCGGATTTCCCGGACCACGCTCGCCCGCATCGCCTTCTCCGGAGAGGAACGGACGAAGGCTGAAGCACGCTTGAAGCCCGGCATGTACGTCCGGGTGGAAGTGAAGCGCTCAAGTTCGGCCGACGCCTCGCCCTGGGTGCCGGAGTCCGTTCTCACGACCCGCGGAGGATTGGAAGGCGCATTCGTTCTTGAAGAGGGAAAAGCAAAGTTCCGCTGGCTCAGAACCGGAAAGCGCCTCGGGGGAATGGTTGAAATTCTGGCCGGCCTCCAGGGCCGAGAATCGCTCATCAACCAGCCGTCCGGGAATCTTCGCGACGGAAGCCCCGTGAAGGTCGAAAAGCGGAGCAGCGCTCGGGGAGACGCTGTCGAGGCTGTCGAGGGAGATCAAAAATGAGCGGAGAAACGGACCCGCAGCAAAAGCCCGCTCCTGTCGCGATGAGAGCCCCTAAGATGGAAAGCACTGCGGCGCAGGAAAAGAAAAGAAGCGAACATACGATCACGGGTTGGATGGCCGCGCTCTTCATTGATTCGAAGCTCACCGTGATCGTCATGATCGCGGCGCTCCTCTTCGGCATCTGGGCGATTCTCACGACGCCCCGCGAGGAGAACCCGCAGATCACGATGCCGGCGGCAGCCGTCATTGCCGTGATGCCGGGTGCGGAGCCCGCGGAAGTGGAAGCGAAGGTTGTGAGGCCCTTGGAAGCCATCATCAACCAGGTGAGCGGCGTCGACCACGTCTGGGCGACGGCCAAGGATTCGGGAGCCCTCGTCACCGTTCAATTCAAGGTGGGCGAAAACAAGGAAGCTTCGCTCGTGAAGCTTGCCGACCGAGTAATGGGCGGAAGGAACGAGCTGCCTCCCGGCGTGATCGGCCCCTTCATCAAGAGCGCCGACGTGGACGACGTACCGATTCTCGCGGTGACCCTCGTTTCCGACAAGTACGGAGACTATGGGTTGAAGCGCATTGCCGAGAGCGTGCTCGACGACCTTTCGGGCCTGGAGGACATTTCGACGACGGCCGTCTACGGCGGCCGAGACCGGGAGCTTCTGGTCACGGTCGAACCCGAAAAGCTCTCCGCCTTCGGGCTTTCCTTTGCGCAATTGAAGCTCGCGCTTTCCGCTTCGAGCGTCGCGGGGCCGCTCGGGAACATCATGGAAGCGGGGAAGGAAGCTTCCGTCCGGGTGTCGGACTTTATCGAAAGCGCAGAGGACCTCAGAAATCTCGTCGTCGGGATGTCGCCCGAAGGCCGCCCGGTGCATTTGGGTGATGTTGCCCGGATTGACGACGGTCCGAGGGAAACGAAGACCCACTCCACGCGCTTCGGCTGCGGATTGTCCGGAACGGACTGCCGGGATGAAGCCGGGGCGATTTCCTCCGGAATACAAGAGCGCGAAAGCGTGACGCTCGCCATTGCGAAGCGCAAGAACGCCAATGCAGTGACGGTGGCGGAGGAAGCCGTCGCCCGGATCGAGCGCATGAAGGGTTCCGTCATCCCGCAGGATGTCGGGGTCTACGTCACGCGAAACGACGGCGACAAGGCAAACGATGCCGTCAACACCCTGATCGAGCACCTCGGGATTGCGGTCTTTGCCGTCGTTTCGGTCACGCTCCTTTTCCTTGGGGTGAGAGCCGCCTCCATCGTCGCGATTACGGTGCCCCTCATACTCGCGATAACGCTCGGTGTCGTCGGGCTCACGGGCTTCACGATAAACCGCCTCACGCTCTATGCGCTCATCATTGCGCTGGGGCTTCTCGTCGACGACTCGATCGTCGTCATTGAAAACATCGTGCGCCACTACGGGCTTTCGCCCATCCGAAACCGTGCGGACAAGATGGAGCGCTCAATCGTGGCTCCGGGCGAAATCGGAAGCGCCACGCTTCTCGCGACGATTGCCGTGATGCTCGTCTTTGCGTCCCTCATCCCGGCGCTCACGGGGATGCCGAAGCAGTACTTCTATCCCGTGGGCTTTGCGGTTCCGGTCGCACTCGCCGCCTCCTTTCTCATTGCCTATACGGTGGCCCCCTGGGCGGCGCTCCGCTGGATGCCGGCTCCGAAAGTGAAGCCTCTGAAGACTTCCCCGAGGGGCGCTGCTGCCTCAGAGGAAGTTCCGGGCGGAAGGCTCGGAGCCTGGTACAGCATTCCGGCAAAGCGCCTGATCGGGCATCCGAAGCGCGAAACTCTCTACGTCCTCATTCTGATTCTTCTGATTGCGGTTTCGTTCGCGATGCCCTTCTGGCAGCTCGTGAGGCCCTCAGGCCCGGGCGGACCGTCCCCCGAATTCGGCGTTGAAATGGGGTTTCTGCCCAAGGACAACAAGAACACCTTCAATGTGACGGTTGAAATGCCCTCGGCACGCCCGTTGAAGTCACCGACCGTGCCGTGAGGGACGTGGCCGCTCTCGTTGCTCGGATTCCGGAAGTCAGAAACTGGCAGAGCTCCTCGGGGCTTGCCGACGTTCCGGACTTCAATTCCATGATGCGGATGAGCCCGGAGAAAGGAAGCACGATCGGCGCGGTCCGCGTGAATCTCACCGACAAGAAGAGCCGCGAGAGAAGCTCGATCGTCATTGCGGCGGAACTCCGCAAGGCGCTCACAGCCGTGTCGGCCAAATGGCCCGGAAGCACCATCCAGGTTCTCGAAGACCCGCCGGGGCCGCCCCTCAAGGGAACGATCTATGCGGAGCTCTACGCGAAGGACCCGGAGCTTCTCAGGTGGCTCGCGGAGAGAGTCGAAAAGGAATTCCGCGCGACCTACGACATGGCGGAGGTGACGAATACTGAGAAGGCAGACCGCCCGCAGATTGCGCTCTCGATCGATCGGGAAAAGGCAATCCGCGCGGGCGTCCTTCCGGCGCTCGCTGCGCATGAACTCAAGGCCCTCACGGACGGCTCCGTCATCGGCTACGCCCATACGGAGGGCGAGCGCCTCGGAGAGCCCATCCGCGTGGAAATCGCAAAGGGCGAAGCCTTTGATCCCGCCTTCCTTTCGGGCGTCACGGTTCCGGGATTTGCGGGCGTGCGCGTGCCGCTCTCGGAAATCGTCGCCACAACCTCGAGAAGCGAACCCCGGGAGATCGACAAAAAGGACGGCGTCATGACGGCTGCCGTCGGGGGCGAACTCGCCTCCACGACGCCCACCTACGCGGTGCTGGATCTCGACCGGAGGCTCGCCGGCATTGAGCTTCCCGGCGGCGGCACGCTTTCAACCGGAAACCTCACGTGGTCCGACGAACGCCCTGACCTCACGAAGTCGCCCGCCGTTCTCCTCTGGCAGGGTGAAATGCGGATGATGCTCGACAGCTACCGGGATCTCGCGAAGTCGCTCATGCTTTCCGTCGGCGCGATCTTTCTGATCCTCGTTGCCTACTACCGCTCCTTCGGACTCGCGATGATTGCGCTCTCTGCCGTTCCCCTCTGCTTCATCGGGATCTTCCCCGGGCACTGGCTCATGAACGTTCAGTTCTCCGCCTCGTCCCTCGTCGGCGTCACGGCGATCTCGGGCGTTGTGGTGAGAAGTTCTCTTCTCATCATCGACTTCGTGATCGACTATCTGAAGGCGGGACTGCCCTTGAAGGACGCGCTCATCGACGCAGGCGCGGTGAGGCTTCGGCCCATTCTTCTGACAACGCTCGCGATTCTTCTGGGGAGCGTCATCCTCATTCCGGATCCGGTCTTCGGAGGCCTTGCCATCACCTTCATCTTCGGCACCATCGCCTCTACCATAGGCACGATCTTCCTGGTTCCAGTGCTTCTCAACTATTACTTTGCGAAGTACCCGTACGCAGGCCGAAAAGAGGCGTAATTTGAAGGAAACCCAAGTCCTCCCGCCTGACAAAGGCTCCCGGCGTCAATCCGGGGAAAAAGTCGACTTCGACTTTTTCCCAAAAAGGACCCCGGGTCCGACGGCTTGAAAAGCCGTCATTCCAGCAGTTTCCTTGCCGCAAAGAAAGATCCCGGCTGCTGGGATCATCAACGGGACGGCTACTCAAAGAAGGAGAACCCCAGACATGACAGCTGCCCTACCCACTCACGCGAATTCCGCTGAGGAGCTTAAAGCGCGTCCCCGCACGCTCTACCAGAAGATCGTCGACGCCCATACGGTGAAGCGAATCGACGCGGAAACCGTACTTCTCTATTGCGACGCGCACTTTGCGAACGAATACACGTCGCCTCAGGCTTTTGCAGGCGTACGAGACCGCGGCATTCCGGTGGCCGTTCCCGATGCGCACCTCTGCGTCGTCGACCACATCATCCCGAGCGAGGACGTCAGCCCGCGCGTCATTCACGATCACGCGAGCCTCGTTCAGGCGGAGACCCTCGAAGCCAACTGCCGGCATTTCGGAATCGACGCTTTCTATGGCCCCAACGACCCGGACCAGGGCGTGGAGCACGTTCTCATGGACGAACAGGGGCTCGTGCGTCCCGGGATGGTTGTGATCTGCGGCGACAGCCACACGACGACCCACGGGGCGCTGGGTGCGCTCGGCTTCGGGATCGGCACATCCGAGATCGAGCACATTCTCGCGACGCAGACCCTCGTCTACCGGCTTGGCCGGAGCATGAAGATTGAGATCAAGGGGAAGCTTCCCACAACAGCGACTCCGAAGGACCTTGCGCTCACGGTGCTCCGCACGATTTCCGCTCGTGGGGCACTGGGAAAGGTCGTTGAATACACGGGCGAAGCCGTCTCTCAGCTTCCGATGGAGGGACGCTTCACGCTCTGCAATCTCACCGTTGAAGCCGGCGCCCGGGGCGCACTCATTGCGCCGGACGAAAAGGCCCTCGACTGGGTGAAGGCGCATGCGGCAGGGCTCACTGAAGAAAACTTTGAAGCCATGGCTACCTATGCGAAGACGCTCCGAAGCGACCCGGACGCCGAATGGGATGAAACGGTCGAAATCGACGCTTCCAAAGTCCAACCGATGACCACCTGGGGCACGTCGCCCGATCAGGCGACAGCGCTTGATGAACCGATTCCCGACCCGGAAGCCTTCCAGGATCCCATCCAGCGGGAAGCCGGAAAGCGCGGACTTGAATATCAGGGGCTCGAACCCGGCCGCACGATGGCGGGGGTTCCGATTCAGCATGTCTTTATTGGTTCCTGCACGAATGCAAGGCTCTCGGACCTCCGGGCAGCCGCGGCAATTTTGAAAGGCCGCAAAGTCCACGCGGGCGTCCGGGCTCAGGTGATGCCGGGATCCATGCGCGTGAGAAGAGAGGCGGAAGCGGAGGGGCTTGACCGCATCTTCAAGGACGCGGGATTCGAATGGCGCAAAAGCGGGTGCACCCTCTGCCTTGCGATGAACGGCGACATTCTGGGCGACGGCGTTCGCTGCGCCTCCACCACGAACCGCAATTTCGAGGGCCGGCAGGGGCGCGGAGCGAAAACGCATCTCGTGAGCACCGAAACGGCGGCGGCTTCCGCCGTCATGGGCGTCCTTACGGACCCCAACACGCTTGGAAAGCTTTAAGGATTGTCCGGAGGAAAGAAAAAATGGAAAAGTTCTCTACCCTCACCGCGGTCGCCGCACCCATCGACATCGACAATCTCGACACCGACCAGCTGATGCCTAAGCAGTTCCTGCACGGGATCGACAAGTCGGGACTCGCTCAGGGGCTCCTCTGGAACTTCCGCATAAATGCGGACGGCACGACCCGGAACGACTGCGTTCTCAATCGCCCGGGGTTTGAGAAGACGAAGATCATCGTATCCGGCCCCAACTTCGGCTGCGGCTCGAGCCGCGAACATGCCGTCTGGGGGCTGATGCAGTACGGCATTCGCGTCGTCGTAGCGCCCTCCTTCGGCGAAATCTTCTATTCGAACTGCTTCAACAACGGCCTCCTCGCTGCCAAAGTGTCGCCAGAGGACGGGGCGGAGATTCTCTCTGTTCTGTCGGAGACGAAGCCGATTGAGCTCACCATCAACCTCCCGGCTCAAACGATTGAAGCCGCAGGCGCAGATAGACACTGGCACTTCGACATTGCACCGCGCCACAAGCAGATGCTCCTCGACGGTCTCGACATGGTGGATGCGACGCTTGCCGACAAGGCGGCGATTGATGCGTTCAGAGCGGCGCATGAGAATGCGTTCCCCTGGATGGCGGGACTGCCGGGGAAGCGGAAGCGTTTGCGGGATGCGGGGACACATGCGTAAACCCCAAACTTGCGTCGATGCAAGTGGGCCTCAGGCGGTTGGCGTTTGAGGTCCTACGTGATGATAGAGATCCAGAGCTGACGCTTCGGCTCTGGAGTTTTATTGAATTCGAATAGCCGGACGCTATCGGACGCTTCGTCCTCAATGCCGTGCCTCCTGAGACCGGCGCCTTTCTCAGCGGCGGAGAGCATTGCGTTGTCCATCAGTCGGAATTCTTCAGGGCTTGCGGAGGATTGTCAGCACGATGCGGATGACCCGGGCCAGAAAAGGAACATCCACGAAGTGACGGATTGCAGTTTCTGGATATTGATCACCAATCTCGGGGTGGTGCAGTTTTATCCCGCATTACTAGTATATCGCTCGTTAATTAAGGCTATTAATTAATTCGTGGACCTCGTCGAGCTTCCAGCGCCAGCGGAACGGCACGGGGTCTTCGTTGGTTTCATCGATCCACTTTGTAATGTGATCCCTCAGCTCATCCTTCGAATTGACGCGAAGCCCGCGCAGGCTTTGACGCGCCATCTTGCTGAAGAATGCTTCAATGAGATTGAGCCATGATGCATGCTTCGGCGTGAAGATGAACTGGAAGCGCCCCTTCCTCGTATCAAGGTAGGCACGCGTTTCCTTCGATGTGTGGATCGAGTGATTATCCAACACAATGAAGATCCGACATTCATCAGCATACGTCGCATCAATCATCCTGAGAAAGTCGGCGAAGTCTGAGCTCTTATGGCGTTCGCGGATCAGACTGTGTACCTTGCCTGTAATCAGATCAATGCCGGCAAGCAGGGAAAGCGTTCCGTGACGACGATATTCGTAGTCGCGACGGGTAAAGCCTTTTCCAGGCTGCGGCGGCCGATCATCATGAATGTTCCCAATTGCCTGAATGCCCGGCTTCTCGTCATAGGAGATGTAGACGGTGCCGTTCGGCTGCGATGAGCCTTCAAGCGTATCAATGAAGCGAAGGTCGATCTCCACGCGCTTGTAAAGGAGAAGGACTTCTCTCGCTTTAGCTTCAAAATCGGGATCCTTCTTCTCAAGGTAATAGCGGATGCGGTGCGGCTTGATTTCTCCTTCTTCGAGAATTGTCCAGATAGTGGACTTTGAGGCTTTGCCGAGCGATTCGCCATAGCGTTGTTCTTCAGCATGTTTGCGCACGTAGGCGGCCAGAGTCTCCATTGACCAAAGCGCCTGCGTCGGTCCATCCGGCAAATCCTTCGGCGGCGTGCATGCAAGAGAACGCACCCAGGTGCGCGCATCATCGCTGATCGTTGCCGGTCGTCCGCTGCGCTTGAGATCCTCGAGAGCCATCATCGGGCCGATCTGCAAAGCCTTCCGCAGGAAACGGGCGACCGCACTTACCGAAAGCTGAACTTCTTCAGCCAGCTCTTTCTGCGGCTTCCCGCTGGCTGCGCCGAGCAGAATTCGGGCGCGCTGCACCTGGCGATTCTCAGCTGTGCGTGAGTTGGCGATCTGAGTTAGTGAGGCAACCTGCTCTGGAGTGAGTGTCAGAGGGGTAACGACAGGGCGGCCGCGAGGCATGAGGAGGCTCCAGTGAGTGGGATCCTTCAATTATAGCAAAATCGTCTAATTAATGGCTTTATTTACAGAACGATATACTAGTGCATTGGTGATCCGCGCTTTAGTTTCTCCTCAGCGCAGAGTTGCTCGAGAAAATGCTCAACCTCTTTGTTGGGGCATCCCAATTCGACCTCGGCCATGTTGAGCTTCGATTTGATGGTGAGGCAGCCCGTCTGCACGAGAAGTGCCTTGAGGGAGATATTCTGGCCGGAGCTGAAGCCTTCGAGCTCATCCATCGTGATGCTTGTGCGTGCTTTGAAGATGTCCGGTGAGCTGAGCGCTTTGCTTTTGATGAAGTTCCAGAGCTCTGAACGCTCTCCTTCACTTGCGTGCCAATAAGGCTGAAAGCCTTTTTCCGGGTGGCTCAAGAATTGCAGAACAGAACTGAGGCAGAAGATGTGCGTCTCAGCTTCAGAGTCGAAGGAGAAGCCGCCGTAGTGCCTGCGCATTTCATTGAGGAGATCTTTTCGGCTCAGATTGAGTACAGCTTCGGCATTTTTCAAATCGTCTCTGAAGTTGCTTTCAATCTCATCTGCGGTAAACCCGAACAGCGTTCCATAGTCGGGATCAAAAGTGATATCTTCGAAAATATTGAAGCCGCCGAAAATTCCATCGAAGCCGATTCTTGTCTCTCCAGTAATAAAGAGGAATCGAAGGCAGCCTTCGCACTCCTTGATCGCCGCATAGAACTCACCCAAGACACGACTCACTTGATTAAATAGCTCTGGATCGTCAAGGTGAGTGGTGAGCAGCACATCGTAATCGTCAATCAGCAGAACGATTGAATTTGGTTCGAGTGTGTTGAGCCAATACTTTAATTGGTCGATGAAGCGGATGGAAGCATGCGTCGGATCGAATTTGAACCCTAAGGGCGAGAAAGCTGATGTGATGAAGGTATTGAATACTGCACGAAAATTTTCAATTGTCTTCTGGTGCTTACAGAATGAAAAATCGAGTCGAACAACAGGGTAGGGTCGATCTATCCGGCGTTTATCAATATCAAGACCAAAATAATCGCAAGTACCAGTTTCGAAAAACTCCTTATATACCGAAATAAGATATGACTTTCCAAATGGCTGTGGTCGAGAAATGAAAATTCTAGTTAGACCTTTACATAAAGCATAAATGACAGCCTTTTTGTCTCCACATATCGCATTTGATTTCCGGAATTTACAAGACTCCGGACAATTCGCAAAACAATATTTTATTATCGAGTTCGGCATGAATTGTATTTTAAGTTGCGCAATGCAATGCATATTATGAAAACACATCGAATAAATTATATGACCAATAAATTAATAGCAACAACTTAGCAACAAACAATATTAAATTACCCTTCAAACGTAAATTTTGCTGATAACAATTATTTTCCGCTAAAGGTTCAACATAAACTCACTATGAGATACTTAGGGAAGGTCTGAGCAAGTACCGATTTTTATGACTGAAACCGGAAAATCCGGTCCAAACACATAAATTTGGTTGTTTACAGTCTAAAAATCTGCACAATATGATGTTTTTTAGGGAAATTCCCGCAATATAGGCACAATTAGGCCTTTAATCTTCTCAGGAAGCAATCCACAGTGAAGAGATTGCAGAGCGCCAGCATCGTATTGATGCGATGAGCATTCTTCGCAAGGCCGCGATACCGGGTCTTGCGGTACGACATCTGAAGCTTCACACGCGCAAAGACATGCTCAACCTTGCATCGAACGCTGGACTTTAAATGCTCAACCCGACGCACAAGGTCTTCAGCCGAGCGCCCTTTCAACACGCCTGGACGGAGGTTGATCCGGTACTCACGCTTTTCAGCTTCCTTATCCGTCTGGAATTCTTCGCGCTTTTCCATCCCGACATAGCCGGCATCGCCGTAGACCTGCTCCGTCTCCGACGGTATTAGTTCCCTTGCACGGCTGATGTCATGCTCGTTGGCGGGTCCGTAGACCGCATTCGTGACGATGCCGATGAGGTCGTCGGTGGCGACGTGCATCTTCATGCCGAAATGCCACGTATTTCCCTTTTTGCCGCTCGCCATTTCCGGATCCCGCTTGTGATCGCGATTCTTTGTTGAGCTCGGGGCCTCAATGAAGCTGGCATCAACAATGCGTCCTTTGGAGAGCATCAGTCCGGCAGCGGCAATGCCGTCGTTGACCCGTTCAAGGACCTGCTTGCCGAGGTTGTGCTTCTCGAGCAGATGACGGAACTGGAGAATCGTGGATTCATCCGGCGTCCGGTCCGCCAGCGCCAGCCCCACGAATTTTCGAGCAGTAGAGTTCTCGTGAAGATAATCCTCCATCTGAGGATCGCTCATGTTGTATACGATCTGCAGCAGATGGATCCGGAGCATCAATTCAAGCGGGAACGGCTGCCGGCCGCGGCGGCCTGACTCGTAATAAAAGGGCTGAATCAGCTCAAGAAGGTCTGACCAGGGGACAAGCTTTTCCAACCGTTCGGTGAGGCGTTCCGTACGGGTTTTGCGGGTTTTCCGGCGAAGACTGATTTCAAGGTCCGAAAACGAAAGCTGTTCCATACGAAGCCTCTCGCAAATCTATTTATGATAGACATATTCTATCATATATTTGATATTTATGCAATTAATGCATTATCTTCGGATTTGCTCAGAGCATCCTTAGATATTATACTGAGAAGTCAATGTAATCTCAAATTCTTTATACAAATTAATAAATAATTCGTCAATAAACATTATTACCATAAACCATGTATAATAATTCTCATAAATATAAATGGGGGACACAAGCTTATTCAGATCGGGAAGGTTAGGCTGATAAGATGAGACATTATGCGCACATCGATTTCTATGAAGGTACAATCTGCTATATATCGCTTCCAACCCCGACTCCTTTTCAGCTTTCAGGCTTCTAGCATCACAATTTCCTTTTTCCTTACACGAATCGCATTTTCCAAATATTTTATCGACCCCAGCGCCTTTGCAGGCATTCCATTTACAGAATAAGTCTTTAGAAAATTCACATTCTCTCGGATGCAGTCCAGAACTCTCCACATGCTCAAAGAAAATATTTACTTTTGCGAATGCAGTATCATAACTTTTTAGTCGAACATCATCCAGAAAAGCAGCATCTACATTAACCCCCAAATCTTGCAGCCCGATAACTTGGTATTTAAAAACCGTGTTCTTTTCTTTTAGTGTCGAGCAATTCAGATCATTACCACTCGAGAACAACTTTCTCCGAATTTCATAGTTGATAGTAGCTAGTTCCCAAGCTATACACTTACATTTTTGCTCTTGAGCCCCCGTAAGCCTTAGGAATAAAGACATGAACAGATAATCCCACAAAGGATGTTCCTCAATTCCAAAGTTCAGTGGGCTAGATATATCAGCAAACTCTAATAGAATTTTAGATAAAGGTTTTAGAATAAATTCTGAATGTGTACCAATCATTTCTTATCTACAAAAACAGTTCTATACAATTCAATGGACAATATAATTCTTTGACGCACTCTCGTTATTCTTCCAGATGACTTTCCATATCCAGGCTCCCTCTTTAATTTCTCTATCCATCCATTAATTTTATTTTTTAACTTATCAGGTTCATCAATATTTTTCAGCTCTGACTCCTTAAATATAGTGAAATACATCAAACCAAATACGTATAAATCAAGATCTATAATTGATTGGAATTCCTTAGGAAGTTTAAGTTTATTATAATTATCGACCAACTTTGAAATTACACCCTGACGGCCTTCGCTATCATATATCTTCGGTAAATATTGAAAATCCCCGCTCTGATTTCTATTGCATACCGACCTAATATAACATTCATAATATAACTCTATTTTATTTAGATACCCCTTAGCTACCTCTTCAATATCTTCGCCGCACTTAACGAATTGAGACAACAAAGCAAGAGCCCTCGTGAAATCAAAATAATATCTACCCGATCGTTCACTTGCAGTGTAAAGAATTCCCTTACAAAACTCTGGTTCGAACCAAGTTTCTAAATCTTGATCCAAAAAATAAAGTGCGCGGCGACTTTCTACTGGATGAAGCGGCTTTCCATGAATGTTGATATTTCTAAATAACGTCGAGAAAAAGTTATTTTCTTCACTAATATTTTCATTGTGATAAACAATGTAAGAAAATCCTACATACCTTTTACCTAGAAAATCATCATCCATCACTGGAAAATTATCACGCAACCGAATATATCTTAGTTTCTCATCGCCTCCACTTATAGCCTGAAGTATTGCCTCTTTAGTATTCCCTAGTTTCGTCAGTTCTTTAAACGTCCATTTCTGATATTCTTCGTCAGATTCTGTTTGTATTTCTATATTTTCCTGATTTTTAGTTTTCCTTGAATCAATCTTTATATTTTTAGGAAATATACCGATATAAGCCAACAATATAGATGTCAGCCTCTGTTGGCCATCAATTATGTAATTAATGACTTTCCCTTCTTTTTGGTATGCTCCTATTGTAATCGGAGGCACGAACTGATGATTGCAAATAGAATTTAACAAATCAAAAGCATCACTTTCTCTCCAAACAAATTTTCTTTGATACTCTGGAAGTTGAATGTTTCCGTTTAAAATCAAACGTATCCAATGTCTTAACGAGTACTCTCCATAGAAAACCATAGGGGTTTTCTTTTCTGGTTTAACGTTGTCCATAGTTTTTTCAGTATTTTTTACTATCGTGACTGTTTATTTTTTATCAACTAGAAGCTGCTCTTTTCTACCAGGTCTTTGACAATGTTCATCTATCCATTTCCGCGCAGTGCTTGAAGAAATACCTGTGCGTTTCTTTATTTCACTCCACGAAAGACCAGATAAGCGAAGCCTAATTACCTGTTCTCTGACTTCCTGCGGATAACGGTATTGGTTCTCAGAGATCTCCGTACGAAAAGTCCCGCGCTTAAAGTTGCGACTCCAATCACGTACTGTATTGACTGAAATGTTGAGTATTCTCGATGCCTTGGTATAACCAATCCCATGCTTGAATAGCTCAAGCGCCTGAGCACGCTTCTCCTCAGAGAGAGCCCTGGTTTCCCGTCTCTCCGCTCCGAGAATGGGATCAGTCTTCGGAGGTTCTGGATTTGTCATTACTACTCCGCTCGTTCTAAAACCATCAGTGAGAAAAAGGCCCGTTCCCGAACTAACGACGGAAACGGGCCTGAACTCGCCTGAGTTGAGAAATTCAATGCCTGCGCACTAAATTTCAGAACTCACAATTGAAGCTGCTCTTTTTCCCCTCTTCTGCCTTCCGAAGAAGACAGAAGATAGAGAACATGAGCTTTGGAGTCCCGGGAACACACGCTTCAATGATTAGAAGGCGTAGCGGACGTTGGCATTGAACGAGTTGTTCATGCGGTCTTCGGAACCAACACCAAGCTTGTAGTTGAGACCGAAGCCCCAGGCGCCGTTCGTCGCGTTGATGCCGAGCTGAGCCTGGACCGGGTTCGAGTCGATGACGCGAACAGCGTAGTCAGACGTGGCGGAAGCACCGGTGACGCCGAGCTTGAGGTCCGCATCCTTGTCGCCGAAGGTCGGAACGACAGAGAGGTCGAACTTCGGAGCAATCGTCCAGCCGGAGGTTTCGAAGTCGGTCGAAACCGTCACGCCGACAGGCATCTGGAAGATGTTCTGGTCGTCGATGTCGGTAACGTAGGCAGCTTCAAAGCCGTCCGTGGAGAGCGCCGTGTAGCGCAGACCAACGTGCGGAACGATGTTGACGGAGCCAGCCTTCGTGAGGACCTCGCCGCGGACGCCGACCGTAAAGGCATCGGTGTCCTGGTCGAACTTGTAGTTGAAGCCGTAGCCGTCAGCCTTGACTTCGTTCGAGGCCTGGAGGTAGCCGATGTCAGCGGAGACGTTCCAGATGTCGGCGAAGGTCTTCGAAGCGTAGACCGAGAAGCCGACGAGGTCGGAATCAGTCGAAGCCTTGAAGGCCGAGTTCTTGCTGTCGGTGTCAGCCGTGCCGATCGTCAGAGCAGCACCGAGAACGGCGTTGCAGCTGAACTGGTAGTCGAGACCAAGGACGCCCGAGTAGATGTCGGAGCTGTAGCCCGCGCCATCAAAGAGGGTCTTGGCTTCGAACTTGCCGCCGTTCACGTCAGCCCAGACGTTGACGCCCTGGCCGCGCTGCGTGAGGACAGAGGTGCGATCAGCAACGGTGTCAGCCATCTGAGCGACAGCATCCATCGTCAGCGTCTGCACGCCAGTCGTGGCGCCGAGGGCACCAGCAGCATTAGCGATCGACTTGATGACTTCACCCTTGACATCGTTCGTGCCGTCAGAATAGGCGCCATAGCCGGCAGACGTGCTGCGCGTATAGAGCCATTCGGCGAACTTCGCGGAGGACGTCGTGGCAGCACCACGATTGCCGTTGGCGAAATAGTCATAGGAAGCGTCAAAGCCGGCGATGCTGGAATCAAGGCCGTAGAGATCCTGCAGATCGGACTTCTCGTACATGGAAACCGACAGAACATTCTTCGAGTCGACATCCGCATAGGAGAGGATGTCACCCGTGAACTGAAGGTTTTCCCAATCGTAGCCGCTGCTATTGGGATTCAGGTCGCCAGCCGTCAGAAGAACCTTGTCGCCCACCTTGATGTTGTTAGCGAGAACAACGGCATCATGGTCGATATCCAGGTCCTGCCCAAACAGAGCGATATTACCGGTCGTATCAACCGTTTCAGCATCAAAGACCAAGGCGCTGTTCTTAGCGATAACAATGCCAGTCTGGGCATCGCCCGCGGTGTTGACAGAGCCCAGGTAAGCCTTAGCTTCCGAAGCAGCAGCCCTGGCTTCCGTCGCGGCAGTCTTGCCGCCGTCAACGTAAACCACAGAATTAACCGTACGGGTGTCAATGGAGTTGACCTCAACGTCATCCGTCGGATCAGCATCAACAGTCTGTGCAAGCGTGAAGCCGGCAGCGTTCAGAGCTTTCTGAGCAGCTGTAGTATCGGTCGTACCAAGGGCAACGTATGCATTCTGCTCAACAACGATCGTAGTGTCAGCAGTAGCAGACTTCACAGCGATGGAGCTTGCCGGAGCAGTCCAATTGCTGTAAGTCTTTTCCGTGGCATCGTAGTAGGACTTCGAAGCATCGATCGTGCCAGAGGCAAATTCCGTGACAGCGACCGTACCAGCATGGTCTTCATCCTTAGTCTGAACATACCAGCTACCGACATTGAGAACGGCATCAGCGCCCTGGACAGTCAACTTGCCCACGGTCACCGAACCGGTAACGTCACCTTGAGCCGAAAGGGCCAGTTCCTTAATATCAGCAACGCCTGAGACATCAAAGAGCTTAGTGACCGTAACCGTATTGGCGGAGGCATCAAAATTACCGTCCACCGTCAGATATTTGGCATCTACCGTATAAGGCTTCGATGCATCTTCCGACTCACCAATAACCAAAGTGGCAGTCTTGCCGATTTCTACATCAGCAACATCCACATTACCCTGAACTGTCAGAGTCTTATCGGCGGCATTAAGAACGCCCGTAGCACCCGTAACGGCACCGACAACACCGTTGCCCTTAGTAACGAGTGTAGAGGTATCAAATTTCAGTTTGACGCCGGCAACCTTATCGTCAGAATACTGAACGAGGTTGACAGGCGTATCACCAAGGCCATTCAGCGTGAGCGTGGCTCCGGTGGTATCAGTACCGATCTCCAGATCGCCCTTACCTTCAGCCTTGCCCTTCAGTTCAACAGCACCATAGCTGGCGGTCTTGGTGATGGCGTCGGTAATTTCGGTGATACGGGAAGACTTCAGCGTATCAGTCGTAATTCCGTCGAGACCGTTCAGCTTGCTAACGGCGATTTCACCGTTGGTTGCCGCAAGATCTTCAATGGCAACATTGCCGAGATCAATCAGGCCATTGCTGTTATTGGAAACCCAGCCCTGAATCGTGGTAACGCCTGCCTTGGAAACCTTATCAGCTCCAACATCAAGCAGAAGCGTCGCGTCTTGAGAAAGCTCGAATGTCTGTTTCGCCACGGAAATCGACTTATTTTCAACCGCAACGACATCACCCTTCTCGTCCGTCTTGGCATTGACTGCCTTCAGAGAGGTCGACAAGGTACCGTCTTCAACATCAACGGCACCAGCCTGCTTGGTTGACAGAGACTGAACTGAAACAACGCCTTCATCACCCACGATCAGAGTGCCGTCGGCAGCAGCTTCCACCGTATTCAGATCGTATTTTCCATTCAGGGTGAGCGAATCGTTTGCAGAAAGGGCAAAGTTCGTAATCTGAGCATCAGCCGCTGTACCGAGCACGCCTCCATTCAGCTCAAAAGTACCGAACCCAGTCAGAGCATTATCGGTCGTAGAAGAAGCAACCGTGCCGTTCAGCTTGGTGACGAAAGCGCCGCCTTCTTCGACAACCGTAGTCTTAACTACATAATTCTGCTTCTTCGTATCGATAGCTGATTCAACGACACCGCCCTTCTTAACAGTCAGAGCATCAGCAGTCACTTTACCGGTGTACTGGTCTCCCGCAGCTTCGCTCAGCTGGTTGAGGAGCTTGCCGGAAACTTCAATATCTTTAACAGTAACGGCGTTCTTGTTGGTGAGAGATCCATTCACAAGAACCTTGCCCTTAGCCTGATCACTGCCAAGCGTAGCCGTCTTGGTATTATCAAGAGCACCGTCAACCGTCAGCGTATCGTCGGCAGAATTAAATGCAATCTTCGCATTATTCGTCAGATCACCAGACAGAGTGACCGCTCCGGATGTACTGGCGTGAGCTTCCTATAGCTTGAGCGCGAAAAAGCGGCTGCTACTACCCTGTCAGGACTGCAACCCTCCCTGGAGCCTGACATGAGGATGATCGCCTGGGATGCGGCCTATGCCGCCTACCTTCGCAGCGGTCTGTCGAAAACCGCTTTTCACCGCACCCGTCTCATCGAGTTTTCAGAGAACGGCAAGCTTCCCAGCCTTCACTATTTCTATAAGAAACTCCTTGAGCTTGAGAAAACCATCATCCAGGATGCGCAATTCAAGCCGATCGTTGATGGAGCGCCATCTCAGGAAGAGCCGATTCCTGTACAACCGGCGGGCAGGAACATTTTCGTTGCCCGGGAGATACCCCGCAGCGCACAAAGTGCAGGGTCACAAGGAGTACAAGGTGTACACCTCCGGCTGGCACGACGTGTACAAGTAGTACAAGATGAACACCCCCAGCCGCTTCAAGCTGCTCCTATGGGTCAACAACTTCCGCCTCCACAGCGCCCTCAGATTAGTACCAGGCTCCGCAGTACTGATCCAGATCCTCGCGGAACGCTTGTTTTCATCAAGCTGCCCAACGGCATAGAGCTCAGGTTCCGAACCGACTCGCCGGAAACCCTCGCCATGCAGATGATCTCTGCCGGAGGGTTTGCAGAATGAAGCTCGACTTTGGAGACCGCCGCATCACCATCGTTCTGGCTCCCGTGGACATGCGCTACGGCTATGCCGCGCTGTCGCGCTTTGCGCAGGAACGTCTCTTCATCGACCCTGACGGCGGCGGCGATGTGGTCGTATTTGTCGGAAAGCACCGGAAGACGGCCAAAGTCATCTGGTCCGACGTCTGCGGCGGATGGCTTCTCTACCGGCGTCTGCATCAGCAGAAGTTCGCCCGCTTCATGGCAAAGCTTGAATCTCAGACGGTGCTGAACTTCACCGCCGATGAGGTGATCAGCTTTCTCGACGGCAAGTCGAAAACCGGATGAGACTGCTCGAAAAGCGTTTTCTTGATCTTCATCAAATGATTGAAAATCAAGAAAATTCGATGAAATTCGACTTCTTCCAAAGCCTTCAGGAAGGCCTCGGGAAGCACCGTAAAACGCTTCTAGGCATACGCAATCAAGATGGATGCCACCGGGGTTGTCCGGCCGTCCAGAGGGCCTCTAACGGGCTTAGGAGTGCCTTTTAAACGATTGATATATCGGTGAAATTTAAGCTTCCGGCCGGTAAAATTACTTCCATTAATTCTTAACTGATCTCCCTATCGACATGGCACGCAAGGGTCCAAAAATCAACGTCTCCATCGAAGCACTCCAGAAGAGGATTGCCGAGCTTGAGGCTGCGCTTGATATCGAACGCCGCGAGCATTGCGCCACGCGCAAGCTCGCGCAGCTTCAGTTTGAGGGCCTCAGCATGATTCAGCAGCTCCTCATCAAGGCGCTGGAGCTGCTCGAAAAACACTGCCCCGCTCTGGTTGTAAAGGGCGAAGCCGTGATCGACCTGCTTCTGCGAGAAGCCAGCATGGATGCCAATGAACTGAAGGCACTGCCGGGAATTGAAAAGCTCCTGCGCAGGCAGTTCCGGCAGATCCAGGGCAAGATCGAACCTCAGATCGAGCAAACGAAGAGCGACCTCGCGGAAGCAGAGCTTGAACTGGAGCGCCGCAAGGCGGAAGCCGTGAAGGAGATGCTTAAGAAGAAGCGGACCATCGCCGAAAACAACAAAAAGAGCGCCGAGACGAAGAACACCGTCGGCGAAGTTGCCGCTGCTGAAGCTGAAAAGCACCCGGACAACGCGATGCTTAAAGCCGCGGCCGGCATTGCGAATGCGGCAGTGCCCGAAACCACGAAGGCGGAGGAGATTCCGCCCGGCAAGCAGGCGGATCCCAATCGCCGGACCGCTCCGACGCAGGGCGGCATTTCGCATGCCCGGGGATGCACCTGTCCTTACTGCGGCAGCACGGAAGGCTTCTTTGAGCAGGAAGGGCCGACGGTTTTCCTGCGCACGCTGCACAAGCACATTGAAGACATGCTCGAGGGGACTTATGTAAAGAACCCGGTGCTGCAGTGCCGCGCCTGCGGGAAGAATCACATGCACATTCCGGAGGAAGTGCCCGTGCCGGCGGATCTGAACCGCACCGTGTCGCAGGAGCTGCTTTTCGACTGCGCCCGCATGCTGACGCTCGGCATGCCGATGAACCGCATCAATGCGCTCTTTAATACGGCCGCAATGACCATGAGCGGGGATACGATTCCGCGGAACATGCACGACTGGATAACGTCCGGACTGGGCCAGCCGCTGCTCAAAGCCATCCTGAAGAAAGCCAGAAAGGCGGCTGAAATCTGCGCGGATGAAACGCCATTCAGCTGTCTGCAGCAGGCCGGGATGAGCAAAACGAAGCTCGACGACGAGGACGCCGCCAAGCAGGCTTACCTGCTGACGATTACCAGCCCGGCGAGCGCAAAGTACCAGTTTGCCGTATTCAACCGGCTCAAAAGCAGAAGCGCCGAGGCGATTGCCGGCGTGCTCGGCTCCTATGAAGCCGGCACCTGGATTACGGATGCCTACGCCGGGTACGACAGCATTATCGGCGCGAGCGCCGTGAAGATCGAACGACAGTCGTGCCTCGCGCATTTCACGCGCACCGTTTACGACGCGCTGGAGCTGGAGAACATGCACGACGCTGTAACAAACCCGACGAACCGGGAAAAGCTTGCCGAAGCACTCGGATCCGGCACTCCCGCCTATTACCTGCTGATGGTAACGGCCGCCATCTCCAAGATCTACAAGTGGGAGGCGACGCTGAAGGCGCAGGAGGATGAAAACCCGGCGGACTGGATGAAACGAGTGACGGACTGCCGAAAAGCCCATGCCGAACCGCTGATGGATCGGATCGATGAAATCATGGTGAAGCTGGCTGAAAGGTACGCCGTGAAGAAGGGGAAAACCTGGGAGGCGGCGCTGATGTCGCCGTACGCGAAGCCTGTTGTTTACTACATGAACAACAAGGAGAACTTCCGGGTGTTTCTCGAGAACGCCTATGTGACGCCGGACTCCTCCGCAGCCGAGAGGAGCCTGAGGCCGCTTTGCGTGCTGCGCACCAGCTGCAATTTCAAGCAGTCGCCGGAGTACATGCAGAGCATGTGCGACTGGTACACGCTCTTTGTAACGGCGCGGCTCAACGGCATCGAGCGGCCCACGCAGTGGCTGAATGAATATGGCCGCGCCATATTCGAACACTGCGTGAATGAAGAGCTGAACCGGCGCTCCGACAAAGGGCTCGAACTTTCGAGGCGGTTTGCATTCGACCCGAAGGACATAGAGAGCTTCAACGCCGATGCGTGGGAGCCGTCGGCATACATGGAGCGAAAGCGGCGGAGTTAGGCAAAGGCCTGACGGATCCGCTCAAGGCAGCCGCCTTGAGCGACCATGCCGCATGCTCCTTGCCGGAGCAGACAGCCAGAGGGGCGCTGAATTCTCAGCGCCCCTCTGCATATCCGGAATTTGATTGAAGTCAATCATTTTTAAAGCCTCCTAGCCTATGGGAAGCTCACAGCGTACCCTTATCGATCTTGGAACCAGCACCGGCAATTACCGTCTTACCTTCTGAAACCGTAAGAGCGCCATCCAGCGTGAGCTTGCCAACCTGAATGGCCTGTTTGCCATTTTTGTTAGCAAGAGTCAAGCCCTTCGCATCAGCAATCGTCAGATCACCGAGAGACATCGTTGCGAACGTTCCATTGGTAACAGTCGCGTTGGCAGATTCGTCTGCTGTTACAACGGTAGCAGGCGCTTCGACCTTAGTGTTGTTGGCAAAGTTGCCAGCAATCTCAAGCGTATTTCCAACGACAAGAGAACCAACGCCATCGGTTTCATTAGTTGCGGTACCAATTGCAATCGTGTCGCCCTTGATGCCGATCGTGTTCTTTTCGGTCTCAGTGGCGGGCTTGCCGTCCTTCAGCTTAACAACGTCGCCAACCTTAACGTAATCGCCGGTGATGTTGCCGGTAACGTTCACAGCACCAGCACCGCTAACGTTCAGATAGCCGGTCTTGCCGTCGTAATCAGCGGCAAAGTCAATATTCTGACCAGCTTCCTTGGCCTCAACAGTCACAACGCCAGTGTTCTGGAAAGTGACATGCTTGCCAACCGACACCTTGCCCTTAGTAGCGCTGAATGTCAGATCGCCGGCATTATCAACAGCGACGTTGGTCAGGGTCAGAGCGCCGGTAGAAGCTGTTACGCTGGCAGTCAGATCCTCGACATTCTTGACGGAAACCTGCTTCGAGACAACATTGCCGTTTTCAGGTTTACCGGAGTAGAAACCCAGCGTCACGGTACCAGCGGAGAGCGTAGACGTACCGGTCTTAACTGCGTCCGCAGCCGTTTCATCATCCGCATCCTTTGCAACGATGCCGAAATTGATTTCACCTTCGGAAATGCCGATATTCTGAAGTGTCAGCGAAGCATCTTGCTTAGCGCCCTGATAAGCGTTTACAGAAATATTGCCCTTAATCTGAGTATCAGCAGTTCCAAAGTCCGTCGACTCTTGGTTAATTGTCTCTGACTGCTTATAGCCGGCATTGACGACGATCGAGCCACCCGTAAATTTGGGGGCGTCTTTGAAACTCACCTCCGTCTTATCGGCAATTTTATCTGCCGTAGTCGCTGAACCAGTTTTACCCGTAGAAGTAGTCCCGTTGATGATGATCGTGCCGTTTTCAAAAACAACCGAAGTACCTTCATTAACGGTAACTTCCGAGTATTCGGTCGCAGTAGCCATCGCGCCACCCGCCATCATCATGGCAGCAGCAGCGATAACCGTCTTCACGGCCTTGCCCTGATAGGAGGAAGCCTTCTCGCTCGTCACGACTGTGCCGCGTGTGAGGGAGCGGGCGACCTTGAATGTCTTATTCATTGTTAGAAACTCCAATTGAATGTTTCGGGCGGCTCTGCGGAATGGGTTGCCGCAGGCAAAACGCCGCCATGCCTTTTGCGGGCACAGTCGCAACTTTAAAAAAGCAAGATTTCGGGGGGGGGGGGTTATCCCTTATACGTCGTTTTTTAGAAGTACCTTTCAATGATTCCAACTCATTCTGTATGTGTAGCGTTTCTACTGATATATCGACTGTAGCAGGAAACACACGCAAAGTTAATGTCGTCAATCGATAGGTTGTTTGCAATAGTCGAGATCTATGACTAAGTCCTGATGCCGTCCCGACCGCTTTGCGCTAAAGTTTTTCTGCATTGATCGCTGGTTCCTAAAGCCGCGTCCTTCGCATTCTCGTGGTCGTCTCTTTTCTTCGAACAAACCATGCCTGCTCTCTCAGAAGTTTCAATTCCGCTTTCAGAGGTTCCGGCCCCTGCTGAAGAGAGCTTGCGTTCAGCGCCCGTTTCCGCATCGACGTCAACACAAAAGCCCGAGGAAGACTCCCTCTTCTCCGACCTCCCGATTCCCGAGGCGCCTCCTAGACGGAAGCACACGCGAAAGACTGCTCCCCGCGCAAAAGGCAAACCCAGAACAAAGAAACAAAAGCAAGGAATGCTCGAAACCGACATCAAGTCGGAAGCCCTTGCGCTCTTCCAAAAGGGCCTTACCGCTCAGGCTACCGCCCGAGAACTCATGCTCCCGCTCTCCGCCGTCTCCGGCTGGTGGGCGGAATACGAGAAGGGAACGCTTCTCGCGAAGAAAACCGAAGCCTCTCCCCAGGCGCCTGACGAGCCCGTACTCTTCTGAGTCTTGCATCCGTTTCGCGCGGAACTCTCCTTCGCCGTCACCACCCGCTGCACCTTCTCCTATATTTGCGCCCTTTCCTGATGCCGCGAGATCCATTCATCGCGCCCGTATTTCGAGTTCCCGAGAGCGGGTTCAAAGCTCGAATGCCTCGGCAGAAAAGTAAGGATCTGCCGACATTATGTAATTCTTTTGATCTGTCTCAATAACGATTACTTCCTCAAAGTCCGTTTACAGATCAGCAGCATGGACAGCCTCCTCGTCTCGTTTTTCTGCAAAGTCCGCTGCAACCCGGAACACGATTAAGCATGCCGCAGACTCAAAGTCATGCATTTGTACCGTACCCATGCAGATATCCCCATGCACCAGATCTTCACAGGATTTCGTGTTTATAAATGATGTCGAGACTCCGACCTTTCGTAAACACTCTTCCTCATTTTTCAACCAATTAAGGTTGGATCTTCTCTATTCGGAACTGGCGGATGCCAGCTTTTTCAACCGAACATTTTCGGCTTCGCCGTACCCCTCTCGACGCTGTGCAAGCGCCTCAGTTTCGGAACTTCGTGACCGCATTTTTATTTTGTATTCCTTTTTTCAAAGTTCTTCAGTTTTCGCTGTCTTTTACCCCAACCGTGCACTTACTTGAATCTTTCATTCATCTCATTGTTTTATATTGAATTATTCAATTTCAAAAGCCCAACGGAAAAAATCCGGTCGATGACGTTCAAAAACAAAACGCACTTTTTCGATACTTCCGGTAGGATGCGTCTCCCTGAATTGAAGCAGCCGGCGCTTTGATTCAGTACGTCTGCTCCGAATTCAGGGCAGTGACATCAACCTCTTTCTTTCAACCTTAGATGAAGAACAAACTCCCGATTCCGCAAACGGCTCAATCGGCCGACAAATCCAAACTGACTGCCCTCCTTCTGGTCGGATCCATTTTTGCCTTGATGGCGCCGGACGTTTTCGCCGCTACCGGAGCAGATGACTTTCAGGCCATTTATGAACGCCTCTTAGGATGGACGCAGGGCTCACTCGGAAAAGCCCTGTCTCTTACATTTCTTATCATTGGACTGATAGTCGGCTTAGTGCGCGGATCGCTCATCGGCAGCGTCATCTGCGTCGGTGCCGCACTCGCTCTTGTCACGATGCCGTCGATTCTCAATTCCATTTTTACGGCGACGATCTGATGAGCGCACCCGAAGGCTATGCGGTTCCGAGGTCGCTCGAAATCAAACCCCGTTTTCTCTTCTGGAGCGCCGAGCATGTGATCATCACGTGCTCCCTCATAATTATCGGCGGGATCATTGATCACCTGATCCTCGGAACACTCGCCGGGATCCTGACCGCATCCTGGTGGAGCCGCATATCCGCAAAGCAGAGCTCGGGCTTTGCTCTTCACCTCGGCTACTGGTACGTGGACGGCTTGAAGCTTGAACGCACGCCCCCGAGCGCCATGCGGCGTTTCGTCGGATAGTTCAACCTCAAAGGCTCTGAAGGGCACCATCCCGCTCTGCTTTTACATCCGATGGAGGGGCTTCTCTCATGCAAAGCCCCTCCATCCCTCCCCAAGAAACTTTCTCTCCGCTCACCATGACACCCACACTCACCGGCGCCATGGCGGCCCGTCTGGGCATGCGAAGCCTTGTCTTCAGAACGCTCGCGGCAAGCCTTGCGACCAATGTCCTTCTGGGGTGCGCCCTGCTCCTCAGGACTCCGCCCGCGCTCACGATTCTTGTGCCCCCGGGCGCAGGAACCACCGAGGACGGCTGGGCCTTCACGAACGACGCGCCCGACAGCCGATATCTCGAGCGGCACGCCCTTTCACTCGTCTCGATGCTCACCAACATTACGCCGAGAACGATGGAAGGGTCTCTCGCGAGGCTTCTCGAACACGTAGCGCCCGAGAGCTACGGGGCGATGGAAAAGCGCCTCATGCGGGAGATCGCGAGTTTGAAGAAGGACATGGCTTCGGTTGCCTTTTATCCCTCGCGCACAAGAACGGACGCGAACACGCTTTCGGTTACGGTATTTGGAGAACGAAAGCTTTTGATCGGCTCCGCCGTGACGAGCTCCGACCCGGTCGCCTACGAAGCGCGCTTCCGGTACGCGGCGGGAAGGCTTTTCCTCCTCTCCATTACGGAGCTTTCGAACGAGGAAAGAGACAAGCGATTCCGATGACGGACCCCATCCGATAGCCCGCTTTTCCCATTCATTGGCCATGACTGCCCTGAGTTTTCTTAGAGGCGTCAGGGACCCTGCTGCCTCAAAAATTCCCTACTCCATCCATTTCACAACCCTCATGACCCACCTGATGCCCTTTTTGAAAAAGCCCGCGACAGGCGTGTTTTTTGTTCTCCTCCCCGGACTTCTTGCGGCTTCCTTCCTTAATGAAGCTGAAGCCCGCGACCCCGCTCCTCAGGCCGAAGCCCCGTACTTCCGCACCGAAGCCTCCCGCCGGATGCTCCGCTACGACGTCCCTGCCGGGAAGACCTCCCGCATCGCCGTGCAGGAAGACCGGATCGTGAGCGCCGTCTACGACCGTGCGCTCCTCTCGATCCAGACCAACTCGCAGCTGGGCGAACTCTACGTTCAGCCCCATATGGCGGGCGAAGCCGCCGTCTACCTCTCGACCGAGAGCGGGAATTCCATTTCAATCCTCCTGAATGCCGAGGATGACATGGATCCCCAGACGATCATCCTCTCGAAATCGCCGGGCGCCATTCCCGTCGGCACCGATACGCGCAGTCCCCGGATGCTCGCCCCCATGCCGGCGGCGGACTACGAAGCGGCCGTGAAACGCATCATTCGTCAGGCGGTGCTGAACGAAGAGACCCCGGACGTCATGAAGCGGGGCGCCTGCCCGAAGCCTTCGGTTTCGCTTCAGGGCGCAATCACGGCGCTCGGGATGCTGAAACCCAGACTCACGGCCTGCTGGTCGTCAATGGGCTTCAACGCCTCCGTGATCCGCGTCACCAACACGCGCCTCGCCCGCCAGCAGATCGACGAGTCTCTCCTCACCCGCGGCACGATCCTCGCGACCGCCATCGACCGGGATGAACTTTCCTTAGGCGCCTCCGCCTCCCTCATCTTTGTGGAGGCCGGAAGTGGCAGCTGATGATCACCGCGAATTTGACCGAAGCGGCGACTCGTCGTCTTCGGGTTCCTCTCTATTTTCCTCTGCCTGGGCTTCCGTACGTTCGCGCATGTCGGATGCCCAGCTCTCAAATGACTTCCGAAAGAAGAAGCAGAAGGGACTTCTCATTGCCCTGGGCGCAGCGCTCCTCGTCCTGATCGGCGGCGGCCTCGTCATGTCGCCGCAGTCTCCGAAGGAAAAGACGAAGAACCCGATTGCCGACACCGATTTAACGCTCCACCCCGATCGCGCGCAGCGTGAAGCGTACAGTCTCATGACCGAGCGGGCGCTCGAAAAGCTTTCGATGCGTTTAGACAGCCTTGAAAAAGGTCTCTCCGAAATGCGCCTCACCTATCAGGATTCAGTGACGAACCTCAAGGGGTCGGTGCGCTCTCAGGAAGAGCTCATCCGGTCGCTCGACCGCGACCGCCGAGCCTGGGTCGAATATCAGGCAAAGAATTCCCCGGCTAAAGCGTCAGCTTCGGGCGCCTCGTCCGCGTCGGAAGCCGATTCCGGGACCCCCTACGATCAGGCGGACCTCGATCGTCAGATCGGGAATGCCGCACCGGTAACGCCTGTGAATGCGGCTTACGTTCCTGAGGGCGGCAGGCTCGCGATGGTGACGCTCACGCCCCCGAAGGACGAGCGTCGCTTGAACTCGCCCCGCTTTGCGCCGGCACCCCTTTACGAGTACGAGAAGCCTCTCGCCGTCAATCGTGCGGCCGGAACGACCGTGGAAACCTACATCCCGGCCGGATCCTTCGTGCGCGCAACGCTCCTCACCGGCGTCTATGCGCCGACGGGCGGAGCCGGAGCCTCGCAGGCAATGCCCGTCCTCATGCGGCTCGATGCCCCGGCAGTGCTTCCAAACCGATGGAAATCCAAAGTGGAGTCCTGCCACGTCACCGGGTCTGCAACAGGAGACATTTCATCCGAACGAACGCTCATCCGGCTCGATCGCCTTTCCTGCGTCGGAAAGAAAGGGGAAACGCTCGACATTCAGGTTTCGGGCTATGCGGTAGGGAGCGACGGCAAGGTGGGCGTAAGAAGCACGCTCGTCACGCGAAGCGGGCAGGCAATTGCTGCGGCGCTCTCGACTGCCGTTCTCTCCGGTCTCGGCAAGGCTGTGAGCCTCTCCGCACAGTCCGTCACAACGAACGTTTCCGGGCTCGATACGGTTCGATACGACAACGCCCTTCAGGCGGGACTCGGCCAGGGCATGGCTTCAGGCTTTGACCGGATTGTCGACCACTACCTCAAGCTCGCCTCCCACATTTTCCCCGTGCTCGAAGTCGACTCCGGCACGCCCCTCGATCTCGTCATCTCGCAGGGGACGATCCTGCGCGAAAGCTGATGCCGATTTCTTTCCCCAAAGACCCTCATCAACTTCAAATTCAAGACCCCTCCATGACCACTCCCAGCAACATTGAAGTCTTCGAGCAAACCCGTTCCGCTCTTATTTTTGAGTACGGCCCTGCCGACGATCAGAAGAAGAACAACACCAACAGCCTTGGCCTCGTGAGCGGCCTTGTGTGCCGCCTCATGGCCATGAGGATCATGCATTCGTGCAGCATCCATTTCGATGAAATGCTGGAAGTGAGGCGCGCCGAACCGGATGCCGCCTGGGACGATCTCCTCATGCTCGAAAGCCTCTGCGCCCGCAGGAAGGCGGCGGTGAGCCTTTACTGCCCGGAGAAGCCCAAAAGCAGCGTCGAGCTGATTGCCGTCGTGAAGCTTAAGGAAACCGCCCGCACCTTCTGCGTCATTGTGACCTCTAGACTGCCGAAGCTCATTGATCAGATCAAGCCCGCCTCGTCGCTCTGTCTCAACACCAACCAATATCGCTACGAGGCAAAGGGGGCCCAGGTCAAAGCCGTCAAAAAGAAAGACCCGGCATTCCATGAAAAATTCCTTCTTCTGACTTCGGCAATAGCGAGCGGCGCAAAAGCGTGGCAGGAAAAGAATGCCGTCGATTTCCGCTTCACGGCTCCTCAGGACAAAGAAGGCGCCCAAAGGGAGGAAGTGGATCCATTCCTCAAGCGAATGATCCTTCTCAACCCCGTCACCGACGACAAGCGCATTCTGAAAAAGCCGCTTCCTCAGACCACGCACGTCCGCGCATGCCTCACTGAGCTCGTCGACTGTGATTCGCATCACAGAAACGGTGCGTCCCTCTTCGGGCTCCCCGGAAAAGTCGCGGCAGAGAATGCGCTCGATCCCCATGCCCTCAGCTTTGAGGAGCTCCTTGAGCTCCTCTCCCGCCGGATCACAGGAACGTCCTGGTTCCGCCACGCCATTGCCCTCAAGAGCCACAAGGGACACGCCATCGCGATCAGGGAAAAAGCCTCGTATTCCGAACGCATCACCTCCTGGCTCACCGCACACGTGAACAAAAAGGAGCTTTTCCGAACCTATCCCCATGCCGCAAGACTCACGGGGACGACCAGCCTCGCGTGCCTCTTCGTTGCGCTCATCCCGGGCTGCACGTCGCTCACGGGCCTCAACGCGGTGGACTCCTTCTCCTGTCCCAAGGCTCCCGGCGTCTCCTGCTCGTCGCTCCATGAAACGTACGAAATGAATGCGGCCGGGCTTCTTCCGCACCAGCAGGCGGAAGAGACCCGGAACCTCTCCCTCCAAAACACGGAAGAGTCCGTGCCGGAAGATGCGCATCCGCCCGTCGAAAGGGTTGAAGTGCGCTCGCCCGTTGCGTCCGCAGCCGGCACCACCAATGTGGATTCGGTTGTAGAGAAAGCGGTTCCCCAAAAGGCGGCTGAAAACGCTCGCGCGCAGAAAGACGAACTCCAGCTCCGCCAGGCCGCCTCCCGCCCCGAGATCAAGGAAGCTTCGCACTTCTTCGCCGCGACGCCGAAGCGCCGGCCCGAGGAAATCATCCGCATCACGATTGCGCCCTGGACCGACAGCGAGGGCGACCTCCATGAAGGCCACCGCCTCTACATGCGCGTGAGGGAAGCCTCGTGGATGACGCCGCACCAGGAGAATGCCGGGCGGTCCGCCGTGGTGTCGCTCCCCTTTGCGGTTGAAGGGGCTACTCAAAGCAAATCCGCTCCTCCCCAAAATGAAGAAGCCGGCCGGACTTCGCCGGGTGCTTCGACCTCATCCGACGCGCTCCGTGCGCTTCGCGACACCTATGCCGAAGAACTCGCAAAAGTTCTCCCCTCGGGGAGCCTGCCCCGATGACGGACCGGAAATCTGGCTTTCACGGCATGAAGCGTCTGATGGCTTCCGCCCGCGAAGCGCTCTTCCCCGGAGCTTCCTCCGAGCCCCGGGGCGGAAGCGTTCGTCTCGCGGCGGACCTTCCGGCAACGCAGCTCGACGGCGACCGTGCGTCCCTCGATTCGCTTGGGGCCTATCTTCCCTATGACGAATTGATCGAAGCGCATTTCATGGCGCTCTCTGCCGCCGAACCCGGCCGTCCCGAAGGTCTCGGCTTCACGATTGAAGTGACTCCCCAGACGGGCGTCACGGAAGAAATGCAGAAGACGCTTTTGACGCTCGGGAGCCTCCCGCTCCCCATCGGATCCACGATCGCGATGACGGCCTATGCGTCGCCCGAAATCGAGGGGCTTCTCGAAGCCTGGACCCGCTCGCACGTGAAGGGGGTCGACGACCTCACGGAAGACTCCCGCGGAGTCGCGCTCGGGATGGTCAAAAACCGCACCGCGCTCTTTCGCCGGGCGGCGAGGGACCAGATTCTCCCCGCTGCGCCCGTCGAAGTCCGGCACTTCCGCGCCTGGCTTTCGGTCGTCATCAAAACGAATGACCCCTATTCGGAAGAGGCTTTGGAAACCGCCCGACGCACGGCGCGGGCCATGGAAGCGATTCTTTCACAGGCGCACCTCTGGGGCGGACTCTGGGGAGCGGCGGACTACGCCCTCACGCTTCGCGAGCTCTTGAACCCCCAGAAGGTCCGTGCGGGAACGCTGAAGCCGAAGTTCCTTTCGATCTTCGACGAGGCCCGCTGGCAGCTCATGGACCGCGACACCGAGGTTGAGGTCGAAAAGCACGGCGTCCTTTTTCATGGAGGCGTCGCAGGCGACCCGGCAGAGTCCAGAAAGCGCGGCGTCACGGCCATCGGCTTGTCGATCGAAAACTATGCGCCAAGGATGGACCTCGCCCGCATCTCTTTGCTCCTCGGAGAACCCACCCGCGCGGGCGCGCAGATTCCGTGTCCGTTTCTCCTCACTTCAATCCTCGAGGTCCCCGACATTGCGGCTGAAAAGGCGCGCGTGTCGGCCATGTGCGTGCGCACGCGCCAGATGATGACGACGCCGATTGCCGCACTCGTCACCCACTACCATGAAGCGCACCGCGAATTCACGATCGGCGAAAGAAGCTTTGAATCTGCGGGCGGCGTTGCGCGGGTGCTCCACCAGATGCTGCTGCTCGCCCCCAGAGGCCGCGAAGCCGACGCCATTCAGGCCGCGCAGGCGTTGGGACGGAAGGCCTCGATGGACCTGCAGACCAATACGGCCTTGCACGCCCAGGCGCTGATGGCAGTACTCCCCTGCTCCGCAGGACCGAGGCTCGCGTCCGACATGAAGAAGCTCCGGCGCTTCCCGAGACGCACGGCCGCCACTGCCATCTGCGGCATGCCCGTCATGACGGAATACCGGGGCACGGGCCCGCGACCGGGAGAACGCGAAAGAACGCCGCTTCTCATGCTCGCCGGCCGAAAAGGCCAGGTCTTCTTCGTCGACCCCTTCGCCAACGCCCACGGCTCCTATTCGGCCACTGTCGTCGGGAAGCCGGGTTCGGGCAAATCCGTCGTCATGAATGAACTCACGGCTTCGACCATCCTCTCGGGCGGCCGCGTCTGGATCATTGACGCGGGGTTTTCGTACAAGAAGCTCTGCGGGCTCCTCGGCGGCTCCTTCATTGAATTCAATGACGAAGCCCGATGGGATCTGAATCCCCTGAAGTTCCTGACAGACCAGTCGCGCCACGCAGCTCATGAAGCCGATGACCGGGAGCTCCTTGAAATGGTCGTGAAGATCCTCTCTGAACTCATGACGAGCCGGGGACTCGACGACTATGCGGAATCGATTCTTTCGGAATGCGTGCAGAAGACGGCCCGCACGGCAGTCGCAGAAGGACGAAATCCGCTTATCGACGATCTTCGCGAAATGCTCGCGGGCTACCGCCTTCAGGGGCGCGAAGAGCGCACGGCGCTTGAGATGGCGGCGATGCTCCAACCTTTCGCGAAGGACGGCCCTTTTGCCAAATGGTTTGACGGCTCTGGGGAATCCATTCAGTTTAACAAAGCCCTCACGGTTCTCGAACTTGACGGCCTCTCATCCCACAAGCGCCTTCGCTCCGCCGTCCTCATGACCCTCATGCTTTCGATCGAGCGCGCGATGCAGACGCGCCCCAGGTCGGAAACAAAACTCGTCTGCATCGATGAAGCGTGGGATCTGATGGGCGAAGGGGCTTCCGGGCGCTTCATTGAAACGGGCTACCGAAGAGCGCGAAAGTTGAACGGCTCCTTCGTTACCGCCACGCAGTCGATTGCGGACTTCTTTCTCTCTGAAACCGCCGAGGCCGCCTGGCGGTGCGCGGATACGCGGATCTTTCTCCGTCAGGACGCGGACAGCCTGGAGGCGCTCGAGCGCGACGGCCGGATGGCGCGGGACCCGTGGCTGAAGGACGCCATCACGTCGCTTACCACCGTGGCCGGAGCCTGGAGCGAGATGGTGGTGAAGGTGGGCGACGAACCCGCCGCGATCGGGCGGTTGCTCCTCGACGCCTATTCGCGCGTTGCCTATTCAACGCTGCCCCACGAAGTCGACCTCGTGAACCGCTGGCAGAAAGCAGGGCTTTCGCTCTCCGAAGCCATTGCCCGCACGGCTGCTTCTGAAGCACCGCCCGACTGACAAGACCCGGAAATCCTCTGGCGACATGCGTTTTTCTCCAATCCCCGGAATCGGATGGCTTCCGACCGGGGCAGAAGACGCGTTCTTCCTTGATTTGTCCTGATCTCACAAATTTTTATAAATAAATCAATGCCATCAAAGAAAACCACTCCTCCGATAGAACCCAGCTCCACTGCCGCCGGGTCTTCTGCCAACAAAAAGCCTGAGACTCCCGCTGCTCCTCCATCTGCTTCCGCTTCCGCAAAGAAGCGGATGGGGAAAGGCGTAAAAGCCGCAGCAAAGAAAGCCGCTTCCCAACCTTCGGACAAGGCTGAAACTCAAGCCGCACCGGAAACCTTAGAAGCAGCTCCCGAAGGAGCTTCCGCCTACCCTTTCCCTCCGCCTCCCGAAGCGCTCCCCTGGGAAGGCGTGGGCGAGGCTCTGCCCAAAAGAAAGGACCAGCTTGAAATCAACCGCCGCGAACGGGAAAAGCTCGCTGAACTCCTCGGTACCGGCGAAAGCCAATCCGCCTCAGGCTCCGCCGCCGCTCCGTTGCAGGAGGTGAAGAATGCGGACGCTGCTCCAGCACCTGAAGTTCCCGTGTTTTTAGGGAATTCGCAGAAAAAGAACAAACCGTCGACGGCAAAGACAGAAAAGCCCGCGACCGCTGAGAGCCGCGTCGTCAGTCCGGCAAAGAAGTCGCCTTCTGAATCGAATGCGTCAACGCCTTCGAAAGACTCCGGCACCCCAAAGAAGCCGAAGGCTCAGAAGCCGACGCAGAAGGCGGACGGCACACAGGCGAAGAAAGCAGCGAAGCCCAGGACAGGTGCAAAAAATGGGAAGCAGACTTCCGCAGTCACTGCTGTCCCTCAAGCTATGGCCTGCTTCAGGAAAGCTGAAACGCCTCCTCCCGAGCCCGCGCCCGCTGCCGCTTCCGGAAATGAATCACTAAAAGACGCCCCTATCCAAAACGCTCCGGATGCCGCGCAAAAGCCCGTTTCGCCTGAACCGACCCGCCTCTCAAGCGGTCGATCAGGCGTCTTCGGCGCGTCGCTCGGCCGGGGGCTTCAGGAACTTTCGAACGAGCTCCCGGAAGAACCTTCCGATAAAGCTTCTGGAACAAGCGCCCCTACTTTCGTTGACGCCCCCGGCGAAGATGAAGCTAAGCCCGCTGGCCCTGACGCTGCCCCGGACGCCCCGCACTTTATTGCGCTCGAAGGCAGGCGAAAGAATCTCGATTCCATTGAGAAGCCCCATGAACCCATGCGGGAGCTTTTTCCTTCGGGCACGCATGAGCTCCTGAAGGAAATGGCGGATCCCGACTGGAAGGAGAAGTTCATCGCGGAATCGCTCTCGCTTCGGGATCAGCTCGAGGAAGAGGAAGAGTCGCTCGCCATCCGCAAGGCAGCGGCAGCCGTGCCGCTTGCCCGTGCGGAGGAACTCTCGCGGGCGCGCATCGAATGCGAAGCCGTCGAGGGCGAACGCCCGCGTCTTCTCCTTACCGATCATCCCGACATTCTTGCTGCGTTTCCGGACGATGCCGGGGACGCTTATCTCGCGCTTCTCCTGCGCGAAATCTCCCGGCTCGAAGCGAGGGCGCGGGAGATTGCCAGCGTCAATCCGGCTGATCCGCGGCTTCCCCGCATTCTGAAGGCATTCGAAGAGGTGCTCGAAGCCGCGCTTCCCGCCTTTCAGGAAAAGGTGCGAGGGATCGATGCACGCATGCAGGTTCTGAAGGAAGCCGGCGCTGCCGCTTTCCTTTGGGATATTCGGTCTTCTGAACCTTTCCGACCCGACGGCGAAGCCGAGAGCGGCCTTTCGAGGCTCATGGACGCGCTCGCCCGCATTTCCCGGGGCGAACTTCCCGCGAGCAACGCAAAAGAAGACCCTACGCCGACCTCGCTCTGGCTCGAAGCGCTTGGAAGTGTTGGAGAACCGCACTCTGAAAAAGCGCCTGGCGGCGACCTTCGTCCAATTCCCCGAGGAAGTCTCCAGCAGACCTCTATGGATTCTCCCGGTATTTCGACGGAATCCGCCCGATCGATGCCGCCTGCTCCGGCTCCGGATGGAAGTCGGGCGAATGCGCCGGGCCGATCGGTGAAGTCGTTTCTCTTTCGCCCTGCGTCCTATCTCGGCGCAATCGCGAGCGCCTGTCTCTGCGCGGCGATCATCCCGAAGCTCGTTTCTGTAGTTTTCCCGACTCCCGCTTTTGCAGTTGTCGACAACGACTTTGTTCGGGAGCGCGTGGCGCTCCTTCGAATTGCGCATACGCGCCCCGGCATGCCGGAGCGCGAGGACCTCAAAGCACTCGACGGCGACCGGATTGATGAAGCGATCCGCGCCGTCTCGGAAGCGAAAGGCCTCCCGGTTCTCAACGCCAGGGGCGTTCTTTCGGGTGCAGTCTCTTCCGGAAACACCCGCGACCTCACGGATGACGTTTTCGAGCGCCTCGGGATTCGTCCCGAGGAGCTTCGCGTGCTCGATGCGGCTCTCAAGGAAGGCTGGGCCGCGGACCTTTCCAACCTCGCCGAATCCGGATCTGCTGCGCCGTCTCTTCTGATGCAGAAGGCCCGCGAGGCGGAAGCCAATCCGCCCTCGCCCCATTCCGACCATGACTTCATGGACCGCGTGAAGCGGACGCTCAAATTCTTTGGGGCCGCCTCCACTGAAGCCAGCAAGGTAGAAGCGCCGTGAGAAAGCCTTTCGGCGAAAGCCTGAAGCCCGTTGAACCCCGGGGGCAGCTCTACGCGGAAGCGGCCCGCGCGCATGCGGCCGACCGCACAGGACCCGCAATGGAAGGCGAAAAGGCGCTTCTCGCTCTCTTTCTTCAGGGGGCGTCGGTCATAAAGGACGACGTCACCGTGGAAGGAATGCTCGAAGTTCTCTTTGCGCGTGCGCTTCTTTCGTCTGCATCCGGATCTTCGGGAAAGACGGGGTTGAGGGAAACGCTCGACCTTGTCCGCTCGATGGACGCGAAGCAGGTTGAAAAAGTGCTCGTTGACTCTGCGGCAATGGCGCGCCTTCTTCGGCGCGAGCGCTTGTCCACGGCCAAAACGCTGAGAAAAGCCCTTCGAGAGGGCGACGACGCCTTTCTTTCCGGGAAAAGAATCCGGGAGCTTGAAATGAAAGCCGACCTTCCGCCCGTAGTGGGCGAAGTGCTCGAACGGAAATCCGCTGCTCCCTGGGATGCCCTTCACGACGGACACCTCGGGTCCCGCCGCTCCGCCTGGGCGCTCGGGATCGTTCGCTATGCCCGCGCGGTTGCGCCCGAACGCGGCCGGCGCATTACTGCCGCGTTGTCGACTCTCGGCGAATCCATGGGCGAACGGGGCTCGGATCTCTCCCGGATTGCGTCCCTCTGGACGGCTCGACGCCCGCTCGTCGTGCTTCCTGAAATCAATGCCTACACCATCAAGCTCGTTCACGACCTCTGGCTCGCGGACCCGGCGATTGCGGCCGTGAATACCGGCACGCCCGTCAAGGGGCATCCCTTCGCGACCCTTCAAATTCCCTTCGTCGAGGACCAGAAAGGTTATCTCAAGGCCTTTCTTTCGCTCTCGGAACTCCCCGCGCTCGTTGAACCCCGGCTCGGGGGCTTTACCGTCACTGCGGCGACGGGACTCATGCGGCTGACGCGGCTTCCTAAGAAGAACCGGTTCGGAAAAGGCTTTGCCATTCCGGCCTGGATGCGCACGTTTGCGGAAATCGGGCTTTTAAACCGCCACGACAATGCCCTCACCCTCGGAACCCGGCTCTCGCCCGCGGTGCGGCTCAAATTCTTTTCGCTCTACCGCGAACTCATCCGCGTCCCGATCGAAGGCGAGCGCTTCGTCGACGGCCCCGAGGCGGAAGCGATCCGCTCGGCCCGCGCGCAGCTCCTTGACGCCCGCGAAGAACTCCTTCTTCTCATCGCCCGCGAGGAAGAGAAGGCGCTGAGCGAAATCGAAGCGCGCGAGCGAAGAAGAACGGAACGAATTCGAAAGGCCAATCGAACGGATGAGGAGAAGACGAGCATGGAGGCAGAAGCATGATTTTCGGCAATTCTGCGTTCTTCTTTCGCGCACACTCCTTCACGCTCGCGGCCGCTTTCGGCGTCATGGCTTGGTCTGCGCCCGCCGAGGCGCTCGTCTGCAGCGGCCGGATCCCCAACCCCATTACCGATGTCTGCTGGTCCTGCATGGAGCCCATCACCATTGCGGGAAGCGCCTCGATTTCGGTGAAGGGAAAGCTTCCCGATGCGAGAACCGATGCGGCTCCCGTCTGTTCCTGCGGGAGCGGCGTCAATTTGTCGGTCGGCATCAACATCTCTTTCTGGGAGCCCCTGCGCACCGCAGAGGTCGTCCGGCATTCGTGGTGCTTCCCGAGTTTGGGCGGCTTGAAGCTTGATCCCGGCGGCATCCGGTCGTCCGACCACGGCCGAACGCCGCAGGGCTTCGGCAAAAATCGCCGCACCGCCTTCTGGCAGACCCACTGGTATCAGACGCCGTGGCTTTTTGTCCTCGAAGCCCTTTTGGACAACGCCTGCCTTGAGGAAGCGCCCTGGGACCTCGCCTACCTGTCGGAATTGGATCCCCTCTGGGACGACTCGATGAGTTCATTTCTGCTCTCTCCCGACAGCGCGCTCTTTACCGCCGGAGCGGCCTTCGGGGCGTGCGCCGTCGACTGTGCACTGGCAAGCGCCGGGCTTTCCGAAAAAACGCTCTACTGGTGCTCGGGCTGCCAGGGAGCCGTTTTTCCGCTCTCCGGGTGGATGGCCGCCCAGACGAGTCCGCTCCAGGCCTGGCACCTGATGGCGCACCGCTTTGCGATGAAGCTTTCAAGAGAAGGCTTGCTCTGGTCCGCGCACGGGAAGAAAGGCCAGTGCGGACCGTATCTGCAGCCCATTTTCGACAAGTCCGTCTGGCGAACGCAGCTCCTTTATCCGTCGCGCACGACGGACAAGTCCTCGGGCGGCTGCTGCCAGCCCCTGGGACGGAGCACTTCAATCTGGGGAAGCGGCAAGACCTTTCCCTACACGGGCGAAGACGGCGCAGTGCTCCTCTGGCGAAAGCGCGACTGCTGCCTTTCGGCCGGGATGGCCGATGCGGTTGCGAAGTCGGCTGAGTTTATGTCGAACGCTGCGGAGGGCATTGCCGCCCGTCGAAGCGCCTTTGCAGCGGCTCCCGCCCGCATGGACGAATCCGCGAGGTGACTTCCGCTTCCTGCATTTGAGTCATCCGGCTTCACTGCTTGTTCCCCAAACCTCTTCTTTCTGAACCCTATTTTTCCTTCCCTTTCATGACGAAACGTCTTCTTCCATCCCTCTCATTTCTTCTCCTGCCGCTCATGGCGGAGACCGCTCTAGCGATGCCGGGCGCGCCGATGCTCCCGCTCGCTCACTTTGCACCCGGCTGCGGCGACCTGAGCGCGGGCCGCGCGGTGATCCTCCATCCTGCGGAAGGTCCCGTCTACGAGAACGACCTTCCCGACTGGGCCGAAGTGCTCCAGATAACGGTCATGCACTACGAGTCCTCGGGCGAATTCGAGCGCCGCCGGCAAAAGACGGTTTCCGACATGGAAGCCGCTCTGGAATCGCCCCGCGGTGCGGTGAAGCTTCCGCGGGCCGTCCGGAAAGATCGCCGTGTGATTCCGTTTCCGGAGGAGCTCAAACGCTTTGATCTCCGCATGTCCCAGGGCGACGACCTTCAGAAGAAGGTTTTTCTGCTGATCGACGGCGACGACGAGGCTCAGCGCCGCTGGGCGAAGACGGTGCTTGACGAGGAAGCCCGCCGGAAGGGCATCGCTGCCGCTCAGGTGGTTCTCATTTCAGGCAAAAGAAGTCTCGTTCTGAAGGAACTCGGAAATCACGCCGCACTCGTGCGCGTGCTCCTCGACCAGGGCGGTCAGATGCGCCGGATGCTCGGGGTATCGGCGCTCCCCGTTCGCGCCGCCTTCTCGCTCGAAGGCTGGAAAGTGGAAACGGAAGCCCTGGAGGAACACGCATGAAGCGCGCTTCTCTTTCAGGTCTTCTGCTGCCAAGCTTTCTCCTCTTCTCTTCGGTCGCCTCAGCCGCAGAAATTGCGGCCTTATCAGAGCTCGCGTCAAAGAATGACAGAGAGGTAGAAGCCCTCCCCTTCCATTCCCCGGAAACGCCTGCGGTAGAGGGATTCCCCGGTCTTTCGGAAGGAATTTCAGGGGATGATGGAGATTCAGCGCTCACCCCCGAACCCGGCTCGATCGTGATCCTTGCGGCTTCGTCCATCCCGGAGGCGAGCCTGCGGGCGATCGCGAGGGATGCCGCACGCCTCGGGATTCCGCTGGCGCTCTCAGGCCTCCCCGTGAAGGCGAGACGAGCGGAAGCGATTGCGGCCGCAGAGAAGCGCGGCGACGCCAAAGGCGCGTCGCCCTTCGTCATCGACCGGGAGAAGACCCTCGCGCTCTCGCGCCTCTTGAATGACTGCGGCGCAAGCGCCGCGGCTGCGCCCGGCGTCTGGCATGCCGTGAGGGACCGCCTTGATGCCGAACCGGTCGTGCCGGCGCTCGTTCTCTTCGGCACGGATTCGATCGAAATTTTCCCCGGCGACATGCGGCCGCTCAAAGCGCTCTTTTTGGCATCCCAACGCGCGCATTCGCCCGAAATCCGGTCGCTTGCAAAGGAACGCCTCAAGCTCCGCGGCGTTTTCGAAGAAGCAAGGAGCCTCTTCTCATGAAGTTTCCTTCCCTGAAGCTTTCCCCTTCACTCAGCCTTTCACTCGGCCTTGCGTTCGCCCTTGGCCTCCCCGTGAGCTTTTCAACGGCGTCGGCTGCCGAAGTTGCCGGATCTGCGGATCCGGCAGAAGCCGTCCGCGCCGCGCGCTCGACTGCGCTTCCCGCCTGGAAAGATCTCGCTAAAAAAGAATCCGAAGTCCTCACAGGCTTCGGCGGCGGCGACCGGTCTCTGGTTTCCCGCGAGGAATCCTACTGGCAGTCGGGGAAAGGCGACCTTTACGGGCCCTCCGTCAACCGCACCGTCCGTTGCCGTTCGGCCTCGGACCCTGAATGCCTCGCCGTCCAGGTGCTCGACCAGGGGTTCACGGACCGCCCGGCCGTCCCGGATTCGATGCTCGCCGGTCGCGACGAAATCATCAACAGCCTCGGGAACCCGCCCTCCGGCAGCAATCCGGGCACCTGTCAGGACTTTTCGATCTCAATTCCGGCAATCCGTCAGGAAATGACCTGCTCTGCTGGCGCGCCCTTCATCGATCAAACGTGCCTCACGGGCTGGGAAGCGTCCGGAGCTTCGAACGAGACGCGCTGGGCGTGCTTCATTGCGCCCGAAATGGAGAGAACCTTCACATGCCGCGTGCCCGCGGGCTTTTCCACAACGACGGAAACGCACTACACGTGTCTTTTTGATGGTTCGGCGCTCGCGCCCGAGCGCGAGGAGCGGATCCTCACGAGCGCGACCGCGTCTGCGCTTTTCCCGGCTTCCTGCCGCGCGCCACAGATGTCGGTGACGACCGTCACGTGTTCGGAAACGCTCTCCGTTTCGGGGGCACCGTCCTGTCAGACGGGATCGTCCGCTTCCGTTTCGGCCGAGGGCGATGCGGCGCTCAAATCGGACGGGTGCTCGGGGTTCGACACATTGACCCTCTCCCACACCTGCCGGCCGGAAACAAGCGATGCAGCGCGCCAGGCCGTCGTTTCAATCAACGGCGCAGCCAATCGCCTCACGCTCCGCGGAACCGGCAAAGGCCAGATCACGAAAGGTGCCTGCAAGGCGTCCATCAATATCGAATCCCACACGTGTTCGGGCGCATCCGGGACCTCCTGCACCGTAAAGGCCAGGGCCCTCATCTACAACGGTTCCTCCTACATGGGAAAAATCAACGCGGTTCTCGCCTATGAGGGCTGGAGCTCCGGAGGCGGCCTCGTCGAGGAGTGGACGGACGGCTGCAAGGGAATAACGGGGGCAGCTCAGGAGGCTTCAAATGACTGACCGTCTGATGAGTTTGACGACTGCCCGGGAAAGGGAAGCCTCGACGAAGCGGCCGCGGTTTGCTTCGGGCCTCCTTGGGATTGCTCTCTGCGTCTCTCTTCTCTTGAATGGTGAAGAGGCAGAAGCGCGCACCTGCATCGAGCTCTCGAAAACCTGCGCCGATTCAGCCGACCGCGTTGTCAACGGTCAGACCATTTCCCGCGAATGCTGGAAGTGGGAGAAGACCCTTTCCTGCGTCGACGAGTCGCCCGCAAAAAATCAATGCGATACTGGTGTTATCCCCTCGACCTGCAGCGTGACGGGGGAAAAGTGTGCGGCCTCGGACGCGACCCATGGTTGTCTTGAGACCCTCTCAGACCTCCTCTGCACCGAAAAAACCTCGGGTCCCGGAATTACCGCAGAAGACCCCAGGATCTCCATTGCATGGAGCACGATCGAAAAACCGGGACTTCCGCTCGAGGACGGCTGCATTGTTTCTGCTCGCACGTGCCTTGATTCAACCCCAAGGGAGATCCCCGTCGACAATCTCCCCGGAGAAACCGCGACGGCTGCGCCCACCTGCTGGGAAGAAGTCCTCACGATTTCCTGCCCCTCGCACTCGGAAGCCGAATCCTGCGAAAAACTCGAAGCGGCGGGCTGCACGCTTGAAACCGAGAAGACCTGCGACAGAAGGGACAATGAGGGGCATTGCCTCTCCTGGAGCGCCGCTTACGTCTGCAGGGGTGTGACGGTGGAAGGGGACGACATCCTTGAAGGCGACAGCACCGAAACCCCGGACGGCGGGATCGTCGAGGATGAGTCTGAGTGCAGGGAAGAGCTTCAATCAGAAGCACTCGCGGGACTCTCCTGCGAAGCCGTCAAGCGCACCTGCACGAAGCCGGGCCGCACGGAGGTGATTGACGGCGTTGAGGTGACTTTGCCGTGCTCGGAGTGGCTCGCGGAATTCGTCTGCCGGGCCGAAGGCGAAAACGGCTGCGAGGTGCTCGAATCCCTCGCCCAGTCGGGCGTCTGCCAAATCGAGTCGGACCCCGTCTGCGAGTCCGAGTCTCCTGACGGGAGCTGCCGGCGCTGGAAGTCCGTCTACCGGTGCGGGAAGGCCGAAGGTCCGGGGAATTCTGAGGATGCCGGGGGCGCAGAGCCTCTTCCCCCTGTTGAGGAGTCGGACGTGAGTCCCTTTGACGCCTGCGGGGACTTGAGAAATGACAACGCGTGCGTGGAGACCGCCAAAACCTGCGTCGAAGGGCCGGGGATCAAGATGGTCAACGGCGAACCCGTCTACCGCGACTGCTGGAAGTGGTCTTTGAGCTTCACCTGCCGCATGGCGGGCGAAGGCGAATGCACGGAGCTCGAAAAGAACCCGTCCTGCCGGCTGATTTCGGAAGCCTGTCCGGATGGAAGTCCTGACTGCCCGCGGCCCACTCGCGTTTATGAGTGCGTGACGGAGGGATCCTCTTCGGCTGCAGGCACCGTGTGTTCGGGAGAAGCCTGCATTGCGGGCGTCTGCGCGCCAACGGACGACAAGCCCGACGAAGACTTCGCCAGTACGCTCGTCGAAATGGAAATTGCCCGCGAAGCCGGGATTTACGGCGACGTTTCGGGGAACCGTTTCTTTTCGGGCATTGCGCTCGGCTGCCGCGACCGGAAGGCCGCCAAATCCTGCTGCCGCACGGAGCCCGAGGTCGGAGCGTCGAACAGCGCCTTTTCGCTTTATCTCTCTTTCGGTGCGGGTGCCGGCATGGAGGCCATCAAATTCGTGGGCTCGCCCTACGTCTACGACGTCCTCTCCTATTCGGACGCCACCTCGGGGCTCCTCACGAAGCTTTACGGGAGCGCCCCCAACGGCGTCTACGAACCCTCCTTTTCCTTCTGGGGTGCAACAGCTTCCTGGACGCAGGCCGGGGGCTGGAGCTTCAGTTTTTCCCCTTCGGGCTTTGCGCTTGCCGCCGCCATGCACTTTTATCAGGGGTACGCCTCCTGCCGGGCAGAGGACCAGCGGGTCGCGATGATGAAGGGCGCGAGGCTCTGCAAGTACCTGGGCACCGTCTGCACGAACACCACGCCGGGGCTCGGCTGCACCGAAACCGAGGAGCGCTACGTCTGCTTCAATTCGCGGCTCGCGAGGATTCTCAACGAAGAAGGCCGAAGCCAGCTCGGCCGCGGCTGGGGCACGCCCCTTGAGCCCGACCTCAGGGGCTTTACCGCTGAGGAGCTCGGAAGCCTTGACTTTTCAAAAATGGACCTTTCGGAATTCGTGGCCGATGTTGTGAGGGAAGCCATGAAGTCGGGGAATGCCGTTTCGGATGCATCGCTTGCCCGTGCAGAGGAGCGCGTCGCCGACATGCTTTCCGGAAAGCTCGCCCACTATTCGGCGATGCCGGAGTCGACCGGCGTCTCCCGAACCGGCATCGGGCGGAATTTGCGGCTTCGAGCCGGGGCTGCCGGTGATTCCCTCCGTGCCGTCCGCTCCTTCATGACCGTTCCCGAATGGAGAACGGACGCGCGAGCACGGACGCTCCGCTCGCCTCGAGTCTTTTTCCCGGAGGATTCCATCCAATGAACGGCATTCTGAAATTTGTTTCTGCCTCTCCCCGGACGAAGGCGGTTCTTCCCGGCCTCCTGCTTCTCTCCGTCCTCGCGCTTTCTACGGAATCGGTTGCTGCCCGTCCGGACTGGTGGTGGACGGAAGATGTCTGGACCGCGCCAGACCGCCCATTTCTCTACTACGGAAGAGAGAGCAAAAATCGTGCTGATGCGGAATCGAAAAAAGAGATTGATCCGAAGGCCTCTCCCGAGGATCCGGAACGATTGCCGAAGGATCCCGACGACTTCTCGCGCTTCTCGACCATGGAAGAGGTTCGGAAGGAATATTCGCTCCGGCTCGACCGGGCGGTGATGACGCCGACACCGGAAAACGTTGCCGCGCTTCAGGCGATCTCGGTTTACATCTTCGGCAAATCGCAGACCTTTGCCGAAGCCTTCGAGCGTTCGCGCCTCGCAAACCCCCGCTACGACTGGACGGCCTCGCACCCGAGCGCGAACTTTGCCGTGGTGGAACTCGCCGCTTCCGAAGACCGCCGGATGGAGGCCTTCATGAATGAATTGGCGCGCGAATCGGGCCTCATCTTCGTCGGAGGCCCGAGTGCCGAAACGAATGCGCTTGCGCTCGGGCCCGTCGCCGCCTTTGCACGCGCCCATGGGTTTGAAGTGCTCGCGGTTTCCACCTCCGCTCCGATCCCTGAGCGCGACGGCATCGTCGTGCGGCCTGACAACGGAATCGCTCGGCAGATCGGGGACGCGTCGCCCGGGCCCTTCCTCGCGCTTCTGCCGAAGCCAGAGAGCCGGTCGCCGCTCATGAAGACCCTCGCCCCCCGGGGGAAGCCGCTTCTCTTCTCAAGCGGCATTGCGAGCGTGACGGAACTCCGCCGGCGGCTTCTCATCATGCTCGCGCCGCCCCCGTTAGGAGAGGCCGACGCGCGGTCGCTCCTTCGGAGAGCTCAAGGCGCTGGGGCTCAAAAGCCCTGATGAATGCGCGCCCGCGGAAAACTTTCCTCTGCTTTTTCCCTTTTTTCTTTTTCCTCAAGTACCCAATCCAAGTCATGCACTTTCAATACCAGACGGGAAAGCGTTTTCTCCCGACGCTTCTCTCCCGATCGATTTCAATTGCCGTTCTTCTTCCCATAGCGCTCCTGCTTCACGCACCTGCAGCGAAAGCGGGTTTCCTCGAAGACTTCTACAACGAGGCCGGATCGCAGACCGCCATGACCCCGGCCGGGATCTATGAATCCCAGAGCCTTTCGCTAGCGACGGGCGGGTCCTTCGTCATGAAGACCCCGAGAAAGGACTTCACGCCCTTTACGCTCGATGCCCCGCACCTGAAGGCCGGCTGCGGCGGGATCGACCTCTTTCTCGGAGCCTTCTCGGTCCCGTCGAGGGAAGAGTTCGTGAGCTTTCTGAGGTCGATCGGCACTGCCATGCCGGGCCTCGCCTTTCAGCTTGCGCTCCAGGGGCTCTCTCCCGATTTGAACGAACAGGTCACCGCCTTTCGAGACATGATCATGGAGCTTTCCGGCAATTTCTCCGACTCCTGCAGGGCGGCCGAATGGATTGTGAATGAAGGGGCGTCGGCGGCCGGGTGGCTTCGCACTCAGCAGCATCTCGCGCAGAACAATCTCCGCACGACGGGCGCGGCGTCCGACGCCTCAGACGCCGACCGCCTCACCCGCACGAACGGCTCCAAAGTTCTCGAAAACGTCCCGGAAAGAAAGGACAGCTCCGGCGCGATCGTTGAAGCGAGCGAACTCAACCTCACCTGGGCGCTCCTCAGGGGCGGAAAGTTGGGCGAAAAGCTCGATCAGGAGTCGCTCGAAACGATGATGACGCTTTTAGGCACGTCGCTCTACGTCAAAACCGGTTCGGGCGAGAACGCCACCATCCGCACGACCGATATTTCCGGCCGCGACATTCTCTGGGATTTGTTCGGGTCGATCGACCGGGAGACGCTCCCCAACGCGAAGCGCCTCGTCTGCGACGAATCTCAGAAGTGCCTCAATCCCGCAGAATCCACAGCCTCCCCCGTCAATCTCGTGCGCGAAATTCATTCGGCGGCAGAGAAGTACCGAAAGAGCCTTGTCTCGCGAAACCGCGCGGAGGTGACTGAAAAGGAGCTCACGCTCCTTGCCAACATCTCCTCCCTTCCGCTTCTCTCCCTCATTGAGGCGTCGGCCTCCTCCCGCATCCCCGCGGCCGGTGCGTCGCTCCTCAAGCTTTATTCGGAAGCCGCCGCTTATGAAGGGCTCACGACGGCGCTCCGGGGTCTCGCCGAAGACGTGCGGCGGCTCGTAGCCGGCTCCTCCGCGCGAAGCGCCAACACCCGCATGGCCGAACACGCGAAGAAGCTCGAAAGCCGGCTCGCCCTCATTCTCGAAGAGCTTCGCGGGCATGAAGCGCGGCTTTATGAGGCCATGTCGCGGGCGCAGAGCTACAGCGCACAGGCCGCGCACATCGAACGCTCGGTCTACGGCCGAAGCGCCATTGAGGCGGCATCCCGCATGCCGCGCCGGCACTAACGGGAGAAAAGAAGAATGAACATCGACTTCTACGCCAACTGGAACGGCCCCCAGGTGGCGGCGCTCTTCAAGGCCGTCGTAGGGATGACGGAGTCTTCGGGCTACACGGTCTTTCTCCTCACGATGACGACCCTCGGGCTTCTCGGCGTCACGATTGCGGCGGTCCTTCGCTGGAAGCCCTTCGAGATGCTCTCCTGGTTCATGTCGGTCGTCCTCTTTTATTCGATCGCGTTCGTCCCGAAGATCACGGTGACGGTCGAGGATGCGCGCGCGATGACGGCGGAAGTCGTGACGGGCGTTCCGATCGGTCTCGGCCTCACGGCGGCGCTCTCGTCCAAAATCGGCCGCTTTGCAGCGAACCTCTTTGAAACGGCGCTGGGAGACGTCGACGCCGCGAAATTCACGAAATTCGGCGCAGTGTTCCCCGAGCGCGCCGCCGCGGCGCTTGCCCAGGCCGGTCCCGTCACGGCCGAAACCCGCGCGGTGCTCGATCCCTTTTTGAACCGCTGCGTGATGCCGGAAATCCTCGAGAGCCCCGCGAAGCTCACCGAACTCATGACGACGGGAAACCTCGCCGCCACCGTCACCGCCCGCGGGTGGACGAATCCCGCGCGCGTCCTCATGATTGACGGCTCCCCCGTCTATTGCGATGCGGCGGCAGAGAAGCTCCTAACGCTTCTCAAAACCCGGGAGGTGCCCGCGCAGGAGAAGCTCCTCATGGCAAAGCTTTCCGGAGGCAATACGGAGTCGGCGGTGCTTGAGGCGGCGCTGAAGAAAGCCATCCCCGAGGCCGAAGCCAAAATGCTCGGAATCTCGCGAACGCTTTCCGAGAGCCTTGCGCACGCCGTGCTCCTCACGGAAATCCCGGGAGCCGCGGAACGTGAGGCAGGAAACTTTTCAATGCCCCTCGCAGGAGCCGTGGCGCTCGCGAAGGCGCAGGGGAGTCTTGCGTCAGAGATTTCCTTCCGGACCATGGGGGAGCTCGCCGCGGCGTTTCTCCCCAAGCTCAGGAACCTCCTCGAATTCATTCTGATTGCGGCATTCCCCATCGTTCTCGGGATGCTCGTCGCCTTCGGCGCGGAAGGAACGCGCGTTGCGCGCATGTATCTGACGCTCTTTCTCTGGCTCGCCCTCTGGGCACCGATTGCGTCCGTGATCAACTATCTCCTCATTCACCTCGACGCCAACCCCATGAACCGGATTGCTGAAATCTACGGCGGCCTCACGCTTGAAGCCGCGGACTTCATCCGCGACCAGGGCGCGACCTCTCAGGCGATGGCGGGGTACCTGATGCTCCTCGTTCCCCTCATTTCCTACCTCCTCGCGCGGGCCTCCGACATGGGCGCGGCGAGTCTTGCGAGTTCAATGATTGTTAACGGTCAGCGTAAACGAGACTGTTTAGCCAACGACTTTGAGACGTGATACGCCAAGGATTTGAGACCATATACCGTATCTGACCGGGACGATATACCAACATCCTGTTGGCCTGGATACCTCCGCTACCACGAGACCCATTACCACTGAGACCCGATACCTCCGTAAAGAGAGATGGATTACCACAGGGATTGAGACTGCAAACCGCTCTGAATGAGACGGCATACCACTCTTGGTCAGCTTTACCTCTGCACTGAGACTACTTGCCCCAGCGGCAGAACTGCATACAAATGAATGGGACCCGATGCCATGACGAAATGAGATGAGATACCACAGCAATAAGACAGGATACCTCTGCATGAGACTACTGAATATGCTGAATATCGACAATGGTATTTCCTCTTAACATAATGTATTCCTTGGATATTAAGTCGAAATCCCTTCGGCTTAATTACCAAGGAGACTGCTATGTCGAAACAAGCAAGAAAGTCTCGGGGCCCTTCTGTTGTTGAGTCCGAAATCCCTCGGCTGACACCTCAGGAAATTTTTGAAGGCTACGAAAGGCATCTCTATAGCGTTGAGGATGCCAAGACATTGATGCAGATGCCTCGCAGCACGTTTATGCGGCATCTCAAGAACTGGCGAGAGACAGGTCGGCTGCCCTCACATACCGGTCAAGGGAATCGTGTTCCGGCCAATAAGCTCGATCCGCAGATCAGAGCGAGGATCATCGAGTTTGCAACAGGCAAATATGAGGGCTTCCAGGCAACCCTCCTGCATAAGTATTTGCTCATTGAGGGTATTGAGGTCTCCGTTGAAACGGTACGACGAATCCTGACAACACTTCGTCCGGAAGAAACTCCAAAGGAGCGCAGGTCGACCGCGCATAAGCTGCGCCGCCGCAGATCGAGCGTTGGGGAACTGATTCAAATTGACGGCAGTCCGCATCCATGGTTCGAGGGAACCGGAGACGATAACAGCTACGCGCTTCTCATCTTTGTCGATGACGCAACAAGCCGCATCATGGTCGCCGGCTTCTATCCAACAGAAACATCTGAAGGATATCTTCAGTTGCTGAATAAGTACATTGAAAAATATGGGATTCCATGGGCTCTGTACAGCGACAGACATTCCATCTTTGCCCCAGTAAATCCCTCGAAGAGCGGAAAATCCGAGGAAACACAATTTCAAAGAGTCTGTCGGGAGTTGGGGGTAACGGGGATACGGGCTAATTCGCCAGAAGCCAAAGGGCGGGTCGAGCGAACATTCAGCACGCTGCAGGGACGATGGCCAAAAGAGTTCCGTGTGCTGGGCATCAGAAATATGGCGGAAGCAAATTCACGAATGCCGGAATTGCTGGCGAGCTATAACCAAGAATTCGCAATTGCTCCCGCTGACTCTAAGGATAGCCACGCGCCGCTGCTGGAGGAAACGAAAGAACGCATTGAGCAGATCTTTGCCAGATGGCATACACGTATGATCAGCAGGAACCTGACGGTGTCCTACGGCAGCAAGACACTGCAGATTGTCGGGGTGGGCCGCTCCATGAGGGGAGCAATGATGAAGACTGAGTGCAATCTGCTGGAGTATGCCGATGGGCGGGTGGAAATCCTCTGGTGCGACGAGGTTGAACATCGCAAGCGGATCACCAAAGAGGGGCCGAGAATCCGAAAACGCTACCACGTGCTCGAATTCACGGAACACGACAGAACGAAATTGAAAATGTCAGTCGCAACACCGGAAGAAACGGCCAAGACACTGAATCACCGCGTTGATGAAGTGGGGCGTCAAAAGAAAGGAGACTCAGAAACGACGCAAAAGAGCCCCTGGCACGAAATGCAAAGGAGATCGGCTCTGAAAGCGATGGCGAAACGGGAGGAACTGAACCGAAAGATCGAAGAAGCGAAAGCAATCAATGCTCGTATTGCAGCAGCCAAGGAAAAGTTGAAGCCCAAGAGATAACTCAACGGTTGAAGCACCGTTGAGATGGTGGGTCGTTAAGGCGAATGCACCGCGCGCTGCGCTTGGATGCATCCGCCTTAACTAAATGATATCTCAGGGATTTCTGTCAAGCGACTTTCGCGGCATAAAGCTTCGCGCGTCTGAAGGCCGCGCTCGTTTATTCCACGTTCGCTTGACAGAGCTTGCCTCAGTGCCCGTAGGCTAAATGCCGGTACCGCCGCCAGGTGCCGAAGTGGAGCGCTCGGCCAGCACAATGCCCGCAAACCAATCCGCGAGCTCGCGCGTTACCAGAAAAGCCGCTGTGTAGCTTTTCGCCTCCTTGAAAAGATCAGCGCTGTTGTGAAACTCTTGCCGATTGCTGGTGTCACCCAGAGGGGCAGAAAAAGTCTCATTATCGCTGTGGGTTAGCAGTCTCATTTTTGCTGCCCGTTAACACTTGCGAGTTCAATGATGCAGCCCGCGGCGGGCGCGGCGCAGTCGCAGAGCGCGCAGCTTTCCGCCGGGAATGTTGCGGCCGGGAACGCTTCGATCGGGAATAGTTCAGTCAACAACGCAAACGCCAACAAGTCCGACATTTCGACGGGATTTGTGGCGGGAAGCGTCACGCGCACCGCGACTGCTCAAGGGTCTGTGGTGCGCGATTCGGACCGCGGTCAGGTGACGGCCGTCACGGCTGCGGCCTCCGACCTCGGCGTCACGGGGGCGAGCACCCTTACCCAGGGCCGGAGCACCCAGCAGGCCGCGGCCGACCTCGGGAGCGTCTCCACGAGCCGCACGAGCGCCTATGCCGAAGGCGTGCGCACCGAAAATGCGGATTCTGCAGGCTGGAACGTCAGGAGAAGCGAGGAAGCGTCGGCGTCGAGAACTTCCGGAGCGTCGCAGACGTTGTCGAGAGGGGAAACCGCTTCCCGCTCGATGGGCGAACATGCTCAGAACACGCTTTCGGAGAGCTCCGCCATGACGGAAGCCGCCGGCTTCACAACGCGCTCGGGGCTGAGGCTCGGCGCAGATGCTTCCGAATCCGCTGACTTCCAGCCGGGAGCCCTGTCGGGCGACGCGCTTCACCGCGGGAATGCGTCGAACGCCGCCGCAGCCCTCCCCTATGCGGGATTCCACGGCTCCGGACCCTCCGGGATTGCGGGGTTCTCTTCCATGCCGAAGGACGGCAGAGAGCCGGGCTCTCGCGAACTTTCAGCCCGCGCCTCCGTCCTCGGGAACGTCTCGATCGGAGGCGACATCACCACGCGTACGGGAGCCGCCAACGACGATCAGACGGCCCGGACCCAAACGGTCGAATCGGGAACGAGCTGGCGCTCGGACGCGTCTCAGCAGTCGGCAGAGTCGCTTGGGGAAGAAACGCGCAGAAGCTCTTCAGAGACGGGCGCAGTCACGGAAGGCGGGATGCTTACCCGCGGGAGAAGCAGCGCGCATACGGCCTCGGACGCCGCCGAAACCCGCGAGGCGCGCTCGTGGACCAGGAGCGCGGGAGAAACTTCCGCCTCAACGCTCGGCACCGGCGCACGGCTCGACTCCTACCTCATGCAGCGGGCTATCGCCGAATACGGGTCTCCCGAAGCGGTGCTCGAAGCATTGGCAGATCCGGCTGAACGCGCCGCCTTTGCAAGAAGCGCCATGGATTCGGCGGAAAAAGCCCGTTTTGTTCCGCTCTCGGGAGAGGATTCGTCGCGCGCCCGGGCGGATGCTGCTGCCTCCGCCGCACATGAAAAGCTCGACGCCCTGCGGACCCGAACAGACGCTCAGTTCAGCGGCAGCGCCGCAGATGTTCTAATGGAGGGCGATGCACGGTCGCTTCAAATCGGGAGCGGCGCTGCAGAGAAGTCCCTCGCCTCTGATGTCACCCAGGAAACCCGCGAAGCGCTTCTCGTGCATCAGGGTGCGCTCGTCCGCGCGCAGGAACTCTGGAAGTCCGACCACCACGGACTCACCTCTGCGCTCGGGCTTCTCCTTCCGGGCGGGCGCGGCTACGCCTCTCCTCACGCCATCTATCAGGGACTCCTTGAAGCTTCCGAGAGAAACCCGGAACTTCGGGCGGACTTGCTGAAGGCCGGCGAAGCGCGGGAGACCACTCCCCGCCGATGACTTTCACGCCGACATCCATTCGCGACGAAGCGCTTTTCAAAAGGACAAATCTTATGACCTCACGCACCTGGACCATCGAAACCGCTCAAAAGACCGCCGCCGACATCGGCTTCCGGCACTTTCTTGTGATGAAGGATGGAGGAACCGTCCTCCAGGCGATGAAGCACCCCGAGAATTCGATCGACAAGCTGAGCGGCATCTACCTCCAGTTCCGATCCACGGGGGACCTCTACATCGGCCGCACCATCAACCTCTCGGCGAGGCAGCAGAAGCATGCCGACCTCGGCCACAAAACCGACTATCTCGCCTTCATCCATGCCCCGACGCTGCGGCAGGAAGCGCTCGAGCGCGAGCTGATCGGCCGGGCGGAGAAAATGGGCTTGAAGCTCCTCAACCGCTCCAAGTCCGAATGTCAGATCTGCCGCGACCCGGGAGCCGTCTACGACGACCACTTCCCGGCGGCATTTCAGGACCAATTCCTCGCGGAAGGCTCCCGGCACGGCATTTCGCCTGAGGAGCGATTCCAAAAGGTGCTCGCGAGCATCTCTCCCGCAGCACGGGAAGGATGGGAAACCTTCGCCGCAACGCCCAAGGCCGGCCTCGCGCTCGCGCTGGCCCGCCGCGTCGTGGATCTCACGATTCCGAGCCCCTGGGACGCCGCCCGCATCTGGTGGATGGTGTCGCTCGGCACCACCAACAACAAGAACGCGAGAAAGCTCCGGCTCTCCATCACCTGCGGACAGCATTCGCTTCTTTCCATCTTTGCATTCAACCGCTCGCCCTCCGCCCTCTTCGCCGAACTTTCGCTCGCCTTCAATATTGCGGGAGCGAATACCCGGGAAGCCCTTGAGATGCGGAAGAACTTCGCATGGGCGCACTGGGAGGGGCTCGACCAGGAACCGATAACGGACGACGAACGGGATCAATTTGTGCCGATCTTCGGGAAGAGCTATGCGTCCCCGGAATCGAAACGCCGTGATTCTTCGCGCGTGATTACGGAAGCCGGGCTCCGGCCGTCCGTGCGGGTTACGTGCCCCATCGAACTCATGGGCCTCATCCTCGATGACCCTCTGGTCGAGCGCGCCGCAATCGCCGCGGCCATTGCCGGTATGCGCTGGCGTCCTGTGCTCCACCCGGAATTTCATAACGGTGCGGCGGCTTTTGCGCTGGAGGAAGGGATTGAGATCCCGGATCGCTGACTCTCCTCAGACCTTCTTTAGGCGCGAAAGTCAGGGTATTCACGGTCCTTATATATCGCGACTCTCTTACAGCCATCGGTAGAGTTGAGCATATCAAGCTGCGGAAATCCAATCTATAGTTAGATTTAATCGAATGGGATTGACTCAGAAAGGAGTGCTTATGACCGACAAAAACACCGAAGCGTTTGTACGAGAGCAGGCTCAGGCCGTGCTTAAGGTGCAGGAAGAAGCGATCAACTCTCAGATGAAAATGATGGAATCGCTTTACGGCGACAATCCCGAGATGCTCGCCATGATGAAGGCACAGCTTGAGCAGGCCATGGCCAATCAAAGCGCCCTTATCTCAGAGGCCCAGACCGCTGCCTTTGAAGCTGTTGATGCCGCACAAAGCGGCGGGTCATTCGATCCGCAGTCGCTGATTCAAGCCATGCAGAAGAGCGTTCAGGCGATGGGCGTCGATCCAAACGCCGGAATGAGCGAAAGTCGCGAGGAAGGCTACGACAACGCCAAAAACTATATCGATCAGCTTCAGACGGACTTTACGGAATCCGAACCCCGGACTGTCGCCCGCGGATCACGGGAAGCCCGAATTTTCGGTTATCTCCTGGGCGGCATTGTCGGCAACCTCAATGGTCATGAACTCGACCAGCTTGATCCTGAAGAGCACGAACCGTTCTTTGAAGAGAAAGTTCGTACGATTCTCAGCGATTTCTGGGGAATCACCACGACCGAAGAACTGGGCGAAACGTTGTCGGACCTTCTCGAAAATGGAGGCATGTCCCGGCTTTACGCTCAGTACGCAAACGCTGAAACTTTCGAGGCCGTTGCCGAGGATCTCGATCCGGAAGATGCGGCCGGAGCCATGGAGCGCTGGCATTTTGCCCGTCACTTCAGAGACAAGGTTTCTCCCGAAGAAATGAGGGGCTGGGATATCGGCAGGGCTTCCGCTCTCGTTCGCTGGGGACATTTTGTGGGTCTCATCGACGAGGCTACGGCGGAAGCCGTGCTGGAGGCCTGCGCCGAAGAAGCATCTGCTCGCTTTACCGGGTGGCGCGCGTTCGGCATCTCCTATCTTTTCGGCGGTCTTTTCTGGCGAATGGCCGCCGGAGAAGAACTCGCTGCAGACTGGCTGGACGATGCCGCAGGCTCGGCTGTCGAACTTCTGACTGACGAAGGCGAGTGGCTCCCTTATCCGTGGGTTCAATCCTTTACGGATTAAGCGCCGGCCGCGGACGATAGACCTGAAGCACCGGGAGCAGACGCTTCAAGCGCTCTCCCGGCGACCCGACTCTTCATCGGAGATTGTTGTTATGCCGGCTACTCTTCGGCTGCTGCACTTTAATCCTGCAGAGGCATTTCGGGATGATCTGGCCTCGGGCATCAATAATCGTCTTGTCTTTTACAGGGCCATTGCCGTTGATGCCGCAGACGACTGCGGGAGGACGATGCTTTCGCATGCCGCAGAGGCCGGTGACTTTGAGGCGGTTAGGATTCTTCTTGATCGCGGAGCCGATCCCGATACGCCCGATAGAAATGGGCTTACGCCCTTGATGCATCTTGCTCAGGGCCCGAAAAACTGGCGCGAGCATCCGGATGCAGTGGAGAAAACCGCCGCGCTGCTTCTCAGTTCCGGCGCAAAGGCCAATGCAAAGGATTCGTCAGGACGAACAGCGGCATTCTTCGCTCTGGAGCAAATGCTCCATCCGTTTTTTACGGCATTAGCCAGATGCGGCGTTAAAGCGTCGGGACCGATAGACAGCACCGGCTTTACGCTTCTGCATGCGTTGTGCAGCAATCTTCACCGATTTACCGACCTTCCGCATGCAGAAGCCCTGACGGCCGAAACCGATGCCCTGGCGATCGCGATGATTCTCGTCCGGCATCTTGGCGTCAATCCCAACGCAAAAAGCGCCATCGGCAAGACCGCGAGGGAAATCGCCGCAGCCAACGGCTCCCGCCTTGTTGCGCCCTGGCTGGTTTACGGCGACGAAGCCTTTTTAGAGAATGATGAGAGTGCTCCGCTCAAGCTCGCAACAGGAGGCGCGACAGCAGCCGAGGCCGCCGCGATGAGGGACGTTGGGAAAATAAAAGCCTTGATTGCACTAGGTCAGGCCAGGGATGAGCCGGCGTCTGAGGGCGACCTGGCCGGTCTCACGCCGCTATCCGCCGCCGCGCATGCGATGGCTCCTGAAGTTATGAGCTTATTGATTGATGCCGGAGCCAGTCCCACAGCCCGCGTCAATGGGAAAGCGCGTCATGGTCTAGAAACGGATGGAACCAGCGCCATGAGGCTCCTCCTCTGGGCTCCTCAGTATCCGCTTTCCATTCCCGGCAATCTATCCGTCGGCGACTGGGCAAAAGCGCTCAGAATCATGCTGCAGGCACCTGAAGCCGCCAATGCGCCTGTGGATGCAGAAGGCCTCACGCCGCTTCTTACTCTGGCTCACAACATCGGCCGAGGCTGGAGAGCAGGAGAAGAAAACTGGGCGCACCTCGCGACTTCCATTCTCCTTGAAAAAGGAGCGGATCCCAATGCCAGAATGTCGGCGAAGGGAGTGGATCGACCGTTCTTAAAAATTCCTGGAAGCATCACAGCACTGGGACTCCTCGCCCTGAATGGAAGTCAGGATGCCGAAGGCATGGCGCGGCTCCTGCTCAAAGGCGGGGCAGATCCCAATCTTGCAGACAAATCGGGCACGACTCCGATTATGGCTGCTGCGGGCTTATCCTCTCCCGCTCAGGCAGAAGCTTTTACGGAACTTCTTCTTGATGCGGGTGCAGACGCATCCATCATGGATGCACAAGGCCGCACGGCACTGGATATTGCAGCCGCAACCGGCAATGACGGCGTCGTAGAGAAGCTCCTCTCGGCAATAGCAAAATGCGAAGCTGCTGAGAAGAGCAAATCTTTCAGAGAAAAAGAAGCCTTCAATACCGGGCGCGAGCCTGAAGCGCTGAAGAGATCTTCATGCGAAGAGGGCTGCCCTACCTTCAATACGTCTGCCGCCATCCCAGCCAAAAGAGATAAACCGCCCATGGGAAGTTTCTTTGACCGCATTCGAAGCAAGCATTCCTCAGGAATCACTCCTCTCAAGGCGATTGGGGATCCGGAGTCCAAGGCTAAAACGACCTGTGCACGTATGGAGCCGCAAACGGATTCTCAAACGAGAACGGGATGGAGCGACTTCTTTGACCGTGTCCGCAGACGATCGCCGCAACCGGCAACAGGCGCGACAAATGGCGACGAAGGGAATCGCTCATCACTTCACGCAATGAAGCGCCAGTGTGCCTCGGATCCTTTCGATCCCGTTCGCGGTATGACCGACTTTCTCTCAAGAGCCCTCAAGCCCCTCACGCGCGGGCCCCTTGAACTGCGGATGATGGCACTCGGCCTCTATAGCGAAGGGGGTGATGAGGACCCGGACATACTGGCCCGCAGAACTGCTGATCTGCTCATATCGCTTGATGCCGCCGTCGAAATGGATTGGAAGACGGACGGCGAGGAATTCTGCGGACAATTGGAAGGCCTTTCGAACTTTGCGCTGATTCGCTCAGCGGGTTTCAACAACGTTCCGATAGATATTCATCCGGACGATGAAGTGCCCGATTTCGCGCGCAAATTCGATGCCGTCAGCACGCACTGGGGACTCTCCCTCAGAATTGCAGCACTTGGCCTCGATTGCGACTCCTACATTTTTCTGCTTTTGGATTCGCTTAGTTTTATTCCGGCACGTCAGGCCGCAGAGCGTGCCGGCTTGACACTGCTTGCGTCATCGGATCTTCGATGACGTTTGGGAGACAAGAATGCTCAACAATGTTCTCTTTGAAGCCGTCAAAAGCCGGCAAGCCGGCGTCGTTTCAGCCATTCTCAAACGCATCGAAAATGTTGATCAGACCGATGGCGACGGAATGACGGCACTCATGATGGCCGCGCGGGACGGCACGCTCCCGATCGTGAGGCTCCTCATCCAGGCAGAAGCCAATCCTCTGGCGGCAGATCGCGAGGGCCGCACCGCCCTCCACTGGGCTTCGTGGTCCGGAAATGCTCTGGTGAGCGACGCACTTCTGGATGCCGGAGCAGATATCAATGCCCAGAATCGAAATGGACAAACGCCGGTCATGTCGATGATCCTCGCAAGGCGCAGCGAAGCTGCTCTTCGCCTTCTCAGGCGACCGGATGCCGACATCACCATGACGGATTGCGACGGTCGGACGGCGTTGGACCTTGCTGCGGCGAGCAGCATGCCGGACGTGCTTTCCGCCCTGATGAAGCGTCAGAGCGAGGCTTCCGGAAAGAGCAGCATGTTCGGCATGCTGCCGGGCCGCAATGCTCCCATCCGCCTATCCAGGGACCGGTACGGCACCAATGCCCTTCATCAGGCCGCACGTCAGGGCGATTTAGAAGCACTGACACTGATACTCTCGGCAGCTGATGCCGATGTGAACGAACGCAATGATGGCGGAGAAACGCCTCTTCTTGTCGCAACGCGAGCCGGAGCTTTGGGCTGTGTTGAAAAACTCCTCGCCTTTAAAGCAGATCCTGATCGTCCTGGACGAAATGGAGAAACTCCACTTTGCGAAGCTGCACGCCTCGGACGAGTGGTCATTGCGGAAATGCTGATGAAGGCTGGAGCCGACATCAATATAGCTCAGCGAAACGGACTAACGCCCCTCCTCATTGCCATTCGCGAACGCCATACCGACATTGTCCGAAGCCTGCTGGCAAGAGGCGCAAACGTCCATGTCCGCGATGCCGAAGGTCGAGGGCCGCTTGCATTCGCGGCTGCGGCCGGACTTGAGGAACTGACTGCAGTATTGATCGTAGCCGGCTGTGAGGCGTAATCACGATCGCCTTGCAGAATCAAATGCCCAAAAGGTATCTCACGTGTATTCGCCGTATGCCTGCTGCCCGGCACTGTCGTCTATATACGACATTATTTGAGATCTCATGCTCTGATGTTATAAATAAAATGTTCAGAGCTGCACCATTATTTTTTTCATATTACTTACAGACATAAAGTAAAAAGTCCTAGTGCCAGCGGGATTTTCTTTATTGATATTAGGGATAACCCCCCCCCGATTTTAAAAATATGTTGAACTGGAGTCTTCGATATCCATTCTCATTCTGGGGAGGTACGCAAAGATGAACTCCGCATACCGGGTTATCTTCAGCAAGGTGCGTAATGCGCTGATGGTTGTAAATGAACTCAGCAGTTCGGTTCAGAAAGGAAAGGGCTGCACAACGGTTGAATCAACATCAAGGCAGAAAACGAGCTTTTGGATCGTAGGCGGAGTTCTCGCTGCGTTCGCCAGCCTCTCTGCCACACAAGCGTCAGCAGCAGGGCTTGAAACAGAAAATCTTCTTGGATTTCAAAATGTTGTTCACCAAGTAACCGGGGTTAACCAGGACTACTTCGGTGGCACTCACCGGTATTCAGATCAGCACATTCAAGCAACGGATCAGATATTCAGCGGCAATCAGCTTCGCGCGGAAGAACAAGTCAAATCCGATGCTCAAGGCGGCGCGCTTTACCTTTTTTCCAGCGGCGCGACACAGCATGAAAACACTCGTTATAGCTTTACTGATGTAACGTTCGCCAATAATCTCGTTTACACCACCTCGAATCAGGATAATCGAGCAAGTGCGATAGGCGGTGCCTTGGTGATCAAAGGCGGTGAAACTACATTTACGAATACCGTTTTTAACGGCAATACAGCTCAAGCTGCCGACACCAATAAAAATACCAGTAGTTCTTCAGCATACGGTGGTGGCACTGCAGCGGGCGGTGCAATCTTTGCCGACTCCACGAGAAACACCTATAACTACAAAGCGACGCTTACCTTCTCTGCAACAGAAAACGGGCTCGTCAGCAGCGGTAATACAGTCAAAAGCGGCGTCGAACATCCTTTCACCGATGGCTATACGACTAAAGTCCCCACGGCCGGCGGCTTTCTTTTCATGGACCGTGATCCTGAACTTCCAGCCGTTTATTACTCTCGCGACTTCGGACGGTCAGTCAGCGGCTTAAAAAGGTCATGAGTTCCTCCATGGTCTTACCGCTTCGAGCCATGGCTTCCGCAATCACTTCGGCCTGCCGCAGCGTCTTTTCCTTGTTGAGTTCGATGAGCTTTACCCCGAGCTTCTCGTAACGTGTTTTGACCTTCAGCAACCGCTGCTGAGTCAGTTTGATCTGCTTCTCAATCGAAGCCAGCGACTTACGCTTCGGCATCTTCATTCTCCTCCTCGCCAATCGGTTCCAGATCCTCGACGTCCTCCATGCTGTCTTTCTTTCCGGCAAGCGCGGCAGAGATGGCGGCGGCCTGCGACATAACCTTGTCCTTCGTCATGCCAAAGGATTTCAGGATGATTTCCTGCGTCCTCGTGATTGCGTGGTCAAGCTGATATCTGCCGTCATTGATTCTCACCAGCTCGATTGTCTCCAGTTCCCGGATCGCCGCAGGAACCGTCATGTAGTTCCTCTTTGTCGGCAGGCGGAGCATCTCATCCTTCAGGAGGTTGTAGAGCCTCTGTCGAATAATGAGAGCAATAAATTCAATAAAAATCTTGGCTCTTACGGCTTCTGCGGAGTGTACCCGCATGCTCTTGCTGCCCAGGAATGATTTGTCTGCGCTGAAGAGCTTCTCTGAGGCGTCGCGGCCTCGGTACTGCAGATAAGCGTCTCTGGCGCTCATTTTCTCGGAGGTAATGATGCAGAAATATCCGCATCTCGAATAAGCATGCTCGATGATGCTCTTCTTCTCTTCGGCAAAAAGGAAGCGGCCTTTTTCGTCGTAGTGACACTGGAAGTAATCTGTATGCGGGGATCCGAACTCCACTTCACGGCCGACCCACTGGTCGAAGTTCTTCTGCATCTGCGTCAGCGCGTTTTCTATATCGCGCCGCTCCGTCGCCATCTTCATGGGGTTAAAGAAGACATGAAAGTAGCGCTCCCGTGAGTCTTCCGGAAAAATCTTCATTTTTTCCGTTGTGCCGCTGATGCAATGCTCGCGCAGGGAGGCGTCGACGCGATTTTCGAAAGTGCCGTGGAGCCTGTCGACCAATTCGGCCACAAGTGCCTTGCAGCCCTTAACCATCATGATGAACTCAAAGTTATTCGCATCCATGTAGTCGATGTTGATCTTGCAGAAATAACCTCGGTCGATGATGAAGCCAATACGCTTGTAGTTGTACGCAATTGCCTTGTCTACAAGGAATTTGAACTGACTGACGTCATTAATGGAGCCAGGGTAGCATTCATAGAACAACGGCACCTGATTGGTTTTGTCGTAGGCGACGGCAAGATTAAAAATCGGGCATCCCTGATCGACTTTGGCCTTGCCGAATTCAACAAAATCAACATCTCCCGCCTGGCAGTTCTTATTAGTTGAATCATAGGAAATGTAGATCCGTGAGCGATGATCGCGCTTTGCGTTCCAGTCGTTCAGAAAGCCTGAAATTTGGTCCGGGCTGACGTTGGCGAGGAAGCTCGAGATGGCGGCGTCGCTCGCAATCCGCATGTCTTTCGAGAAGAGCGGATGTCGATATGCGTAGTCCGGGTAGTACTGCCCTTGATTCCTTTCCTCAATGATCATGTAGGCGGCCAGATCCAGCACCAGCCCAGCTCGATCAAGGAAATGCTTCTGGAGCATTTTGCCGAGGCCGTACGTCTGCACGATGTTTGCTATGACGATGTAGCTGCCGGCCATCAGCGTGCTGCAGCGCCTGGCGCTCTCCCGGACTTCTGGGAGAACGGCATCAGGGAAAAAGACCAGGAAATTTTCATTCGGAACCATGGTCTCGGTTTCACCAACGCATTTTCCGATTAGCACACGCTTGGGCACCGTGTGCTTCTTTTTCGGGTCGTAGCTGCGCTCCAGAACGTAGTGGATGTACGTTCCGCTCTTAGTGCCTTGCCGACTGATTTTTCCTTTGAGCCTGGGTATCGGGACCGTGAAATTCAGGAACATTCGAAGTTAAATTGCGAGAGTAATATATTACTCTCGAGTGTACAAGAAAAGCGCCGGCGACGCAATGAAATTTTTTAAGTTTTTTCGGTAGTAATGATCAAAATCCTGCTGGATCTTGAACGAGAGTCATGCGGTTCTGGAAGTTGAGGGTGATGTCACGGCTAATTTTGATATCGCCGAGGGCGTGACTTACACCATCGGCACTCGCGACGCCTGGAAGACCGATAAGAATATGGACAGCATCGCGAGTTCTGTCTATTTAAAAACTGCCGGGCACGACAACAACGTCATCAACAAGGTCGGCAAAGGCACGCTCCTCATGCACGGCCGCATGAGCGACTATTACGGCACCGTCAATGTCAACGCCGGCACTTTCCAGGTGACGTCTGACTGGGACATTGCCAATACGGTAACAGTCAATGGGGGCGTCCTCGCGCTTGAGAATTTTGGCTTCACGACGGTGAAGGAAGCCGCTCAATATGACGGATCTGCGGGCGGCAGCAATGACGACGTCGTTGATGACAGCGGAAGCATTGTTTTCGGCGACAACGGCGGGCAGGTTCTCATCACGGGCAATGATTTTGATCTGAGCAAAATCCCGCTCCCTTCCAACGCGAAGGTCACTTTCTCCGGGCAAACATTCGACACCCAGAAAGTGGAGAACAAGTCACTGATTGCCTTCCCCACCGCGAATCTTCAGGGCGGCACGGTTGAGCTTCAGGGCGTCAGCGTTTCCAATCAGAAAAGCGTTCGAGGCGCAGGCGTATTCCTTGACGGAGGAACCGGCCAGAACGGCAGTTCGCTGATTGTGGCTGATTCCACGTTTGAGAAAAACACGGCGACCCAGCGCGGCGGCGCAATTGAAGTCAACAACCGGGATTGGGCGCTTTCCCATAAGGAAACGGTCACCATCATAGATTCTGTCTTCAGCGAAAACGCTGCCGAGTCCACGACAGACTACGCCGGCGGCGCTCTCTTCATCCGCGGCTCGGACACTGTAATTGAAAACACCGTTTTCCGCGGCAATTCCGTCAAAACCTCTGCCGGCTATGCTGAAGGCGGCGGCGCGGTTTACGTTCAGGGCTGGGGACAGAATAAGACCTTCACCCAGACGGGCGGCGCTTACGAAGGAAACAGCGTTGTCGCCACGGGCAATCTCTCCAAGCTAACGCAGCAGTCGCTTGGCGGCGCGGCCATCACCGTCAAAGGCGTTGACGCCACCTTTACCGATGTTCTCTTCACGAATAATGTCGTGGATTACTCCGCTACGGACGGCAAGGCAGCCGCGACCGGCGGCGCGATTGCGGCAGACTACAGCACCGGATCGGTTGTCTCTTCCGATAAGAAGGGAATGGCTGCTTCCGTCAGGATTGTCGCCACACAGGACATGGCGTACACGGGAAACACCATCAAGTCTGCCAAGGCGAACGATCCGCTCTTCCAGAATTACGGCTATGTGAGCCCGATGGCTGCGGGCGGTTTCCTGGTGCTTCAGCGCGGGTCCACGGCCGAATTTGATGTGAGCGCCGGAAAGACGCTCACGCTTGGCGCTGCCGGCAGCAGCGACGCGAATGCCGACTCGATCGCGAGCGACCTGCCCTCTACTGCGAGCTTCAATACCGAGGACGGCGTATCCACGCTTACGAAAGCGGGAGAAGGCACGCTTCTCATCAATTCCTCGCTCAACAAGTATTTCGGCACAACGACCGTGGCCGCCGGCACCATGCAGGTAGCATCCGACTGGACCGCAGGCAACGCCATTACGGTATCCGGGGGCACGCTGGCCGCGGGTTCGCTGACCCTGACTTCGCTTGCTGCCGCCTTCGATGCGCAGACGAAGGAAGGCGCTTCTGATGCTCTTAGCGAGAGCATCAAGGGCAGGAAGGCATCTCTCGCTGTCAATAAGGGCGCACTTGCACGCATTGACTCCCTAACGCTCACGAACGGCACCACGTCCACCATTTCCGGCACTGCGGACATCAAATCGGTGTCCGTCGTCGGCACTGGATCTAATTTCAAACTCGACAACGGCACGCTCCGTACTCAGACAGGAACGGTCTTCACGACGACCGACATGACGGCTTTGAAGAGCGGCTTAACCTTCGCGGGCGGCGTGGTCGAGCTTACGGATCCTTCTCTTGAAACCTATACGGTTTCTCAGCTCAATGCCTGGCAGAAAGTTCTGAATTCAGGCGCAGATACCTTCAGTACAAAACTCTCCCTCGTCGGCTCAACCCTCGTCCTCGATAATGACGACAAGATTGACATCGACGACGTCGTTGACGGGAACCTCGCGGTTACCGGTCAGATCGTTGCAGCCAAGGTGGATGTTGCCGGCTCCAATACAGCGACCATCCAGTCGGGCAAGACGAATAAGGATGCCATCGTCAAGGGCATCTCCACTGAAGCAGAAAAAGTCGTTCTCACCGGCAACGGCACGGAAAGCACCAGCGTGAAGCTCACGTTTGCGGGCGACACCACTGCTGGAGCCGACATCAATCTGATTGAGGGAGAAAACATCAAGTCCGTTGTGATTCAAAAAGACGCCACGCTCGCGCTCGGCAGCGCCGACGATGCGCACGGACGCCTCAATGCCGACACTACGGTTGAAGCAGGCGGCGAGCTTCTTCTCCAGAAAGGCAGATTCACGGCCGGGGACATCAGCGTTGAGCAGGCAGGCACTGCTTCAGTCGCCCAGGGGTCGCTCAGCGCAGAAATAGTTACGCTCAATGGCGACCTCGTGATTGCTGACGAAACAGCGGCATCCTTCGAAGCGGTTGAACTTGTGGGTACAGGCAATGTGAGGGTCGGCGCAGATGTGACCGGTGCTGTCGGCCACCTCGAAGTCGAGACGCTCGGCATGACGGGCGGCACAATCTTCCTTGATCCGGCCTGGCTCGATGATGCGGAGTACGGCTCCGGATCCGTGCTCGTCGTTAAAAATCTTGAGAAGAACACGCTCGGAACAAAGCTCCTTGTCGGCCAGAACTCCATGGCAGTTATCGGCGCAGACAAGAGCTCCGCAGTCGCCTATGCAGCAGAAACCGGCAAAGCTTACGGTAAGGACGGCATCACTGCGGTACTGCATGTTGCAAGCCCCGTCAAGGTAACGGGCGCCATTGCAGTGGACGGCGCCCAGACATCGCAAAAGGGCTTTGACTTCAGCACGCTTGCGGCAGGTACCGTCACACTCGCGGCCAATTCGCTCACGATCATCGATACTTCTGCAATCGGCAAGAACGCCGTTTTCGATGCCTCTTCCGTGACGGTTGACGAAAATGCCTTCATTTATCTGACGAACGTACAGAAAACCGGAACGTCATATCAGATCACCACGGGCGATCTTACGGCGGACGCCGACAGCTTCTTCACGAAGAACAAGTTCGTGACCTTCACTGTGGACTCCGGGAAGGGTACGGTTACTGCGAACGCTCTCGCTATGGCAGATCCCGACAGCACCGGAAGCAAGGTCATTTATGGCCTTTATCAGCAAGGCATGAGCGGCTTTACGGCGCACTTCCTGGATTTGATTGGGTCAGATGACCGCTTCTCCACAGTGGATGCCGACGGCTACCATCTGACCGCCGCCGGTGAGAATGCCGTTCAGGAATTCGCGAATGCGGCCGTCACGTCCGGCATCTACAACGTCCTTTACGATGCGCAGGCTGAATTCACGGATTCTCTTGCCCGACGCATGCTCGAAAAGGCACCGCGTGAGGGCTTCAGCGCCTGGGCAGATGTCTATGCTTCCCGCACGAAGGCTGACACGCTTTACGGCAGCTCCGGCTACAGCGCCGACATCTACGGGGGCGTCCTCGGCGGCGATTATGCCGCCCCGAACGGCACTCGATTCGGTGCAGCTCTTACGGTCGGAACTGCTGATGCAGAAGCTGAGGACTCGGTCTTCTCGCAGAAAAATGACGCCGACTTCTGGGGCCTTGCCGCCTACGCAGCCCATGACCTAGGGAAGCTGAGCCTCAAGGCGGATGCCGGCTATCTTGCCTCCACAAATGATCTCAAGGGCGCTTACGCTCATGAGAAGGTTGATGCTTCTGCCTATACCTTCGGCGTTCGGGCAGACTACCTTGCATACGATGCCGGCATTCAGGTTGCCCCCTACATCGGTCTTCGCTATTCGCGGATCTCCTCGGATGATCTCGAGGATCGCGACACGAGCGACGTGAACCTCGTTGAGTCGCCTGTCGGCGTTGCCGTCAGGACGACCTTCAGCGCTGAAGGGTGGACCATTGCGCCGAAGTTCGATCTCTCAGTCGTCCCGCAGCTTGGCGACAAGGAAGTGGATGCGACCATTGCAGGCGTGAATGTCGCTTCAGACATGATCGACGACGCGCTCGGGCACGCTCAGTTCGGCGTTTCCGCCGTGAGCGGCAATTTGTCTCTGGGCCTTGACTACCGGTTCGGCTTCGGTGCGGAAGACCGCGGGAATCATGCACTCAAGGCAAGCGTTCGCTATGCCTTCTGATCATGTGACCCGAGCCTAAAGCAAGCTGACAAAATCAGCTGAACCTTCGGGGCGTTCCGAATCGGAACGCCCCTATTCTTATGCGCCGAACTTCGATACCTGCATCAGCAAATGCGAAGATCGGTACGATTTAGGTTAAGATGTCGCATCTCTATTGAAGAATATGGATTATTTAAAATCCTTGGAGAAATAAGGCACTCATGAAGTTTCAATGCATCGACCATGTCGTCCTGACGACGAAGAATCTCGACAAGTGTCTCGCTTTCTATCGGGACCTTCTGGGCATCCCGTGCTCCGAACAGAACGGCCGCTGGACCATCCATCTCGGCGAATCTGCCATCAAGATCCATTGCCGCCCGGGCGAATACCAGCCTGCCGCCGGCGTTCCTACGGCCGGGTCGCTAGACATCTGCCTCAAACTCAGGGAAACCGAATTCCCGGCAGGCATGGCGCTTGAGATCGCGAGAAATGAGATCGCCGATGCCGGCTGGGAGATTGTGTGCGACATTGGCGAACGCACCGGTGCAAACGGCCCGATGGAAAGCTTCTACGTTCGCGATCCCGACGGGAACCTCGTTGAGATCATGAGCTGCGGCATTGATGATTGATCCGACGGATCCGAAAGCTCATGCAGCAAGGCGGGAAGCTCGGCAATCGATATTCCCGCTTACTTATTCTGCGGTCTCCTGACTGTAAGTCTCAAGGCTCAATTCGATGAGAGCTTTTCGATCTGCTCGAGCTGCGTCTTCAGGCCGCCGCTCGGCTCCATTTGAAGAAACTCGGTCAGGGGATCCGCTTCCTGACTCCGAAGGAGCTGATCGTGACGGCCTTTATAGCGGAGCCCCATGTGCCAGCCCGTGATGCCGGCACGATGGAACATGAGTTCGCCCTGCACTTCCTTCCTTTGAAGTCTGACAACGATGAAGACCTTCGAAAAACGTACGGCAAGGGAAGCCGCCAGGCGCTCGATCGCCGCGCCTTTTTCCCCGGTTTCGCCTTTCGCTTCTTCTGCGAGAAGGTGAACTGCCTCAACCCTGCCTTCCGTCATGGAGACTGCGGCGGAGAGCCGGAAACCGGTGAGGAAGCTGCGAAGACTCCTTAATGCCGCCTCGCCTTCCGCTGCCGGTACCTGAGGACGGAGTGCAAAAGTCCAGATCGTGTCGCGGACTTCCCCCGAAAGAAGCTTTTGTTTGAGCCCTTCAGCCCGAATGACGCGCTTCACCGCCTCCAGTAGCAAATCACCCGAAAGGTCCGGGGAATTCTTTTTCAAACCTTCGGCAACCGCCAGGAGGCTCTGGTAGAACGCTTCCCTTTCGGGAACCGGCTTTACCGACGACCGAAGAGATTCCGCTGCGCCCGATTCAAGCAGCATCCTCAGATACGTCGCGGCGATGACGCGCGCGACGGGCGGCTCGTCTCCGGCATCGAACGGTGTCGATTCCAGATGCGTCTCGATTTCCGGATGCGCCTCAGAAAGCGCCGAAAGAATCCCTGCCCAAACTCCTCGGATCTTAGGAAGCAGCGTCTTCATGCTGCCGGGCGTGCGGTGAGCCGCAATATCGTCCGGAAGGAGCCAGAGAAGCGCAAGAAGCTGATCGTCTTCCGGATGATTGTGTTCAGCTAAATCAGCCGTCGCCCTGAGCGCGACATCCAGCATAAGCACCTCTCCTCCCCGGGGTTTCCGGGGAAGGATCTTCACTGCCGAGGCGAGCGCCTCACTCAACGTGATTTGTGGGGCTCCGCCTTCGGAAAAAATCTGGTTCTGCATTTCCTTCTCACGAAACGTTTTTTCGAAGCCGCGTCACCCAAGCTCTGAAACGCCATTGGGAACCATTCAGCTTCCTTCTATGGTTATCGTAGAGAATGAAACGTCATATTATGTCGCTTCAGAAGGTCTCTACCTTCATCTCCATTTTGGAGAGCTTGTGCCAGGACGCAAGCTCGCGCTTCAAAGGCCACCAGTTGAAGAGAAGCTCTTCAACCGGCTTCCAGAGCGCCACCCAACCGATTACGAGAAGACCTTCGCGGAATGAACTCATGAGCGTATGGACCTCTTCGGGCGCGAGATAGGTTCTCAGGAGCGTGCAGGCAAGCATGAAGGCAAAGCCGAACCCGAACATCTTCCAGGCATCCTGGAAATGCTCATGAAGGCGCTCTGCGATTCTTTTCTCCCGTGCGAGGAAATAGCCCTTGAGCGTCAGGTCGACGCTCGTCCGCATGTAGGGCTCGACTTCGCGCAGCGCCTGTTCGGGGAGACGGACGATGAGCCGGAATTCACGGCAAGCTTTCTGGTGCTTGCGGATCGTGCTCGCAAAGAAATCGAGCACATCGCTGTCGAGCGCCACATATTCGCTCGGCACAGGTACGTCGGTATCAAAAAGCTGCTCGACATTCGTAAGAACGAGAATGATCGTGCAGACGCCGTCCTTGACTTCGGTTCTCGACCATTCCCGTGGTGCTAGAGCAATTTCTGCAGGTGGCGTCGCCGACATTTCCGCTCCTCCGGGGACTGTTGCCTGAGCAATGACAAATTGCTGCTCTTCCCTAGAAATTATGCGGGATTCCGGCTTGATTACGGTTGTCGCTAATCGAATTGGAAATGCGTACAATCGATGTGCATTTTTGTCCCGACGCAAATTTCCCGCGGAGTTTCCCCAGTTATGAATCTCGAAAAGGTTTCCTACCTCATTACTGCCATAGAGGCAGGAAGTTTTTCGCTCGCGGCAGAAAAGCTCGGCATGACGCAGTCGGGACTCAACCGGCAGATCACGTCGCTCGAAGATGAGCTTAAGACCACGCTCCTCCTTCGCGGCCGCAGAGGCGTCGTTCCCGCCAAGGGTGCGGAACCCGTCATTGCGCGTCTGAGGGAACTCCTTCTTGCGGAGAAGCGCGTTCACGAGGAAATCGCCGCCGTAAAAGGGCTCGTCATGGGCGAACTCACGATCGGGAGTTACTTCAGCATCTCAACGACGTGGCTGCCGCCCCTCCTCAAGCACTTCTCCGACGCCTATCCGGCCATTACCCTTTCCACCGTTGAAGGCACCGACCAGGAACTCGTCACGCGCCTGAAGGACGGCACCCTCGACTGCGCATTTCTCTCGCAGCATTCCTATGACGGAGACTTCTTCCCGCTGATGGAAACGGAGTTCGTCGCCTGGCTTCCGCCGGGGCATCCTCTCGCCAACCGCGACACGGTGACGGCAGAAGACATCACGAAAGAGCCCTTCATCTACCCGCGCGTGCACCACAACACCGACATCGACGATTTCTTCACGCGTCACAGAACGGCTCCCAAAACGCACCTCATCACGAACGACCCCTATTCCGCCTATGCCATGGTGAATGCGGGGCTCGGCGTTTCGGTCAACAACCGCCTTCAGAGCATCAACCTCAAGGGCAATGTGGTGCTGAAGCCCTTCTCGCCCCAGGAGCGCGTGACGCTCGGGATTGCGCTTCCCTCGCTCTCCACGGCGTCGCCCGCCCTCATGCGGCTCGTGGCAATGGCGAGAAGCATGGCCAAGGACTTTTCGACCGGTCCCTTTGCAGAGGCGCTGCCTTCGGCCTGAGGCCTGGGAAACACGCAGCCCCCAAACACAAAACGGCGCGGAACTCCATTGAATAGCGGAGCTTCGCGCCGTTTTCCCTTTCAGAAGCCTCTCCCCGTCAATCGCACTGCGGAGTCGGGGAGAGAAGCTTTCCTCAAGGCCCTATCAGCCGAGAATTTCCTTCACAGCGTTCGTCCAGACGGCGAGGCCCTGATCCAGCGCCTTTTCGTCGATGTCGAACTTCGAGGTGTGGTGGCCGGACGGACGGTTCGCGCCGATCACGAAGAGCGCAGCCTTGCCGCCGTGCGCCTGAACGCGGCGCGCGAGGATGGTGGCGTCTTCGGAGCCGCCGAAGTTCATCGGGTCCTTGCGGACGGTCATGCCTTCAACGGCTTCACCGGCCTTCGTGAGGACGTCGACGAGCTCTTCGTCGTTCGTGAGGTCGACGGCTTCGCCCATCTTCTCAATCTTGTATTCGCAGCCCTGGCTGATCGCGCAGCCCTTGATGATGGCAACCGCCGCGTCGTACATGTACTGATTGATGTCGCCCGTTTCGCCGCGGACTTCCATCTTCATGAGGGCATGGGACGGGATCACGTTACGGCCTTCGCCGGCGATGAGTTGGCCCACGTTGATGCGGGTCATGCCGGAACCGTGGCGGGCAATGCCGAGAAGCTGCACGAACGCGTTGCAGGCGGCGGCCATGGCGTTGCGGCCGGCATTGGGTTCGACGCCCGCGTGAGCCGGACGGCCCGTGTAGGTGACGTCAAGCTTCGTCGTGCAGAGGAAGCCGTAGGGCTTGACGGAGAGTTCGCCCGTCTTGCACATCATGGCGATGTGCGCGCCGAGGAAGTAGTCCGCATCGTCGACGATGCCGGAAGCGGCCATGCCGGCAGCGCCGCGCACGCCTTCTTCAGCCGGCTGGAAGAGAATCTTGAGCTTGCCCTTCATCTCGTCCTTGTGGTCGGCAAACCAGTGCGCGACGGCAAGACCCGTGGAGGTATGGGCGTCGTGGCCGCAGGCATGCATGAGGCCCGGACGGGTCGAGCAGAAGCCTTCCTTCGCGGGGATGTGGTCGGCATCCGTCGATTCGGTCACCGGCACGCAGTCGATGTCGAAGCGGATCGCGAGCGTGGGACCGGGGCGGCCCGTATCCATCACGCCGACGCAGCCCGTGAGGCCGTCCATTTCCTTCAGAAGCGCTTCGGAAACGCCGTTCTTGCGGGCATAGGCAAGGCCCGCATCGACCACCTTCTGGCTGCGGCCGAGGCAGTTGTCGGGGTTGATGACCTTCTTGCCCATCAGAACTTCATAGCCGAGCTTGCGCAGCTTCTCGACGATGTATGCGGTCGTCGTGAATTCGCTCCAGCCCTCTTCAGGCATGGTGTGAAGGTGACGACGGGTGCTGATGAGTTCGTCGTGATACTTGCAAAGGCAGGACATCCTTTTTGCTCCTTTTATATTTGACGCCGTTGATCGGGGTCAGGGAAATGTAGGCCCCCGGCGCGATCCCTCAAACGTAAGACCAAATCAAGCGGTGCTCTGCATGAATCGGGAACATGCAAAGGGAACCTGATCGGATCCGCCGATGAAGATCGCGCGAGGATCTGTTTTCATACCTCTACTATAGGCCGCATCCCGGCCTTATTGCGCAACATTTTTGACACGTTTATTCGTGCTGAAATAATCACGATTTGCGGCTTCTTCTCTTCCGAAAGCAAACGCATGCTCGTTTTCATGATGCACGTACCGACCGGATTTCTGCCTTTACAATTCGGGGCTCCATTTGCGTGTTGAAATCAGCACGCAGAAACATTCAAATTCGTCTCTATCAGGGATAGTTCCAATGCCGCAGCACCGATTTGATCTTGAAGTCTGGAAGCTTCTCTTTGAAGTGCTTCGAGAAGGCGCAATTTCGCGCGTTGCCATCCGGAACGCCATGGATCGCGCGCAGCTCTCGCGCATCATCGCCGGACTCGAGGAGGAAGTGGGCCGGCCGCTCCTTTCGCGCTCCGGCCGCCGCATCACGCCCACGCAGTTTGCGCTCGAAGCGCAGTCTTCTCTTGAGCCCCTCATCCGGCAGTTTGAAGACCGCCTCGGGAAATTGGCCCGGACTCAGGATTCGCTCTCCGGCAGCATCCGGCTCGGCTGCATGCCGGGCTTCATGCAGCATGAAATCGTTCCGATGCTCGTCGACTTTCAGAAGTTTTGTCCCGAAGTATCGTTCGACGTGAAGGTGGACGACTCGTCCGCGGGCTACATGACGGGGGACTGCGACGTCATGCTCTACTATGGTCCGGTGAGAAAAAAGTGGCTCGTCGAGCACTGGGTATCCCGATCGCTCTTCATTGCCTGCGCATCGCCCGAATATCTCCGCGAGCGGGGATCCCCGAAGAAACCCGCGGACCTCTCAACGCACTCCGGCATTCTCTTTACGGGCGACTGCCGAGAGCATCCGGCAATCCTCCAGCTCGGCCGCGACGAGGTCTCCTACCGCTTCAAATCCGAAATCCGCTTCAACAACATACTTTCCGCCAAGGCTGCCGCCATTGCAGGAGCGGGCATCATTCTCGATCTCCCGGCGCACCACTGCTTCGGAGACATCGTGAAGGGCGACCTGGTGCCGGTGCTAGACGGCTGGCATGTGCCCAACCTTGAAAACTACATCGGCACCACGACGGAAGCCGCGGGCTTGAAGCGCGTGCGCACCTTTGTCGACTGGTACATCGAACGCCGCCGGCAAATTGAGGGAGATCAGAATAAGCGCCTCCAGAAGGACTATCACGTGCTTATCTCCTGACCGTATTCAACGGCTTTCAGCCGATGCCACCCGCCTTCAGCTGCGGCCCGGGAGCCTCTCGTTGAAATGTCAAAGACGCGGTCTTCCCGGAGCTTCCTTGATCCCGGGCGTAATACCTCCATTCTGGGTCCCGCCGGAAATGGGCGGCTGCGCTATGTTTCACTGAAGAACACTTTTTCTCCGGATCATTCCCATGCAAAAACGCTCGCTTTTGAAGATCTTTGCGCTCGGCTGCTCCGCACTGAGCCTTGCCGCCTTCTCTACGATTTCAACCGCAGCAGACACGAAGCCCACCCTTGTCGCCGGCATGGATGCGGCCTACCCGCCCTTCGGGTCCCGCGATTCCGCGACCGGTCAATATGTCGGCTTCGACGTCGACGTGATCCGAGCGATCGGGAAAGCCGAAGGCTTCAATGTTGAAGTGCGCAACATTGCCTTCGACGGCCTCATTCCCGCCCTGAAGACCGGCAACATCGACATCGCGATCAACGACATCACGATTACGCCGGAGCGTGCGAAGAGCGTCGACTTCTCCGACCGCTACTACATTGCGGGCCTCGGCGTCGTCGTCAACATCGACAACACGACGATCCGCACCGCGAAAGACCTTGAAGGTAAGCTCCTCGCCGTCTCCATCGGCTCCACGGGCGAAGAAGCCGCGAGAAAGATTCCGAACGCCCGCGTCCGGGTCTTCAACCAATTGAACGAATGCTTCCTGGAGCTCAGAAACAAGGGCGTCGACGCCGTCATCAACGACATTCCGACGAACGACTACTACGCAGCGGTCGCAGGCAAAGGGCGCGTACTTTCGCTTCCTGTTGCGCTCACCGAAGAGAACCTCGGCATTGCCGTCAAAAAGGGGAATTCTGAGCTCCTCAAGCGCATCAATTCGGGCCTCAGCGCCATCAAGGCGTCGGGCGAATTCTCGAAGATCTACCAGAAGTGGTTCGGGAAAGAGCCGCCCGCAGCGCTTCTCTCGCATTGATCGCCTCTCCCAACAGCCCCGGTCAACCCGACGCTTAATCAGGATCGACCGATATAAGCACTTCTCTTTACCATCAGGCCGCTATCCCGGGCGGCTTCATCTGATAAGGTTACAGATACGAACGATAGAGGTGCGGTTGCGAGGCGCTTCGGATGAGCCGGCAGGCAGAGATCCCGAAGCGGGGCAAAACCGCCGAATCTGCGGCATTTCCCGGCAGGGACCGCAGATGGGTCCGCAGGAGAGACCTGCGGGACTGTCTGCCAATCGGTGGGATTTCTGCTTCATTTGAGACGAATGAAGCATCCCGGCAGTTGCGCTATCTTTCCGGTCAATCTGCGGCATTAAGCGCTCTGCCTGCTTTGCCGCTTTGCGCCAGAAAGGCTCTTGCAACCTTGCTGGCGCTTTTCTTTTTTTGGGCGCCTGCATTGGGAGCGGGGGTTTCAATTCCCAGCGCCGCTCTCCCCGGGCTTTTCCCTTCCTTCAGGCACAATAGCTCCCTCGCGGTCGTACCGGACCAGACCCTCAACCCTTCAGAGCGAAATTCATCATGTCCAGAATCCCCGTACGCGGCTCCCTCGTCGCCCTCGTGACACCCTTCCATGAAGACGGATCCGTCAACTTTGAAAAGTTGGGCGAACTCATCGACTTTCATCTTGAAAACGAAACCGATGCGCTCGTCATCCTCGGCACGACCGGCGAATCCTCCACCATGTCCCACGAAGAGGACAATGCCGTCTGCGAGTACACGGTGAAGCGCGTCGCGGGCCGCATTCCGGTAATCTGCGGGTCGGGCTCGAACGACACGCGCACGATGCTCGAGAAGTCGCTCTCGTTCGAGCGCCTGGGCGCCGACGGCCTCCTCATCATCACGCCCTACTACAACAAGGCGAACGAAGAAGGCATCTACCGCCACTTCGCGACCGTCGCAGATGCGGTGAAGATTCCCTGCATTCTCTACAACGTCCCCGGCCGCACGGGCTGCTCGATTTCGGAAGCAAACGTTGCCCGCCTCTCGAAGCACCCCAACATCATCGGCATCAAGGAAGCGAGCGGCAATATTTCCTATGCCGCCAAGATTGCCCGCTACCTCTCGGACGACTTCGTCATGTATTCGGGCAACGACGACATGATCGTTCCGATGCTTGCGCTCGGCGCGTCAGGCGTCATTTCGGTGCTCGCCAACGTCGCCCCGAGAGAAACCCACCGCATGGTGACGGACTTCCTCGAAGGGCGCGTGAAGGAAGCGCGCGACCTGCAGCTCAAGCTCCTCGAAGTCACGAACGACCTCTTCATTGAAGTCAACCCCATCCCGGTGAAGGAAGCCCTCAACCTGATGGGCAAGGACGTCGGCGGCTACCGTCTTCCCCTCTGCCCGATGACGGAAGCCCACCGCGAGACGCTCCGCCGCTCGATGGCGGCTGCGGGCCTGATCTGAGACCCAATCCACTCCGGTAACCATTGAAGGTTAAACCTATGAAAATCGCGCTCGTCGGCATGGGCCGAATGGGAAAAATGATTGCCTCCTGCGCCGAAGAGCGCGGCATTGAGGTCGCGGGCACGTTCCTCGGCGACAACATCGGCGACCTCGAAAAGCTCGGCAAAGTCGACGCTCTGATCGACTTCTCGTCCCCCGCAGCGCTCCATGCGGTTGCGGCCTACATCCGCCGCACGGGCGCGGCGCTTGTCTGCGGCACCACCGGCTACAGCGCCGAAGAGGCCGCCGAAATCCGCTCGCTCGCAGAATGCGCTCCCGTGATTCTCTCCGCCAACTATTCGGTGGGCGTGGCGGTCCTCAAGCATCTCTCGGCGGAAGCCGCGAAGCTCCTCGGCGACGACTTCGACATTGAAATCGTCGAAACCCATCACCGCATGAAGGCGGATGCCCCGAGCGGAACGGCGAAGCTCCTCCTTCGGGCGATTGATCCCGAGGGCAGGCGCCGCACGGTTTACGGCCGCGAAGGCATGATGAAGCGCGAAGGGAACGAAATCGGCGTCCACGCCGTAAGAGGCGGCACCGTCGCCGGCGTCCATACGGTTTCCTTCTTCGGTCCCGACGAAGAGCTCTCCCTCACCCACCGTGCGGAATCCCGCCGCATCTTCGCGCTCGGCGCCATCAAGGCGGGCGAACGGCTCAAGGACCGGGCGCCGGGCTGGTACACCATGGACGATCTCCTTTTCTCCTGAGATCCGGAACGGTCCGATCCGAACGAATTCAAACTTTCACGCAACTCCAATATCAACAGGAAACTTTATCCAAATGATGAACGCCCAGGAAATTATTCACTACATCGCCACGGCCGAAAAGAAGACGCCCGTGAAGATCACGATCCGCGAAAAGGCTCCGATCGACTACGGCACGGCCCAGGTCTTCGGCGCGGGCGACAAGGTGGTCTTCGGCGACTGGAAGGTTCTCGGTCCCATCCTTGAAGCCAATAAGGACAAGATCGACGACATGGTCATTGAAAACGACTGCCGCAATTCGGCCATTCCCCTTCTTGACCTCAAGAACATCAATGCACGCATCGAGCCGGGTGCGGTGATTCGCGACCAGGTCACGATCGGCGACGGCGCCGTCGTCATGATGGGCGCCATCATCAATATCGGCGCCGTGATCGGGGAAGGCACCATGATCGACATGGGCGTCGTCATGGGCGGCCGCGCGACCGTGGGCAAGCACTGCCACATCGGCGCAGGCGCCGTGCTCGCGGGCGTCGTTGAACCCGCTTCCGCGAAGCCCGTCATTATTGAAGACAACTGCTTCGTGGGCGCGAACGCCGTCGTGATCGAAGGCATCCACGTGGGCGAAGGCGCGGTCGTTGCCGCCGGCTCCGTCGTCATCAGCGACGTTCCCGCCGGCGCCGTCGTCGCCGGCGTCCCCGCCCGCATCATCAAGACGAAGAAGGATGAGCGCACGACCCAGAAGACCGTGCTCGAAGACGCCCTCCGCACCCTCTGATACGCATTCAGCCCCGATTGAATGCCGTCATTTCCGGCCCGGGGAAGCTTTCTCCGGGCCGGATCCGTATTCACCCCATTACTCTGCTTCCGCCTTTTTCAGCCATGCTCGAGCGTCTCACCCGCTACCGCCGCGATCTTCACCGCATCCCCGAACTCGACCTCGACCTTCCGGAAACGACTGCCTACATCCGCAGCGTGCTCGCGAACCTTCCCTGCGAAGTCTTCTCGCCCGAAGGCCATGCAGTCTGCGCCTATTTCGACTGCGGGAAACCGGAGACCGTGGCCTTCCGCTCCGATATGGATGCGCTTCCCATCTGCGAAGCCGTGGACTCAGACTTCAAATCCACGCATCCCGGGAAAATGCATGCCTGCGGTCACGACGGCCACATGGCGATAGCGCTCGGGCTCGCTGAGGTTGTAGCAGGTCTCAAATCGAAGCTCACGAAGAACGTTCTCATCGTCTTTCAGCCGGCTGAGGAAACCACCGGCGGCGCACGACTCATCTGCGAATCGGGGGTCTTTAAGGAAAAGAACGCGACCGCAATTTACGGGTTCCATCTCTGGCCGGACCTCCCGATGGGCGTCGTGGCGTCGCTTCCCGGTCCGCTTCTCGCGCAGTCGAACGAAATCACGGTCGACTTTACGGGGAAGAGCACGCACATTGCGAAGTCCGAGGACGGTGCGGATGCGCTTCTCGCCATGGCGCGCTTTGTTGTTGAAGCCGACAGGATGCTCTCGCGCCTCAAATCCGAAGTCGACCCTGCTTCCACTCTCAAATTCGGCCGCGTCACGGCGGGCACCGTGAGAAACGCCATTGCCGCCGCCGGACATCTCGAAGGGTCACTCCGCGTCTTCAGCAGCGAAGCCTTCAACTACGCGTGGGACCATCTCCACGAAATCGCCGACCGCATCAGCAAAGATCTTTCCGTCGGGATCCGCATCACGAAATCCGAGGGCTACCCACCCGTCATCAACGATCGGAAGCTCTTCGAAGATGCCGAAAAGCGCATTCCGGAACTGCAGAAGCTCCCGAAGCCCCTTCTCATTGCCGAAGACTTCGCCTTCTACCAGAAGGCGCTCCCCGGGCTCTTCATGCTCCTTGGCACAGGTACGGGAATTCCGCTTCATTCCGACCGCTTCAATTTTGACGAACGCGTGCTTGTGCGCGGGGTTGAGATTTATACGAAGCTCCTGCCGCTTCAATAAAGCGGCCGTCAAACGCGTCCGGAGCGGAAGTCTTCCGCCTCCGGGCGTTAGCTTTCGAAGCCGTCCTCCTCAAGCCATACCGATTCTGCAGAAGCGCCGCAGATCTTCGGCAAACACAATGCCGAAACGAACCAAATCGCGGCCCGGGAGGCTGCTTCCGTAATCGCGCTCACGTATTTGGGTCAGCGCCCGCTCAAGCGCCTTTTCGCCTTCTCCGGCATTCTTGACGTGCTTAACTTCGAAAACCACATCAAGCTGACGAAGAGAGATCTCGAGATCGCTCCGCCCACGCGGCGAGTGCGTTTCGATCTGAGTCTTCAGACCGCCGCCCAGACAGAAAATCTGCAGCAGCTGCCGAACGGCGCTTTCCGTTGTCAGGGTGAAGTTCTGATAGTCGAGGTGATGCACAATGGAATTGAGCACCGAAAGAACCTTTTGAGGATCTTTTTCGACAATCGCGCTGCAGAAAGCCGAGGTCAGCTCATTTCGTTCAAAGTCGGAAGGCCAGAACGTCGTTTTGAGGAGCATTCCCAGCGACTGCCTCACCTCTTCGTTGGGGAAGCCCAGAGCAATCATCCCGTCCGGCGAGGCATCCTTGATCGTCAGGTAGCCGGTATGCGCCAGAATCTGTGTATCATCCAAAGTCGCGACATGACTCGACGATCTCAATGACGCAATCGTGGTGTAGATCGGCCGATCGAACTTCGCCGGATCAAAAAGCTGATGCGTCCGGAAGTAGTTGCGCAGAAGTGTCGAGGTGCCGCTTCCGGATTGAAACCAGTAATTGTCGTAGCCTTCTTCCGGATACGAGAGGAAATTCAACACCGACCACGGCGCATAGACATGCGTTTTGCCGCTTGAGTCAAAGCAAAAGCCATCGTATTGAACCTTCAATCGCTTCAGCACGCTTTCAAATGCTTCGCCTCTCACGGCGGCGGCATGTTCGATCCAGGGAGCGAAGGAACTCTTCAACTCCGCCTCAGTGAATCCCAGCAGCCCGCCATAGAGCGTCATGAAGGAGATGTCCCGAATGTCATTGAAGTTCGAGAACAAAGCAGCCTGCGGGAACCGCATGATCCCGGTAATGAAGACAAAACGGAAGCGTCCGGAGTACGTTTTCAAAGCGCCGAAAAAGTTCGAAATCACATTCCGTATCTTTTCAAAGAGATCCGGTTGATGCAGTTTTTCCGTCAGCGGCGCATCGTATTCATCAACAAGCAGGACAATGGAGTCTTCCTTGAGGGAAGATAGAAACTTTTCCCAGCGCAGCACTGGGTCCAGACGCTCTGTTTTAGGAGCGTCAAAGCCCGCCTCTTCCATATTGAGCACCAAGCGGTCGTCCAAAGCCTGAAGGAATCCTTCAATACTGTCATTGCCCATTAGCCGAGAAAAATCGAGCTTAATGACCTTGTACGTCCGGTCTTCCCAGGTTCTCTCAATTTTGAGTCCCGCAAACTTCTCCACGCCATTGGCAAAAAGTTCCGAGAGCGTTGAGACCAGCAGCGATTTGCCGAAACGTCGTGGACGGGTCAGGAAAATGAGCTTCGACCTCGCAATCATCGATTGAAGCAAATCGGTTTTGTCGACGTAAAGGTAGTCCTTTGCCGGATTACGAAGATAGGAAAAATCGGAAACACCTAACGGCAGCTGCTGCATATCGGACAAGAGAAGTTCTGAGAAATTTGCGTTGGATCCAATCGTATCGTTTCTGCTGCGGCAAGTTCGCTTTCTTCCGCTTTCCGGTTCTCTGCAGCGTCCCCGAGGACGCAGAGCCTCATACTACTTGAATCTCCTGCCCTACCGCTTGCGGTTCCCTGGTCGGTCTGATGAAGAAATCCCGCACTTGATTTCGTCAGCATCTCTTCCCTATGAAAGCGTCAGATGCTTACTCTCGCCTGCATACTCCTGCGAGCGTTCCCGGGAAAGAGAACAAAAATTAATAAACAGCTTGAACGTTCACATGTGATTCTGTACCATAGATCACTACGTATCTATATAGTAAACAAGTAGTATTAATTAAAATACGGGTTAATACCAATTCTTTTGAAAACCATCACATTGATGGATTCAATCTGTAAACAGCGCTTCATAGACTATCCGGAAATCTAACGCGCAGGCTTTTTGCAGGCGCCAACGTTTAAAGCATTTTTGGAGCAATCATGGAGTCCATACTCCCGGTATTTGCGGGTCTCTTTCCGCTTGCGGTGATGACCCTGCTGATCCTCAAATATAAGGTACCCATCTACCTCTCGATCCTGATCACGCTCGTGATCGTTCTCGGGATCGCGGGCGGGTACCTCGGCACGCCCGTCGGAACGCTTGAAAGCAGCGTTTCCTACGGCGTCATCAAAGGCTTCTGGCCCATCGTCCTCGTCATCTTCGCGGCGATCTTCGCCTACAACGTGATGCTGCGCACCGGCGCCATCAGCGTGATTGAGAAGAGCCTCTCGGCGGTTACGGACGACCGCAGAATCCAGATTCTTCTCATCGCCTGGTGCTTCGGGGGGTTCCTCGAAGGAGCTGCGGGCTTCAGCGTTTCGGTCGCGATCCCCATGGGGATTCTCCTCGCGCTCGGGTTCGAACCCATGCGGGCGGCCGTGGCAACGCTCATCGCCGATACGGTCACCACCGCCTTCGGCGCGGCCGGGATCCCGATGATCATGCTCGCCGACCTGACGAACCTTTCCGTCACGGACCTCTCCTCGACGGTGATTCTTCAGCTCGCGGTCTTCAATTTCCTCCTTCCCGTCGCCATGGTCTCGATCGTCGGGGGCGGCCTCGGCGCGGTAAAGGGAATCCTCTCTCTTCTGATCGGGATCGGCATCACGACCACCATCCCGCAGTACCTGACGGCGCTCCTCCTCGGGCCGCAGCTTGTCGCCTTCGCGGGGAGCCTGACGAGCCTCGCCTATCTGCTTCTGTGGCTGCGGATCTTCGAGCACAAGACGCCCGGCGAACACCGCCGCTTCGGGAAGGAAAAGGAGTCGACCCATGAGCTCGGGTTCCTCCGTGCGGGAAGCATCTACCTCGTGATGTTCGTCCTCATTCTCGCCGCGAGCCCGCTTTTCCCGAAAATCGCGGGAGAACTCGCCGCCGTCGCGACGCCCATCCGCTTCACGCTCGATGACGGGCGCGTCCTCACAGCCAATATCGACTGGATTGCGACGCCGGGCGTCCTCATCCTGATCTCCACGATTCTGGGCGGCCTCATTCAGGGCGCCGGTCCCCGCATCATGGGCGAAGCCTTCGCGCGAACCGCGAAGCAGCTCGCCCCTGCCGGGGTCGCGATCTGCGGGATCGTCGCCATGGCAACCGTCATGGACGTGAGCGGCCTTATTGAAAAAACCGCCGAACCCCTGATCGAAGCCGCCGGCGACCGCTTCGCCTGGATTTCGCCCCTCTTCGGCATGCTCGGCACCTTCGTCACAGGAAGCGTCGTCAATTCGAACGTTCTCTTCGGAAAGCTCCAGCTCCTCGCCGCGCATGAGTCCGGCATGAGCTCCGTCTGGTTTGCCGCCGCCAATGCGGCGGGCGCCACCGTCGGGAAAATGGTTGCCCCGCAGAGCATCGCGATTGCCGCTTCAGCCTCGGCGGTGCTCGCCCAAAGCTCGTCGAAGATGCTTTCCGGGACGCTCCGCTACGCCGTCGCCGGCGCAGTGATTCTCGCCGCCGTTGCCGGTCTCTTTGCCTTCTAAGTTACTTCTTTCCCCATTCATAAGAAATCAACCAAGGATCCCCAAATGAAAGTCAATTTCTTCTGCACCTGCATCGGCGACGCGGTGAAGTCCCGCGCTGCCGCCGCTTCAGTTCTCCTTCTTGAAAAGCTCGGCTGCGAAGTCGTTTTCCCGAAGCGCCAGAGCTGCTGCGGTCAGCCCGCCATCAACAGCGGCTGGATTCGCGAGGCACTCCCCGGCATGAAGAACAACATCATTACCTTTGAGGAGAACGACTATCCCATCGTTTCGCCCGCTGGTTCCTGCACCTACACGGTGAAGACCTACGCCAAGTATTTCCGGGAATTTCTCCCCGAGGAGCCCGAATGGGCCGAGCGCGCGGAGAAGGTTGCCTCCCGCATCCACGACCTCACGGGCTTCATCGTGAATGAGCTCGGCGTCACCGATGTCGGCGCACGTTTGCCAGGGCGCGCGGTCTACCACCCGTCCTGCTCTCTCTTCAGAAAGCTCGGCATCCGCGAGGAGCCCCTTAAGCTTCTTCAGAACGTAAAGGACCTCGAGCTTCTGCCCTTCCCCGGCCAGGAAATCTGCTGCGGCTTCGGCGGCACCTTCGCTGTCAAGATGTCCGAAATCTCGGGCGCTCTCGTCTCGGAAAAGGTCGAAAACATGCAGACCCAGTATCCGGACTTCGTGATCGGAGCGGATTCGAGCTGCCTCCTCAACATCGGCGGCCGCATCGCGCGCGAAAAGCTCCCCATCCGCGTCATGCACATTGCTGAAGTGCTCATGTCCCGCTGATCCCCAATTTTCCCCAATGAGTCCCAAAATGAATTCCACTGAAACTCACCACGAAGTTGACAAGCGCCCCCTCGTCGTCAACGTTGCGAACCCCGACGACTGCGTCGTCACGAACCGTCTGCCGCTCCACGAACGGCTCGACCGTCAGACGCGCGATCAGGTGATGCGCGCGGCAGTAGCCAAGGCCCAGGACCTCATCGGCAGGAACCGCCAGAAGATGGTCGACGACCTCGAGGACTGGGAAGGCTGGAGAGCGCGTGCGGAACAAATCCGCCAGGACGTGCTTGAAAACATCGACGCCTACCTCTACAAGCTCTCAGAAGAGATCGACAAACGCGGCGGCAATGTCTTCTTCGCGCGCACGAAGGAAGAGGCAACCGACTACATCCTCTCCGTCATCAAGGCGAAGAACGCGAAGAAAGTCGTGAAGTCGAAGTCCATGGTGACCGAGGAGATCGGCCTCAATCATGTGCTCGAAGGCGCCGGCGTCTCGGTTCTTGAAACCGACCTCGGCGAATACCTTCTGCAGCTCGCGAAGGACCCGCCCTCTCACGTCGTGGTACCGGCCATTCACCGCGACCGCCGTCAGATCCAGGAAACGCTCAGAAAGACCATGGGCTACACGGGCTCAGACACCCCGGAAGACATGACGCTCTTTGTGAGAAAAACCCTCCGCCCGGAATTCTTCGCCGCTTACGTCGGCATCTCGGGCTGCAACTTTGCCGTGGCCGAATCGGGCTCCATGGCTTTGGTGTCGAACGAAGGCAACGCCCGCCTCTGCACGACGCTCCCCAAGACCCACATTGCCGTGATGGGCATGGAGCGCCTCGCGCCCTCGTTCGCCGAAGTCGACGTCCTCATCACCATGCTCGCGCGAAGCGCCGTGGGTCAGAGGCTCACGGGCTACAACACGTGGCTCACGCCTCCGAAGCGTTCGGGCGAATTGGATGGCCCCGAGGAATTCCACCTCGTCATCATCGACAACGGGCGCTCGGATATTCTCGCCTCGCAGTTCAGCCCGATTCTCCAGTGCATCCGCTGCGGCGCCTGCATGAATACGTGTCCCTGCTACCGCGAGGTGGGCGGACACGGGTACGGCTCGATCTACCCGGGGCCTTTGGGCGCTGTTCTCACGCCCTTGATCGGCGGTTACGAAAAGTTCCGCGATCTCCCGCAGGTCTGCACGCTCTGCACGGCGTGCGACTCGGTCTGCCCGGTCAAGATCCCGCTCTCGGGCCTCATTCGCCGCCACCGCATTGCGGAAGTGGAAATGGGCATTCGTCCGACGGGCGAAAAACTCGCCATGAAGGGCTTCGGCGTCGCGAACGGCTCGCCCTGGCTCTGGAACCTCACGATGAAGGCGGGCGCCCCCGCGATGAAGCTTGGCATCCATAACGGCCGCGCCCCGATTGAGCCCAGCGTCATCAAGGCCTGGACCAACATGCGCGACCTGCCCGAAGGCGACGGCGAAAGCTTCCGCACCTGGTTTGCCGAACACGAAAAGAGCCTCGAAAACAAGAAGAATCAGAAATAAGGAAATGAAAAATGATCAAGAACCGTGAAGCCTTTCTCGGCGCACTTGCCGCCAAACTCGGCCGCCCCGTGAGAACGGAGCCGATCCCCTCCGCGAAGCCCGTGAACGATTACGCGCTCACGCGCTTTGCCGACCGCTCGCCCGATGAACTTTTGAAGATGTTCTTTGAGATCTCGGGGTCGGTCAATCTCGCCGACTGCCGCCTCACGACCGCTGCCGGAGCCGCCCGGGCCGTGAAGGACATTGCCGCCGAACTTGGGGACGGCGAAGTGCTCCTTTCGGCCGAAAAAGCGTTGAAGGACCTCGGCGTCACGACGGAAGCGATCGGCCCCAACGCCTGGGAATGGGGAAGCGTTGAAGGGAGAAAAAATGCTGAGCGCGCCTCCACCTCACGCACGGGCGTCGTCTGGGCGGAAAATGCGCTCGCTGAATCGGGCACGATGGTGCTCTTTTCCTCCGTTGAGAACGGGCGTTCGGTGAGCCTCCTCCCGCAGAACACGATCTTCGTCGTCAAAAAGAGCGCGATTCTCCCGCGCCTCGGGATGCTCTCGAAGAAGCTCCATGACCGCTTTGCAGCAGGTACGCCCATGCCTTCCTGCATCAACCTCGTAGGGGGACCAAGCTCGACGGCGGACATTGAGCTCGTCAAGGTGGTGGGCGTCCACGGTCCCCTGAAGGCCGTCTACCTCGTGATTGAAGATCTTTAATTTGAACCTTTGAATAAACTGCCTTCGGCAGCCCCCTGGTGCGCCGGCTTCGTCCTTCGGGAAAAGCCGGCGCCCGTCGTTTATAGACGACAATAAAATGAGATTTTCTCCGGAGAGCCCTCAGCTGCGGCGCACGTCTCTTTTCCAGGAAATCTTTAATGAAGAAATAACGCTCGAGAGAAAACCGACCAGCGAAATCAACCCGGCAAGGACGGAAAATAGAATTTCCGCCGCGCGCAAGCCAAGCCGGATCGATGCGTAAATGCTCTCCGTGGCGATGGCCTTCAGGTGCCGCATGTCCCGGAGGAACGTCTTCGCGGGGACGCGTTCCAACTTCGTCACCGCGTCGGGCCCGAAGCGCGCAACGGCCTTCACTTCCGCAGCCCCGCGCTTTTCCGACACCCGCACGAAGTCGGGTCCCAGCGTTCTGAGCGCAGCGGCCGCATTTTCGCCGAAAGGCTCCGCCGCCCGGATCACGCGAGGAATGTCGGCAAGATGCTCGCTTCGTGCGAGCACCTCGAGGCCCGCCCGGGCACCTTCCTTTTCCGCAAAGCGCGCGAGGTCTCCGAGCGGCGCAAGTTTGGCGAGCACCCTGAGAGATGCTTCGGAGGATTCTTTCATCCCGGCTTTGGTCCCTGCCTTCGACGCACTTTTTGCGGCGTCGGCAAGCACTGCACCGGCTTCTTCAAAGAGCTTCACCGGCACCCGCTTAGAGCGCTTTGCCGCCTTGAGTGCTGAGAGTCCCGCCTTGACGGTGCCCGAAGCGCCCGCCTGAGGCCCGAAGGACAGCGCCGTGATTCCGATGCCCGCACCCGCAAGCGCGGCAATGAGGACGTCGACCTCTTCGTTCGAGAGCCAGTGCGACGCCTCGCGGACAAGATCCCGGACGTCGCCGTAGAGTGTGAAATCTGCGGCCACGCCCGCCGCCCTGCCGTAGTCTTCCTCGCTTTCACCGAGGAAGAAGCCCTTCGCAACTTCGCCCGCCTGATAGGAAAGCTCCGAGCGCTTTTCGCGGGCGAGCGCAAGATTCTCCGCGACCCGGCGGGCTTGCCGGTCGTCCGCAGACACGCCGGGAAGCGAGAGCCAGAAGGCGGCGTATTCCTCGGCGTCGGCAAAGCGCCCTTCGTCGATGAGCTCGCCCGAATACCGAACGGGATCCACGACCCGTACATCTGCAAGGTAGTCGATGCGGTCGAAGATGATCCAGTCGATCGAAAAGGCGCCTGCGGCAAGCGTCGCCGCCAATGCTGCGAGCGTGAGGCCGTTCTTCAGCAAACGAAATGCTCCGGAAGAGTTTTATCTCCAGCCATTCTAAAAACAAAGCGGAGTCATCTCTCAGGAAGCTCCGCTTTGAATTCTGCTCTTTTCGAAAAAAATTAATTCCCTTCGAAGAGAATCGCCCCGGCGAGAAGGTCCTCAGGCACCGCAAGATCAATCGCCTTTGCCGCCCTGAGGTTGATGGTCGGCTGCTTCACATCCTGCGTTTCAATCTTCATTTCAGCGGGCTTCCTCTTGCCTTCGAGAATGTCCGCGCCCATGTCGGCCGCCTGGCGGCCGAGCTTGTAGTAGTCGACGGTCATGGCCGCGGTGCAGCCTGCGGCAACGCTCCCGAGGTCCCCTGCAACGGTCGGAAGCTTTGCAGGAACCGTGGTCTTGAGAATCACGGCCATGCCGGAAACCACAACGTTGTCGGTCGGGAAGACGAAGCCGTCGACCTTGTTCTTCATCGTCTGCACGGCCTGCTGAATGTCGACCACGCCCGATACCGTCGCTTCGATAAGTTCAACGCCGCGCTCCTTTGCGGCCGCGCGCAGCAGATCCATCTGCACGACGGAATTGATTTCACCCGCGTTGTAAATCGAACCCACGCGCTTCTTTCCGCCTGTGAGCTTCAAAAGGAGATCAAGCTGCGCGGCAACCGGTCCGATATTGGAGACGCCCGTCACGTTCCCGCCCGGACGGTCGTCCGACTTCACGACCTTTGCCGCCGAATAGCTCGTCACTGCCGCACCCACAATCGGAATCTTCCGGGTCGTTCTCGCCATGCTCTGAACGGCCGGCGTTGCAACAGCAAAGATGAGGGACGAATCTTCAGAGACGAACCGGTCGCCGATGTTCTTCAAGGTCGACTGGTCGCCGTGCGCGTTCTGAAGGTCAAAATGCGCTTTTTCGCCATCCTTCCATCCGCGCTCCGCCATGCCGTCCACGAGGCCGCGCACGGTGTCGTTGAGCGCTTCATGGTCAACAATCTGCACGACGCCGATATTGACCGGAGCATCCGCAGCAGCTGCCGTCTCAACCATTCCCGCATTGAAGCCAAAGCCGAAAAGCGCCGCGGAAAAAAGAATCGCAAGACGGGAACGGGTTTTCAAAAGGCGGCCTTGAGAGACGGCTTCGGACATTTTTTCTTCTCCTTTGAGAGTTCGAAAGCGAACGGCAATAAAAAAGTGACGAGATAGAGAAAATAAGGGCGCCGAATCATTTCTTTAATGACCGGCGCCCTCACCAATTACTTTCTGAGCGGGATGATCCGCATCAGGCCTTCACGGGACGCGCAGCCTTCCAGATGAGGCCGATCACGAAGCCCACGGCAGCGAACGGGATCCAGCCCAGACCCTGAGCGTGGAAGGGAACCCAGGTGCGGAGCACTTCCTCGAGCGCATCCATCTTGACGCCGGCCGTTTCAAGGCCGTTCACGAACGCCATCACGAGGGTGAAGCCCATCGTCCAGGCATAAACGCACTGGCGGCCGCCGAAGAACTTGTGAAGGAAGATGAGCGCAATCAGCGCAACGCAGGGCGGATAGATGAACATCAGCACCGGGATGGTCGAGACGATGATCGTCTTGAGGCCGAAGAGGCCGATCAGGTACGAGATGATCGTGAAGAGGCCGACCCAGGTGACGTAGGTGAGCTTGCCCGTGAGTTCAAGGAAGAAGGCCGCGCAGCAGGTGAGCAGACCCACCGCCGTCGTGAGGCAGGCGAGAAGCACGATCACGGCGAGGAGCATCGCGCCCGCGTTCCCGAAGAAGATCTTGGCGCTTTCGGCGAGCACCGGCGCGCCCGTTTCCTGCATGCCGATCGCGGAAACGCTCTCGGCGCCGATCTTCGCGATGAACATGTAGACGATCGCAAGGAGGAGGCCGGCGAGGATGCCCGACTTGCAGACCTGCGAGCTCACAACCTTCGGGTCCTTGAAGCCGATTTCGCGAACCGACCCGATGACGAGCGTGGCGAAGACGAGGGACGCAATGGCGTCCAACGTGTTGTAGCCGTCAAGGACGCCCTGAACAGCCGCGCCGATCGGATCGGTGTAGGGACCGGTCGCCGCCTGGAAGTCGCCCATCGGGGAAACGAAGGACATGATGATGAGGACGGCAAGCGTCACGAGAAGCGCAGGCGTCAGGAACTTGCCGATGCGGTCGACGAGCTTCGAGGGCGACGAGGAAAGCCAGAAGGCAATGCCGAGGAAGACCGCGAGGAAGACGGGGAGCGCAAAGCTCGAGGGGTCGCCCCCGAGGAAGGGACGCACGGCAATTTCAAAGGACACCGTGCCCGTACGGGGAATGGCAAAGCAGGGGCCGATCGCCATGTAGCAGATCACTGTGTAGAAAAGGCCGTAGAGCGGATGAACGCGGCTCGCCACTTCGCGCAGGTCGTGGCAGCCCGAATAGCCGACAGCGACAATGCCGAGAAGCGGAAGGCCCACGCCCGTAATGCAGAAGCCGAGAAGCGCCCAGTAAACATTTGCGCCTGCCGTCTGCCCCATGGCTGCCGGGAAAATCAGGTTGCCGGCGCCAAAAAAGAGTGCAAACAGCATCGAGCCGATGGCGATGTAGCGTGTGCTGTTGTTTTCCATGTCTGGATTGTCCTGTTGTAGTTGTTGTGCTTGAAAGAAAATCGTGATGAGTAAAGGGCTTCCTCACCCTCTATCATGAAAGATGAGGAAGCCCTCGGCGCGCGACCTGTCTGCGTACGTTTTTTTGGTAACGTTTCTGACGCTTGCCGTCAAAAAATTGCAGCGGAACTTTCGCACCCTATATTGCTCTGTTCGCTGGCTTGAACGCTGGTGACTAGGCGTGTGGAAAAATGAGCGTAGCTTCCGGGTGGTTGCTGCGTCTACCTGTTTCTCCAACATCTTCGTGGTTGCCAGGGCTTCCTCGAACCCCAATCATTTCTTAATGGAGGGGCTATGAGTAAGTCTAACCGTACCGATACGCCATTGCGAGCTGCCCGTGCGCAGATGTTAACGGTCAGCGTAAACGAGACTGTTTAGCCAACGACTTTGAGACGTGATACGCCAAGGATTTGAGACCATATACCGTATCTGACCGGGACGATATACCAACATCCTGTTGGCCTGGATACCTCCGCTACCACGAGACCCATTACCACTGAGACCCGATACCTCCGTAAAGAGAGATGGATTACCACAGGGATTGAGACTGCAAACCGCTCTGAATGAGACGGCATACCACTCTTGGTCAGCTTTACCTCTGCACTGAGACTACTTGCCCCAGCGGCAGAACTGCATACAAATGAATGGGACCCGATGCCATGACGAAATGAGATGAGATACCACAGCAATAAGACAGGATACCTCTGCATGAGACTACTGAATATGCTGAATATCGACAATGGTATTTCCTCTTAACATAATGTATTCCTTGGATATTAAGTCGAAATCCCTTCGGCTTAATTACCAAGGAGACTGCTATGTCGAAACAAGCAAGAAAGTCTCGGGGCCCTTCTGTTGTTGAGTCCGAAATCCCTCGGCTGACACCTCAGGAAATTTTTGAAGGCTACGAAAGGCATCTCTATAGCGTTGAGGATGCCAAGACATTGATGCAGATGCCTCGCAGCACGTTTATGCGGCATCTCAAGAACTGGCGAGAGACAGGTCGGCTGCCCTCACATACCGGTCAAGGGAATCGTGTTCCGGCCAATAAGCTCGATCCGCAGATCAGAGCGAGGATCATCGAGTTTGCAACAGGCAAATATGAGGGCTTCCAGGCAACCCTCCTGCATAAGTATTTGCTCATTGAGGGTATTGAGGTCTCCGTTGAAACGGTACGACGAATCCTGACAACACTTCGTCCGGAAGAAACTCCAAAGGAGCGCAGGTCGACCGCGCATAAGCTGCGCCGCCGCAGATCGAGCGTTGGGGAACTGATTCAAATTGACGGCAGTCCGCATCCATGGTTCGAGGGAACCGGAGACGATAACAGCTACGCGCTTCTCATCTTTGTCGATGACGCAACAAGCCGCATCATGGTCGCCGGCTTCTATCCAACAGAAACATCTGAAGGATATCTTCAGTTGCTGAATAAGTACATTGAAAAATATGGGATTCCATGGGCTCTGTACAGCGACAGACATTCCATCTTTGCCCCAGTAAATCCCTCGAAGAGCGGAAAATCCGAGGAAACACAATTTCAAAGAGTCTGTCGGGAGTTGGGGGTAACGGGGATACGGGCTAATTCGCCAGAAGCCAAAGGGCGGGTCGAGCGAACATTCAGCACGCTGCAGGGACGATGGCCAAAAGAGTTCCGTGTGCTGGGCATCAGAAATATGGCGGAAGCAAATTCACGAATGCCGGAATTGCTGGCGAGCTATAACCAAGAATTCGCAATTGCTCCCGCTGACTCTAAGGATAGCCACGCGCCGCTGCTGGAGGAAACGAAAGAACGCATTGAGCAGATCTTTGCCAGATGGCATACACGTATGATCAGCAGGAACCTGACGGTGTCCTACGGCAGCAAGACACTGCAGATTGTCGGGGTGGGCCGCTCCATGAGGGGAGCAATGATGAAGACTGAGTGCAATCTGCTGGAGTATGCCGATGGGCGGGTGGAAATCCTCTGGTGCGACGAGGTTGAACATCGCAAGCGGATCACCAAAGAGGGGCCGAGAATCCGAAAACGCTACCACGTGCTCGAATTCACGGAACACGACAGAACGAAATTGAAAATGTCAGTCGCAACACCGGAAGAAACGGCCAAGACACTGAATCACCGCGTTGATGAAGTGGGGCGTCAAAAGAAAGGAGACTCAGAAACGACGCAAAAGAGCCCCTGGCACGAAATGCAAAGGAGATCGGCTCTGAAAGCGATGGCGAAACGGGAGGAACTGAACCGAAAGATCGAAGAAGCGAAAGCAATCAATGCTCGTATTGCAGCAGCCAAGGAAAAGTTGAAGCCCAAGAGATAACTCAACGGTTGAAGCACCGTTGAGATGGTGGGTCGTTAAGGCGAATGCACCGCGCGCTGCGCTTGGATGCATCCGCCTTAACTAAATGATATCTCAGGGATTTCTGTCAAGCGACTTTCGCGGCATAAAGCTTCGCGCGTCTGAAGGCCGCGCTCGTTTATTCCACGTTCGCTTGACAGAGCTTGCCTCAGTGCCCGTAGGCTAAATGCCGGTACCGCCGCCAGGTGCCGAAGTGGAGCGCTCGGCCAGCACAATGCCCGCAAACCAATCCGCGAGCTCGCGCGTTACCAGAAAAGCCGCTGTGTAGCTTTTCGCCTCCTTGAAAAGATCAGCGCTGTTGTGAAACTCTTGCCGATTGCTGGTGTCACCCAGAGGGGCAGAAAAAGTCTCATTATCGCTGTGGGTTAGCAGTCTCATTTTTGCTGCCCGTTAACAAATAAAGGCGATTCCTTTACAGTGAAGATTCAAAAACATATAATGCCCTTATTCAGGATACATTCAACTGCAAAGCGGGTTCTTTGCACGATTAATTGTTTGCCTGAAACGTGAAAACCCCCATCCGCATCGTTCTTTTCTGAAGAGCTGATGAACAATTATTTTTAGAGAGCATTTCCCATGGATTTCGCCCAGTTCGAAAAAGAAATCAGCGACCTTGACGGCCTTCGTCAGGAAATTCGCGACCGTGAAGCCCGCCTTCACGATGAAGCCGTTGAAAACATTCAGAACCTCATTGATCAGCTGAAGATCAAGTCCACCGAGCTTCGCTTCGCCGATCAGCCTTCCACCAAGAAGGGCGGCGTGATCCGCCCGGTCAACCCGGTTGCCCCGAAGTACCGCAACCCGGAGTCGGGCGAGACCGGGGTCCGGCCGCGGCCGCACCCCGGTCTGGATGACGCAGGCGATTGAACAGGGATCGAAGAAGGAAGACTTCCTGATCTGATTCAGGTTCTTCAGCCCATTCAAAAAAAAGCCATGATTTCGAAATCCGAATCATGGCTTTTTTGTCGTTTAAATCTGGAAAACGGGCGCAATAAGCGCCCGATATTCCACCATTATTTGGCTTCGCTGCTCACGGCAGACTTCGCTCCCGCCATTTCCTCAACCCGGATGGGAACGAGCGCATCACGAAGAACAATTTCGAGACGGTTATATGGAATCTCAATATTTTCTTCCTGGAAGCGCCGGTATACAGCAAGACCAATTTCGGTCTTAATCGCGCTTGATCCGTTTACCGGATCCGCGAGCCAGAAGCCGAGCTTGAGATTAATTCCGGAATCGGCATAACTGTCGACATAAGCCCAGCCTTTTCTGCCCTTCACGATGCGGGGACGCTCCCTCGAGGCTTCCTCGAGCATGATCTGAAGCGCTCTTTCCACGTCCGCACCGTAGGCGACGGAAATATCGACGTACTGGATGACGGCGCCGTCCGAATAGGAAAGATTCTGCACGGCCGTGGTGACGAAGGTTTCATTCGGCACAATGTTTTCAATGCCGTCGGCGCTGCGCACCACCGTAAAGCGGGTATTGATTTCCGTCACCTTGCCCCGGAAGGTTCCCACCTGCACGAGGTCGCCGATCTTGATCGATTTGTCGAGCAGGATGATGAACCCTGAAATGTAGTTGGACGCGATTTTCTGCAGACCGAAGCCGAGACCAACGCCGAGCGCGCCGCCGAAGACCGAGAGAATCGTGAGGTCGATGCCGACGGTGCCGAGACCAATGATGACGGCCAGCACCATCAGAAGGATGCTGAAGACGCGGGTGAGTACAACCTTCTGATTGGCGGACAAGCTCTCCGCGCCGTCAATGAACTGCGCGACTATTGTGGAGAGCCAGTTGGCGACGCCGAGCGTAAGGAGCACCGAGAAGGCCGCGATGAGGAGCTTCCAGAGCGTCATGTCGCCCTTGCCGATCGGGATTTTGGTCGCGTCGAGAATATTGACGAGTTCTCCCAGAACGCCGAAGAACTGCAGCACCGCCAGGCACCAGAAAATCGTCGAAACCGACTTTCTCAGGCTCGGCGTGATGATGTGCTTTCCGACCGTTGCCTGCAGGAAGCAGATGACGATCGAAAGGAGCGAATACGCATAGAAAAGGTTGTAGAAAATCCGGCAGATGACGAGCGAATTGGCCGGGTAGTCCGCAACGGCTACCATGACGTAGGCCGAGAGCGCGATCACCGAGCCCGCAATGAAGCCGAAAGAGACGTTCTCAAGGAGTCCGATCCCGAGATGCTTCAGATTAACAATGACGCCTTTTTCCTCAGACTTAGGCCGCCAGCGCTCGACAAACTTTCTGAAGCGCTTCGAGAGAAAGTTCCCTAAGACGAAGGCGAGGATGACGACGAGAATCTGCGCTAAAACATTTTCCCAGGTGAGATGGGCAAAAAGACGCTCAAAAAAATCCACGAACCAGTGCGATGTATCCGCAATGGCGTCGGCAGCAGAAGCGACGCCCGCCGTGCCGAAGTCATCGGCTTCGAGGGGGGCATTGGCGAGCGCATCAGCAGTCTGAGAGGGTTCCGGCATAAATCAAAAAAGAATCAAGAAAGAAAAATCGGCCGCACCTGCTTTGCCTGAAGTGCGGGCATTCCCGGGCGCTTTCGGGGCGTGGCTCAGGCGTCTTTCCCAAAAAGAAAATAGCCGCGCAGATTGTATTGGGATTTATTCCGCTGCGAGCGTTTTTTGGGGAAAGGATTTATTCCCAAACGCCGATTCGAAACTGCCGCCGCAGACTCGCGTCTCAGGGATCCCGCGATAAGAAGGCTTCCCTGCGCCCGGACCGGACGAGTTCTCTTCAAAGCGCAAGCATCAGCGCCGTCATGAAGACGATCGAGCAGACGATCGAGAGCGAATTGATGGTGCAGGAGAGCGCCACGCGCACCGGATCATCAAAGCACTGCGCCGTAAAGATGGCGCAGACGGCCGAAAGGGGCGCAAAGGCGATGACGGCGAGGACCTTCCTCACCTCCGCATCAAAGGGCGCAAAGGTGTAGAGAACATAGGCCAGCACCGCTGCAATGATGTAGCGGCTCACGAGCACGCGTCCGATGGTGAGGAGCGTTTTCCGCTCGAGCTGGAGCTCAAAGCCCACCCCGATCATGAGCATCGCGAGGAAAGGGTTCGCCGCGCCCACGATGTCGGTAAAGGTAAGGACGGCTTTCGGCATCGAGAAGCCGATGACGGAGAGCACCACCATCAGAATGTAGGTATCCATCGCGATGGAGGAGAACATGCGCTTCAGAAAGAGCGAGACCCCGCCTCCCTCGTCCTTTCCCTTCACGGCCGCCGCCATCGAATAAGTGGCGCCCGTGCACATGAGGGAATTGCCGGCGTCGAAGAGGCATGTCGCCACGACGCCCACCGGCCCGAGGAAGGTCTGGATGTAGGGAAGCGTAAAGCAGCCGATGTTGTAGCCCGAATAGTTGATCATGGAGAAGGCCTGCTCATCGGGGCCCCTTCTGCGGCTCGCGAGAAAGCCCGCGCCGATCGTGACGAGGTTGAGGATGACGCCGAGAAGAACGAGCAAATAAAGCGCCGCCTCCACTTCAATGCGGCCGAAATTCGAAATGACGGCGCAGGGCAGCGTGATCTTGAGGACCACCGTCGAAATCAGCCGGAAGTCGTCGGCCCGAAAGAAGCCGATGCGCTTCAATGCATAGCCGCCGAAAATGATGACGAGAAAGGCGGCAACCTTGATGAGAACAGATTCCATGGCACGCTTCGCGGGAAAAAGGAGAGAAAAATGCTCCCTCTCAATGCGGGGAGCATCTTATAAGCTCGCGAAGCAAAGGTGAAGCCTTTCCCCTGAAGCCTCCCGCCGCTTTTTGTCTGAGCGGCAAGCGGCATGGGAGAAAAAGCCTATCTCACGCTCTTCAGAGTTCTGAAAACGGCTTCTCAAACGTCAGCAGGAAAAGATCCGTGCGGCTTTCCTGAGGCGAGCGGCGGCTCACGATGAATTTTGCGTTCGTGCGGCTCCCGGCAAGCGTAAGCTCCCCATCCTTTTCGAGCACGTAGTCTTCGGGTTCGGAGAGCGGAGCATCCGGATTTTCCACCCGGATTTCAGCGCCGTAGCGGTTGTCGGACAAAATGGCGAGGGTCCTCCCGTCGGGGAGAACCGCGAGCCCCTTCGCGAGCTTCGCGCTCCAGCCGGCTTCGGAAAGATTGAGAAGCGTGCGGCGCTTCACTACTCCGGGACGCGTTCGCTTTGCGCGCCGGAGCTCCTCGAGCGGGGAGTCCGAAACATCTGCGGCGCCCGCGAGGTCCGCGAGCACAAGCTGGATGCGCCGGGAGCCGTCCCGCGCGGTCCCCTGCTCGATCACGAGAAGACGCCCGTCCCCGAGCGCCGCCGCGTCGCCGATGAAGGGACGCGTCCCGCGCTTCCAGATGCCGGGCTCCACCGGCCACAGATAGGCTTGAGACGCCTTGGTCTTCGGCTCCACGGCAATGACCGTCAGAAAGCGCGTGAGTCCGAGCGCGTTTCTGTCGAAAGTCACGAGCCGCCCGTCCGCGAGGCGCGCGAGAGCGACCTCAGCGACCCCGGGCGTGCGGCGAGAAAAGCCGGAAGCCCCGCTCCGGGAAAAAGGACTTCGCGCTCCACCCCCTGGCGGGAAAACTGTCTCAACGCGGGGCCGTAGCGGTCAACCACCCAGAAGGCGGATTCCGGATCGATCGCGAGCCCCTCCGGATCAATGGGTCTCAGACTCCCCGAGAGCTCCTCGTTGGCGAGCGAAAGAATGGCAAAGGGCTTCGCCCCGTCGTCAGCGCGCGCCGGAAGGCCCGAAAAAGGCTTCGCCTCCGCGTTCGTGAGCGCAACGGGAGAGAGCGAACGTGCTTTGCCCGCCGTCACTTCAATGCGCACGATGCGCGGCTGAAACATGGGCGAAAGAAAGTAGCGCGCCGGCCTCAGGGCGCCCGATCCGTCCCGCACGGAGGGCGCGGGGAGCGTGGGACCCCGGTCGGTGAGCCCGTAAAAGAGAAGCGTGCCGTCCGTCCGCTCGCTCGAAAAGGCGAGCGAGCAGCCGACGCTCATGGGGAAAAGTCCTTCGGGGAGCGGAGCCTTCCCGGCCGTACCCGAGGGGAGCGTAAGCTGCGGGACCTCTACGGCAAAGCGTTCTATCTTTTCGATGCCTTCCGGGAGACGATTTTCGGCTTCCTCCTGAGGCACGGTCTTTATTTCGGGCATTCTCTAGAGTATGGCCGCCCGAGAAGGGAGACCGGGGAAATAATCAGAAAAGCGCATTCTAGAGGACCGTGCGCTCAAATGCTTCGAAAGCTTGAAAACAAAAACGCCTGAGAGAAAGCGAGCCGCCCGCAGAAACCGCGGGCACCGCGCTCTCAGGCGCGCTGTTGCGGAAATCAGACGCCGCTTCAGGCGTTGATGCCGAACACGATCTCAGCGATCTGAATGGCGTTCGTCGCAGCACCCTTGCGGATCTGGTCGGCGCAGCAGAAGAGCGAGAGGGAACGGTTGTAGGCTTCCTTCGTCGCGGCAAGGTCGCGGCGCACGCGGCCCACGTAGACGAGGTCCTGGTCGCTCGTCAGCATCGGCATCGGATAGTGCTTCTCGGCCGGATCATCCCAGAGCTTCACGCCGGGAGCGTTCTGAAGGATTTCGCGGGCTTCCTCGGGCGAAATTTCCTTCTCAAATTCGAGCGTGAGGGCTTCGGAGTGCGAGCGCATGATCGGCACGCGCACGCAGGTGCAGGAGACGAGGAAAGTGTCGTCGTGAAGCATCTTGCGGCCTTCGTTCTGAAGCTTCATCTCCTCGGAGGTGTAGCCCAAGTCGTTGAAGCCGCCGATCTGCGGAATGAGGTTGTAGGCAATCGGATAGGGGAAGGTGCGAAGCACGGGGCGGCCCGTCTTCACCTCTTCCTCGAGATCCTCCATGCCGCCCCTGCCCGCGCCCGAAACGGCCTGATAGGTCGAGGCCACCATGCGGCGCAGGCGCGCCTTCCGGTGGAGGGCCGCCACGGCCGTAAGCGCAATGATCGTCGCGCAGTTGGGATTGGCAATGAGGCCCTTCGACCACTTCACGTCCTCGGGATTCACTTCCGGAATCACGAGCGGCACTTCCGGATCAAGACGGAAGGCGCTCGAATTGTCGACGACGACGATGCCCTTCTTCGCCGCATCGGGAAGGAACTTCTTCGCAACGTCGTTGTCGGCGGCGCCGAGCAGAAGGTCGAGCCCTTCGAACGCTTCCGGGGTCGCTTCAACGACCTTCAGCATCTTCCCGTCGAATTCGACTTCGGTGCCCGCCGACCGGGCGCTGCCGAAGAGGCGAAGCTCGGAAATGGGGAACTTCCTCTCGGCGAGGACGATGCGCATCTGTTCGCCGATTGCGCCCGTGGCGCCGAGTATGCCTACCTTGAGTGCCTTCATGATTTGTCTCCGTTTCTTTCTTGAAAATCTTCCGTTCGCTTCGTCAGCGTGCAAAGCTCTGATAGAGCGCGCGCACGGCCTTGTCGAAGTCCGCATTCGCCACGCCCACGATGATGTCGATTTCGCTCGACCCCTGGGAGATCATGCGGATGTTGACGCCGGCGTTGCCGAGGGCGGTGAAGAGCTTGCCCGACGACCCCGCGCGCGCATTCATGTTGCGCCCGACGATGGCGATGAGCGCCAGGGGCTCGGTCACGCGGATCGAATCCGGAGCAATCCGCTCCTTGATGTCGGCGAGAATTTCGTAGAGGGTGTGCTCCACGTCCTTCTTCGAGAGGACGATGTTGAAGCTGTCGATGCCCGAGGGCAGGTGCTCGATCGACACCTCATACTTCCTCAGCACGTCGAGCGCGCCCGAGACGATGCCCACCATGTTCGACATGTTGCGCTTCACGACCTCGATCGAGAGGAACCCCTTCTTGCCGGCAATGCCGGTGATGAGCGGTCCGTCCACTTCATCGTCGATCTTGTCGAGCACGAGCGTGCCCGGATCCTGCGGACGATTGGTGTTGAGGACGTGAATCGGAATGTTGTATTCGCGGATCGGGAAGATCGCGTCTTCGTGCAGAACGCTCGCGCCCATGTAGGAGAGTTCGCGCAGTTCCGCGTACGTAATGCGCTCGATGTTCTTCGGATCCTTCACGATGCGGGGATCCGCCATGAGGAAGCCCGAAACGTCGGTCCAGTTTTCGTAGAGATCGGCCCTGAGGCAGCGCGCGAGGATCGAGCCCGAAATGTCGGAGCCGCCGCGGGTCATCACCTTCACCGCACCGTCGGGCGTGCGGCCGTAGAAGCCCGGCATCACGAAGCGGTCGTGCTTTTCGAGCACCTTCTTGAGATTCTCAGTCGTCTTATCAAAATTGAAGGTGCCGTCGAACTCCATCGCCACGATGTCGACCGCGTCGACGAAGGGGAAGCCGAGGAAGTCGGCCATGAGCCTCGAGGTGAAGTATTCGCCGCGGGAGACGAGTTCGTCGACGGAGAGGTCGGGCACTTTTGCAGCGAAGGCGTCGAGTTCGTCCTCGATCGGGGTATTGAGCCCGAGCTCATGCTTGATCTCAAGGAAGCGGCCGCGGATGATCTCGAAGATTGGGCGATAGTCGACGTGGTAGTCGACGTGCGCGCGGCAGAGGTAGAGAAGATCCGTGATCTTGTTGTCCTTCGGATTCTTTCTGCCCGCCGCCGATATGACGACGAAGCGGCGCGAGGGATCCGCTTCAATAATGGCCTTCACCTTGCGGAACTGTTCTGCCGATGCGCAGCTGCTGCCGCCGAATTTCGTAATTTTGAGCATGTTGGTCGCTCCTCTCTTTTGGGGAGTGGTTTGTGTTCAGAAATAGGTTGTCTGGTGTCGGGACTTGGGGAAACGGTCTCAGTCCTCGGGTTCAAAAGCCATGAAGACGTTCTTTTCCCGGGCGAGGTCTGCGAGCTCGGCGAGCGTCATGTCGCGGAAGACCCCTTCGGGCGTGACGCCTCTCCCTCTCAGGAGCGAGGCGTCGTAGCTGATCGGAAGGGACTCGCGGACCTCTTCGACCATCCGTGTTCGGATGGAGGTGAGGTCCTGGAGCACGGCATCCGCGGTGGGCCTGCCGCCCGCTCCCTGGCCGTAGAACTTGAGTTCGCCCACGATGTCGCCCGAAAGCGTCGCGCAGTTGAAGTTGTCGCGCACGTTGGCTTCAATGGATCCGAGCGGCAGCACCACGGGGACGACGCCGAGGGCATAGTGCTTCGCGTTTCTTCTGAAGAGCATCATGTGGCGAAGCGTCCTCCCCGAGCGGCGCAGGTCGTCGAGGAATGCCTTCGAAATCCGGCCGATTCCGAGCACCGGGAATGCTGCATGAACGGGCGAACCCATGGCGACGCTCGCCGAAATGATCGCTTTGTTCGCAACGTCGTACCCGCCGATGTCCGCGGTCGGGTCGGCTTCGGCATAGCCCTTCGCCTGGGCTTCCGCGAGCGCCTGATCGAACTCCATCCCGAAGCGCTCCATGCGGTCGATGATGTAGTTCCCGGTCCCGTTGAGAATCCCCGACATGCGGTCGACCCGGTCGACGCGCACGGCCTTTTTGAGATTCTCGATCCAGGGAATGCCGCCCCCCACCGAGGCTTCAAAGAGGAATGGAACGTTCTTTTCTCGCGCGAGCGCGGTGAGTTCCTCGTAGTGAAGCGCGAGCGCGGCCTTGTTGGCCGTGACGACGCCCTTTCCGGCTGCCATCGCGCGGCGCATGTATTCGCCCGACGGTTCCGTCCCGGAGAGCACATCCACAATGACGTCAATCGCCGGGTCGTCGAGAATGTCCTCAAAGTGGTCTGTCATGAGGGGTCCGCCCGCTTTTCCCGGGCGGCGCAGAATGTGCACGAGCTCAATTCCGGCATCGCGCTCGGCAAGAAGCTTTGCGAGGCTTCTTCCGACGGTGCCGTAGCCGAGAAGGCCGATTTTCAGCATGAGCCTGACTCCCTCAAGATGTCTGATGATTGATTCAGAGCGCGCAGGGGACCCGCGCGCCGCGGGTTGATTCCCCCGCCGGCCCTAGGGCTCACTCTTTCCGGAGGAACTACCCTTCATCCTACAGGAGAAGGACGCTTAAATTTGTCTGATGTCCGTCGGGACAACCGCCTAGTCGAACTGAGCAAACGGGGATGAAGCGAAAAAGTTTTCGCGACTTTGATGCAGCTCCCGACGAAGCGTTCCCGGACCACTATATTTAGGTACCTTCTTTTCTATTTCCATACCCCGGAGACCGCACTCATGCTCTACCACAGCACCCGCAACAAGAATGAAGTCCTGTCGAGCCGGGAGGCCGTGCTTCAGGGTCTTGCCCGCGACGGCGGCCTCTTCGTCACGGACGACCTCGAGCGCGCGCAGATCGACCCGGCTTCGCTCAAGGGCTCCTACATGGATACCGCAAGGCGCGTTTTCTCGCTGCTGCTCAACGACTACAGCAAGGAAGAGCTCGAGAGCGCCATTCAAGCCGCCTACGGACATACGTTCTCGGCGCCTGAAGTGACGCCCGTGACGAAGCTCGGAAAAATGCACCTCCTTGAGCTCTACCACGGGCCCACGTCCGCCTTCAAGGATGTTGCGCTCTCGATGCTCCCGCAGCTCATGAGCAAGGCGCTCTCCGGAACGGGAAAGAAAATCATGATTGCGACGGCCACCTCGGGCGACACCGGGAAGGCCGCGCTCGCGGGCTTTAAGGATGTTCCCGGAATCGGCATCTCGGTCTTCTACCCCGAGGGCGGGGTTTCGGCCATTCAGGAACTCCAGATGTCGACCCAGGAAGGGAAGAACGTCGCCGTCTGCGCCGTGAAGGGGAATTTCGACGACGCGCAGACGGCCGTGAAGAAGCTCTTCTCCTCGGCCGCCCTCGAAGAACTCGCCCGGCTCGGTGTTTCGCTCTCGAGCGCCAATTCGATCAACGTGGGGCGCCTGGTCCCCCAGATCGTCTACTACTTCGACGCCTATAAGCAGCTGATGGAAGGCGGCGTCCTCCGTGCGGGCGACCCCATCGACTTCACCGTTCCGACGGGCAACTTCGGCGACGTGCTCGCCGGCTACTGCGCGAAGCGCATGGGGCTACCCGTAAGGCACCTCGTGGTCGCGAGCAACGCGAACAACGTCCTCACGGACTTCCTCACGACCGGCGTCTACGACCGCCGGCGCGATCTCGTGAAGACGATTTCCCCCTCAATGGACATCCTCGTTTCGAGCAACCTCGAGCGCGCGCTCTACTGGATCGACGGCGGAAATGCCGAAAGGACGCTCGAACGCATGAAGGCCCTTCAGACGGACGGCGTCTACCGCGTGGATGCCGAACTCCTCGCAAAGCTTCAGGAAACGTTCCTCGCGGGCTTCTCGAACGATGAGGAAACCAGGGACGCGATCCGCCGCGCCTGGGAAGACGAAGGCCGCTTGATCGACCCCCATACGGCGGTAGCCTGGCGGGCGGCGGAAAGGCACTTCGACCCGAAGGTGCCGATGGTGGTGCTCTCGACCGCAAGTCCCTACAAGTTCTGCCGAGACGTCTATGAAGCGATCTGGGGCGAAATCCCCGGGGCCGACGCCTTTGCCTACATGGATGCCCTTCGCGACAACACCGGGGTCGAACCCCCGAAGGCGCTTGCGGAACTCCGCACAAAGCCCGTGCTCTGGGACGATTGCACGGAAATTGCCGGCGTTCCGCAGTACGTCGTCAATGCCGCGAAGCGCATCTTCTGATCGTTCCAACCATCGGAGAAGAATTTCCATGCTCGTTACCGTACGCGCGCCAGCTTCCACTTCGAACCTAGGCCCGGGCTTCGACTGCCTCGGGCTCGCCCTCTCGCTCTATTCCGTCTTCACGTTCGAACCCTCCGGAGAACTCATCGTCGAAGGGTGCCCCGAGGAATTTCAGAATGAAGAGAACCTCGTGCTCCAGGGCTTCCGCGCGGTTTATAAGGCCGCCGGCGAAACCGCCCCAACCGTGAGGCTCACGATCAATGCGAAGGTCCCCGTGGCCCGCGGGCTCGGGAGCTCGAGCACCTGCATTGCTGCCGGGGCCGCCGCCGCGAACGCGTTTCTCGGCGGGCGCTTCTCTAAGGACGAACTTTTCGAAATCTGCGCGGAGTTTGAGGGCCACCCCGACAACGCCGCCCCGTGCGTGCTGGGCGGCCTCACGGCTTCCTTCGCGTCAGGCGGGCGCTTTCATACGGTGCCGCTTTCCATTCACCCCGACTGGAAGTTTGCCGTCGTTGTCCCCGACTATGAGGTGAAGACTTCCGAAGCCCGGAAGGCCATGCCGAAGGAAATTTCCGTGAAGGACAGCGTCTTCACGACCTCGCACTGCGTCGCGCTCGTGTCCGCCCTTGCTTCCGGGGATGAATTGCTCCTCCGCATCGCGTGCGAGGACCGCCTCCACGAGCCCTGCCGCAGGAAGCTCATTCCCGACTATGAAGCAGTACGGGCGCTGGCGCTCGAGTCGGGGGCCGCGTGCTTCTTCATCAGCGGCTCAGGCTCCACGCTGATTGCCATGACGAAGAATGCCGATACGGCGCTCAAGTTCACCGCGGCCGTGCGCGAAAAGTTCCCGACCTTCGGCACCCATGTGCTTGAAGCGGCGTTCGGAGGCGTTGAGGCGCGCGTCGAATAATCTTCAGCGCGCCGCATCAAGAGCGAGCTCAGCGTCGCCCGAAACCTTGCAAAGGCTCTGTCCGGCTTTCGGCCGGCAGAGCCTTTGTCTTTTACGCAGCGTATTGGGCGGACGGCCCGTAAACGTCTTAAGAAGACAATCCTTCCCGGATTGAATGGAGCCTCTCCCGGCTCTCTGAGTTCTTCTGGACGGATCTTCTTCAGCGCCTCTATGCCCACAAAAGTGAAGGCCGCACTGCTTTAAGCAGAGCGGCCTTCTGGAGGCTAGGAGCTGCCTAGGAAACAGCCCCCTATTGATGCCAGAATTTCATACCGAAGTACCGCAGCAAGCAGCACCAAAAGAAAAACAAAACACTATGAAAATCAATGATTTACATTGAAATCAACGTGCGCAAAATTCTTTCGGCGTTGGCGCTTCTGATATTCTTCCTGGCGTCCGTGTTTCAGTCTAAGACCGTCGGAGGCCTGAGAAACCTCCGACGAACACGGCTTAATAATACATGCTCGCAAGACCATTCAACGAACTCAAGCCCTCCTGCATGAATAAAAGCATTGCAGCGGCAGGAAATCCGGGCGTTCGAGGTCCGTCAAATCGCGGTATCGAGGACTCCTGTTGATGAGAAAACCATCAGGATCGCATTACGGTTCTTCGACGACGCTCTTCCAGGCAGCGAATCGCCGCTCTTGACCGCTGAAGACGAGCGCGGCGCGAAGGATTTCTTTGCCGGAATAAGTCATGCCATAACGGCGGGCCGAAATCTGCTTCGCCGCCTCTTCAAAACACTTTTGAGCGTCGGACGACTTCCGGGCGAATTTGATTTCGAATACCCAGCGGCGGGCTCCGACATCCACTTCCAGGTCGCTTCTGCCGAGCGCCGAATGATTTTCCACTTTCGGCAGCATTGCAGCACCGATCAACAGCACCTGCAGATACGCGCGGCAGGCCGCTTCATCTTTAATCGGATAGCGCAGATAGTCGATTGCTCCCACCGCCTGGTTGAAGCGGCGAACCACATCATCGAGAGTCCCGGCTGCCATTGTTTCGGAAATGAGCGGCTCTCCGACACCCTCAATCGGCTTGCCCTTCAAAAGCTCTCCGGCATAAAGCTGAGCCATGGACACAGCAACCTCACGGTTGGGGTATCCGAGGACTGCAAAGCCATTAGACCTCATCTCCCGGATCGTGAGATAGCCCGCCTGAAAGAGGAGCGCTTCGACTTCGCGTTCTCCGGAGATTCCGGCTTCTCCGAGCTGGTCCATCGAAAGCACGTGCGGCGCATCGAATTGAGCGGGCTTCCCGCAACCATGATACGCGAGTAAGCGCTTCAGTACCGCCGGCTGCCCTCCCGTTTCGCACCAGTAGTGCTCGAATCCCTGCTCAGGATAGAGGAAGAAATTGAGGAGCGGCCATGGCGAGAAGACGCCTCTGCGCATACTGGAATCCGACTCCGCCGCCGACAGGTCAAAGGAGTAGCCCTCGTAATATTCCCGAAGTTTTTCAAGCAATTCGTCTTTGCCGACATTCCTGACTTCCGCCGCCTCCCTGAGATAGCGGCCGAAGTACGTTTCAACCTCTTCCGCAGTAAAGCCGAGGAGCGTGCTCAATGCGGGATCGAGCGAAAGATCTTCGAATTGCCTGAGTTCGCAGCGAAAGCTCGACTCCCGAAAGCGCGTGATGCCCGTCATGAAGCAGAACCGGAGGCACCGCCCATTGGCTTCCAGCGCCTGAAAGAACGCGCGCATGACCGAGCAGGCGGCGTCAAAGAGCGCCCTATTTCCAAGCGATGCCGTCAGAGGCGCGTCGTATTCGTCGATGAGAAGCACAAGGGACTTCTCAGGGAGCGTCCCGAACCACGTAGAGAGCTGCGCCATCAAGAATCCCAAGTGTTCCTGAGCTTCGTAATGAAAACCGATCCTCGAGAAACTATTGAGAAGAAGCGCATTGAAGTTCGACTCAAATTCCCTCGGCTCTGAAAAGTCCCTGACCATGGAAAAGTCCAGCCGGACGACGGCATACGTTTTATCCGTCCAGAGCTTTTCGATCGCAAGCCCCTGGAAGTCCCTGAGCCCGTATTTGAAAAGCGTCTCAAACGTCGACACGAGGAGCGACTTCCCGAAACGGCGCGGGCGGGACACGAATACCTTGCGGCAGCCGCGGCAAAGCTCAAACATGAGTGCGGTCTTGTCGACGTACACGCACTTCTCATCTCTCAGCGCCCGGAAGTCGGACTGCCCGAGCGGCAGCGGGTTTCTTGTTTCGAGCGCGGACGACATGCTTCACCTCTCCCTGAAGTCCTGATGCTTTGTGCCTTTTGCTGGAGCTCCATCTTACGGCCGGGCGTAGTTTCGCACTTCAAGTACTTCGCCTCACCCACCTCTTCTCCTCCATGCGCCTTTCGTCCCCGGGCAAGCGCCGTATAAGGCGCCATGTAAATATCCGATTGAACCTCCCCTGTCGATAGAAAAGAGTCGAAATTTCTCCTTCGCATTGGTGCAAACCCGGAATAGACTTTCCTGCACTAAAAGGCGCCCGACGCCATCCCTTCATGAGGAGCACCGGGCGCACCGGAAGAACAAACAAAGGAGAGAAACATGACTCAAATCGCACGCCGCCGCCTGCTCCAGGGCGCTGCGCTCATCCCCGCCGCCGGCGCGTTTGTTCCGGCCGCACAGGCCGCCTGCGTGAATCCCATTCCCGCCAAATTCGACGAGACCTACGACGTCGTCGTGATCGGCTCGGGCTTTGCCGGGCTCACGGCCGCACTCGCCGCGCACGAAGCGGGCGCGAAGACCGCCGTCTTTGAAAAAATGGCCTTCATCGGCGGCAATTCGTCCCTCTCGGGCGGCATGCTCGCCGTTCCGGGTTCGAGCGTTCAGAAGGCTCAGGGCATCAAGGATTCGCCCGAGGCCCTGGAAGCCGACATGGAACGCATCGGTCTCGGACTCGGCGACCCGGCGCACATCCGATTCGTCTGCGAAAAGGCCTCGGAAACCTTTGAATGGACCAAGAAGGCGATCGGCGTTGAATGGAATGAGAACCTCACGGGCAAGGGCGGCCACTCCGCCTCGCGCTGCATGATCACGAAACAGGGAACCGGCCAAGGGATCATCGTCCCGGCAGTAGCGAAGCTTAAGGCCGCAGGCGTTCCCATCCGCACGGGATGCTTCATGGAAGCGGTCCTTCGCGACGCCGACGGCCGCGTCAAGGGCGTTCGCATCCGCGAAGGCTACGTCTTTGGGAAGCCCGGTTCCGGGAAGGCGAAGACCGTCTGCGCCCGCCGCGCCGTGATTCTCGCCTGCGGCGGTTTCGGCGCCGACGTGCGCTACCGCAAAGCCCTTGACCCGAAATTGGGCGAAGCCTTCCTCACCACCAACCAGCCCGGCGCCACCGCGGATGCCTGGCGCGAAGCGAGCCGCATCGGCGCGCGCATCATTCAGGCCGACTGGATTCAGTGTCTGCCGTCCTGCTCCCCCCTTGAACAAGGCATGGGCATTGCCACCCACTTTGCCTCGATCTCGGGCTCCCTCTTCGGCTTCTGGCTCTCGACTCTCTCGTCCTCGCGCTTCGTAAATGAATTCGGCGACAGAAAGCTCTGCACCGACGCCATTCTCACCGTCATCAATAAGGGCGGAGAGGCGCTTGCCTTCTCGGACGACGACGGCGTGAAGCACCTCGAAACGCTCCGTCCGGGCCTTTTCGCGAAGATGCTCGCTGCCGGCACGGTTGAGAAGTTTGCCGACGCCGATGCGCTCGCCAAAGCCTACCGGATGGATCCCGCGAAGCTTCGCGCCGCGATTGCCGAATACAACGACAATCTCGCGAAGAAGTCGGATCCTAAATTCGGCCGGCGCTTCGACAAGGCCGCGAAGCCCATTGGCTCCGGCCCCTACTACGTCTCCCGCATGAGCCCGAAGGTCCATCATTGCATGGGCGGCGTCGCCACCGCCGTCAATACGTCCGTGCTCGACGTGATGACGGATGAACCCATTCCGGGGCTCTTCGCCGCCGGCGAATTCGTGGGCGGCATCCACGGCGCCGTGCGCATCGGCGCATGCGCCGTGATGGACTGCCTCGTCAACGGCCGCGAGGCCGGCATGGAAGCCGCGAAGTCCACAGCCTGGATCTAAAACCCGGCTTCTTGGCTTCTTTTTGATAGTCCTTGAGAAAGGGACGCGGACTATTCCGCGTCCCTTTCCTTTAATTCTGATCGGCATCAAGGACGTTCTCGTCCGGACTTCTGCGAAGTCAGAGCGCCTTCCCAAAAATGGAAGGAAGCATTATCCTTCGCGCTATCCCAATTTGGAATAGCGGATAACGCTTTCGTCTTTTTGAGAAGCCTGGAAGTACTCCTTATGCAGAAACGTCTTTTCCTCCGGGGCGCCGCTGCGGCCCTCGCGTTTGCTCTTGCTTTTCCTGCCTTTGCCGATCGCGTCGTGACAGATCAAATCGGCCGTTCGGTCACAATTCCTGATCATGTCAACCGCGTCGTGGTGCTCCAGCACCAGACTTTGAATCTCCTTGTCCAGATGGATGCCTCCGAGAAGGTCGTGGGCGTTCTCTCCTCCTGGAAGAAGAACCTGGGGCCCCAGTTCGTCCGCTTCGACAAGAAGCTTGAGACAATGCCGATGCCGGGGGACCTCACCTCCGTCAACATCGAGGCCGTTACGGCGCTCAAGCCCGACGTGGTCTTCATCGCAAACTATGCGCCGAAGGACATGATCGAGTCCCTCGAACGCGCGGGACTTCCGACGGTCGCGGTGTCGCTGCGCCGCGATGCAAAGGACCAGAAGGCGCAGCTCAACCCGACCATGAAGGATGAGGAGAGCGCCTATACGCTCGGTCTCGAAGACGGCATCCGCCTCATTGCGGACGTGGTCGACCGCAGGAAGGAAGGCGAGGAGCTCATTCGCTACACCTTTGAGAAGCGCCGTCTCGTCGACTCGCGCATCGGCAAGCTCCCCGAGAACGAGCGCGTTCGCGCCTACATGGCGAACCCCAACCTCACGACCTACGGTTCGGGCAAGTACACGGGCCTCATGATGGAGCACGCCGGCGCCTTCAATGTCGCCGCGAAGACCATCAAAGGCTACAAGCAGGTCTCGATCGAAGAGGTGATCGGCTGGGATCCGGCCGTCATCTTCGTTCAGGACCGCTATCCGAAGGTTGTAAAGGAGATCCTCTCCGATCCGGCCTGGGCCGGCATCAAAGCCGTGAAGGAGAAGAAGGTCTACCTGATGCCTGAATACGCCAAGGCCTGGGGGTATCCGATGCCCGAAGCCATGGCGATCGGCGAACTCTGGATGGCGAAGAAGCTCTATCCGGAAAAATTCGCCGACATCGACATGACGAAGGCAGCCGACGACTACTACCAGCGCTTCTACCGCGTCCGCTGGACGGCTGATGACGAGAAGCACTAAGCCGCTCCGGGTGGCGCTCCTCGCGGCGGGAGCCATTGCCGTCGCCGTCCTCTCTCTGGGCGTCGGGCGCTTTGCCATCTCGCCCGGAGAGATTCTCGATGCCGCGCTCGGCGCGCTCTCCGGCTGTTTTGGAGAGGCGCCGGGGACTTCAGAGAGCGCCCAGTCCCGGATCCTCTGGGAAGTGAGGCTGCCGCGCGTTCTCCTCGCCTTCTTCGCGGGCGGGGGTCTCGCGCTTGCGGGCGCATCGCTCCAGGGCGTTTTCAGAAACCCGCTCGTTGACCCGCACATCATCGGCGTCACGGCGGGCGCCGCTTTTGGCGGTGCGCTGAGCCTCCTCATGGGCGCCTCCATCCTCGTCATGATGACCGCCGCCTTCGGCTTCGGCATTCTGGCGCTCGGACTCGTCACGCTTGCGGCCTCCCTTTCCGGGCGCGACGACCGGCTGATCATCGTCCTTGCCGGCATCATCGTGGCGGGCGTCTTTTCCGCACTCGTCTCGCTCGTTCAGTATTCCGCCGACAGCGAGGAGACGCTTCCCTCCATCGTCTTCTGGCTCATGGGGAGCTTCGCCACTGCAAGCTGGCCCAAAACCCTCACGGCATCCGGACTCATTCTCGCCGCCGCCCTCGTTCTCATCAGGCTTCGCTGGCGCATCAATCTTCTGTCGCTTGACGACCGCGATGCGGCTTCGCTCGGGATTCAGGTGGGGTGGCTGCGCCGCGGCGTGCTGTTTCTTGCCGCCGCCATCACCGCCGCACAGGTATCGGTGAGCGGCAGCATCGGCTGGGTCGGGCTTGTCGTCCCGCATCTCGCCCGCATGATCGCGGGCGCCGATCACCGGCATCTGATGCCCGCCTCCTTCTGGCTGGGCGCCGGCTTCATGGTGCTCGTGGACGACGCCGCGCGAACGATGACGAGCGCGGAAATTCCGCTCGGCATTCTGACGGCGCTCATCGGCGCGCCGGTCTTTGCCGTACTCCTCCTGAGAAGCCGCAGGCTTCTCTAAAGATTCGCCCGTTTTTTCTCCGAGACCCAAGATGACAAAACCTGCAGCCCGGCCGCTCCTCACGCTCCGCAATCTTGCATTCGGGCGCGGCGAGGCGCTCTCGGCTCCGATCTCGCTCGAAGTCTCTCCGGGGAAAATTCTCGCCATTCTCGGGAGCAACGGCCGCGGCAAAACGACGCTCCTCGACACGATCGCCGGCATTCTTCATCCGCTTTCAGGGGACATCTGCCGATATGCCCGCATCGGCTTTGTTCCGCAGCAGTTTTCCACCACGCTCGCCTACTCGGTTCTCGACATCGTTCTCATGGGACGCGCCCGGGAGATCGGTACCTTCGAACTCCCCAAACCCGAGGATGAAGCCGCGGCCATGAAGGCGCTTCACCGCCTCGGACTTGAGGAGCTCGCCGAGAGAGACTTCCGGCGGCTTTCGGGCGGCCAGCAGCAGCTTGTCGTCATCGCCCGGGCGCTCGCGGGCGGAGCCGAACTTCTGCTCCTTGACGAACCCACGGCAGCGCTTGACCTGAAGCGCCAGGAAACAGTTCTCTCTCTCATGGAGTCGCTGGCCGCCAGGGGCACCGGCATCATCTTCACGACGCACGAACCGCTTCACGCCGGGCTTGTTGCCGACGACGCGCTCCTCATGCTCCCCGGGGAGCAGTCCCTTTACGGAAGCGCAGACGAAATTCTCACGCCGGAGAACCTCTTTGAAGCCTACGGCGTGAGAATCGATGCGGTGGCCGGGAAAGCGTCGAGACGGCTCATTCCCGACTTTGAAATCAAGCGCGGAACCCTGCCTCAGACATGAGGCGGAGGGCTTCCTGAGATTTGAGCCACCGGCTCAGGGGCGCCGCGCGCGATGTCATGAGAAGCATCCCGTATCGTGCATCCACGTTTTCGTCTGCCGGGATCTGCAGCGTCCTGAAGCTCTCGGCCGGATAGTTCCCGGCATTGGAGGCATAGGAAAGGAAGACGTCGGCCTGGCGCGAAAGAAGAACCTCCTTCACCGTAACGGTCTTAGCTCCCTTCCCCGGCACCGCGCCGCCGACAAGCGCGCGGGATTTTGCACGAAGCATCGCCGGGAACTGCTTCCCCCAGCGCGACGTGAGGTCGAAAAGCTTTTGCGCATAGTCCCCGCCCGGATCCGCATGCGGGGTCGACGTGCCGATCCGAAGTCCGGCAGTTAGAAGAAGCCTGAGCCAGAGAGGCGATTCCTCGCACTCCCCGCGCGTCAGTTCGTCAACGCGCCTTGCCGCAGGCCCGCGCCTCGGGAAGACCAGCATGAGCGCATTCCCGACCCAGGGCGAAACGGAGAGGCCGATGCCGTCGCGCTTCAAATGCTCGGGCGACTGCATGTCCGCAGAAAGGAAAAGATCGGGACGATCTCCCTCCAGAATGCGGGAGGCAAGCAGTCCTGCCGGTCCGTAGACAACCTCAGAAGAAATGCCGGAAAGCGCTTCATAGCGGGTAAGCACCGCCGGGAGCGCCCGGGAGAGACTCCCGGCCGCATAAATGCGCAAAGCATGACTCATAAGCATCACCTTGAAAAGGTTGGTAAACATGCGGCCACAATATTAGCGCCGGGAATGTGAAGCGGCTTCGGCCGCGTGGCTATCAGTCTTTGTCAGACGTTTCTGTTTCTTTCCGGGGCTCATCTTCTCACGGGAGTACCTGCCGGGCCTCTGCTCTTTCTGCGCTTTCGGGCCGTCAGGTCGAAAAAGACTGTCGGAAGCATTCTTCTCCATGCCGGCATCACTTGAAAAGCGCCATACGCAAAAAGAGGAAAAAGCCTTAGAATCAGGAGCCCAAAATTTGACCCGAAATCTCTGTAGTCGCTCTGCCGGAGGCACCCGGCCCCATCAGGCTCCGACCTTCCGGTCCTGATGGGCAGAAAAACAACGGCCCAACGTAATTGCACAATACGCCGGGCCGTCACGTACGAAGGAGCCAAATCGTGAAGCCTATCTCTTATTCACGCTTTGCTGTTTTCCTCCTCGTCGTTCTTGAATTGTGGAGCAGCTGGCATTTCGATGTCAAGCCTGATGCCACTTTTCTTGCGGCGGCGGTGATCTATATGTTCAACAACAAACACTAGATTTTGGGGAGCTCCCTGTCGTACTCCTTCGTACGGCAGGGATTTTTTTCGCACTGACTCAGCGCAAAAAACTTTCAATCCAAGACCGGAACCGTCAGCCGGTTCATAGATACTCCTACCCGCCTCTCACACGTCAGCGCCTCGCCGACTTCTCCACCCAGCTCCAGAGCGCATCCATCCAGCCCGAAAGCGCTCCGCGGACATCCTCTCCGGCTGCCCAGAAGACCGAATCCCGCCCCATATGCAAAGCCTCGTCGCCTGCACCCGTACGGGAGAGAATCCGGAAGTCGTCCTCGCCGAAATGCCTCGATGCTCCTTCATTCGCGTTGAAGGCCGACGAGAAGCCCCGTTCCTCGGCATGGAGCGATCCCGAGGGATCTTCAAAAACGAAGTGCGAACCATGGAAATCGTCGGGCGAACCCGGGTGATCAAAAGCAACGTCGCCGGGGCTCCCGAAAGCGGAGCTCCCGCCGAAATCCATGAAGTGGTCGTCGTGCATGCCGTGTGCGCAGCCGGTGTAATGGTCGGAATCAAAGCTCATTTCAGCCTCCTGATTAAGCGTGTTGTGGAATGAAGGGAAGTTTCCGGGGGTCATGCGTCTCGCAAAGTCGCACCGAAGCATGAGGAGCGCTTTTTCTTTGTCGAAGGCGGATAATCTTGCGGTCGATCAAACTTTTCTCCTTCAGAACCGGAGCATTCATGCAGTCATCCCAAACCTCAGGCCGCCCCCGCGACCTCGGAATCGAATTCGGCGTTTTCCCGACGGGGCGCTTCAATGCCATTACGGACGTCGACGGCGTCCTTGTGGGGCAGGTCACCCTCGAGGACGATGCTGCCGGCATGCATACGGGCGTTACCGCGATTCGCCCTCATCCGGGCAATGTCTTTGAAGAGAAGGTCCCCGCGGGGATCTTCCTCGGCAACGCCTTCGGCAAGATGGCGGGCTACCCGCAGGTGAATGAGCTCGGCAACATCGAAACGCCGATCGTCCTCACGAATACGCTCAACGTGGGCGCAGGTCTCGAGGGCGTGGTCGAATGGACGCTCTCGCAGCCCGGGAACGAACTCGTCCGCTCCGTTAACGGCCTCGTGGGCGAAACGAACGACGGCAAGGTGAACGACATTCGTGCGCGGTTCGTGAAGCCCCATCATGTTCTCGAAGCCTTGAGGAAAGCCTCCTCCGGCCCCGTTGAAGAAGGCTGTGCAGGCGCCGGCACCGGCACCGTGGCCTTCGACTTCAAGGCCGGGATCGGCACCTCGTCGCGCGTGCTTCCGCCCAATCTCGGAGGCTGGAAGGTTGGGGTCCTGGTTCAGGCCAACTTCGGCGGCATTCTGAACGTCAAAGGGATCGAAGCGGGCCTCGAGCTCGGCGGCTGGCCCGGCGAAAAGGAGATGCAGGAATTCCGCTCGGCCGACGGCTCCATCATGATGATCGTGGCGACCGACGCTCCGCTCGACGCCCGCAATCTCGAGCGCCTCGCGAAGCGCGCCTTCATGGGAATGACCCGCACCGGGGGCGTGGCCTCAAACGGCTCGGGCGACTTTGTGGTCGCCTTCTCGACCAATGAATCGGTCCGCGTGCGTCATACGGCGGCGAAGGGAACGCTCGAAGGGGCGCCCCTCGTGAGAAACGACGACATGACGCCGCTTTTCATGGCGGCCATTGAAGCCACCGAGGAAGCCGTCATCAATTCGCTCTTTTCCGCTCACGATGTCAATACCTGGGACGGCAAGGTGATCCGTGCGATCCCGGTTGACCGCGTCCTCGCGATGCTCGACCGGGCGGGTCTGCGCGCCGGCAAATAAAGACTTGAGCTCCCAAAAAATCATCGCCCCGCATGGCTGTCGAACATTCCGTGCGGGGCTTTTTTCCACGAAAGATAGGAAGCCCTCGGCGCGCGACCTTCCCTGCGGGCGTTCTCACAAGAACGTCCAGCATGGTATCTGCTGCTTCTCAGGCTGCTGAAGCTACGCTAACTGCTGACGACTGCGCCTAGGATCGCACCCGTTTTCGTCTCCACAACTAGGCCGTCAGCGATCACGTATTTCGTTCCTTTGAGTTTCAGCAACTGCTTTACGCCGTTCTTTGCTCGTTCCATCAAGGTGTCCCGAAACGCCGTTGACTGGTAAGGCTCAAAGCCTTTCTGATGAGTGAGAACGGAATAAATGATGCGTGCGAGCAGGTGTGCGAAGGCGACCATGGCACGCCTGTAGCCGCGCCGCATCTTGAGCACCTGGAATTTTTCCTTCAGCGCAGCGGTACCGCCGACCACAAGTCCTCTGGCGGCTTCAATCAGCGTGCGCCTCAGGTGTTTGTTCCCTTTCGGGCATTTTCCACTTTTCTGTTTGCCGGCAGATGTGTTGTCCCCCGGGCAAATGCCGAGCCAGGAAGTAAACTGCTCTGACGTGGGGAAGTGGTCCTTCAAATCCGCACAGAGTTCGGCGTAAATCATGCGGGCCGAGCGTTCCTGAATTCCCGTTATGGTAATGAGCAGCTGGATGTCCTTCTCGTAGGGAGCCTGCAGCTGGCGGAGCCTTTCGAAAGTGCTTCGGTCGTACTCCTCGAGCTGATCGATCTTTTTCCGGAGCGCCAGAATCTGCTCCTTCATCATCGGCTCGATTTCGAAGTTGAGCGCCTGCATGATCTGCTCAGGGCTTGCCCGCAGCCGGCGGCTGTTTTGCTTGATGACATCAAACAAGTGCGGATCATCTCTGAGCTTGGCCATCAGTATGAGGCTGGCAGCTTTGCCTCCGCGGATGTCGCTGAATACCGTTGTAGGCCGGCATCCGGTGAGATTCAGAGACTTGCCGAAACGATTGGAAGTTCGGGAAATGTCATTCCTGTTCTTCTGCAGATCACGTGAAATGACGCGCTGCAGACGAAAGGCCTTCTCCGGCACGAAGGATTTTTTGAAGTTTCCCGTTCGGGCAAGAGACGCCAGACGTGATGCGTCCTTGCGGTCCGTTTTGCGGCCGGCTGCCGCTTTGGCGTCGCGGGCATTGATCAGAGCCAGCTGCTCAGAAGTGAAGCCGGCTCTCTCGAGGGCTTCGTACGGGCTCTGCCACAATGACCCGGTTGATTCCATAAGGATGATGTCGGGATTGCATTCACGGCACCAGGCGGCGAAAGCATCGATGCTTGCGCGGTCGGTATTGAAATCCCGGCTCTCAGATTGTTCACGATGACCTGCAACCTGCTTCTGATGGCAGCAGACGAGTAGGTTGAGATGAACGTCAATGCCTATTGCCGAGCGGTACATCGCGTGAACAGTAATTTCGGGATTACTGATCTGCGCACGGGCAGCTCGCAATGGCGTATCGGTACGGTTAGACTTACTCATAGCCCCTCCATTAAGAAATGATTGGGGTTCGAGGAAGCCCTGGCAACCACGAAGATGTTGGAGAAACAGGTAGACGCAGCAACCACCCGGAAGCTACGCTCATTTTTCCACACGCCTAGTCACCAGCGTTCAAGCCAGCGAACAGAGCAATATAGGGTGCGAAAGTTCCGCTGCAATTTTTTGACGGCAAGCGTCAGAAACGTTACCAAAAAAACGTACGCAGACAGGTCGCGCGCCGAGGGCTTCCTCATCTTTCATGATAGAGGGTGAGGAAGCCCTTTACTCATCACGATTTTTTACTGGGTCTATGAGGCGGGCTTTACGGAGGCGCATCCCGCCTTTTCTCTTTTTTCTCCTTCGCGCTTCAGCACCGACTTCATGCCGCGCGTCGTGGCGTCCCAGCAGAGAAGAGACCCCGCCACCACAAAGGCCACGCCCGTCCAGAAGGAGCTGTCGAGCTTCGCGTTGATCCAGACGACCGCGAAGAGGCAGGAAAGCACCGGCGTGAAATAAGAAGCGAGCGCAAGGACCGTGACGTTTCCCTTCGACATTCCGAACGTCCAGGCGGCGTAGGCGCCCCCCATGGCAATGCCGCCGAATATCACCGAATAAATGCCATGCTGCGACACCTCGCCCACGGTTTCAGTGCCGAAGCCGCAGAGCCACAGCGTGCCGTAGATGAGCATATTGATGGTGAAGATCACGGTGGAGAGATTGGTATTTCCGCCCCACGCGCGCGTCATGCTCGAGAACCCCGCCCAGGTGAGCGCCGCTCCGAGGGCGAGGATGTAGCTCAACGGGTGCTCGAGGATTCGGCCGAGAAAGCCCTCCAATGAAAAGCCGTCGCTGCCGGCAAGGATGTGCACGATGCCGAAAAAGCCGAGGAGGATTCCCGGCACGATCCACCAGCGCGTGCGAACGCCATTGAAAAGCACGGCGAAAAGAAGCGTGAGCGAGGGCCAGAGGTAGTTCACCATCGCCACTTCCATCGTCTGCGCGCCGCCTGAGGAAAAGAAGATCGCAAGGCAGAAGCAAAGCGACGACGCATTCGCGGTCGGCAGCCCGATGAAGAGATAGCGCTTGTCGACCTTACTGAAGTCGGGGATCCCGATCGTGAAGAATAGACAGATCGCAGCCGTGAGGTAGAGAAGCGTCTGCCCCTGCGCGAGGCCGAAGCCCTCTGCGATGCCGCGTACGAGTGAAACGCCCATGCCCCAGCAGATGGGGGCGAGTATGCCGATCAGAGTAGCCTGACGGGTGGAATCGCTCTTGATGATGCTCATGGCAGAGCCTGAAACGAGAGAATTTCTTTTGACCTGCGCCTTTCGCGCGGTCGGGAAAAATGCGTGACCGTAGTCTACCTGTGCGCCCGGGAAAATGCCGTCTCAGACTTTCCCCGAACGCTTCCCGCCGGGACACCTGCTGCGCCAAATCGCTGTCCGCCCGTGCCGGGAACCTTTGCGCAGGATATCTTAAGGAAAACATCCACCCTCTCTTGAGCCCACGCACTGAGTCTTCGTTTACCGATGCCGGACTTCGCCCGCTCGCAAAAGCTGTGGCATTATGAATCTCACCAGTAAACGGAAGCGCGGAGCTCTCAAATACTCCTCGTTTCCCGTTTACTCCAGATTTCAAACGAACGAGATTCTTCCCATGCAGATCCTTTCTTTCCGCGGCCGCCATCACCACCACACCTGAAGCGAGACTTTCAGGCGTGGCTGCTTGGAAGTACTCCAAAGTCTTCCGGGCGCCCAGCAAAGAAACATGGGGTTATCCAGTCAGAAGGCCTCCGGAAGCAAAGCACTTCCGGGGGCTTTTTTGCATCCGCAGGACGGAATGGAAACCTTTCATCTTCACCAGGAAATCCAAAATGACCGAAAACAATCGTCTACGAGTCGCCATGCAGAAGTCCGGCAGACTTTCGGACGACTCGAAGGAGCTCTTTGAACGCTGCGGCATCAAGGTGCGCTATCACGAGCAGCGTCTGCTTGCCGCTGCGGAAAACATGCCGATCGAGTTCCTTCGCGTGCGCGACGACGACATTCCCGGACTCGTCATGGACGGCGTCGTCGACCTCGGCATCATCGGCGAAAACGTGCTCGAGGAAACGCTTCTCACGCGAAAGAGCCAGGGCGACCCGACGGAATTCCGGATGCTGAAGCGCTTCGACTTCGGCGGCTGCCGGCTTTCGATCGCGATTCCGCGCGACGAGGAATGGCAGGGGCTCGAGAGCCTCAACGGGAAGCGCATCGCCACCTCGTACCCGCAGCTGCTGAAGCGCTGCTTTGAGGCAAAGGGCCTTACGTTCCGCCCCTGCCTCCTCACGGGTTCGGTCGAAGTGGCGCCCCGCGCGGGGTTGGCCGACGCCATCTGCGACCTCGTCTCCACGGGCGCGACGCTTGAAGCCAACGGCTTGAAGGAAGTCGAGGTGATCTACCGCTCGAAAGCCTGCCTCATCGCCCGCAAGGACGAAATGGACGCCGAGAAGGAAGACCTCGTGAAGCGCCTCCTCGTTCGCATGCAGGGCGTTGCCCGCGCACGCGAATGCAAGTACATCATGCTTCACGCCCCGAAGGAGAAGCTCGGCGAAATCACGAAGCTTCTCCCGGGCGCCGAGCACCCGACGATTCTGCCCCTCACGGGCGACGACAGCCGCGTGGCGCTCCACATGGTTTCAAGCGAAAGCCTCTTCTGGGAAACGATGGAGAAGGTGAAGGCGCTCGGCGCCTCCTCGATCCTGGTGCTTCCGATCGAAAAGATGATGGAGTGATTTCTCTTTCCGGAAAACGCGCCAGGTTCAAAGAAATTCCAAATTTTCAAAATTCAGAACACTACATTCAGGAGTCAATCAAAATGACCGAATTTGCCTTCAGCGACATCATCGACTGGGACGCGCTCAACGAAGCGGGCCGCACCGAAATTCTCCGCCGCCCGGCCGTCATGGCGGGCGAGCGCATCAGCGCCGTCGTTAAGGAGATCCTCGACAACGTCGAAAAGAAGGGCGACGAGGCCCTTCGCGAATATTCCGCGAAGTTCGACCGCACGGAAGTGAAGAACTTCCGAATCTCAAAGGAAGAAGTGGACGCCGCCTGGGAGCGCGTTTCGCCCGACTTCCGCACGGCGCTTGAGCGCGCCGCAAGGAACATTGAAAAGTTCCACACGGCCGAAAAGCTCGAACCCGTCGTCGTCGAAACGATGCCGGGCGTGAAGTGCGAGCAGGTGACGCGCCCGATTGAAGCCGTGGGCCTCTACATTCCGGGCGGCACGGCGCCGCTTTTCTCCACCGTTCTCATGCTCGGAATTCCGGCCCGCATCGCCGGGTGCTCGAAGGTCGTTCTCTGCACGCCTCCGCCCGTTGCCGACCAGATTCTCTGCGCCGCGCGCCTCTGCGGCATTGAGGAGATCTACCAGGTGGGCGGCGCCCAGGCGATTGCCGCCATGGCTTTCGGGACCGAAACGGTTCCTGCCGTCTCGAAGATCTTCGGACCGGGGAACGCCTATGTGACGGAAGCAAAGCGCCAGGTGAGCCGCCGTCCCGACGGCGCCGCGATCGACATGCCGGCCGGCCCCTCCGAAGTCCTCGTCATTGCCGACAAGGACGCGGACCCCGCCTTCGTTGCCGCCGACCTTCTCTCCCAGGCCGAACACGGCCCCGACTCGCAGGTCGTGCTCCTCACGCCCTCGAAGGAACTTGCTGCCAGCGTGGCCGAAGAGGCCGCAGCCCAGCTCGCGCAGCTTCCGCGCCGCGAAATTGCGGCGAAGTCCCTTTCCGCGAGCCGTCTTATTGTCGTAAAGGACCTCGAGGAATGCTGCCGCGTTTCGAACCGCTATGCGCCTGAACACCTCATCATTCAGGCGAAGAATGCGCGCGATCTGGTGCCCCTCATCAACAATGCGGGCTCGGTCTTCCTCGGCGAATGGTCTCCCGAATCGGGCGGCGACTATGCAACGGGCACGAACCACGTGCTTCCCACCTACGGGTGCGCGGCGGCCTATTCGTCCCTCGGTCTCGCCGACTTCATGAAGCGCATGACGATTCAGGAAATGACCGCAAAGGGCTTCTCGGGGCTCGCCGAAACGATCGCGATTCTCGCTCACGCCGAAGAGCTCGACGCCCACAGAAATGCGGTCCTCATCCGCATGGCGCGCCAGAGCGCTGCCAAGGCAAAGGGAGGCTGCTGATGGCAAAGCGCACCGAAGATCTGATGGAGAACCCCGAGCGCCTCGCGCGCCCCGAGGTTCAGGCGCTCACGCCCTACCAGTCCGCCCGCCGCATCGTGGCGGCTGCGGGCGGCCGGGGCGACGTCTGGCTCAACGCCAACGAGTCGGCGGAATCGGACGATTATGCGTTGAGAAACGGGCGCTTGAACCGCTACCCCGACGCGCAGCCCGCGGAAGTCATCGCGCGCTACGCCGCCTACTCCGGCGTCTCCCCCGAATCGATTCTCGCCACGCGCGGCGGCGACGAAGGGATTGACCTTCTCATCCGCACCTTCTGCACGGGCGGGCGCGACGCGGTATTGCAGTTCCCGCCCACCTACGGCATGTACTCCGTCTCGGCCGAAACCGCGAACGTGCGCGTCGTGAACCTCACGACGTCGCCTGAGAACGGGTGGACCCCCGACGTGAAGGCGCTCGAAGCGGCGCTCGAAAAGGATCCCGCCATTCAGGTGGTCTTTGCCTGCTCGCCCAACAATCCGACGGGAAATCTCCTCTCTCCTGAAGTCGTGAGCGGCCTCATCAACGCCACCCGCGGGCGCGCCATTCTGGTGCTTGACGAAGCCTATATTGAATTTTCGCCCGACGACACCGCCGTCGACCGGCTCGAACGGGCGCCGCACCTCGTCATCATCCGCACGCTCTCGAAGGCCTTTGCGCTCGCCGGGATCCGATGCGGGTTCCTGATCGGCAGCCCCGCCGTGATCGGAATGATCAGAAAGGTGATCGCCCCCTATCCGATTCCGGCGCCGGTCGCCGACATTGCCGAACAGGCGCTTTCTGACGAAGGCATCGCCCGCATGAAGACGCGCGTTCTCGCAACGCTTCGCCGCCGCGAGGAGCTCGCCCGGGCGCTCCGGGCGCTCCCCGGCGTGCTGGAGGTGTCCCCATCGGCCTCGAACTTCCTCCTTGTGCGCTTTGCCGAAAGCGCCCGCGTCTTTACGGGCCTCTGGGACCGCGGAATTATTCTCCGCGACCAGAGCCGGCAGCCGACCCTCGCGGGCGCCATCCGCATCACGGTAGGCACCGACGAAGAGAATGCGCTTCTTCTCGCCGCGCTCACGGAACTCCTCGGAGAATACTGATGGCAGAACGTTTTCTTTTCGTCGACCGCGACGGCACCATCCTCGAAGAACCTCACGACTTTCAGGTGGACGACTTCAGAAAGATGCGCTTCGTCGAAGGCGTTCTTCCGGCGCTGAAGGCGCTCAAGGACGCGGGCTGGCAGCTCGTCATGGTCTCCAACCAGGACGGCCTCGGAACGGCCTCCTTCCCGACTGAAGACTTCGAGGGTCCGCACAACCTCATGATGCAGATTCTCGAGAGCCAGGGCGCGAAGTTCGACGAGGTCCTCATCTGCCCGCACATGCCGGGCGAAGGCTGCGCCTGCAGAAAACCCGGCACCGGGCTCGTCAAGAAGTACCTTCGCCGGGGCGCAATGGACCAGAAGAACTCCTACGTGATCGGCGACCGCGAGACGGATCTGAAGCTCGCCGAAAACATGGGTCTTACCGGAATCCGCGTGGGTCCCGAGGGCGAACCCTGGGCCGCTGTCGAAAAACGCCTCCTTGCGAGCCTCCCTCAGACGCCTGAAACTGACCGCCACGCGGTGGTTGAGCGAAAGACGAAGGAAACGGATATCCGCGTCGAAGTCTGGCTCGACCGCGAGGGCGAAAACGAGATTTCAACCGGCATCGGCTTCTTCGACCACATGCTCGAGCAGATCGCTCAGCATGGCGGCATGCGGCTTCATCTGAAGGCCAAGGGCGACCTTCAGGTCGACTGCCACCACACGGTGGAGGATACGGGGCTTGCGCTCGGCGAAGCGATCAGGCTCGCGCTCGGCGACAAGCGCGGCATCCGCCGCTTCGGCTTTCTCCTTCCCATGGATGAAGCCCTCTGCCGGTGCGCGCTCGACATCTCCGGGCGCCCCTGGCTCACCTTCAAGGCAAAGTTCAAAAACCAGTTCGTGGGCGACCTCGCGACCGAAATGATCGAGCATTTCTTCCGCTCCTTCTCTCAGGCCATGGGGATCACGCTCAACATGAAGGCGAAGGGAAAGAACGACCATCACGTCGCCGAATCGCTTTTCAAGGCACTCGGGCGCACCCTTCGGGACGCGAAGCGCATTGAAGGTCATGAACTTCCCTCTTCGAAAGGAGTGCTCTAACGATGCGGGTCGTTATTCTTGATACCGGCTGCGCGAACCTCCTCTCGCTTGCCCGGGCGGTTTCGCGCCTGGGGCTTGAGCCGGAGGTCACGCGCGATCCGAAGCTCGTCAAGGCCGCGGACCGCGTGTTTCTCCCGGGCGTCGGCACGGCGCGCGCCGCGATGGCGGAACTGGAAAAGCGCGGACTTCCCGATCTCATCCGGTCGCTCTCGCAGCCCGTTCTCGGGATTTGCTTGGGCGAACAGCTTCTTGCAAAAAGAAGCGAGGAAACGGGCGGGGTCGACATGCTCGGCCTAATCCCGGCCGAAGTCCGCGAGCTCAGGGTCGGGAGTCTCCCGCTCCCGCACATGGGCTGGAACCGCGTTTTCCCCGACGATTCGCCCATGGCGAAGCACCTTTTTGCGGGTCTTCCCGCAGGCGAATGGTTCTATTTCGTTCACAGCTATGCGATGCCCGTGAACGAATTCACCATCGCGAGCGCCGAGTACGGCGAACCCTTCACGGCGGCAGCAGCCAGAGACAACTTTGCGGGCGTCCAGTTTCACCCGGAACGCTCGGGCAAGGCGGGCGCGAAGCTTCTTGCAAACTTCCTCGGAGTTGAACGGTGATCATTCCTGCAATCGATCTTCTTGAAGGCCGCGTCGTGCGCCTCCACCAGGGCGACTACAGCGCCTCGAGAGACTATGGCGACGAGGCGCTCCTTCGCCTTCAGAGCTACGAAAAGGCGGGAGCGAAGCTCCTTCACATCGTCGACCTCACGGGCGCGAAGGACCCTGCACGCCGCCAAATTCCGCTTCTCAAAAAATGCCTCGCGGGCCTCCATGTCCCCGTTCAGACGGGCGGGGGCGTAAGAACCGAAGCCGACGTCCGCGCGCTCCTCGATGCCGGCGCCTCCCGCGTTGTTGTGGGGTCCACCGCGGTCAGGGATCCCGAAGCCGTCAAAGGCTGGATGAAGACCTACGGGCCTGAAGCCATCGTTCTCGCGCTCGACGTGCGGATCGATGAGGCGGGCCGCCGGCAGATTGCCGTGAGCGGCTGGCAGGAAAATTCCGGCGTTCTCATCGAGGACCTGATCCGCGAATATCTCCCTGCGGGCCTGAAGCACGTGCTCTGCACCGACATTTCGAAGGATGGAACGCTCTCGGGCACCAATTCCGGTCTCTACCGGACGCTTTCGGAAGCATTCCCGCAGGTGGCCTTCCAGGCTTCGGGCGGCATCGGTTCGCTCGACGACGTGCGCGAGGCTGCCCGCTCGGGCGCGGCCGGCGTGATTGTCGGGCGCGCGCTGCTTGAAGGGAAATTCTCGGTGGAGGAAGCCATTCAGTGCTGGAAGGCCGCACGCGGGGAATCAATTCCCTGCCGCCCTTTTCCATGACGGATCATCCGCTTTCTCAAATCCCGGAAACTGCCGTCAGTTTCCGGGGACATTAGTTCCGCGCATGAGGACAACCCGGGGCTTTGCCGCAAGCCTTGTCGCCGCCGACCGGCGTCCTTCACGCAATTTCTACATCGCCTTTCCCGATTTCAGAAAACAGCTCGTTTTCCCGCAGGCTATGCTTGAAATTCGCGCTCAAAGCTCCCCAAAGCTCCCTCAGGGCTGCCATTCATGCCGCAATCACGCTTTCCCTTTAAAGGAGGATCCATGCTCGCCAAACGCATCATTCCCTGCCTCGACGTCCGCAACGGACAGGTCGTCAAGGGCGTGCAGTTCCGCGGTCATGAAATCATCGGCGACATCGTGCCGCTTGCCAAACGCTATGCCGAGGAAGGCGCAGACGAACTCGTCTTCTACGACATCACCGCCTCATCGGACGGCCGCGTCGTCGACAAGAGCTGGATTTCGCGCGTCGCCGAAGCGATCGACATTCCCTTCTGCGTTGCCGGGGGCATCAAGTCGGTTGAGGACGCGGGGAGGCTTCTCGCCTTCGGCGCCGACAAAATTTCCATCAACTCCCCTGCGCTTTCCGACCCCACGCTCATCACGCGCCTCGCAGACCGATTCGGCGTCCAGTGCGTCGTGGTCGGGATCGACACCTGGCACGATGAAGCGACCGGCAAATACTGGGTCAATCAATTCACGGGCGACGAAAAGCGCACCCGCAAGACCGAGTGGGAGACGCTTCGCTGGGTCGAGGAAGTCCAGAAGCGGGGCGCAGGGGAAATCGTCCTCAACATGATGAATCAGGACGGCGTGCGCAAGGGCTACGACATCGAGCAGCTGAAGCTTGTGAGAGGCGTCTGCCGGGTGCCTCTCATTGCGAGCGGAGGCGCGGGCACCATGGAGCATTTCCTCGATGCCTTCCGCCTTGCTCAGGTCGACGGCGCACTCGCCGCATCAGTTTTCCACAAAAAAATCATTGATATCGGCGACCTCAAACGTTATCTCGCCGACAATGGAATCGAGGTTAGAACATGCTGACTCAAGAAACACTAGCAAAGCTTGACTGGGAAAAAACGGGCGGACTTATTCCCGCCATCGTGCAGGACGCCGTCTCCGGACGCGTCCTCATGCTCGGCTACATGAATCAGGAAGCGCTGAGCCGAACGCTCGAGACGAAGAAGGTCACCTTCTTCTCGCGCACGAAGAATCGTCTCTGGACGAAGGGGGAAACCTCCGGCAACTTCCTTCATCTCATCGACATCGGCACGGACTGCGACAACGACACGCTTCTCGTCCTCGTCAAGGCGGACGGCCCCACCTGCCACCTCGGCACGACGAGCTGCTTCGGGAGCCTCGAGCCCGAGTGGCAGTTCCTGCGCGACCTTGAGCTTCTTCTCGGCTCCCGCCGCACCGCAGATCCTTCGACCTCCTACACCGCGAGCCTCTATGCCCGCGGCACGAAGCGGATCGCGCAGAAGGTGGGCGAGGAAAGCGTTGAAACCGCGCTTGCCGCCACCGTCCATGACCGCGAGGAGCTTAAGAACGAGGCGGCCGACCTGGTCTACCACCTCCTCGTACTGCTCCAGGATCAGGACCTCGAGCTTGCCGACGTGATCGGCATTCTTCGCGACCGCCATGCCGCGCGCGAAGCGAAGGCCGAGGCCAAATAACAGTTTGAAGGAAGCCCGGCAGGGCTTCTACTCAATCTAAAAAGCCGCCGGAACTCATTGGGAGTCGCCGGCGGCTTCTTTTCATTGGTCAATCGGAAATCAATCCTGCGGGAGCTTCTTTCTGATCTGCGAGCGCATGAAGGCGGCTGCGATCAGATTCACGAGCACCGCGGGCACGACGCCGTAGAAGAAGAAGACGGCAGCCGGGAAGTCGAGAAGGTAGTCGCCCGCAAAGAGCGGATTAATGAAATTCGTTGCGGCGTCGACCGTCACCGCAAAGAAGAAGCAGAAGCTGAAGGAGACCGCATACTGGAGAAACACGAAACCGGCGACCGTTACGTCCGCGACATTTTCAGCATTCTTAAAGTTCGTCTTCTCGCGGCAAAGCGCCGGGAGGTCCTTCACGGTGAACCAGAGACCGAGGAAGAGGACGATGAAGAAAATCGCAAGCGTAAAGGCATCCGAGCTCCAGGATGCGGAACCGAATTCCGTCAACCGGGTCTTCAGAATGATGCCGACCACAAAGCCCGTGAAGCTCGCGATGAGCGCGGCAAACTTCACCGATTCCATGACTTTGCCGGCATAGCCGGACTTGATGTCGTCGGGATCCTCGACCTTGATGATTTTCTTGAGGGCCATGCTTATTCTCCTTTTGTTCTCTCGTGCGTCAAGCTGACGGTCTGATGCCGCGTCCCGCATATTACCCGTCTCCGAAGGAAATGCGAGTGTAAATCCAGGAGAAAGCCCGCCGGAGCTTCAAAGCTTTGAGCCGAATCCTGGGTATTCCGGGATCTGACAGGGAACGCTGCAGGGGAATAATTCCGCCGCTCGTGCGCTTCCTGCATCTGAAGCAGCAAAAGAAAACTCCGCGCGTCCTCAAAGCTCAAGCTCTGAAGACGCACGGAGCGGCAGAGAATCTCATAGATCCCGCAGAATCACATTTCGATTACTGGCTGAAAGCCTTCGAAAGATCCACCGGCATGGCCTGGTAGCCCGAGGTGCCCTTGAACTGGATTTCGACGGAAGGCTCCTTCTCGCCCCACTTGAATTCATCAATGTAGGGGTTGGGCGCCGATTCAAAGGCGCCGGTCTTGAAGTTGTAGGTTGCGCCTGCCGTTGCCGAATAAACGAAGACGGACTTCTTGTCGGGCATGTATTCCGTGAGCGACGTCACCGGGCTGTACCAGTCATGGCCGCGTTCCTTGCCGTATTCCCAGATCTGTTCGACGGTCATCTTTTCCTGATCGATCTTGAAGAAGACCGCGCGGGAATACTTCATGTCGGGAAGCGGCGGCTGCTCCATGCCGCGGGCGTCGCCGTTGTCGAAGACGGAAAGAATGAAGGTCTTCTTGTCCGACATCGAGTCGACGCGCCAACCGGTGTGCTGCGTCCACGTCCAGTCGAACGAGCCTTCGCACTTGCTGCCTTCGCACTTGATCTTGTTGCCCTTCGAATCAACCGGCGTCAGGACCTTGTCGGCAAATTCCTTCTTCCAGCCTTCGGGCGAGCCCATGATCCACTTCACCTTCTTGTCGCGGCCGATCTTGATGAGCGCGGACTGGTGGCGCGAGGAGATGATGATCGAATCGTCGGTCGGGTCGTAGTCGACGGAATTCACGTGAACCCAGTTGCGGCCCGCACCCGAACCCACGATGTCGCCGAACTTGTCGCTCTTATCCTGTTCGGCGAGCTGCTCGGCGGAAAGCGTTTTGCCCGCCTGAGAAGCGTCAATGTTGAGGCAGACGGCGCCCTGGTCGAGGACCTTCAGAACATTATCGCGATAGGGGTCAAGAATGTCGAAAAGACGCCATTCATCCACCACATTGCCGTTGGGATCGACCTCAATGATCACGTCGCGAACCGTGCGGACGTGCTTCCCGTCGGCGCGGACATGGTCGGAAGAGGCCACGCGCACAAGGTAGTTTCCGTTCTGCATCGGATCCATGGCGTGCGAGAAGTCGTTGTAGCCGTCAGGAAGCCGACGGTTCCAGATCTCGCGGCCCATGAGGTCGTACTTCACGTAGCGCTGTCCGTACCCCCAGGTGAAGGCGCCGTCCTTGTTCTGACGGAAGCCCATCATGATGCCGGCGCGGTAGATGTCGTGATAGTTGAAGATCGACGACGGTTCCATGTACCAGCGCAGTTCCCCCTTCGTGTCGTAGATGGCGTTCTGCGGGTAGCGGTTCCACTCCAGAGCGCCGCCCATCGGATTGTTCCAGACGGCACGGGTCGATTCCGGCGTCGCCGCAATCATGTTGTTGATGAGGTAGAGGCGGTCCGAGAAGGCCGGATCCATCTTCTTCACTTCCGCCTTCGGGAAGACGGAAGTCACGCCGGCATAGCCGGCCGTGCGGATATTCGCGGGACCCGCATAGATGCGGTAGATCTCCTTCTCAACGCGTTCGGACTTGCCGTTGGCGAAGCGCGTGTAGGAGACCTCAACCGTGTTTCGGTAGTCGGGATAAAGACCAAAGACAGGAATGCCGCCGTGCGTGCGCACCTGCGTGTCGCTCACCTTGTATTTGATTTCCTGACCGCCCTCTTTCGGAACAATGCGCACTTCGGCGTCGGTCACGGTGTAGCCGCCATTCTTGATCACGGCGGTGAGCGGAGCGAGTTCATAGGGGTTGAGCACCACAGCGCCGAGTTTGCCCGAGGCCGGGTAGCCCACGTGCGGGCCCGAGGCGCCGCCGATCGCGTACGCGCCCGATGAAATAGCCAGGCCGGCCGCGACACAGGCCGCGGCGATCCAGGTCATGCGAGTCTGCATGATGTTTCTCCTTTGATGACAAATTTCTTCAGCCGATCGCTCGCCTTGGTCGAAAACCAGGGCGCCGGGAATAGCGCGGCGCCTGGGCGGCGAACGTCTCAGCTGTTCAATCAGTGTAGAAACATGACGAGCGCGGTACCATGGAGAGAAACATGAAGGAATTTGCAAGATATGCCCGAGACTTTTGCGCTTTCCGAAAAACTCTCCTCCCTCACCATCGAAGATCTGCGGTTTTTCGCACGGATCTATGAAGAGCTGTCGCTTTCGAGCGCAGCGCTTCGCTGCGGCATCAGCTTGTCGCGCGCGTCCAGAATCCTCAAAAAGCTCAGGGAAACCTTCGACGACAAGCTCTTCCTGCGTTCCATGCCGGAACTCATTGCGACGGATTACGCCGCCATGCTTTATCCCAAGGTGATCGATCTCGTCAACCGCGCGTCGCAGCTCGGACAGGTTGAAATTTTCGATCCGGCGACCCTCACCCGGACCTTTCGGATCGGAGCCGTCGACAACGCGATCTTCGCCGTCATGACGGATGTGATTGAAGCCTTCTTCAGGCTGGCTCCTCATGCCCGGCTTGAGATCAGTCAGCTTACGCCCGACCTCATGCAAAAGCTTGAAAAAGGCACGCTCGACTGCGCGATTTTCCCGTCTTCGCGAGAGCTTCCTCCGGGCATCCGGGAACTAAGGCTCTACCAGGTCCGCTACGCGGTCTGCGTGCGATCCGGCCACCCGCTTGAAGCCCTCTGGCGAGAAAAAAGCTCGATCGGTCTTGAGGACCTCAAGCGTTGGCGGAAGATCCGCATTTCGAATGAAACCTCTACGGACCCGCTCCTCTATTCGCTCGATGAAAAAAGTTTTCTCGGCGAAAACTTCCTTGACTGCGCAGTGACGGTGCCCTTTTTCCTCAGCGTGCCCTCCATTCTTCAGGTCACCGACTTCACGGCAATCCTGCCGCTTCAAACAGCCATACGCATGCAGAAGAAGCTCGCGCATCCATCCATTGCAGTCATTCCCGTCATGATGCCGGCATCCAAAAGCGATCAGGATCCGAGGTCCTTCTATACGCGTCTCATCTGGCACGAGCGGATGGACGGCGTCCCGGCATTGGAATGGCTGCGGGGCCTCTTTGCGCTTTATGCCCGCTTTGACCTCTCCGACCATCCGATTCGCCGGACCGATGCACCCACCGGATGAAGCGATCGCAGAGGATTCTCTGCGACATTCGCAGTGGTCATATTTCCTTGACAGATGCGGTAAGGCCTATGTACTCTAGAAATTTGTAGAAAATCTGCAAATTTTCATGGTAAATCTATGCTCGTGGGTTTTTCATTCAAAAATTTCAGAAACTTCAAAGAAGAACAAACCTTGTCGCTTCGCGCCAAGCCCGCAGCGAAGGAACGCCTGACCTGGAATGCCTTTAAGACAGGGCGAAAAGATGTTCCCCATATTCTGAAGGCTGCAGCAATATACGGCGCCAATGCCAGCGGCAAATCGAACGTTATCCGGGCTCTGCAGGTAATGCAGCAATGCGTGCTGACGAATACGGTTGCGCTTCCTCCGCCGTTTCAACCTGAAGCCTTTGCCTTTGATGAAACGTCAAAATATGAAGAAATGTCTTTTTCGGTCCGTTTCATAAAGGAAGAGCATTTCTACACATATGAATTCTCGGTAAAGAATCATCAGGTAGCTCATGAAGCGCTTTCTCTCAAAAAAGAGCGAAAAATCCTGCTATTCGAAAGAACAAAGAATGATGCCGACAACAGCTATGACTATAAATTTGGAAGTTCACTGCAAGGGCAGAAAAAATCATGGAGCTCAATGACCAGAGCGGATTCGTTATTTCTCGGCACCGCCGCAGCATTCAATTCATTCCAACTCATGCCGGTCGTTGAATGGTTTGCGGATAATTTGCTGATAATCAATGCATTCAGCCGAGCTAACAATCTCTATACAATCCGTGCTCTGGAACAAAAACGGCTTAAGAAACAAACTCTCATCAGATTCTTGGCTTCAGCGGGCATAGACATCAAGGATATTCAGATTGAAAAAGAGGCCCGCCCGGGGAAAAACATCTCCATGAATCCCAACGCCATGAGGGATGATGGAGAAATTCTGGATATCGGCCATATTTCCTTTGTTCATCAATTTAACGGCAAGGCTTGGCCGATGTCGCTGACAGATGAGTCCCGTGGCACTCAGCATTTGGTGGAACTCGCCGGCCCTATCATCGACGTCATGAAAAAAGATGCAACGCTTATTGTTGATGACATTGAAGCGAATCTGCATCCCATTCTGATTGAGAAGCTTGTCCAATCCTTCTTTGAAGAAGCCGACCAAAGAAACGGCGCTCAGTTGATTTTCACTACAAATTGCGATGCATTAATAGACAACAATACAAATGATCCGGACAATCCATTACTCAGAAGAGACCAGATATGGTTTGTAAATAAAAATAGAGATAAGGCTTCAAACCTCTATGTACTTTCAGATTTTCCAATACGAAAAAATGAGAATGTCAGGAATGCTTATTTGAACGGTACATTTGATGGCATTCCCTTCATTGAAGCCATCAATGTAAAAGGCTGATGAAAATTTGTAGAAATCACTGAAAACAAGCAAATCTGACCAAGGAGAAAGGAATGAGTCTGCTTCAGGAATATTTGAAAGATCTCGAGGAAGTCGTCAATGTGGACTGCGGCTCCGCCTCGACCGAAGGCGTCACGAAGGTCGCCAAAATCATGCAGCGGCACTACGACGAGATGGGCTTTCATACCGAACTTGTCGACTTCGGACCCGAGGCCGGGAAAGGCCTCTTTGCCACCAATAAGCCCGGCGCCGAGCATTTTGATCTCATGCTCAACGCCCACCTCGACACGGTCTTCCCTGACGGCACGGTCGCGAAGCGCTCCTTCCGCATTGAAGGCGACCGCGTTCGCGGTCCCGGCTGCGGCGACTGCAAGGCGGGCGTGATTGCGATTCTTCATGCGCTCAAAAACGCCCGTCCCGAGGATCTCGATCGTCTCGCCATCGCGGTCTGCCACAATCCCGACGAAGAGATCAGTTCGATTTATTCCCGAGACTGGCTCGCAGCAATGGCAAAACGCTCGAAGCAGGCGCTTGTTCTCGAAGCCGGCCGCGCCAACGGCGAATTCGTCCGCTCGAGGAAAGGCCGCTCGGTATGGTCCGTCACTTTCCACGGCGTTTCCGCACATGCCGGCAACAACCCGAAGGACGGCCGCTCGGCCATTCTCGCCGCCGCCCGCTTTGCGCTCGAGGTGAGCGCGCTTCAGGATCTCGACGGCAAGGGCACATCCGTCTGCGTCGGCACGATCGAAGGCGGCACGGTCTGCAATACGGTTCCCGACACCTGCACGATCAAAATCGACACCCGCCGCTGGAACGACCGCGACGGCGAAGAACTCGACCAGGCGATCGAAGCGCTCGCCCGCAGGGACTGGGGCGACGGAATCACAGTCGAGGCGAAGCGCGTATCGGTTTCGCCCGCCATGCCTTTTACCGAAGCCACCCGCGGGCTCGTGCAGAAAATCGAGGAAGCGGCCCGTCTCGAAGGCTTTGAAGCCAAATGGGTCGATGCTGGCGGCGGTTCTGACGCCAACCGCATTGCCCAGGCTGGCACGCCCGTGCTTGACGGCGTGGCGCCCGCCGGTGCGGGCTTCCATTCGGAACGCGAATATCTCCGCATCGACACGATTGAAAACCGCGTCAGGATGCTGAGCCGCTTCCTCTCGCTCATTTAATCCCAAACGCTTCTTCTCCGGCGGATTGATGCGGTCTTCAAGGACAGCAATCCGCCGGATTTCCTGACTTCTGAATCAGAAGTCCGTCCAGTTCTCCATACGTCAAATCGGGCGCGTTAAGTTGGTGAGTTTCTCGGACATGATGTCCAACATGTCCTGACGTCATCTCAAACTGCGGCGGTTGTCCGCCGGATCGACCCGACTTCCTGACGGCCTTTTCAAAGACGCGCGCCTTGCGCTTCCGGGCATTTTCAGAGCAGCAGCCAGGGAGCGCAAAAGCGATTGCGGCAATCGTTATCCTTCGAAATAGGCCGCAATGGCAAGCACAAAGAAGATCACCGCCGCAATCCGGCGCATCAGCTTCATCGAGATCCTGTCGGCGAGCTTGTTGCCGATGAAGACCGCAGGGGCGTCGGCGATCATGAGGCCCAGAGTCGTGCCGCAGATCACCCAGAAGGCTTCGAGGGGATAGCGGGCGGCGAGCGCCACCGTCGCCACCTGGGTCTTGTCGCCCACTTCCGCAAGGAAGAAGAGCACGACAGTCGTCGTAAAGATCCCGAAGCGCTTCATGCGGTCATGGGACTCATCCTCCTCGATTTTGTCCGGAATGAGAATCCATATGCCCATGGCGATGAAGGAGACGATCAGGATCCATCTCAAAAGATCCGCGCTGATGAAGCTCGCGAGTGCGGCGCCGAGCGCGCCCGCAATGGCGTGATTGAGAAAGGTTGCGGCAAAGATGCCGAGAATAATCGGCAGAGGCTTTCTGAAGCGTGCGGCGAGCACGACGGCAAGGAGCATCGTTTTGTCGCCGATTTCCGCGGCGGCGACAACGCCGGTGGAGAGCAGTATGGTCTGGAGGGTTTCGAGCATTTTCCTGGGGTCGGAGCGGCTCGGCGCGGCAAGGGGAATGCACGTAGACGTGCGGCGCGGCAGGCATCGCTTGTGCCGCAGGCCGCTCCTATACTGGATTTAAAGCGTCTGCAAGCGAGTCCGCGCCGCAGGTCTGGCTTATGAGGAAGGGAAAAGTCCGAAAAGCACTCATTTTTAGAATCACCTTTCTTCGCGGAACTTCTCACCCGGGGTCTCATTCAGTCGCCATGAGATCGGGGAACCTCAAGCATGTTGACGACCGAAAAGGCGGCTTCAGATTCCGGGAAATGAATCGAAGGCGCCCCTCAAGCTACTCCCCTGCGGAGTTGCTGGCGGATTCTAGCGGATCCCGGCCGAAAATTCATCGTTGAAGAAATTCTTTCGACGCCTCTCTTTCCGGCGGTTCGCTAGACTGTCGGGTTTCGACGATTCTTTTCCCCACATCCTCCCGCGCGATGTCTAATCCCAATCTCCTTTTCGAACTCCGCCAGTCGGGGCTGCTTCTCATTACGGCCTTCATCTGGGGCTGCTCCTTCGTCGCTCAGTCGATCGGCATGGAATCGGTCGGCCCCTATACATTCACGGCGAGCCGCATGGCGCTCGGATTCGTGTTTCTGCTTCCCATCGTCGCCATGCTGCGGCAGCGCCTTGCGGCCTCGCAGCCCGACGAACTCACGCGCCGCCGCTCGCCCGAATACCGCCGGAACCTCATCCTCGGGGGCTTTCTCTGCGGCCTCTGCCTCTTCGGCGGCGAAGCGCTGCAGCAGTTCGGCCTCGTGCACGACACCGAAGTCGGGAAAGCGGGCTTCATCACCGCGCTCTACATTGTGTTCGTGCCCTTGATCGGTCTTTTCCTGGGGCAGAAGTCGCGTCTCACCCTCTGGCTCGCCGTCGCTATTGCAGTCGCCGGTCTCTGGTTTCTCTGTCTTCCTCCTGAAGGCTTTTCGATCGCGCTCGGCGACACCTACATCTTCCTCTGCGCCATTGTCTTTTCGCTTCACATTCTCGTGATCTCGCGGTTCGTGACGAAGGTGAACGGCATTGAACTCTCAATGATGCAGTTCTTCTTCGGCTCCATCATCGCCTTCACGAGCATGATGCTTTTCGAGCATCCGACGATGTCGGGCTTCATGGCGGCGCTCCCCTCCATTCTCTGGGCGGGCATCATGAGCAACGGCATTGCCTACACGCTTCAGATCGTGGGTCAGCGCGGCATGAACGAAACCGCGGCGAGCCTCATTCTCTCGCTCGAATCCGTCTTTTCCGTTCTCGCGGGCTGGGTTGTTCTCAACGAAGTCCTTACCCCCCGCGAAGGTCTCGGCTGCGTTCTGATGGCGGTAGCCGTCGTCCTCGCGCAGCTCCCGGAAAGGAAGAAGAGAATCGATCGCAGCTGAATGTCGACCTGCCCGAAACTCCCTCGTTTCTGCCTTTTTCTGCTCTCCTTTTCTGAAAAGGGATAACCCTTAGATTAAGATGGGTGAGTTCAATACTGTCGAATTTCAAAGCCTTCTCAACGATTGCAGAAGGCTTCCGGACATTCAGGTTAAAAGGAAAAAATATGCAATTTCTGATCGTTAATGCCGGCTGCACCCACTTCGGTCACGGCGGCACGCTTTCGGCCGCCATGGTGGATAAGGCCCGCGAAACGCTCGAGAAGCTCGGCCACACTGTTGAAGAGACGCGTCTTGAAAACGGTTGGGACAACGCCGAGGAGGCTCAGAAGATTCTGCGTGCGGACGTCGTCATCATTCAAACGCCGGGCTGGTGGATGAGCACGCCCTGGCAGCTGAAGAAATACGAGGACGACGTCTTCGTCGACCCGATTCTCTGCGGCGGCGACGGCAGAAGCCGCAAGGATCCGCAGAAGAAGTACGGTTCGGGCGGAAAGCTCACCTCGAAGCGCTACCTTCTCTCCTCGACCTGGAATGCGCCTCTTGAAGCCTTCACCGATCCCAACCAGTTCTTCGAAGGCAAAGGCATCGACGGCCTCTTCATGCCGCTTCACAAGACCTTCGAATTTCTCGGAATGAAGCCCTGCGAAAGCTTCATGGTGAACGACGTCTTCAAGCACCCGACCATTGAAGCTGACATGAAGCGCTGGGAAGCGCACCTCACGAAGCTCTTCGGTTGATTACATTTATTCGAGCAGCCTCCCTGACGGAGGCCGCTTTTTTGATGGGTTAAACGCTTTCCCAGGCGGCAAACTCACGTTTTTCGGCGTCAAAGACCAGCGCGACACGGATAAGTTCACGATCGTGAGGCGCTTCGCCGTAACGGCGCGTGAGGAGCTGCTCCGCCGCTTCCGCAAGAAGCCTCGAAACTTCGCTGGCTTTCCTGGCGAACTTGAATTCGAATACCCATTGACGATTCCGGGTACGGACCTCGAGATCACTCCGACCCGGAGCGGAGTGCTTCTCAACATCCGTCGCCATGGCGGCGCCCATCAGGAGAACTTCGATCAGGCTCATGCAGGAAGCTTCGTCGCGGATCGGGCAGTGCCGGCAGTCAATCGTGTTGAGTACGGCGTTGAACTGTCTGACAACGGTATCGACATTTTCGCAATCGAGCATTTTTTCAAGCCGCGACACGCCGACCTCAAGTCGATTGACGTTCCGGAGCATCTCGTCCGCATAGAGCCGGGCAATTGAAAGCCTTACTTCCTGGTTCGGGTACCCGAGCTCGACCTCCGCAGCATTGAGCTTGTTTTTGATGGTGAGGTACCCTGCCTCAAGAAGAAGCGCCGCAGCGGGGAAGTCGCTGACCTCTCGTGAAGCCGAGAGCTCATCCAGCGGGATTCCGATCGGCTGGTTGAACTGATCGGGAGACATGAGCGCATGATTCCCCGGAAGTTGGAGGAATCGCGTCGGCAGCCCGCCGCTAGCAAACCAGTAATTTTTGAAGCCCTGCCCGGGGTGCCTCAAGAAATTCAGCACCGACCAGGGAGAGAAAACGTGCGCTTGAGCTTCCGGCTCAAAAGAATAGCCGCCGTAGTTTTCCCTGAGCCTCCCGACGAGGGCGTCCTCGGTCAATCCCAGTTTCTGTTCTGCTTCTCTCAGATAATAGGGAAAAGCTTTTTTGATTTCTTCTTCAGTAAAGCCAATTAATGTTCCATAGACCCCATTGAGTAAAAGAACCTCAGATCTTCACACTATGAAGAATTCTTAAAAATCAACAAATTGAAATTTCGTGCAAGCCTCAGATGAGTTTCCCTCATTTCTGGGGCTTTTTTCATGTCCGAAATCCGGCCTGGGACTGCTTTTTGACCTTGAAAATTAATCCGAGAACATTGATTTCTATAGTGATTAGAACTATAATATATGATATTATCAAGGATATTTTCATGGCCGTTCCAGAGCACATCCGCAAGGTTCCGAGACCGCGCAATACCGTTGTCATCGACAGCGGCAGCAATGGCGCCAAGCGCTATGCGGTTCACAGTCGTCGGGCTTCCATATGCAAGCCCGGCTGCAACCCGCGCCCGGTGAACGGGCCGGTCATTGGGCACATCATTGACGGCAAGTTTGTGCCTCGCCAGTCCGCGGCGAGTCTTGCAGAAGACGGTCCCGACTATCTCTCTTACGGGGCCGCGGCACTGCTTCACGACGAACTTCGAGGGCTCGACGATGAGCTCTTCAAGGTCTACGAAGTCAAGGACGCCTGCATGATTCTTGCGCTCGCCTTGCTCCGCATTGAGCACAAGGGCATCAAGATCTCCCGATGCCGTCAGCATTACGAAAAGTCCTTCATCTCGGTTTTCTACCCCGGACTGCCTCTCTCTGAGAACACCATCAGCAAGTTCCTGAACCTGCTCGGCCAGGACGCCGGCAAGATGAATGCCTTCATCACTGCCCGGCTCGCCGCCGTCTGCAGGGATCACCACATCATCATTGATGGAACGCTCAAGCAGAACACAAGCATCGTCAATGATTTGTCTGCCTTCTCAAGAAAGGCTCGCGTCAAGGGCTGCAAAGAGATTTCCGTCCTCTACGCCTATGACCTTGAAGCACAGGAACCCTTGTGCGCACAGGTCTATCCGGGCAATATGATCGACGCCCGCGCCTACAGCTCATTCGTTTCGGAAAACAAAATCGAACGAGGCGTCCTGATCACGGACAAGGGATTCCCTCCCAAGGCAATTGAAGGCCTGCTCCGAAAGCATGAAGGGCTTCATTTCCTCACGCCGCTGAAGCGCTCGGACAAGAAGATTGCAGAGAACGCCATGCTCGATTTCGAGGATTGTCTGCGCGGCATTGATAAGCGCATCCGCTGCAAAAAGGTAAAGATGGGAAACGGGCGCTTCCTCTACTCCTTCAGGGATTCGTGGAAGGCTCAGGCGGAAGACAACTCCTTCATGGACCGCCAGCGCAGGAGCGATTCATACGACAAGAAGAACTACGATGAGCATTGCGGTTCGTATGGAACAATCGTCTTTGAGTCGGATCTCGACATGACGTGCGCTGAGGTCTACGCATGCTACGAACAGCGCTGGCAGCTTGAGATGTTCTTCGATGTTTACAAGAACAGCCTTGATTTCGGCGTAACCCGGGTCCAGTCCGACTACTCCGTCCGCGGATCCGAATTCGTAGACCTCATTGCCTCCATCCTGACATCCCGCATTGTGAAGCGCATGTCGAAGGCAGGAGTACTCGACAATGCAACATTCGGGGATGTCATGGACTCGCTCAGAACGTGCTGGCGCAATCGCAAGGCGCCGCGGGAGAGCCTGCCGCAGGTTGATGACGAATACTGGAATCGTCTGCTGAAGTGCGATGGAGAGTTGCTGGCGGCTTTGGAGCTCGCCTTGCCCGGCAAAGACAAAGCGCCGGATCCGAAAAAAACGCGGCCGGCCGCGCAAAAAACCGGAACAGACGAAGGCACAGGAAGTAAACCCCCAGCCGAAACGCAAGCCGGGGCGCCCCAGAGTTCGGCCGATCATCTATGGGCCTCCTCGCCCAAGAGGTCGCCCTCGAAAGGAACGCTCTTCCGGCTCACTATAGTGGGAAGAATTGAGGTTCTTTTAATTGAGCGAAATGTCATCCAGAAAATTAATTTCCGGAAAAAAGGTCTTCAGCCGCGTGATCCCCGTCATGAAGAAAAACCTGAGGCAGCCTTCGTTGGATTTCAAAACTTGAAAAAAGGCGTTTATGGAGGCGCGAATGCGGTCAAAAAGCGCCGGATCGTCAAGCGACGCCGTGAGCGGCGCGTCATATTCGTCAATCAGAATGACGAGTGAGGATGGCGGCAGCGAGGAAAGCCAGTCTGAAATCTGGCCCATGAAGAGACCGCCCTTTTCTGCATAAACGAAGCCCGCCTGACGAAACTTCCTCAGGAGCTGATCGTGGAATTTGCTGACAAAATCTTCCTCTGTAGAACAGTATTTAATTTCAGAAAAATCAAGTCGAATAACTTTATATGCTTTGTCTGGCCAAAGATTTTCAATGGCAAGGCCTTTGAAATCCCGGATGCCGAACTGAAATAAAGCCGAAAAAGTCGAGACGAGAAGCGACTTTCCGAAACGACGAGGCCTAGCAATAAATACCTTACTTGAATCACGGCAGAGGTCGAAAACCATCCGCGTCTTATCAATATAAATAGAGCCGTCGTGCCGCAAGGCAATGAAATCGGATCTTCCCAGCGGAAGCGGCTGTCGCAAGCGTTCTGTCATTTCAAAAAGCTCTCAATCCCCTGCTCTCGGCAAAGACTGCGGCGCCGGCTCCATTCAGGCTGAAGTATCCAGCGGCATCACATTCAATTCCCGCCTCTGCGCTCAGCAAGTGGACGGGAACAATGCCCGCAGGCTCACTTCAAATTTGTTTCTCATCATGCCTCTGCGATATTAGCCTTCGGAGGCGTCCCTTGAAGCGGCAAGCTGCCTTCACCGCGGCAAGCCCGCAGATTTCTTGAGTTTGCACAAATGCTTTCGTTTTCGCGTCGCCCCGTCCCTTGACCCGTCGTCTCATTGCGCTATCTTTTCGACTCTTCCCGCGCATGAGGAGCCCTGCCTCTTCAGAAGCGCCTGAGGCTTACACAACCCAACGCCTGTCTATCAAGAAGGATTGCTGATGCGATACGATTTTGACCGCGTGATTGACCGCAGAACGATCGACTCCGCCAAGTGGACTGCCTATCCGAAGGACGTGCTTCCCCTCTGGGTTGCGGATTCGGACTTCCAGTGTCCCCAGCCCGTTATCGATGCCGTTATGAAAATCGCCGAAACCGGCGTCTACGGCTACCCGAACGGTCATGCCGGGATTGTTGAGAATGCGACCGTTTCCTGGTGCGCCCGGCATTACGGCCTTGAGGTGCTCCCGAGCGAAGTCCAGTACTGCCCGTCGATGTGCTTCGGTCTTGCGGTAGCCATCCGCGCCTTCACGAAGCCGGGCGGCAAGGTTCTCATGCAGGTTCCGGCCTACCCGCCCTTCATCGAACTCACGAAGTCGAACGGCCGCATTCCCTCGATGAATGCGTTAAAGCTCGTCGAAGGACGCTTTGAAATCGACTTTGAGGACTTTGAGCGCCGCGCAGCCGACCCTGAATGCACGCTTTTCCTGCTCTGCAGCCCCCACAATCCGACGGGACGCGTTTTCTCGAAGGAAGAGCTCGAGCGCATCGTTTCGATCTGCTGCCGCCACAATGTGGTGATCCTCGCGGACGAAGTTCACTCAGGCTTTGTCTTTAAGGGCGAGCACACGACGCTTCTCACGCTCTCCGAAGCTGCGCGCAGCATTACGGTCTACGGCAACAGCCCGTCGAAGACCTTCAATACGGCAGGGCTCCGAGCCGCCGTTCTCATCAGCAAGAATCCCGCGCTCGCCGCCCGCGTCAAGGCGGAACTCACAGCGAGCCAGACCGACCGCAGCGCCTTCTCGCAGGCGGGCTTCGCCGCCGCCTGGACCCAATGCGACGACTATGCCGAACAGGTTCGCGCCTACGTGAAGGAAAATCTCGCCTTCGCGCACGACTTCTTTGAAAAGCGGATCCCGTCGATCAAGAGCTACATGCCGGAAGCGAGCTACCTGATGTGGCTCGACTGCTCGGCGCTCGGCTTCAATACCCAGGCCGATCTCACCCGCTTCTTCCTCGAGGAAGCAAAAGTTGCGATGAATCCCGGAGAATCCTTCGGACCAGGCGGCAAGAACCACATGAGGCTCAACACCGCCTGCCCGCGCTCGATTCTTGAGGAGGCGCTCTCGCGGATTGAAGCTGCGGCAGAAAAGCGCATGGCTGAGCTGGCTACGAAATAACGCTGCGCTTAGTAACTGCGAATCTGCGGCGAGCCTCTGAATATCTAAAACCGCCAGGACACTTGCCGCAGGAGAGCCAGGATCGCAACAGACGCTCTCCACTAAAACCGTCAGTCAGATTGATTCTGTCTGACGGTTTCTTTCAATTCTTCCCACTACTGCCGTAGCACTTTTCTTCCTCTGCAAACCAGCACTGATGAATCTTTATAGAGTCTCACCGTCACTACTCAGCGGAAATGAGTAGGGGTTTATCATCTACTGCCGCCTGGCTCTAGACTCAAACACTTGAAAATTCAGGAAAGACATTAAAGCGTCTACAAGGTTAGAGGTTTTCATGATTGATAATAGATTTCATTATCAATCTCAGATGTCTGGGAACATCAAAGCGAGCACATCATGTCCGCCACCCTCTGCCGGTCTTCCGTTCTCCCTTTCCGGCTGGCTGCAATCGCATCCATCATTTTGACTTCCGCATCCGCGATCGCTGCTGAAAGCGCTGATGCTCAAAAAACTGCAACGAGCACTCAGCCCGTCGTTGTTACTGCCACGCGCACCGCGCAGCCCCTCAACCAGGCGGCAAGCTCCATCAGCGTTCTGACGCAGAAAGATGCCGAGGAGATTCAGCCGATTACGTTCGCGGAGCTTCTACTCGACATCCCCAACGTCGACATGGATGCCTTCAATTCGGTGATGAACAACCATATCTCGATCCGCGGTTCCGGCGACCATCAGATCACATTCCTCATCGACGGCATGCGTCAGGACAACCAGTCGTCCGGCGGCAATCGACCCACCGGCATCTTCATTGATTCTGAACTTCTGAAGCAGATTGAAGTCAAGCGCGGCGGCGGCAGTGCGCTTTACGGCAACGGCGGCATTGGAGGAACGATTGCTGTTGAAACGAAAGACGCCGCAGATTTCCTCAGGGATTCCGACAAGGACTTCGGCGCCACACTCAAAGCCGGCTACGTCTCGGACAACCTTGAATGGCAGAAGAGCGCCTACATCTACGGCCGCACGGAACTTTGGGATGTGGTTGCCGGCGTAACCCGCAGAGACTCCGGTGCAGCAACGAGCTCTGAAACGGGACACCGCAGCACGGCGAATGTCGATAACGATTCAACGTCGGTCTTTGCCAAAGCGACGCTTTCGCCTCTCCCGGAACATCTTCTTCAGCTCGCGTATTTCTACGACATTGCGCATAACGACAGGCTTTTCCAGAGCGGCGGCTTCGACAAGTATCGTTACGAGCAACACCGCGTAAGCGGTAAGTGGGAGTTTGAAAAGAACGACTGGATCAACCTCAAAACTGCACTTCAGTTTGCTCAGTCCGAATTCCTTTTTGATAATGAAATTGTTGATCTCTCAAAGGACAAATTCAATTCCTTTAGCGGGAACATGCAGAACACGAGCTACTTCTCGGCGTTCGGGTCTCATGAACTCACATTTGGCGGCGATTTTTCCAAGACGTCTCAGAACGGCAAGCAAATGTCCCTCTCCGGCTGGGTGCCTGACGGTACTCGCCCTGATTCCGACGGCTTCGACGGCGGTCTCTTTATTGAAGACCAGTATGCCTTCAATGACTATCTTTCCATCGTCCCGGTACTGCGCTGGAGCTACTTCAAGCGCGAGTCGAATAATTCCCATCCATCCTTATCTGACTCCAAAGTCACGCCTGGCGTAACGCTTCGCCTGACACCAATGGACTCGCTTCTCTTCTGGGGATCCGTCAACACGGGCTATCGTCCGCCGATTCTCGATGAAATGTATTACGCAGCGGTATATCCGATGTGGGGCATCACAACTGCGATTGTCGTTCCTAATCCTGACCTGAAACCTGAAAAATCAGTCAACTATGAAGTTGGAGCCAGCGCGTTATTTGCCGACCTCGCCGCTGAAGGAGATGAGCTGAGCGTCAAGGCTGCAGCCTTCTATGACGACATCAAGGACTACATTACAGTCAATTCCGAACCTCTTGCCGGGGATCCTTCCACTTTAGTCCATCAACCCGTCAACTATGGGCACGTCGTCAATAAGGGCTTCGAACTGAGCGGCAGCTATGCTCTCGGCAACTTCCGCGCAAACGCTTCCTACGGATATCTCCATTCCGAGGACAAGGAAACCGGCGAGCGCATTAAATCCAATACACCTCAGTCTGCAAATCTTCGCCTCAGCTACAAATTCAATGAATTCTCTCTCGAACCCTGGTATCGCGTCCATTGGGCAAAGGGCGGGGAATTTATGGATCAATATGGCAAATACCAAGCGGACAATTACGCCACGCACGACATCGGCGTGACGTGGACGCCGCCAAGGACAGGCTTCGTCAGACTCCAGGCAGGTCTCGCCGTCACGAACGTCACGAACGAGAAATACTCTGCTTTCTCAGGACAGTCTTATACGTCATGGGGCTTCGCCCGAGGCTTCAGAGCCTGGCTCTCGGCCCAGTTCTGATCCATTGAAACACAGAACGCCTCTCTCGCGTTCGCAACCCGGACCGACCGCCGTCATTTGATGCACCGGCCTTCAGCAGCTCCAGACTCCGACAGCTGAAGGCGCGATCGGTTCTCCTCTCTCGGATGCCCCATGCAAAGAAGCAGCCTCGCCCGGCTCCTCGGGCAATATCTCTTTTCCCGCGATCGGCTGAAGCTCTGGCTCCTCTTCGGCATCGTGCTCGGCGCATACGTCGTCAACATTCGGCTGGCGATCCTCTACAACGACTGGAACGGCCGGTTCTTCGACGCCCTTCAGAAGGTCGACCAGGAAGGGATCTACCGGGAGCTCTTCTACTTCATCGGCCTCGCGGCAGCCATCATCGTTCTCCTCGTCTGGGCGGGATACCTCAAGGACCGGCTGATACTCGCGCTTCGCCGCGACGTAACGGAGATTTTCTTTGCCCGGTGGCTCTCCCCCCGAAGCGCGCATTACCTGCTCCGGGAAAGCGGAAAGGAGCCCGACAACCCGGACCAGCGAATCACAGAGGACGTCCGCTCGATGACGAGCCTTGCCGTCAACCTCTTCATCAGCCTCTTCGATTCCGTCCTCACAATCGGAAGCTTCTCCCTCATTCTCTGGAACCTTTCGGGTTCCATTACGCTCTTCGGAATCACGATCCCCGGATACATGTTTTGGGTGTGCCTCATCTATACCGCCGTCGCCACATTCTTCACGCACCTGATCGGCAGGAAGCTCAAGAGCTTCAACATGGAAGCGCAGCACATGGAGGCCAATCTCCGCTCGGCCCTGATGGAAAAGCGGCGCAACGGCGCGGCCATCGCCGGGTCTCACGCTGAAGCGGCTGAAGAACGGGGCTTGAGGGATCGGTTTTCCGACCTCCTTCAGGTGCTGATCGCGCTCATCAAAAAGCAGCGCGACCTCGACCTCTTCACGGTCGGCATTGGTCAGTTCACGCATCTGGCGCCCATTTTCTTTTCGCTTCCGTCCTTCTTCTCAGGCGCTATACAGCTGGGCGGCGTCATGCAGATTCGCGGCGCCTTCAATGACGTTGCGAGGTCGCTCTCCTGGATCATCTTTGCCTATGACGATCTGGCGAAGCTTTCCGCCGCCTACGAACGCCTTCGCCGTCTGGAACAGGGCATTACGGATGCAGATGAGGCGGCTGAAAAACTCGCCTCCGCTCGCAAGCAGCTCCCCGACGGGTCGCCGGACGTTCTGAAAGCCGACATCGTTCTCAACATTCCCAGCGGCAGCAAGGATCAATGCCGCGCGCTTCCTGTAAATCTGTCCCTCAGACAGGGAACGCTCGCCTTTGCGACCGGCCCCTCCGGCATTGGAAAGTCGACGCTCCTCAAGGTGCTCGCCGGCTTCTCCGGAAGCTTTACCGGAGAGATTGCGACCCGCGGCACGATCGTCTGGATTCCTCAGAAGCCTTATCTCATGAAGGGGACGTTGAGGAGCGCCCTCGCCTATCCGCGCGATCCGTCATCACTCTCAGACAAGGAGGCAAAAGAGCTCCTGTCGCTCGCGCGCCTCGACCACCTTGCCGACCAGCTCGAGCGCCATGCCGACTGGGCGAACGCGCTTTCAGGGGGCGAACAGCAGCGCATCGTTCTTCTGCGGGCCGTTAGTCTGAAGCCCGACATTCTCCTAATGGATGAAATGACGAGCGGGCTCGACGACGCATCGGCAGAACGCATGCTCGACCTCATGAAGAAGCTCCTCCCGAGAACCGCCATTCTGCTTGTGACCCATCAATCCGCACTCTTTCACAAGGCTGATCAGATTCTCCGCCTCGCCTGATCGACCACCAAAGGAACAACCATGTCCAACTCCTTTATTCCCTTCCCTCAGTACGAAAACGCCGTTTTCTGCGGCGACAAGGCCGCGGAGATTCTCGGCGCTCTCAGGATTTATTCCCGCGCACTCATTGGGGGAGAAGTTCCTTCCATGGAGCTTCTCCATCCGGCGGAAAAACCGCTCGAATGCATCAGCTGTCTTCTCAACAATCCCGAAGGGATACTCAAGACGGCGCTTCGCCGCATGAATGCGGACTATGTTCTTCTGGAAGAGAACGGCAAAAAAGACTTCAATCCTGCGGTGCTCAGGGAAAAAATCGAATCCTTCGGCGTCTCCGTCAAGGTGCTCGACGTGAAGGGCGACGCAGACGAAGTGCTCCGCAGAGCCGGGAAGCTCTATGGTGCGGAAAGGCAGGCCGAGCGCGTGATCCGGGACCGGAAGGAACGAATGGAGAGGCTTCTCGAACTCAGGATCCCCAAGGGCCGTCGGGTCGTCGTGCTTCTCGGAATCCGGAATCCCATCCGGCATGAGAGCTACGTCTTCCGCGTGGCTGCGCACAGCGACCTCTCACAGCTTCTTCGAGGTCAATTCGAAGTCATGAACCTCTTTGAATCCACGCCTGAAAAGGACCTGATTGCGGGCATTCAGGATCTGGGGAGCGTTGAGGAGCTTTTTGACCTCGACCCCGATCTCATCTGCCTCACCGGAGACGCGCTTGCCGGCACGACGGCGCTGCAGAAGACGCTAAAAGCCGGCGCCAAACCCTGCCGGGCCATTACGGAAGGCCGCATCGCGGCGCTTCCCTACTACTGTGATGCGCTTTCCTGGAGAGCTCCCTTCATTCTTGAGGAATGGTCGGAAGCGCTTATGTGGTAACGGATTGCCGCGCTCGTTCTCTTTTGAGCGCGGCTTCAGCGAAAAACAGAGTGCGCTCGTCAAGGCGCACTCCGCAGAGAGATCCAGAAGGATTACTTGAGTGTCTTCAGCCACGCATCCGCCGACTGCCCGGCAATGCGGCCGAAGGTGACGATGTCGGCCTGAGCGTTGCCGCCAAGGCGGTTGCCGCCATGAACGCCGCCCGTGACTTCGCCGGCAGCAAAGAGACCCGGGATGGCCTTACCTTCCGTGTTGAGCACTTCAGCCTTGGTGTCGATCTTGAGGCCGCCCATCGTGTGGTGAACAGCCGGCTGGACCTTGACGGCAAAGAACGGCGCCTGAGTGAGGGGCTGCAGGAGCTCGGGGCGGCCGAACTGGCTGTCCTTGCCCGCTGCCTGATCCTTTGCGTACTGCGCCATCGTGGCCTTAAGATTCGCGGCAGGCACGTTCATGGCGCGGGCGAGGTCCGCCACGGTATTGCCTTCGACCGTGAGGCCGAGCTTCTTGTAGGAATCCATCAGCTTCGCGGTCTTTCGCGTTGCATCATCCCAGACCACCCAGGCAAATTTGCCCGGCTGCTCGAGCTCCTTGGCGGAAACGGCGTCGCGGGTTAGAAGCTCATTCGTGAAGCGCTTCCCGTCGGCATTCACGAGAATCGCGCCGTCGCCGCGAACGCTCTCAGAAATCAGCGTGCCGTTGGGCGCAGCGGTCGGGTGCGCCTGGATCTCTTTCATGTCGACCGTCGCCGCACCGATTTTCTCGGCCAGAAGAATGCCGTCGCCCGTGGCACCCGGGTGATTAGTCGTTGCGTAGCCCTTGAGCTTCGACTGGTATTTGACGAGGAGATCCTGGTTGGCGCCGAAGCCGCCAGTGGCGATCACGACGGCCTTCGTGTCGATCGTATAGGTCTTCCCGTCCTTCGTGCTCACCTTGACGCCGGCAACAGCGCCCGACTTGTCGGTGAGGAGCTCGACCACTCGGTTCTGCGTCCTCATCTCAATCTTGCGGTCCTTGGCGGCCTTGTAGAGGACGCGGATCACTTCCGGACCGATGGCGGAACCATCCGTCGGACGATGGGCGCGCGGGTACTTGGCGCCGCCCGAGCGGCCGACAGCACCCAGGTCAGCGCCGAGAGACTCAAGCCACGCGACCGAGTCCTTCGCGTGCGTCGTCATCGTGCGAAGGAGCTCCGGGTCGTTCAGATTGTGGCCGCCCTTCATCGTGTCTTTGTAGAACTGATCGATCGTATCGGGAATCCCGAGCTTCTTCTGAAGCGGCGTTTCCGCAGCGTTGATGCCGCCCTCCGCACGCACGGTGTTGCCGCCGATCATCGGCATCTTTTCCAACACAACGACGGTGCGGCCAAGGTCGGAAAGCGTCACGGCAGCCGAAAGGCCGGCGCCGCCTGCGCCGATCACGACGGCGTCGGGACCAGCCGCATAGGCGGCAGCAAAAGCGGTTGAGAGAACTGCGGCGAGGACCGTCTTCTTCATTCTTTTTTCTCCTTTTTGAAACTTTCTTTTCGCCCGAGAGAGCGCAAAGCAGTTGAAAGTCTGCCGAAGAGAGAGAATCCGCGCTTTGAAAGTTTTTCAAGTCACTTTTAATGGCCGCTCAATGTCATGCCTCTCGGGAGGTATTTGGCGCCTTCCGCGCTCAGAGCGAATTCGAGAAACGCTTCCGCGTCGGGCCTCATCGGGCGGCTTGCCGGCGCGAGAAATGCCATCGGTCTTGCCGCCCATGCGTCAGAGAGTCCGGTCAGGGCAAGATCCGTCATGCCTTCTGCAACGGCGGAATAGGGAGCTATAGCTAGAAGCCCGCCCGAGCGAACGACTTCCACAAGAATCGTAAAGCTCGGCACTTCAACGACGGGTTCATACCGGCAGCCGATCAAGAGAGCGCGCTCCCGCATGGCCGCCGTCATTGGCGCCGATTCGAGAAGCGACGCGTACGGATAGCGAAGCGTCTCTGCAAAGGAAATCGTCTTTTTCCGCAATCCCCGCAGCAGTTCGTGATCCTTCCTTGAGATGAGCACATGGCGATCGTCGACATACGGGAAAAGCCTGACGCCCGATTCGGCAGCCTGACCCTCATCCGCTGCCGCGGCGCCTCCCGCAAGACCAAGGTCCGCCTCTCCCGTCTGGACGGCTTCGGTAATGGCGGAACTTCTCCTTGCGACGAATTCGATTCTTGTCTCCGGGTGTTTTGCAAGAAACGGTCCCGTAAGGCGGCAGAGGAAATTCTCAAGTCCGGTGCTGTTGGATAAAATCCGCAAAGGCTTCTCTTCCCGTCGCGCATAAGGAGCGAAATCTTCTTCGAGGCTCGCAGCCGCCTCAAGCACGCGTCTTGCGGCTTTGACGAGCACGAGCGCGGCAGGCGTCTGCACGAGGCCCTTACCGGATCGCTCAAAAAGCAGCGTTCCCGCCTCCTCTTCGAGGCGCTTCAGCCTGACGCTCAGTGCCGACACGGTGAGATGCACCTCTTCGGCCGCCCGCGAGAGGCTCCCGGCGCGCGCGAGCGCAAGGAGCATTCGTAGATCAACAAGGTCGTAATGCATGGACATCGGGTTTCCAGCGGCAAAACTCAAGGCTAACGCATCGAAGGCACGCTCAGGCGACGCTTCAGCGTTTGCTTAAGGAGACGGCCAACGGGTCAAATGCGATTGATTCTCATATTTACTAAAATACTACGCTCCTCAAGCCCTCAGGCATTCGCCTGAATGCTCATTTTCAGCCCGGAGCTCCCGGACCATATTTCTCAATCATCAAAAAAATGAAGACTTTCAACCGTTTTTCTCTTGCGCTTCTTGCAAGCTCTCTTCTGCTTCTCACCGGCTGCGCCACCAACACGAGCGAACTTGCGCTTGACACTTCCTCAGTTTCGAGTGTTGCGAATCCTCAATCCCAGACCACGGTCTATGTCCGCAGTTCCGCCGACAAGCGTCATTTTGAAGAAGCGCCGCGCACGCCCGACATTCCGTCCGTCATGTGCGATACCGCCGAAGAACAGGATCACGCGATCGGCCGCAAGCGCAACGGCTTCGGCAAGGCGCTCGGCAAACTCATTCTCCCGCCTGAGCAGTCCGTGACCGGCCTCACTCAGAGCGCCATTGAAGCTGCCTTCAAGGAAAACGGCGTTAAAGTCGTCACCAAAGACGAAGTCACAGCCGACACCAAGGTCATTGACGTCGATGTGAACAAATTCTGGGCGTGGGTGGAAATGGGTTTCTGGCAGATCACGCTCTCGAGCAACATGAGCGCCGGCGTCAGGGTGAATGATGCGGAAGATCCGGCCTTCACGGTCGAAGGCTCTTATCACGAAGGCTTCCAGGGCGCTTTTGAATCAAACTGGCTCACGGTTCTCAATACCGCATACCAAAACTTCTGTCTGGATGCCAAGGAGAAAGTCAAGGCGTTTCTCGGCAAATAAGGAAAGGCCTGCCTCACTGAGGCACGCTTCTTCCTGAAAGTAAGGGAGCCCGAATCAAACCCGGGCTCCCTTTCTGATGAACTCAATCCTCAGGACGCGAGGATCAATCCACCCACTCCGCCGAATAGAACTCAAACCCCGTATCCGGAAGCGGGTTGAAGTTCCTCAAGTGCTTGTTCGAAGCCGCCGTATTGTCCTCGTAGACGAGGAAGGCCACGGGCACTTCCTTCCAGAGAATCATCTGAACCTCGCGGTAGAGTTCATTTCTCTTCTTTTCGTCCACTTCGGCGATCGCCTTGTCGAAGAGCTCGTCGACCTTCGGGTTCGAGTAGTAGCCCTCGTTCGAGAGCTTCGGCGGCATCTCGCGCGAGTCGAAGATCGGGCGCATGCCCCAGTCGGCCTCAACGGTGGAATTCGACCACCCGATGTAGTAGAGGCGGTTCGGCGCGTTCTTCGGCTCCTTATTGGCTTCAACGAGGGTCACGCGCTGACCGGCTTCAAGAATCCGCGTTTCGGTCCTGATGCCCACTTGATTGAGCTGCTGCTGGATGAACTGAATCACCTTGTTTGCGGTCGAGTTGTTGTAGCCCGACCAGAGGCGCGTGGTGAAGCCGTTCGGATAGCCCGCTTCCTTGAGGAGCTCCCGCGCCTTCTGGGGGTTGTAGACCGGAACGCCGAAGCTTGCCGCACCGGGAATCTGGGGCGGAATGACGCCGGTCGCCGGCTGCGCGAAGCCGTTGTAGGCCACCTTGCAGAGCGCCTCGCGATTGATTGCATAGCTCACGGCCTGACGCACGCGCACGTCGTCGAAGGGCTTCTGCATGCAGTTGATCGAGAGGTAGCGCATCATGATCGAGGGCACGATGTGGATGTTGAGATTGGGATCCGCCTTCATCTCCTTCACCTGCTCGACGGGCATCGGATGGATGAAGTCCGCTTCGCCCGTACGCAGCATTGCCGCTCTCGTCGCATTTTCCGTGACCGGCACCCAGGTGATGGAGTCGAGCTTCGGGAGCCCCGCCACGCGGTAGTTCGGGTTCTTCACCACGACGAGCCGTTCGCTCGGGTTGTAGTCCTTCAGCGTATAAGGTCCCGTGCCGCAGGGATTGAACGCAATGCCGCGGCCGTCGTACTTCTTGAGCGTCGAGGGGCAGATCATCTGCGCCGTGCCGTTCGCGAGCCTCTGAAGGAACGAAGGCATCGGCGACTTGAGGTCGAAGCGGACCTTGTAGGGCCCGAGCACCTCGACCTTGTCGATGAATTTGAGGAGCGAGTAGCGGGAGAGATGATTTTCGGGATTGAGGACGCGGTCGAAATTAAGCTTCACCGCATCCGCGTTGAATTCCGTGCCGTCGTGGAACCTGACGCCTTCCTGAAGCGTAAAGGTCCACGAAAGTCCGTCCGGAGAAACCTCGTGGCTCTTTGCGAGCTGGGGAACGGGCTTCAGATCCTTGTCGAAGGCGTAAAGGCCTTCATAGAAAGACTTCGCGACGCTGCGCGAAAGAAGGTCGGTCGCCTGATAGGGGTCGAGGGTGGTGAAGGACGAACCCACCGCAACCGTAATGCCGCGGGCGCTCGCGGGAAGCGTCCCGGCAGCAAGGGAAAGACCGGCGGCGAGAGAAAGAATCGAAGCGGCAAAACGCATGACGCATTTCCTTTGTTCAGTGCTGAGGAGGAGCAGACAATCCTCGAAGCGCATTAGATCCGCGAGGCGCTCCTCTGTCTCATAGTTCTGTCCCCTAATCTTATAGGGCGACGTCCTTCATCCTCCACGGCAGAAAGCCGTATTCCTTAGGCATTTCACCGGACTTTCGCCCGGAAAGCATCAAAGAAGCGCTTTGAAAAAAGCCCCGGCAGGCAGTCGGCCGGCCGAGGCTTCACGAGAACGCTCTCAGAGAGGTTATTTGAGCCAGGCGGCTTCCGCACGGCTGAGGTCGCCGCGAATCTGGGTGAGATGCCAGAGGTAGTTCATGACGCGCGCGTAGTCCGCATCGTCCGTCGGCATGAGGAAGCCCATTTCGGAGACGGGCGTGAGGGGCTTGTTGATGAAGGCGGCGCCAAGCTTCGGGTTCTTCTTCGCGTAGAGAATCGCCTCGGCCGTTTCCGTAATCATCACGTCGCCCTTGCCTTCGGCAATGAGGCCCGGGATCTCGAAGTTCTTATCATGGGTGGAGACCTGAGCCTTCGTAAGGTTCTTGAGAACAAACTGCTCGTTCGTGCCGCCCGGATTCTTGATGACGCGCACGGAAGGCTGATTGAGGTCCTCGAGCGTGCGGTACTTCGGGAGGTCGCTCTTTCTCACGAGCGCTACCTTGCCGAAGGGCGCATAACCGGGAAGGAATTCTCCCCAGGACGTACGGGCAAGGGTCTGCGTGATGCCGCCCACGGCCACGTCGAAGCGGTTCCCCTTGATGCCGGCTTCAATATCCTTCCAGGGGGTCTTCAGGAACTCGACCTTCCAGCCCGCATAGGCCGCCATTGCCTGAATCACGTCGACGTCGTGACCCTTGATGACGCCCGCTTCGTCCATCGCGAACGGACGATAGTCGGCCGGCGTTCCCACGCGGATCACGCCCGACTTCTGAATGGCGTCGAGGCGGTCGCCCGCCATGGCAGCGCCCGCAGCAGCGACGGCGGCGGCAAGAATAAGGGTCTTGATGGCTTTCATGAAAAGCTCCTTGATGAGTCAGTTGGAATTCTGTTCGGGTTCCGGGGCATTCAGGCATCCGGGAAATCAATCAAGAAAGAATGCCTCAGAATGCCCCAGTGCTCAGCCCGCGGTTTCCCGCAGAAAACGCTTCCCCTCGACATGGCTTAAGCGGCATTCGCGCTATGTCTCAAGGGTTAATACCTACCTACAGGAGTGATATGTAAGCTCAGGACAAAGACTTGCTCCCGCGTCAATTCTCTTTTGCATAAGGGTTGCTCTCATCCTCCTAAGAGGTAAATAATTCGAAGAGCAGAAAAAAAGAGCTTCTCCTTCCAAAGAGAGGAGAGCGCCTTGAAAACAATCCTGCAGCGGCCCCGACGGGGGAGATCCTCCGCTCACGGGCCTGACCCTAAACAGAGAAGAGAAAACACAACCATGGCACAAGCTCCTGCGTTTAAATATGCCCCGATGTTCCAGCTCGGCAAGGACGACACCGAGTACTACCTCCTCACGAAGGAAGGCGTCTCGGTCGGCGAATTCGAAGGCCATCCGATCCTCAAGGTTTCCCCCGAAGCCCTGACCGCGCTTTCGAACCGCGCCTTTACCGACGTCAACTTCATGCTTCGCCGCGCGCACAACGAACAGGTTGCCAAGATCCTGTCCGATCCGGAAGCGAGCGAAAACGACAAGTACGTTGCCCTCACGTTCCTGCGCAACGGTGAAGTCGCCGCCAAGGGCGTTCTTCCCTACTGCCAGGATACCGGCACGGCGATCATCCACGGCGAGAAGGGACAGCAGGTCTGGACGGGCTTTGAAGACGAGGAGGCGCTGAGCAAGGGCGTCTACAAGACCTACACGGAAAACGCGCTCCGCTATTCGCAGAACGCTCCGCTCTCGATGTACGAGGAAGTGAACACCAAGTGCAACCTCCCCGCGCAGATCGACATTGAAGCGACGGAAGGCATGGAATACCGCTTCCTCTGCGTCGTGAAGGGCGGCGGCTCGGCCAACAAGTCCTACCTCTATCAGGAAACGAAGGCGGTTCTCAATCCCCAGAAGCTCGTTCCCTACCTCATCGACAAGATGAAGACCCTCGGCACGGCTGCCTGCCCGCCCTACCACATCGCCTTCGTGATCGGCGGCACCTCCGCTGAACGCACGATGCTCACGGTGAAGCTCGCCTCCTGCCACTACTACGACAACCTTCCGACGACGGGCGACGAAACGGGCCGCGCCTTCCGCGACGTTGCTCTCGAGCAGCAGCTCCTCGAGGAAGCCTGGAAGATCGGCCTCGGCGCCCAGTTCGGCGGCAAGTACATGGCTCACGACATCCGCGTGATTCGTCTGCCGCGCCACGGCGCTTCCTGCCCGATCGGCATGGGCGTTTCCTGCTCGGCCGACCGCAACATCAAGGCGAAGATCACGAAGGACGGCGTCTTCATTGAGAAGCTCGACAACAACCCCGGCAGCCTCATCCCTGAAGAACTGAGGAAGCCCGGCGAAGGCGGCTCGATCAAGATCGACCTCAACCGCCCGATGAAGGAAGTCCTGGCCGACCTCACGAAGTACCCGGTCTCGACCCGCCTTGAACTCACCGGCACGATCATCGTCGCCCGCGACATCGCGCACGCGAAGCTGAAGGAACGCCTTGACCGCGGCGAAGAGCTCCCCGACTACATCAAGGATCATCCGGTGCTCTACGCCGGCCCCGCGAAGACACCTGAAGGCTACGCCTGCGGCTCGATGGGCCCGACGACCGCCAACCGCATGGACCCCTACGTTGATCTCTTCCAGAGCCACGGCGGCTCGATGGTGATGATCGCCAAGGGCAACCGCACCCAGGTTGTGACGGACGCCTGCAAGAAGCACGGCGGCTTCTACCTCGGCACCATCGGCGGCGTTGCTGCGGTCCTTTCGTCCGACGCCATCAAGAGCATCGAATGCATCGAGTATCCGGAGCTCGGCATGGAAGCCGTCTACAAGATCACGGTCGAGAACTTCCCGGCCTTCATCCTTGTCGACGACAAGGGCAACGACTTCTTCAAGCAGCTCAAGCCCTGCAAGATCGCCTGCAAGTGCGAAAAGAAGTAATCGCCTGACAGCTTCATCCGGGGCGCGTCTCTGAAGACTTTAGGGTCTGAGGAAGCGCCCTTCGGAAGAGGAAGGAAACAGGAAGCCGTTGAGCAGCAGATGCTTGACGGCTTCTTTTTTGGCTTTCATTCCCTGCAAACCTTCCTCCGCGTGCCGTACGAAGGATTTAGATCCAGGTCCGTACGATACGTTCCCGCACGTCTTCCATCCGTACCTCTCCCTGATCCCGGCATCTGCCGTCCGGGTTTAGAACCCGCAGCCTGCAGCAATCGTGCCGACCGGCACCTGGCTCCGCCTTCCATTGATGGTTCAAGGCAAAAGCAAAAAATGAGCGCCGTCTTCCTCATCGGGAAGCGGCGCTTCATTTGCAGGGATCACTGGCAAAAGTGCGGGCGCCTCAAGGCTTTTCAATACGACCCGGCGCTGCCCGCTGAAGGTTTCTTACTGTCCTATATCAGGCATCGAGCATGAGTTTTCCGGCAAACATCAGAAAGAGGCTCCCGAGTGCGGTATTGCCGAGCTTCGCGACGCCGGGGTTCCTTGCGAGGAGCTTGAGGCAGTCCGCGCCCACCGTCACCAGAAGCGAAAGCCACGTAAAGCTGATCGCCTGCAGGATGAGGGCCAGAATCAGATATGAAATTCCGGTGTGCGCGTAGGATTCGTCGATGAACTGAACGAAGAAGGAGACATAGAAGAGAATCGCCTTCGGGTTCGTGAGGGAGAGCGCAAGCGCCGTGCGGAAGGACTTCATCACGGCGCCCTTCTGCGGGGAAGCTTTCCCGGCCGCATCAATCTGAGCGGGCTTTCCCTCGCCCTTCTTCTTCACGAAGAAGGTATTCCAGATCACCTTGCCGCCGAGCCAGGCAAGATAGAGGCCGCCCGCCACCTTCACCCAGGTGAAGATCATCGGGTGCGCCTTGATGGCCGCAGCAATGCCGATGTAGGCAAGAAAGATCAGAACCGAATCGCCGATCATGACGGCGGCAATTGCCGCAGAGGCGGCGCGCCGTCCCTCAAGAACGCTGGTCTTGAGCACATAAAGCGTATTGGGCCCGGGTGCGAGCACAATCATGAGCGCACCGAGCGTATAGATCCAGGGATTCAGAATGCCGAACTGTTCGAGCATGAATTACTCCTCGAGTGACCGGATATTCAGAGAAAAAATGCGGGCGCAAATTGTATCAAATAACGTCCCTGCGCATCCTGTATACCCGAGGCTGGAAGCCCGGCAGCCTTCACGCCCGGCGTTTGGGCGCCTCTCTCAAAACCCCGAAGCTCAATCTCAGGAAGGCGGCGCAGGCTGCTGTGCCGATGAAGAGAATCAGGCAGTCAAACGGCATCAGTCCGGGCATTTCCTCAAGTTCTACGGGTATATAAGCGCTCTTGAATTCGAGCAGCAGATCAACCTCGCGCCTCATGAATGCGCCTGAGGAAAGGAGGATGGCGAGGACCCCTAACGCGCCCATGGCGAACTTCAGCCCGCGCTTTCCCGCGAGTCCTGGGCAAAGGGCTTCCCAGTTGAGACCCAGATGAATGGCGGCGAGGAACCACGCCCAGACGGAGAGCGCGACATGAGCCGTGCGGTAGTCGAGGTCCATCCTCCACTCGTCGGGCGTCGCCCAGGCAAAGAGCGACTGCGAAGCCATGATGCCGCTCACGATAGAAGCGGCGAAAAGAAGCGTGAGAAGAGAATTGAGGACGATCACGCACCAGCGTCCGATGCCGGGCTTTTTCCTCCTGACCTTCGATTTCCCGAGCACCTGCCGGAGAATCCCTGAATACCAGTTCCTGTTCACCCAGGTATGGAGACCAAACGCCAGGATGGCGGCAACGCCCAGAACCTCGTGAACGGGATTGAGCGTGTAGCGGTCCATCATGATGAGGTAGAGCATCAGGAAAAGGAAGCGGTCGAAGCGGATCCTCAGGAGCCACAACCGCCCGGGATCCACCGGCAGGAATGACTTCATCATGAGATCCTCACCTTCTGCCCGAGTTCATAAGCTTCCTTCGGATAATCCGACGCCTCGATCGAGGAGCGCGTGCCGCAGCCGTATCCGAGCACCATTCCGGCGTCTTCCCAGTCCATGTAGCGGCAGAGCGTTTTGTAGTGGCTCACCAGCGATTCGAAGGTCCAGTCCTGCGAATTCCAGGCTGTAGCGAGAAGCACGGCGCGGCGGCCGTGATGAAACTGCGTATTGATCGCGTAGAAGCGGTCGATCACGAGCTTGAGCTGCGCCGAGAAGCCGTAGTAATAGAGCGGCGTGCAGAAGACGATCAGGTCGCTTTCAAGGAGATGCGGGTTGAGCTCAAACATGTCGTCGCGGTAGACGCAGGGCGCGGCGCCGAGGCCGCACCGATCGCATCCGCTGCAGGCCGTGACGCGCCGGAAGGCGGAGTCGAAGCGGAAGACTTCCGCTCCCTGCTCTCTCACGCCGCGAATGAATTCGTCAGCCAGAAGAAAGGACGTGCCGCGCCGGTGGGGACTTCCCGTGATGACGGTGACTTTTTTTCCGCCGGGGGCAGCGAGTGCCGGGAGGGAGCCCGCACCCATAAGACCCGCGGCGGCGGCCGCTCCGGTTCGAAGCGCATCTCTGCGCGAAAAATGAATGACATCAGACATTTGGGGTCTCCTGAAGGTAATTTTCAATGTCAAATATCAGATGCGGATGAGCCGGTAGGCGCGGCTTCCGGAACCGATGCCTTCGAGGCACTCGAGCTGGAGGTAGCCGGAATCGATCTTTTCGCGAAGCGAGAGTTTTCTCGCCTCCTCGGGCTTCAGCCCCCAGACAAGGTCGCAGGCCGCCTGGTCTGCTGCCGTCGGATCGAGCGAACCCAGGATTCCAAGGTCGCCCGACCGTGGCGTCGCGCCCCCGATGCGCTCTGCGTGCATGCCGGTGATGATGCTGATCGAAATCAGGCGGTCGCCGAGCCGATCCTTCACGCCTTTGGCAGCGTCGGCGAGCCGCGTGTAGAAGCCTTCCGAGCGCTCGTAGCCGGGGCCGTGCACAATCGATTTGGCGTCGGGCGAGACGAGTCCGATGCCGATGTTCTTAATGGCGCCCGTATAGCCCGCAAAGCTTGGGATCTTGAAGTTCGTGAGCACGATGGTGCCGCCGTAGTCGTGAAGGAGCGCGCTCGGGACCTCAATCTCCTTGAGTTCCTTTCCGCCCGTCACGGGAATCTTTTCGTATTGGTCATCGCGATCGAGGACGTCCACAGGCGCAAAGTCGACGCCCTGGGTTAATGACATGGACCACCCACTGCATCGAACCCGTTCGAGCGAATGGGCGCGACAATAGGTGTATCTACCTCTAATACCGCAGGAGGCCATGCCATGACAAAGAAGCATACGCAAACGACGCTTGATGTTTCCATCGAATATTCCGCGATCGGGCTGGACCTCGCCAAATACGACGTTTCCTTGGCAGCGGTGACGCTCAACGAGGGAGAAATTATTTGTATCGACCGCGTGACTTATGCTGAGCTCTATGAGCTTGCCGACAAGCTCTCCCCGACGCTGTTTGCAGTTGAACCGTGCTGCGGCTACTCGCAGCTTGCCCTTGAGCTCGAGGCTCGCGGCCATGAGATGCGCGTTATCAACGGCAAAGTCGTCAAGATGTGGATCGACACGCATATGTCGGGCCAGAAAACCGACATCAACGATGCGCTCGCGCTTGCCCGGCTGACGGCCGATCCGGATCTTCGGCCTATTCGCGCGAAATCTCTCGAAGAATGCCGCATTATGACGGTGCAGGGCGTGCGTCAGCAGCTGATCGGACAACGTACGAAGACGCTCGTCAGCTTCAAGGGCTTTGCCCAGACCTGGGGAATCCACATGCCTGCCGGCAGGCGCAATCTCAAAAAGATGCGTGAAGCCGTGGAAGCTAAGGCAGACATGATGGGCGACGCAGCTGTCTCTGCTCTGACGACGATGCTTGACCGCGTGAAGACGCTCGATGATCAAATTCATCAGCTCGACAAGGACCTTGAAGCACTGGTCAGCGCCAATGCCAACGGCAGGCTGCTGAAGAGCGTCATGGGCGTCGGCACTCAGATCGCCGCCCGCTTCATTACGGTTGTCGGCGATGTAAAACGGTTTGAAACGTCACGCTCGCTTGTTGCCTACATCGGATGCGTGCCGAAAAATTACATTACGGGGCATGTGAATAAGCCCAGACAAAAGAAGAGCTCTGCTCCCGACCTGAGCAGCAAGGGCCAGGGGCGAATCAGCCGCCGCGGCGACAAATTGCTGAGATCCCTGCTGATGCAGGGTGCGGCCTGCATCTACATGCAGTACTGCAAGAGGCAGCTGCCCGACTGCCAGCTCACAAAGTGGATTGACAAGCAGCTGGCGGTGAGGAAGCCCTACGGCAAGATCATGGTGTCGCTGGCGGCGAAACTCATCCGGATCGCATGGGCGGTGCTCACCTACGGCAAAAAGTTCGACATCCACAGAGCGGGCGTCCCCCGCTCGGTGCTGGCGGCGATGGCCGTTCAACCCAGCAATGAGGCTGCCGCTGCAGCATGAGGCATCGGCAATTCCATAACTAATCGCGTGAAATGAGAAACCCTTTTCTGTAAGGCTTGTCCGACAGCTATTCATGTCGAATTGCACTTGATGCATGTGGCTTTTTATTGGCAAGGACAAGACTTCTGATGAGTTCATTTTGGCCATGGCATGCAAGCATGCCGACAGGCCTGAGAGATTAACGGAAGCGGCCTCTCTCGTTGATGCGTGATTACTGGGACTGGAATACTGCCGGCAACAACCAAAATGACATAACACGGATTAGCCGATGTAGGGTCGCTAAGTCCGAATGCGGGCTGCGCTTCGCTTGTCGCATTCGCACATAGCGACATTGTATCGGCGGAGGTCCTGTAAAGCGGCTTACGCGGCATATGCTCCGCTCGGCCTGAAGGCCGTGCTCGCTATTCCACGACCGCTTGACAGGAATAGGCTCAGTGCCTGAAGGCACCAGGCCAGCAATGCCGCCAGCTGCCGCTATAAGGCGCTCGACTAACTCACTGCCCGCAGCTTCGCTCCTGAGCTCGCGCGTTACCGTACTTGGAGCTTGACAAACGTGGGTGGTCCAGAGATTTGATTTCGGCGATGTGGGATTCGGTATAGCGCCTGGCGCCGCCGAAATCGCTCGCCCAGTTGGTTTCAATGAAGGCGCTTCCCGGAATATGGGCCTGAAGCGCCCTGAAGAGCGGCAGATTCACGCGTGCTTCGCCGCCATGAATCTTGATTCCGATTTTCCCCGTGAGCCCGCCCGAGAGCCGGTCGTAGATTCTGAGGAGCGCTTCTGCGGAGACTTCAGGTGAATAGAAGACCTCGGGCGTTGCCTCTGCCGCAGCCGTGCGGCCGGCGGCCGCAAGGAGCCCGAGGGCCGCCCCCGCCTGACCCAGCCGGCGGCGGGTAATAGAGAAGCCCTCTTTGAATATTCCCTCGTGCGTCATGATGATTCCTTCTTCCTAAATTCATCCCTGGATCAGAGGCCCTGGCGCGCCTCAAGGCACGACTTCACCCAGGCCGTAATGTCGCCGCGCGCGCCCGATGCAGCCGACTGCACGGTATGGAACCCGGGCAGAATCCTCGCCTGCGGGCAGAATTCGCGCAGATCTTCCCAGGCACCTTCGGGCGAAGAACTCGCCGACACGACGAAGGGCGCGACGCGCTTCCCTGCGAGCGGGTTGTCCATCAGGAAGGTGCGCACCGGGATCGACAGTCCGCCCCACCAATAGGGGGATCCCAGGAAAATGAGATCAAAGCCTGAGAGATCCGGAAGGGGCTTTGCGAGCTCTCGCCTGGCGTTCCTCGATCGCTCGCTCCTAGCGATCCCCGTCATGGCGCTGTAGTCGTCCGAATAAGGATCGACGAGCTTCAACTCGAAAACCTCAGCTCCCGAGGCTTCAGCAACCATGCGCGCGAGCCCCGCCGTGGTGCCCGTACGGGAGAAATACACAAGAGCCGCACGGGGCGCCTCTGCGGCAAAGCTCCCGCCGCTTGGGAGGAGCGCGCCGCTCGCTGAAAGAAATGCTCCGGCGGCGAGCGAAAGGACGCTGCGGCGGGAATAGCGACTCGACTGATTCATAAAAGGCCTCACTCTTATAGGGTTACAGGCACGTTCACCCGCGCGCGGCGCTCTTTCTCGACCGTTTTCTTCCGGCCGCAGTGCAGCGCGCTTCCGGCACCTCCTTTGCATATTAGTGTCGCAGTTTCTATCATTAATGACTCTTTTCTCTCAAGAATTAGCCTTTTTCAGTCAAACCCATGATGTCTCAAAACCTCCGGGCTGCCGCTCATGCGCTTGCTCGGATCCTCCCCAAACCGCTTGCCGCACCGTCAGCCGTCCCCGGCGTCACGTTCTATAGAAGAGAAGCGGCAAACGCCGAAGGGACCTACATCACGCGGCCGATGGCGAGTTTCCTTCTGCAAGGAGAAAAGCTCACCGTTGCGGGCGGCATCACGCGCCTCTACAGAGAAGGCGAGTTTCTTGTCTGCTGCGGCACTTTTCCCGGGCACTGCACGGTAACAACGCCCTCGAGCGACCATCCGTTAGCTGGAATCCACCAATTTTACCGGGGTGGTTCCTTTGTTCAGCTCTCTGATCCGTGGACTGAGCGAATGGATCAGGGCTGTCAGCGCCGTAACGGTCAGCAGCTCCTGCTCAATTTCTTCCTCTGCCCCGCTTGGGGAACAATGTCTGAAATGGCCCGGGCTGCCGCTCTAAAAGCGCTTGTATTTCCCGGCGTACTTCCTGGCTGGCTGAAGAAGCGATCATTACGTGCGCTGCTCTCTAATCCATACGCACTCTCAGTTCTTCATGCCTGCTTCGGATCGCATGACCGCCGGGATTGACGGTTTCTTACTGCATATCCGGCGGTTTCCCGGTCTTCAGTATTGTTTCTTCATTCATTTTGGTTTTCGGATTCTGCTTAAAAACTTAGAGTCAGGCGCCTCCCTTCGCAGCGCCGGTCTTTTTCTCTTTCTTTTGAACTTTATGAGGATCCTCGAGCGGCTCCACGCCTCTTAAGCGGCAGCACTCCTCATACTCCCGGCGGGAAAGCTCCCAGGCCTTTTCCTTCGTCATCTTGCCGGGCCAGGTTCCTCTTCCCACTCGGAGAAGCAAGGTAAGCGCTGCTGCATGGTCTGATTGGTAGACTGCACCGCAATGCCTGCACTTGAATTTGTCGCCATTTCTGTTCTCCCGGTGAGCCAGTAGGCATTCCGGGCATGTTTAGCTCGAATAGGAACTCGCTACCTTCACAAGCTTCACCTGACGCTCTGCCGCCTTGAAGGCCAGACGTTCACCGATGATGCCCCGGACCCAGCCTGACAGCAGGCGCTTCACGCGTTTTGACCATTTTTTATCCTGAAGGAAATTCGCGCTCAGCTCCTCGACGATGTACGCATCAGCCGGTGCCTTCTTGAATATTTCATTCAGAGCATGGTTGATGCAGCATCGGATCTGAGCCTTCATCCGGGCTTTGAGCGCTTCAAAGCGTTCGCTCCCCAGGTTGAAGCGCAGGATGTTGCGGCGCTTGCGCTTGCTTGTCGTGTTCCGCGCAAGCGACTGCAGGCGATTCCTTGCCGTGAGCTTCCGGTTGAGCGTCTCAGCAAACTTCGAGAGCAGCTCCCCGATTTTTTTCCCGTAGTGATTTCCTTCATCGTCCGTGAAGACTTCTGTAAGGCCCATGTCGAATCTCTGGACCACCCACGTTTGTCAAGCTCCAAGTACGGTAACGCGCGAGCTCAGGAGCGAAGCTGCGGGCAGTGAGTTAGTCGAGCGCCTTATAGCGGCAGCTGGCGGCATTGCTGGCCTGGTGCCTTCAGGCACTGAGCCTATTCCTGTCAAGCGGTCGTGGAATAGCGAGCACGGCCTTCAGGCCGAGCGGAGCATATGCCTGAACTTCCAGCCGTTTATTACTCTCGCGACTTCGGACGGTCAGTCAGCGGCTTAAAAAGGTCATGAGTTCCTCCATGGTCTTACCGCTTCGAGCCATGGCTTCCGCAATCACTTCGGCCTGCCGCAGCGTCTTTTCCTTGTTGAGTTCGATGAGCTTTACCCCGAGCTTCTCGTAACGTGTTTTGACCTTCAGCAACCGCTGCTGAGTCAGTTTGATCTGCTTCTCAATCGAAGCCAGCGACTTACGCTTCGGCATCTTCATTCTCCTCCTCGCCAATCGGTTCCAGATCCTCGACGTCCTCCATGCTGTCTTTCTTTCCGGCAAGCGCGGCAGAGATGGCGGCGGCCTGCGACATAACCTTGTCCTTCGTCATGCCAAAGGATTTCAGGATGATTTCCTGCGTCCTCGTGATTGCGTGGTCAAGCTGATATCTGCCGTCATTGATTCTCACCAGCTCGATTGTCTCCAGTTCCCGGATCGCCGCAGGAACCGTCATGTAGTTCCTCTTTGTCGGCAGGCGGAGCATCTCATCCTTCAGGAGGTTGTAGAGCCTCTGTCGAATAATGAGAGCAATAAATTCAATAAAAATCTTGGCTCTTACGGCTTCTGCGGAGTGTACCCGCATGCTCTTGCTGCCCAGGAATGATTTGTCTGCGCTGAAGAGCTTCTCTGAGGCGTCGCGGCCTCGGTACTGCAGATAAGCGTCTCTGGCGCTCATTTTCTCGGAGGTAATGATGCAGAAATATCCGCATCTCGAATAAGCATGCTCGATGATGCTCTTCTTCTCTTCGGCAAAAAGGAAGCGGCCTTTTTCGTCGTAGTGACACTGGAAGTAATCTGTATGCGGGGATCCGAACTCCACTTCACGGCCGACCCACTGGTCGAAGTTCTTCTGCATCTGCGTCAGCGCGTTTTCTATATCGCGCCGCTCCGTCGCCATCTTCATGGGGTTAAAGAAGACATGAAAGTAGCGCTCCCGTGAGTCTTCCGGAAAAATCTTCATTTTTTCCGTTGTGCCGCTGATGCAATGCTCGCGCAGGGAGGCGTCGACGCGATTTTCGAAAGTGCCGTGGAGCCTGTCGACCAATTCGGCCACAAGTGCCTTGCAGCCCTTAACCATCATGATGAACTCAAAGTTATTCGCATCCATGTAGTCGATGTTGATCTTGCAGAAATAACCTCGGTCGATGATGAAGCCAATACGCTTGTAGTTGTACGCAATTGCCTTGTCTACAAGGAATTTGAACTGACTGACGTCATTAATGGAGCCAGGGTAGCATTCATAGAACAACGGCACCTGATTGGTTTTGTCGTAGGCGACGGCAAGATTAAAAATCGGGCATCCCTGATCGACTTTGGCCTTGCCGAATTCAACAAAATCAACATCTCCCGCCTGGCAGTTCTTATTAGTTGAATCATAGGAAATGTAGATCCGTGAGCGATGATCGCGCTTTGCGTTCCAGTCGTTCAGAAAGCCTGAAATTTGGTCCGGGCTGACGTTGGCGAGGAAGCTCGAGATGGCGGCGTCGCTCGCAATCCGCATGTCTTTCGAGAAGAGCGGATGTCGATATGCGTAGTCCGGGTAGTACTGCCCTTGATTCCTTTCCTCAATGATCATGTAGGCGGCCAGATCCAGCACCAGCCCAGCTCGATCAAGGAAATGCTTCTGGAGCATTTTGCCGAGGCCGTACGTCTGCACGATGTTTGCTATGACGATGTAGCTGCCGGCCATCAGCGTGCTGCAGCGCCTGGCGCTCTCCCGGACTTCTGGGAGAACGGCATCAGGGAAAAAGACCAGGAAATTTTCATTCGGAACCATGGTCTCGGTTTCACCAACGCATTTTCCGATTAGCACACGCTTGGGCACCGTGTGCTTCTTTTTCGGGTCGTAGCTGCGCTCCAGAACGTAGTGGATGTACGTTCCGCTCTTAGTGCCTTGCCGACTGATTTTTCCTTTGAGCCTGGGTATCGGGACCGTGAAATTCAGGAACATTCGAAGTTAAATTGCGAGAGTAATATATTACTCTCGAGTGTACAAGAAAAGCGCCGGCGACGCAATGAAATTTTTTAAGTTTTTTCGGTAGTAATGATCAAAATCCTGCTGGATCTTGAACGAGAGTCATGCGGTTCTGGAAGTTGAGGATATGCCGCGTAAGCCGCTTTACAGGACCTCCGCCGATACAATGTCGCTATGTGCGAATGCGACAAGCGAAGCGCAGCCCGCATTCGGACTTAGCGACCCTACATCGGCTAATCCGTGTTATGTCATTTTGGTTGTTGCCGGCAGTATTCCAGTCCCAGTAATCACGCATCAACGAGAGAGGCCGCTTCCGTTAATCTCTCAGGCCTGTCGGCATGCTTGCATGCCATGGCCAAAATGAACTCATCAGAAGTCTTGTCCTTGCCAATAAAAAGCCACATGCATCAAGTGCAATTCGACATGAATAGCTGTCGGACAAGCCTTACAGAAAAGGGTTTCTCATTTCACGCGATTAGTTATGGAATTGCCGATGCCTCATGCTGCAGCGGCAGCCTCATTGCTGGGTTGAACGGCCATCGCCGCCAGCACCGAGCGGGGGACGCCCGCTCTGTGGATGTCGAACTTTTTGCCGTAGGTGAGCACCGCCCATGCGATCCGGATGAGTTTCGCCGCCAGCGACACCATGATCTTGCCGTAGGGCTTCCTCACCGCCAGCTACTTGTCAATCCACTTTGTGAGCTGGCAGTCGGGCAGCTGCCTCTTGCAGTACTGCATGTAGATGCAGGCCGCACCCTGCATCAGCAGGGATCTCAGCAATTTGTCGCCGCGGCGGCTGATTCGCCCCTGGCCCTTGCTGCTCAGGTCGGGAGCAGAGCTCTTCTTTTGTCTGGGCTTATTCACATGCCCCGTAATGTAATTTTTCGGCACGCATCCGATGTAGGCAACAAGCGAGCGTGACGTTTCAAACCGTTTTACATCGCCGACAACCGTAATGAAGCGGGCGGCGATCTGAGTGCCGACGCCCATGACGCTCTTCAGCAGCCTGCCGTTGGCATTGGCGCTGACCAGTGCTTCAAGGTCCTTGTCGAGCTGATGAATTTGATCATCGAGCGTCTTCACGCGGTCAAGCATCGTCGTCAGAGCAGAGACAGCTGCGTCGCCCATCATGTCTGCCTTAGCTTCCACGGCTTCACGCATCTTTTTGAGATTGCGCCTGCCGGCAGGCATGTGGATTCCCCAGGTCTGGGCAAAGCCCTTGAAGCTGACGAGCGTCTTCGTACGTTGTCCGATCAGCTGCTGACGCACGCCCTGCACCGTCATAATGCGGCATTCTTCGAGAGATTTCGCGCGAATAGGCCGAAGATCCGGATCGGCCGTCAGCCGGGCAAGCGCGAGCGCATCGTTGATGTCGGTTTTCTGGCCCGACATATGCGTGTCGATCCACATCTTGACGACTTTGCCGTTGATAACGCTCACCTCATGGCCGCGAGCTTCAAGCTCATGGGCAAGCTGCGAGTAGCCGCAGCACGGTTCAACTGCAAACAGCGTCGGGGAGAGCTTGTCGGCAAGCTCATAGAGCTCGGCATAAGTCACGCGGTCGATACAAATAATTTCTCCCTCGTTGAGCGTCACCGCTGCCAAGGAAACGTCGTATTTGGCGAGGTCCAGCCCGATCGCGGAATATTCGATGGAAACATCAAGCGTCGTTTGCGTATGCTTCTTTGTCATGGCATGGCCTCCTGCGGTATTAGAGGTAGATACACCTATTGTCGCGCCCATTCGCTCGAACGGGTTCGATGCAGTGGGTGGTCCATGTCATTAAGCCCGGGAGTAGTACTTTTCCTCGGGAACGGCCGGCACATTTTCAAGCGCCTTCTTTTTCAGAGGCTCCATGACATGGAGCTCAAGCTTCCCGTCACTCCTGAAAAGAAGGTGAATGACGCTTCCTACTTTGCCGATGCCCTTCAGCTCAACGCGGATGCGCTTCCCCTTCGTCATGCTCGTCAGGTAGACGCACTCGACGCCGTTTTCGTTCTGCACCTTGTAGCAGGACTGGTCGAACCACACGTTGACGGACCGGCCCGGGCTAGGGAAGCTGCCCAAGGCTCTCCTCACCGTCCGGCGGATCCTCAGGCAGAGTTTCGGCAGATCGCGGATTTCCTCCATCCGGAATCTCTCAAAGTGCGGATTTTTGCCGTCAATGAGCTCAAAGAATTCCGGGCGCAGCCTCGAAAGCATCATGTGGATGTAAAAGCGCTCCACATCATTGAGGTCCTTCGTCCACTCTTTGGCAAAAATAACGGATTTGGCGTTCGCCTGCGCCAGACGCCAGTAGTTCGAGACGACGATCGCTGCCGACTGGAGCGCCATCTTCCAGTGCCTCGCCTGCAGGCCGGAATGCTTCGCCTGCACGTCAACGCCCGCATTCTTGTCCATGCGGTCTTCCTTCACGATGGCGTCTCTGATCCTGCGGTAGCCCGTGCCGCAGCAGTTCCTGCGATGTTCCCGCATCCGAAGGAGCTGAATGAAACGCGCGCGCTCCTTGCCGAACGCACGACGGAGCTTGTCGAGCTCCTCGCGCTCAAAGCTGCCGAGCTTCTCAACATCGATAAGGCGAATGATGGTGCGCACGGAATTCTCACTGTTGTCGACCACAAGCGCTTCAATGCGATCGCTGTCGATGATGTGAGGATCGGGCTCGGATGGACGAAGTGGATCTGTTAACGGGCAGCAAAAATGAGACTGCTAACCCACAGCGATAATGAGACTTTTTCTGCCCCTCTGGGTGACACCAGCAATCGGCAAGAGTTTCACAACAGCGCTGATCTTTTCAAGGAGGCGAAAAGCTACACAGCGGCTTTTCTGGTAACGCGCGAGCTCGCGGATTGGTTTGCGGGCATTGTGCTGGCCGAGCGCTCCACTTCGGCACCTGGCGGCGGTACCGGCATTTAGCCTACGGGCACTGAGGCAAGCTCTGTCAAGCGAACGTGGAATAAACGAGCGCGGCCTTCAGACGCGCGAAGCTTTATGCCGCGAAAGTCGCTTGACAGAAATCCCTGAGATATCATTTAGTTAAGGCGGATGCATCCAAGCGCAGCGCGCGGTGCATTCGCCTTAACGACCCACCATCTCAACGGTGCTTCAACCGTTGAGTTATCTCTTGGGCTTCAACTTTTCCTTGGCTGCTGCAATACGAGCATTGATTGCTTTCGCTTCTTCGATCTTTCGGTTCAGTTCCTCCCGTTTCGCCATCGCTTTCAGAGCCGATCTCCTTTGCATTTCGTGCCAGGGGCTCTTTTGCGTCGTTTCTGAGTCTCCTTTCTTTTGACGCCCCACTTCATCAACGCGGTGATTCAGTGTCTTGGCCGTTTCTTCCGGTGTTGCGACTGACATTTTCAATTTCGTTCTGTCGTGTTCCGTGAATTCGAGCACGTGGTAGCGTTTTCGGATTCTCGGCCCCTCTTTGGTGATCCGCTTGCGATGTTCAACCTCGTCGCACCAGAGGATTTCCACCCGCCCATCGGCATACTCCAGCAGATTGCACTCAGTCTTCATCATTGCTCCCCTCATGGAGCGGCCCACCCCGACAATCTGCAGTGTCTTGCTGCCGTAGGACACCGTCAGGTTCCTGCTGATCATACGTAACTGGACTATAGGTAGAGCGGGCTGAAATACTTTCGGGGAAACTTGAGGTCGTTCCCATTCAGGAGGATCTCATGATCAGTCCCAACTGGCGCAGGGCATACGACGCCTGGAAGGCAACCGGCCTTACCCGCATTGACTTCCATAAGACCCGCTTCAAATGCTTCTTCCCCGACGAGACGCCTTGTCTTACTACGCTTTATCGAAAGTTCAAGGAGATTGAGCGTCTTTTGGAGTCTGCAGCGGCTGAACGTTCGGCTGCTTCGCAGATCGGCACCGTGGCCGTGGCTACCCTTCCCGCTGTGACGCCGCGCAAGGTCGCGACTAAAGTCGGACGCAATATCCCGGTTAAACGGATTTCCCATCCCTCCGGCCTTGTGGCACGGGAGGTACGGCTGATTCTGCCAAACGGGTCATTGCTCGAGTTTAGATCTGAATCTCCCGAGCTTATGGCAATCGGGATGATGCAGGCGGCAGGAGTGCGGACATGATCATTGATTTCGCCTCGCGCAAAACGACGCTCGTCGCCACGCCGGTTGACGGCCGCAACGGCCTTTCCACCCTGACGTTCATGGCTGAATCGCTCCTCGGCATTCCTGTTGCCGAAGGCAATGACTACGTTGTCTTCGTCTCCCGCAACCGCAAGGTCTGCAAGATCGTCTTCTGGGATGAGCATGGGGCATGCATGGTAGTTCGGCGCCTGAATTCGGGCAGGTTTGCAAAGTTCCTGATGCGGGCTTCCGGACCTGCTGCGGCACCCATTACGCCTGAGGAACTGATGGCTTACCTCGATGGAGAAAATCTGCAGGTTGAGAGACAAGGGATGCTCAAAAATTGATGTAAATCAATTGGTTGAGTTCGTTTTTAGACAACAGTGAAAAGTGAAAATGCGACGCATTCAATATCATGCAGAGTGTGCGGGAAGCGCCGCTCAGTGAGTCTGCAAAGGAGTGCGGAAGGCAAAAAGACCTCCGGAATACTGATGCTCTCAGAACGCTTATAAATGGCCGTTTAAGCTACTGCCAGTAGGGAAAGAGAGTTTTTTACAGGATCGGAAAACGGGTAAAATTACCCCTGTTCCAACACCGATTCCCCCTGTATTCCATGTCCGTCGATCTCTCTGCTCTTCCCCGCGAAAAACTGATTGCCCTGCTGCAGGAATCCCGGCAGCAGGCTGAGGCTGCTGAGAGAAAAGCAGAGACAGCGGAGCGTAAGGCTCAGTCGGCAGAGCGCAAGGCCGAAGAAGCCGAAAAAGCGGCATCTGCAGCGAAGGCTTATGCCAAAGAGACGGAAATTCGGCTGGATCTCTCCGAGAAGAAGTACGCCGCGGCTGCGGCCTTTCTTATGGAAGTCGCCCCGCTGATTCACGGCATGCGCCTTGACGTGGAGCGCAATCTGAGTCTGGATCCGCAGGCCAATCTGAAGCTCTGGGATGATCTCCTGAAGTGCGTGCAGAAGCTCGTAGCCGAAGCGCGCAATGCGGAGACGTTCCGCGAACTCGCCTTCGGAAAGGGCGGGGAAAAGCTCACGCCTGAACTCGCGGAAGTCAAAAAGAACCAGGGAAGCATCCAGGCGGACATCAAAGCCATTCAGCAGGGCATTCGGCAGGCGCAGAAGGCTCAGGCGGCCATTACCGCGCTGCAGGACGAGCAGGACAAGGCTTTTGCGAATGAGAAGCCGGAAGCGAAGTCCGGCGAAGAAGCCGAAGAGACCGTCACTCCGCAGGCGCTCATGACAAAGATCACTCTGGCACGGCAGCCTCAGAAGACTGAGGAGCCGGCTAAGCCTGAGAACGAAAAGAAGACGGCCGAAAAAGCCTCTGATGAAGAAAAGGAGGAGGAAGCGGCTGACGAGAAGGTGCGCGGACGGCAGAAATCCAAAAGCGACCTTCCGGAAGTGCTCCGCACCCCGGGAAAAGGCGCTTCGGACAGCTGCCCGCACTGCAGCGGCAGGCTCAAAAACCTCGGAGAACAGGTGGCGAAGCTTGTTGCGGTTACTCAGGCCGTGCAGGATCGCTTTGAAAGACAGCAGAATCAGATCGAACTTCAGTATTGCGAGAAGTGCCGCACCGTGCACCCCGTATTCCCGGAGCACATGCAGTTTCCCGTGAAGCCGGAGCGCACCGTCTCCATGAACTGCCTTGCCGAAGCCGTGAAGCTGCTCAACAACGGCCTGCCGATCAACCGGCTTGAGAACATGATGTTCAGCCGCCTGAAGCTCGGCTCGAACACGCTCTTTGAGAATCTCTACGCCTGGGCGGATATCTACCTCAGGCCGCTGATGGAGCACATCGTCGGAAACTGCGGCGACCGCGTGTTTCTGGCCGATGAAACCCGATACGACATTCTGGAAAGCGAAGGCCGCGGCGCTTACGCGGACAAGACGAAGACAAGCTCGCAGACCTACGTCTTTACCGTGGGAACCCAAACGGACAGTCCGACGCCCTTCATCTGGTTTTCCACGCTCGGCTCCAGAAGAGCCGAGGATATCGGCAAGCGCCTTGAGTCGCTGAAGGGCCGGATGGATGCCATCGTCGTCGACGGCTATGCCGGATACGATGCTCTGGCGGAAACGGTACTCAAGGGAGTGCTCAGGCAGAGTTGTCTCGTGCATGCCCGTCGTGAAGCCTATGAAGCCGTTACGTGCAAGCAGTACCTCTCGGAACTCGAGAAGCTCACGCCGGAAGAACGCGCCGAGCGGATCGGGAAGCGCGCGCTTGATGCGGCTCCGGAAGCACAGATGCTCTCCATCCTGAGCGGCATTCAGCTTATTTTCCAGTACGAAAAGGAAGTTGCAGAACGCCTTGAGGACGAGACCGCCGAAGAGCATGAGGCACGCATTCAGAAGCATCGCGAAACTTACTCAAAGCCGGTGCTTGATGCCGTGGACAAGCTTTACGCAGGTCTGGCAGAAAAGCTGGCGCTGGAGAAAAACGGAAAATTCTCGAAGAAATTTAATTCGCGGATGGCCGAAGCCGTCGTCTACTGGATGAACCGGCGTGAAAGCCTGAAGCAGTTTTTGAAGGACGGCCGCATCCCCCTCGAAACGAACACGGTGGAGCGGGCCATCCGGCCGGTTGCGATTCTGCGCAAGAACCAGAACTTTATGCAGACCGTGGAAGGGGCGGATGCAGTGGCAACCTGCATCTCGATGGCGGAGACGGCGAAGCTGAACGACATCGACCTCGAAAAGTGGCTGAACGCATATAGCGCGGCCGCATTCCGGCATGCCTATGCAAAGGGCTGGACGAAGGCCTACCGGGAAGGCAAGGACCCGTACAAGAAGATCCAGAAGTGGGACATGAAAGCGCTGCTCGAAGACTTCGACCTGACGCCGTGGCTCCCCTGGGAGTGGAAGAAGCATCAGTCGGCAGACTGAAGGCTATTCTGAGCTATGCCTCAAGCCGCCGGCCCCGGCGGCTGCCGGCGCTGAATAAAAAGCATCCCGCTTACGCGGGATTTTTATACCCATAGTCCAGATACGCCCCAGCGGCAGAACTGCATACAAATGAATGGGACCCGATGCCATGACGAAATGAGATGAGATACCACAGCAATAAGACAGGATACCTCTGCATGAGACTACTGAATATGCTGAATATCGACAATGGTATTTCCTCTTAACATAATGTATTCCTTGGATATTAAGTCGAAATCCCTTCGGCTTAATTACCAAGGAGACTGCTATGTCGAAACAAGCAAGAAAGTCTCGGGGCCCTTCTGTTGTTGAGTCCGAAATCCCTCGGCTGACACCTCAGGAAATTTTTGAAGGCTACGAAAGGCATCTCTATAGCGTTGAGGATGCCAAGACATTGATGCAGATGCCTCGCAGCACGTTTATGCGGCATCTCAAGAACTGGCGAGAGACAGGTCGGCTGCCCTCACATACCGGTCAAGGGAATCGTGTTCCGGCCAATAAGCTCGATCCGCAGATCAGAGCGAGGATCATCGAGTTTGCAACAGGCAAATATGAGGGCTTCCAGGCAACCCTCCTGCATAAGTATTTGCTCATTGAGGGTATTGAGGTCTCCGTTGAAACGGTACGACGAATCCTGACAACACTTCGTCCGGAAGAAACTCCAAAGGAGCGCAGGTCGACCGCGCATAAGCTGCGCCGCCGCAGATCGAGCGTTGGGGAACTGATTCAAATTGACGGCAGTCCGCATCCATGGTTCGAGGGAACCGGAGACGATAACAGCTACGCGCTTCTCATCTTTGTCGATGACGCAACAAGCCGCATCATGGTCGCCGGCTTCTATCCAACAGAAACATCTGAAGGATATCTTCAGTTGCTGAATAAGTACATTGAAAAATATGGGATTCCATGGGCTCTGTACAGCGACAGACATTCCATCTTTGCCCCAGTAAATCCCTCGAAGAGCGGAAAATCCGAGGAAACACAATTTCAAAGAGTCTGTCGGGAGTTGGGGGTAACGGGGATACGGGCTAATTCGCCAGAAGCCAAAGGGCGGGTCGAGCGAACATTCAGCACGCTGCAGGGACGATGGCCAAAAGAGTTCCGTGTGCTGGGCATCAGAAATATGGCGGAAGCAAATTCACGAATGCCGGAATTGCTGGCGAGCTATAACCAAGAATTCGCAATTGCTCCCGCTGACTCTAAGGATAGCCACGCGCCGCTGCTGGAGGAAACGAAAGAACGCATTGAGCAGATCTTTGCCAGATGGCATACACGTATGATCAGCAGGAACCTGACGGTGTCCTACGGCAGCAAGACACTGCAGATTGTCGGGGTGGGCCGCTCCATGAGGGGAGCAATGATGAAGACTGAGTGCAATCTGCTGGAGTATGCCGATGGGCGGGTGGAAATCCTCTGGTGCGACGAGGTTGAACATCGCAAGCGGATCACCAAAGAGGGGCCGAGAATCCGAAAACGCTACCACGTGCTCGAATTCACGGAACACGACAGAACGAAATTGAAAATGTCAGTCGCAACACCGGAAGAAACGGCCAAGACACTGAATCACCGCGTTGATGAAGTGGGGCGTCAAAAGAAAGGAGACTCAGAAACGACGCAAAAGAGCCCCTGGCACGAAATGCAAAGGAGATCGGCTCTGAAAGCGATGGCGAAACGGGAGGAACTGAACCGAAAGATCGAAGAAGCGAAAGCAATCAATGCTCGTATTGCAGCAGCCAAGGAAAAGTTGAAGCCCAAGAGATAACTCAACGGTTGAAGCACCGTTGAGATGGTGGGTCGTTAAGGCGAATGCACCGCGCGCTGCGCTTGGATGCATCCGCCTTAACTAAATGATATCTCAGGGATTTCTGTCAAGCGACTTTCGCGGCATAAAGCTTCGCGCGTCTGAAGGCCGCGCTCGTTTATTCCACGTTCGCTTGACAGAGCTTGCCTCAGTGCCCGTAGGCTAAATGCCGGTACCGCCGCCAGGTGCCGAAGTGGAGCGCTCGGCCAGCACAATGCCCGCAAACCAATCCGCGAGCTCGCGCGTTACCAGAAAAGCCGCTGTGTAGCTTTTCGCCTCCTTGAAAAGATCAGCGCTGTTGTGAAACTCTTGCCGATTGCTGGTGTCACCCAGAGGGGCAGAAAAAGTCTCATTATCGCTGTGGGTTAGCAGTCTCATTTTTGCTGCCCGTTAACAGGACTTGTAGTGCGGAAAGCCTGCTCTTCCCTCAAAGAAAGCGCGGTAGCCCTTGTTGAGATTCCGCACCGATTCCTGAAGCGCCATCGAATCGTATTCCCTGAGCCATGCGTACTTCTTCGACTTCTTGGCTCTGGCGATGAGTGGCTTGATCTCGTGGATGAGGTCAAGCGATACGCACCGCGTACGGTAGTAATGCTTCTTCAGGAAGAGCGCCATGTTCCAGCACTTGCGGACAGCACCCCACTGTGCCCAGAGAAAAGCTTCCTGAGCGGCAGTTGGGTAGATGCGGAATTTCGCAGCACGGAGCATGTGGCGGTCAAATAAATTTATTTTTAAATAATATTATGATATTATCATAATTAAGCATTAGCGGTCAAGGAGAATTTCGATGTTCGACGACTACGAAAGAGCGCGTCACAGCGTGACGAAACTCCATGTGCATTTGATCTTCACAACGAAATACCGGCGAAAAGTGATGACGCCGGAAGTGCTCGAAAGCGTGCTTGCTGCCCTAAAAATCGCGGCCGAAGATTTAGGCTGCAGCCTCCTGGAGGCCAACGGGGAAGCGGATCACGTACATCTGCTCGTGAGCTATCCTCCGAAGGTGAACATCAGCGAGATGGTGAACCGCTTTAAAACGCGTTCGTCTCGAAAGATACGCGAGGAATATCCAGGGATTCTTGAAGGAGGCAAAACAGGGCTGTTTTGGTCGCGCAGCTACTTTGCTTGTTCAGTAGGCGGAGCTTCCCTGGAAGTTCTTAAAAAATACATTGAGAATCAGACAACCGATTAGCCGCCATTCCTCCCCGCCCCATCCGGGGCGAGGGCTCCTGGCGGATTTTGCTGATGTTCCGCAGGAAGCGAAGCTCCCGGCTCGTCAGCGCCTCCAGAAACAAGCGAGCATCCGATGTCCGTCATCTCTGATTGTCTGCACTACCTAGAAAAACTCGTCGCCTTCAATACCGTGAGCGACATTTTGCCCGAAAGCGACCAGCCGAACCGCCCGCTCATCGACTGGGCGAAGTCGGAATTCGAAGCCATGGGCTTTGAAACGCGCGTTTTCGAATACAAGCCCGGGAAAGCCGACCTTTTTGCCTTCAGGGGTCCCATGACCGGCCGCACGACGCCCGGCGGCCTTCTCCTCTCCGGACACTCCGACACGGTGGGCTGCAATCCGGAACTCTGGACGAATTCGCCCTGGTCCCTGACGGTCCGCGACGGAAAGACCTACGGGCTCGGCTCCTGCGACATGAAGGGCTTCATCGCTTCGGCAATGGCGCTCGCCCGCCGTCACCCGGAAGCTGCGGCAAAGGGCTTCGGCGTTCTCATCACCTGCGACGAGGAAACGTCCATGGCGGGCGCGCGCGCAGCCGTCCCGGAATTGAAGAAGCTCGGCGTCATGCCGCAGCTTGCCCTGGTCGGCGAACCCACCGAGCTCTCGCCCGTATTCGGCCACAAGGGCTACATGGGGCGCGCGATCATCATCAAAGGGCGCGCGGCCCATTCGTCCGACCCGACCCGGGGGATCAATGCGGTGAAGGCTGCCGCGCTCGCCGTCGAGGAACTCAACGACCTTGAAGCCCGCCTCAAAACGCGGCGCGAAAAGGAGTTCGACCATCCCGGCCTCCCGGGCGTGCCCTACCCGACCCTCAACATCGGCTCCATCCGCGGGGGCGACAACGTGAACCGCGTCTGCGCTGAGGCGCGGCTCGAGTTCGACATCCGGCCGCTTCCGAAATGCAATGCCGAGGAAATCCGCGGGATGCTCGACGCCTCCATGAAGCGGCTTGCTGCCGCCTCGCCCGCAACGGCAACGCTCGAAGTGCTCTATCCCGATCTCGATCCCTTCATCAACCCGGATCCCCAGCTCAGATCCCGCATTGAAGCCATTGCCGGACGCGAAGGGTCTTTCGTGAGCTACTCGACCGAAGCCTCGTTCCTGCAGCATCTCGGCGCCACGGTGGTTCTCGGCCCGGGGTCAATCCGTCAGGCGCACGGCGTTGATGAATATATTGAGCTTTCAGAACTCGAAAAGGGCATGACGATGCTCGAAAAACTCTGGACGGAATTCGCCAGCTGATCACGCCTTCTGATTAGATGCGAGGAGTCTTCGGCCTTCCCTTTGAAGGCCGAACCTATCCTTCAGGCAGCGCTGCCGCGAGCGGCCGCAACAGGAGAGCGAGCCCAGGCAATACCGTCCGCAATGAACCCGTCGAGTTCTTCCTGAGAAAGTCCGGAACGACGTACTTCCTCCTTCACTTCTCTCGTTAGAGAAGAGAGAATCACCAAAGATGCTGCTTTCCGGACCAGCAAGGGAAAGGACACTTCCTTGGCGCCTCGAGATGCGAGGAAAAGGCGGGAGTCCTCATCAAGATCGGGCGGAACGGCAATGTTCCATTCTGCATCGGCAGCGTGAGCGGCAGTCTTCTTCATTATTTTTTCTCAGATTCAGAGAAGGCGTGTTCTTCCTTCATGATAGAGGCTTCCTCGTCACACAGGAAGGATTCCTGCCGGACGACGAAGCTCGACTCTTATGCGAGAACCTTCCTGCGGCCATCCGCTTCTGAACTTCAGAATTGAAGCGGCGCCTCCCGAAGCCATCAGGAAGCGCCGCCTGTCATTTGCCTTCTGCAGCGCCCGAATGAGCGCCGCAAGAAAGTGTTAATTGTCGGTGAAGGCCTTCTTCACGCTGAAGGGCCATGCCTGATAGCCCGACGTGTTGTGAAGCTGGATTTCAACCGAGGGCTCCTTCTCGCCCCACTTGAATTCGTCGATGTACGGGTTGGGGAGACCCTTCATGGCGCCGGTCGTGAGATCGAAGTCGGAGCCGGCAGTGGCGGAATAGGCAACCACCGAATCCTTGTCGGCCTGGTATTCCGTAAGCGACGTCACGGGGCTGTACCACGAATGGCCGCGCTCCTTGCCGTACTCCCAGACCTGCTCGACCGTTCTCTTTTTCTGGTCAATCTTGTAGATCACCGCACGCGAATACTTCATTTCCGGAAGCGCCGGCTGCTCTGCGCCGCGGGCGTCGCCGTTGTCGAAGGCCGACACGTAGACCACGTCCTTATTGGACTTCGAATCGATGCGCCAGGCCGTGTGCTGCGTCCACGTCCAGTCAAAGCCGCCCTCGCAGGTCGTGTCCGTGCAGGAAATGGGCTTCCCGGACTTGTCGACCGGCGTAAGAAGCGCTTCCTTCCAGGGCGAACGCCAGCCTGCCGGAGCGCCGAGGATCCACTTCACCTTCTTGTCGCGGCCGATCTTGATGATGGCGGACTGGTGGCGCGAGGAGATGATGATGGAATCGTCGTCCGGGTCGTAGTCGACCGAATTCACGTGCGCCCAGTTGCGGCCCGGGCCGGTGCCCGCGATGTCGCCGAAGTTGTCGGACTTCTCCTGAGCGGCGAGCTCTTCGGCGGTAAGCGTATGGCCCGCCTTCGAGGGGTCGATGTTGAGGCAGACGGCACCTTGGTCGAGGGCCTTGATGATGTTCGAGCGATACGGATCGAGAATGTCGAAGAGGCGCCATTCGTCGACGACGCGGCCCGACTGATCCACTTCAATAATCACGTCGCGGACCGTGCGCACGCGCTTCTGGTCGATGCGGCGGAGGTCGGAGGACGCGACGCGAAGGAGATAGTGGCCGTTCGGCATCGGATCCATCGAGTGCGAGAAGTCGCTGTAGCCCGTGGGCAGACGGCGATTGAAGACCTTGCGGCCCATGATGTCGTACTTCACGTACTTCTGGCCGAAGCCCCAGGAGATGGCGCCGTCGGCATTCTGCTTGAAGCCCATCATGACGCCCTTGCTGTAGATCGATTCCGGATCCCAGAGCGTGGAAGCGTCAAGGTACCAGCGAATGTCGCCCTTCGTATCGATGATGGCGATCTTCGGGAGGTAGCTCCACGTAAGCGCCCCACCCATGGGGTTGTTCCACACCGCGCGGGTGTCCTGACCGGGCGTGGCGCCGAGGTTGTTGACGAAGTAGAGGCGGTCGCTGAATTCCGGCGCCACCTTCTTCACTTCGGTGTCGAACATCAGATTCTTTTCGCCGGGCATGCCGGATTCCATGCCGCGGATGCCGCCGCAGTAGATGGTGTAGGTGTGCTTGCCGTCGACCACCTTTCCGTCGAAGCGGTAGGAGTAGCTCACTTCAACCTTGTTGGAATAGTCCGGATAAAGGCCGAAAACCGGAATGCCGGCGTGCGTGAGGAGCTGAGCGCGGGAAACCTCATACTTGATTTCCTGACCGCCCTCTTTCGGAACGACGCGGACGGTGGCCGAGAGAAGCTCATAGCCGCCGTTCTTGATCACCGCCGTGAGCGGAGCAATCTTGTAAGGATTGACGATGACTTCGCCGAGATTGCCCTGCTTGTTGAACCCGACAACGGCAAAGCCGCTCGGCGTCCCCATTGCCATGGCGCCGGTGGCGGTCATCATCGCGCAGGCTGCGGCCGAAAGAAGGAAAGTGCGCTTCTGCATTTTCATCTGAAGTTCCCTTTTTTGAAGATGGATCCCGGCGCTTCTCTCCTTGCGTTAAGGAGACCCGGGACACGGGATAAAGCTGCTGCCAATGGGAGCGCGCCGCCTGAAGCGGCGCCTCCGGTTCTCCGGGACGCATCTCAAAACACACCCCTAAAGAACTAAGCAGTTGGTCTGAGAGAAATAGTGCTCCCGGGGAAGAAATCCATCTATTCCCGCTTCTACGAAAAATTGAACTGAAGATGAAATACCTTTTTGAAGTTTTTGGAATAGACCGGGAGCGTTTCACTGCGATATTTTTTGACGCATAAACCGGGATACTGAATGCATGAGAGAGACGACCCCGAAGCCGGGAGGCCGCTTCTCCAAAAGGAACTCTTCAGAATAAAAAAGGAAAGGATCATGACATTCAATAGCGAGAAGCGCATGAACGCCATCCGCGAAATCAAGCGCCTCAGCCGCAGCATTCCTTCGGACGCGGAAGCTTCCGACTCCTGCGCCTATCTTTCCTACAAGGACCTGACGGTGGTTCTCGACCCGGACTCCGTCTGCATGTTCATCCCGTCGGAGCCGGACCTGCTCTCGGACGACATTCTCGGCAATGTTCCCATCGGAGATTGGTTTGACGAAGACTCCGCGACGGAGAAATACGTCAAAAAGATGCTCGACGAGAAGTTTGAATCCCGGGCGATGGCGCGCTTTGCCGCAAATCTTGTCAAAAGCCCCTCCCATTCGGTCCGCTCGACCGTTCTTTCGCTTCCGCTCACGGGGGCCCAGTATGAAAAGCTCCTCGAAGACCGTTCGCTCGACATCCGCACTGAACTTATTCAAACGCCGCGCGCCCTCGAAATGCTTGCGCGCCGGGCTTCCGGCCGGAAAAAGCTCGCCCGCGCCCTCTTAGACGCCGATGTCCGCAGGAGCGCGAGAGAAATGATCAGAGGCCGGGCCGTCTGCCGCAATACGGCGTCCCTCCTTCAGGACATCATGTCCGGGGCGCCGCTTCCCGGAGAAGCGCCGGTCAAAGATGCTCCGCCCTTCATTCTCTCTCTCGGCGACGGGAAGCCCTCCGGCGCGCCCGGGACCTCCATTGAGCTCACCGAGCCCGCCGACATTGAGTCGGCAATCCGACTTCTCGCCTGCGGATGCGAAGAGGTGAAGCTCCCGAAGGACGTGTTCGCATACCCGCTGGATTTTGCCCGCCTCTTCACGGATGATCCCCGGGAATTCGTGCGCCGCCGCGCCGCAGAGGAAGCAAATTACGACCAAACCAGCGCGGTCGAGTTTGCCCGCGACCCGTCGATTTCCGTAAGACGCGCACTCACCGCGGTACCGCTCCATCTCCCGACCGAGGAGGTGGAGGCCTTTCTCGAAAACGATCCCAGGCGGATCATCGCCATGATGGAGAGCCTCCTGAAGCGCGACGATGCGGACCTCTGGGCCAAGAAGTTCCTCGCGGACCCGGATCCGGAAGTGAGGACAGAAGTCAGGGCGAAAATCGAGCGGTTCATTTCAACGCTCGATCCGGAAGACTACCCGGACTTCGGGAGCGCGCCGGGAGCAACGGTCCTAAGCACCTATGACGATGACGACGACGAAGATGACGACGACGACATCGAGGTGAACGATTTTGATGACCTCGACGGCTTTGACGACCTCGACGACCTTGAAGACGAGGACGAGGACGACGATGACGATGACGATGACGAGGAGGAGGACGAAGAAAACGAAGAGGACGAGGAAGTCGAGGACATCAGGGACCTCCGCAACCGCTCTTGATTCTCCGGGGCCAAAACGAAGAACGGTGCGCCGCTCTTGGAAAGAGCTAAGCGCACCGCGAAAATCCAGGATTCCTTATCGAAAGGCGACCTTAGAGGCTTCGCCCTTCGTCAGAAAAATCACTTGGCAGCCGGAGCCCAGGGATTGAACTTCGGCGTTTCGGGGCCGGAGGGCGGGAGCACCGGGTACTCGATCTTCGGCTGATCGCCCGTGAGGGTCTTCAGGAAGGCCGAGATGTCGGCGAGCTCTTCCTTCGTGTAGCGGCGGCCGAGCTGCACGTCGCCCATGATGGCCACGGCTTCTTCGAGCGTCCACACTGCGCCGTCATGGAAGTACGGATAGGTGAGCTCGACATTGCGCAGCATCGGGGTCTTGAAGCTCATGCGGTCCTGGTCGCGGCCCGAGACGGCCTTCACGCCTTCGGCGGTATTGGTCGTCTGATAGGGACGAACAAGGCCCATCTTCTGGAAGGACTGGCCGCCCACCTGAGCGCCGTTATGGCAGATCGTGCAGCCCGAGGACTTGAAGAGGTTGTAGCCCTTCAATTCCTGAGCGGTGAGCGCGTCCTTGTCGCCCTTGAGCCACTTGTCGAAGCGGGCGTTCGGCGTGACGAGCGTGCGTTCGAACTCAGCCATCGCGTCGGTGATGCGCTGGATGTCGACCTTGCTGTCGCCGAAGGCCTTCTTGAAGTACTCGCCGTAGCCCGGGATCGAGGAGATCACCTTCACGGCCATTTCATGGGTGGAGGCCATTTCGAGCGGATTGGCGATCGGACCGGCAGCCTGTTCGGCGAGGGTCTTCGCGCGGCCGTCCCAGAACTGGGCGATCTGGCCGAAGGAATTGAGGACCGTCGGCGAATTGATCGGGCCCTGAGCCCAGCGGTCGCCGATGGAGGTCACGAGATTGTCGACGCCGCCCGTGGCGAGATTGTGGCAGCTGTTGCAGGAAATGAAGCCCGAACGGGAAAGACGGGGTTCAAAGAAGAGCATCTTGCCGAGCTCAACGAGCGCGGGGTTCTTCACCTCAACGGGTTCGATCGGGTCGATCGGTTCGGCAGCCTGAGCGGGAAGGCCGAAAGCCATCATGGCAGAGGCAAGCGCGATGGCAGCAAGGGTCTTTTTCATGGGGATCTCCTTACAGGGGGATTGGCTTTGCTATTGCATTTTGCAATAGCATTTATTAATTGCCATGCATTCTGAAATAGAATTATAGCTATTGCTAATACTAAATATCTAGTCCGTCAATAGGGGTTCTCTAATCTTAATCAAATCCTCGCTTGCACTAGGCTTCCCATCAATCCAATTCCGCCCTTCAGGATTTCCACTGAGGAGGTTTGCCTAGTCCTTCTTGACCGAAATCATTGAGGTCCGCAATCGCTCTCCGGGAGCCTTTTCAAACCGCATTCAGGCCTGTAAAGTGAATCTCACAGTTTTTCTGTTTTCACCCGTTTTCAGAGCTTCGAGCAAAATGACTACGCTTCACCGTGCATCGTTTTATTTCGCGTTTTGGCGATTTTTTACGTCAAAGCGTTGAGCTGCACGTACCTCTCTGAAGACGAAGTACAAAACCTGCGGTCTCAAACGCCGCAGGTTTTTTAATGCCCGGTTCCAAGCCGCCTTCTCCTGAAGGCATCGAATCCAAAGGCCGGGCGGCAAATCTCCAGCGGCGCGAAAGGGCCGGCAAATTTTCAACCAACCACCCTTTCATTCAAGCCATTTGCCCGGATCGAAAGATCGGCCGGACAAGCAAAAGATCACACAAGCTGGAGAGCATCATGATCCTTATCCTCAAGCCCACCGCCACCGCGAACGACATCGCCGACATCAAGAACCGCCTCGCGGCGCGCGGGCTGCGTCCCGTCATCATGGAAGGCGCCGAAAAGGTCGCGATCGGCATCATCGGCGAAACGCGCAGCCACCTTCCGGTAGACCAGGTTCAGGCGCTTCCCTACGTTGAAACCATCCGCCGCATTTCGGATCCCTACAAGCTCGCCAACCGCGCCTTCCACCCGGAAAACACGGTCGTGAACGCGGGCGGCGCCCTCACGGGCGACGGTCACTTCGCGATGATGGCGGGCCCCTGCTCGATCGAGTCGCGCGAACAGATCATTGAAATTGCGAAGGCCGTCAAGGCAGCCGGCGCGACGATGCTCCGCGGCGGCGCCTTCAAGCCCCGCACGTCGCCCTACGACTTCCAGGGTCTGCGCGCCGAAGGCCTTGAACTCATGCTCGAGGCGAAGCGCGCGACGGGGCTCCCCATCGTGACTGAAATCATGAGCATCGACCATCTGCCCCTCTTCGAAGATGTCGACATGATTCAGGTGGGCGCCCGCTCGATGCAGAATTTCGAGATGCTTAAGGAACTCGGGAAGACGAAGAAGCCCATTCTGCTCAAGCGCGGCCTCTGCGCCACGGTGAAGGAGCTCCTCATGGCGGCCGAATACATCATGGCGAGCGGCAACGACCAGATCGTTCTTTGCGAACGCGGCATCCGCACCTATGAAACGGCTACCCGCAATACGCTCGACCTCTCCGTCATCCCGGTCCTTCACGAACGCACGCACCTCCCGGTCGTCATCGACCCGAGCCATGCAACGGGCGTGGCGCGCTACGTGCCGGCCATGGCGGCGGCCGCAGCCGCAGCAGGCGCCGACGGCCTCATGATCGAAGTGCACAACAACCCCGCTGCCGCCCTCTGCGACGGCCCGCAGTCGATCACGCCCGACACCTTCGAAGAGCTCTGCCGCCGCGTCGAAGCCGTCCGCACGGCGCTTGCGGTCCATGATGAAGAGGCCCGCGCCGCCTGATTCCTTCAACCATTCAACTTCCTTCAACAAAGTAGACGCCATGCAGAACGGACAGATCCTTGAAGTCACAGCCGGCGAAGGCTACCTCGTGGAATTGAGCCCCGGCCTCATTTCCGATGCGCCCGGGCTCGCGGGCCGCCTCTCTGCGCTGCTCGGCCTCACGGATCCTTCCGTTCGCGCGGTCATCGTGACCGACTCCAACGTGGGACCGCTCTACGCCGGAAAAGTCGAAGCCGCGCTCGAAGCCACCCGCCCGGGGGCTTCGGCCGGCGTCATCACGATTCCGGCCGGAGAGGAAAGCAAGACGCCCCTCGAGCTCGTGCGCGTCCTCGAAGCCATGGCGAGCTTAAGGCTCACGCGAAAGGACGCCGTTATTGCGCTCGGGGGCGGCGTGGTCGGCGACCTCGCTGGTCTTGCCGCGGCGCTCTACATGAGAGGCATCCGGTGCCTTCAGATGCCGACGAGCCTTCTCGCCATGGTTGATTCGAGCGTCGGCGGGAAAACGGCCGTCGACCTCGAAGCCGGCAAAAACCTGATGGGCGTCTTCTCGCAGCCCGTCGGCGTCCTGATCGACCCGGAGGTTCTCCGCACGCTTCCCGCACGCGAGATTTCCTGCGGCTGGGGCGAAATCATTAAATATGCCGGGCTCGACGGCGATGTGCTCGCGGCCGTGAGGACTGAACTCGGCCCCTGCCGAAGCGGCATTGCACCGCTTCCTTCGGTCGGTCTGATCGCGCGCTCGATCGACGTGAAGCGCCGCATCGTCTCCGAAGACGAAAAGGAGTCGGGCGCGAGACGGCTTCTCAATCTCGGGCACACGGCCGGCCACGCCGTTGAAACGGCGTCGCGCTATGCGCTCTCGCACGGCGCCTCTGTCGCGATCGGCATGCACATCCTCACGAAGGCGCTCGTCAAGGAAGGGAAGCTCCCCCGCGCGATGCTCGAAGACCTTGAGGAACTCCTTCGTCAGGCGGGGCTGCCGTCATCCATACCGCCAGAGCTTCTGGCGCGCGCCGACCTCGACTTCAGCATCGATGCGCTTCTTGCCGTTGCGAGCCACGACAAAAAGTCCGCCGGTTCGGGCGTGAACCTTGTCCTTCCCATCGCTCCCGGGCGCGCCGAAGTGAGGAAGGTGTCCTGGGAAGACTTCCGCGCCATGCTCGAAACGGGTCTTTGATCCAAAGCCTCTTCCTCAACATTTTTCATTCGACTCAACACACACCGCTCCCGCCATGATCGTCACCGTCACGCCGCAGCCTTTAAGCGGAAAAATTCCGGCCATCGCCTCGAAGTCCTATGCGCACCGCCTGCTGATTGCGGCGGCGCTTTCGGAATCGCCGGCGCATGTCTCCTGCCGCACCCGGTCGGAGGACATCGACGCCACCTGCCGCGTGCTCCGGGGCTTAGGCGCCCGGGTGACCCAGGGCAATGCGGGAGACGCCGACATTATTCCGATCGACCGGAATCATTCCCCCAGGCTCCCGGAAGTAGACTGCGGCGAATCCGGAACGACGCTTCGCTATCTGATTCCCGTCGCTGCCGCTCTCGGATGCGGCGCAAAGTTCATTTGCCGCGGGAGGCTCCCCAGCCGCCCCGTCGAACCGCTTGCCGGCGAATTGAAGCGCCACGGCATCCGCCTCACGACGTTGCCGGGCGAAGGCTTCGTCGTGGAAGGGAAGCTCGCTCCCGGCGCCTATTCGCTTCCCGGAAACGTCTCCTCGCAGTTCATCGGCGGTCTTCTCTATGCGCTCGCGATTCTTGACGGAACGAGCACGCTCGCGATCACAGAAGGCTTTGAATCCGAACCCTACGTGCGCATGACGCTCGAAGTGCTCGAAGCCGCGGGCGTCGAAATTCGCGAGGAAAAGAGACCCGAGGGGCTCCCCGTCTGGACCGTCATCGGCCGCGGGAAGCTTCATGCCGGACCTGAACTTGTGGTCGAGGGCGACTGGTCGAACGCCGCCTTCTGGCTTGCCGCAGGGGCGCTCGCGGGCGACGAAGGGAAATCCGTCGAAGTGACCGGCATCCGCCGCAATTCGCTTCAGGGCGACCGGGCCGTTGCCGAAATCCTCGCGCGCTTCGGCGCGCAGATTCTTCAGACCGAATCCGCAGCGGGCGCTGCGCCCGGTTCCCTCCGTGGCATTGAGATTGATGCCGCGCAGATTCCGGACCTGGTTCCCATTCTCGCCGTCGTCGCGGGGGCGGCCTCGGGCACCACGCGCTTCACGAATGCCGGGCGGCTCCGCATCAAGGAAAGCGACCGCCTGAAGAGCACCTCGGCGCTGCTCACGCTTCTCGGCGTGCCGCACGAGGAGGAGCCCGCGGGCCTCGTCGTTCACGGGCTCGGCAGCGCAAGGGCATTCCGCGGGGGCGATATTGACGGCTTCGGCGACCACCGCATCGTGATGGCGGCCGCCGTCGCGGCCGCCTCGGGCGGAGCGCCCGTCCGCATTTCCGGAGCGGAAGCCTTCCGGAAAAGCTATCCGAAGTTCCTTGAGGACTTCGCAGAGTTGGGCGGCCTCTGCAGCGCGGAATAATGCGCTTCTCTTACCCCAAACGAGCTTTAGAACATTTTTTTGGATTTCAGCATGAACACGACTTTCGGCGAAAACCTCCGCACCACCGTCTTCGGACAATCGCACGCAGACGCGATCGGCTGCACGATCGAGGGCCTTCCTGCCGGCGAATCGATCTCGGTGGACGCCTTGCAGGCCTTCATGGCCCGGCGCGCCCCGGGCGGAAGGCTCGCCACGCAGCGAAAGGAACCCGACACGCCGGAAATCCTCTGCGGCATGGTCGAGGGCGTCACCTGCGGCGCGCCGCTTGCCGCCATCATCCGGAATACCAACCAGCGCTCGCAGGACTATAAGGCGATAGCCGACCTCCCGCGGCCCTCGCATGCGGACCTTCCTGCTGAAGTCAAGTACCAGGGGCATCAGGATGTCCGCGGGGGCGGCGCTTTCTCGGGGCGCCTCACCGCTCCCATCACCCTCGCGGGCGGCATTGCGCTCCAGATTCTCGAGCGCCGCGGGATCCGCATTTCCGCCCACCTCCTCTCAGTTGGAACGGCGGAAGACCGCCCCATGAATCCGATGGGCGAGAATCCGGAAGACCTTCAGAAGCGCCTCTCGAGGGGCCTTCCGGTTCTCACCGACGACGCGGAAGCCCGCATGACCGAAGCCATTCTCGCGGCGAGGAAAGCGGGCGACAGCATCGGCGCCGTGATCGAATGCATGATCGAGGGTCTCCCCTGCGGGCTCGGGGGCCCGCTTTTCGAAGGCTTTGACGGCAAGCTCGCCTTTGGTCTCTTCGGCATTCCCGGCGTCAAGGGCGTCGAATTCGGCCGCGGGTTTGAGGCTTCCCGCATGAAGGGGTCTGAAAACAACGACCCCTGGGAGATTTCTCCCGATGCCCCGGGCGCGAAGCCCCGCACCAACAACGCGGGGGGCATTGCGGGCGGCATCACTACGGCTGCGCCCGTCGTCTTCCGCATTGCCATGAAGCCCACGCCCTCGATCGCGCTCGCGCAGGAGACCATTTCAATCTCGCGCCGCGAAAACGCCGAACTCGGCGTACGGGGCCGTCACGACCCCTGCATCGGCGTGCGCGCCGTGCCGGTGGCGGAAGCGGTCGCCGCACTCGCCGTGCTCGACAGCCTCCTCTCCGGCCCGGCAGTTCTCCCTCAGACGCTCGAACGCCCCTCGATTCCCACGCTGGGAAAGATCAGCAACGAATAAATTTCACCGGACCAGTGATGAATCAGCCTCAACAGAAAATCTCGGCGCCCCTCGGGGATCTGCGCGAACGGATCGACGACATTGACGGCAAGCTCTCCGGCCTCATCGACGAACGCATGGCGGTCGCAGACGAAGTGGGCGCAAGAAAGCGCCGCCTCGGACTTGCCGTTCATGCGCTCAAACGCGAGGAAGCGCTCCTCTCCCGCATCACGAGCGGGCGCGATCCGGAAACGAGCCATGTGCTTCATTCCGTCTACGAGGTCCTCATTGCGGGATCCCGCCGCCGGCAGCTCGCCCCCATCCTCTCGCCCGAAGACCTTCCTGAAAAGGGAAGCTGTGAGGCGCGCCTTCCCGTGCTCCCCGGAGAATCCTCCCGGAGCGTCACGGCGAAAGCCCTCGCCGCGCTCCTCGCGGGAGGCTTCGTCCCGGAAGCCGTCATTCCCGGGGGCGACGCCGTTTCCATCACCTTCCGGTCTGAAGGCGACCAAGCCTCGCAGATCCTCATTGCCGACCTGATCGGACTCGGCGCAACCGTCCGGCGCTCTGAAATCCGCCACAAGGCGCTTCGCCCGGGCGCGGGCCTTCTCTGCGGGCTTCTCGGACGCACGCTCTCCCACACGCTTTCGCCCGCCATTCACAAGGAACTCGCGGCCTACGCCTACAAGTGCTTCGAGGTTGAGCCCGACCGCCTCGACAAATTCTTTGCCTCCGTCCCCTTCGACGGCGTCAACGTCACGATTCCCTATAAGGAAGCCGTGATTCCCTTCCTCGCGCGCCTCACGGACCGCGCCGAAAAGGTGGGCGCCGTCAACACGATCATCCGCGAGGCCGACGGATCGCTCACGGGCGACAACACCGACTATGCGGGCTTTGAAGCCATGATTGCGGCCTCCGGCATCGATGTGAAGGGAAAGAAGGCGCTCATTCTCGGCACCGGGGGTGCGGCGAAGTGCGTCTTCTCGGTCCTCCGGGACATGGGCGCGAACCCGAAAATGGTTTCGCGCACTGGCGATCTCAATTACGAAAACATCGCGCGCGAATCCGATGCCGCGATACTCGTCAACGCCACGCCCGTCGGCATGTACCCTCGCGCCGGGGCAGCGCCCGTTGAAAACCTCGCAATCCTTCCGCATCTTGAATTCGTCTTCGACCTCATCTACAACCCAGCCAGGACGAAGCTGATGCTCGAAGCCGATGCGAGAGGAATCCCCAGCATGAACGGTCTTCTCATGCTCGTCGTTCAGGCGATTGAAGCCTCGCGGCGCTTTCTCTGGAACCGCGAGCCGGCGGCGAACACGGCCGGCCTTTTCAGAAAGCTCGCGCTTGAGAATGAAAACATCGTCCTCTCCGGCATGCCCGGGAGCGGCAAGTCCACCGTCGGGCGCGCGATCGCCAGTGCGCTCGGGCGCGAATTCATCGACCTAGACGACGCGATCGAAGCGGCGGCCGACTGCTCCATCCCGGAAATCTTTGCGAGAGACGGTGAAAAAGCCTTCCGCGACCTCGAAACCCACATCACGCAGCTCGCAGGCGCTCGCCGGGGCGTCGTGATTGCGACGGGGGGCGGAACGCTTCTCCGTGAAAAGAACAGGGAGGCCCTGAAGCAGAACGGCAGGATCGCGCTCCTCACGCGCCCGCTCTCCGACCTTCCGGTAGCCGGACGCCCGGTTTCGCTCTCAAAGCCCCTCACGCAGATCTGGGAAGAAAGAAAAGACATCTACCTCGGGAACGCCGACGTGACGATCGAGAATACTGGCGCACCAGAGGACGCCGCTGCGGCCATCCTCCGTGCCTTCGGACAGGCCCGGTGATCCTTTCTCCTCCGAAGCCGCAGAGCGCTTTCCCGGCGCCTGCGGCTTTCCGTCTGCTTCAACTCAGAGACGCGCCCAGCGGACAAACTGCCGCCTGCGGCCGTCGAAAACCAAGGCGACTCGAATGAGTTCCTTTCCATGCGGCGTTTCGCCATAGCGCCGGGAACGGATCTGGTTCGCAGCCTCCTCGAGAAGCTTCCCGGCATCCTCTCCATTTTGCGAATACTTGAATTCGAAGACCCAGTGACGGCTTCCGGACTCCACTTCAAGGTCGCTTCGACCCAACGCCGTATGTGTTTCAACCTTCGGCAGCATTGCCGCGCCTATCAATAGAACCTGCAGATAGGCTCGGCAACTTGATTCGTCCCGGATGGGAAATCGAACATAGTCAATAGCGTTGACAGCCTTATTGAAGCGCTCAATCACCTCTTCGACCTCAACTTCCAGAACCGCATGACTCTCGTTCAAGATCCAACAGGATTTTGATCATTACTACCGAAAAAACTTAAAAAATTTCATTGCGTCGCCGGCGCTTTTCTTGTACACTCGAGAGTAATATATTACTCTCGCAATTTAACTTCGAATGTTCCTGAATTTCACGGTCCCGATACCCAGGCTCAAAGGAAAAATCAGTCGGCAAGGCACTAAGAGCGGAACGTACATCCACTACGTTCTGGAGCGCAGCTACGACCCGAAAAAGAAGCACACGGTGCCCAAGCGTGTGCTAATCGGAAAATGCGTTGGTGAAACCGAGACCATGGTTCCGAATGAAAATTTCCTGGTCTTTTTCCCTGATGCCGTTCTCCCAGAAGTCCGGGAGAGCGCCAGGCGCTGCAGCACGCTGATGGCCGGCAGCTACATCGTCATAGCAAACATCGTGCAGACGTACGGCCTCGGCAAAATGCTCCAGAAGCATTTCCTTGATCGAGCTGGGCTGGTGCTGGATCTGGCCGCCTACATGATCATTGAGGAAAGGAATCAAGGGCAGTACTACCCGGACTACGCATATCGACATCCGCTCTTCTCGAAAGACATGCGGATTGCGAGCGACGCCGCCATCTCGAGCTTCCTCGCCAACGTCAGCCCGGACCAAATTTCAGGCTTTCTGAACGACTGGAACGCAAAGCGCGATCATCGCTCACGGATCTACATTTCCTATGATTCAACTAATAAGAACTGCCAGGCGGGAGATGTTGATTTTGTTGAATTCGGCAAGGCCAAAGTCGATCAGGGATGCCCGATTTTTAATCTTGCCGTCGCCTACGACAAAACCAATCAGGTGCCGTTGTTCTATGAATGCTACCCTGGCTCCATTAATGACGTCAGTCAGTTCAAATTCCTTGTAGACAAGGCAATTGCGTACAACTACAAGCGTATTGGCTTCATCATCGACCGAGGTTATTTCTGCAAGATCAACATCGACTACATGGATGCGAATAACTTTGAGTTCATCATGATGGTTAAGGGCTGCAAGGCACTTGTGGCCGAATTGGTCGACAGGCTCCACGGCACTTTCGAAAATCGCGTCGACGCCTCCCTGCGCGAGCATTGCATCAGCGGCACAACGGAAAAAATGAAGATTTTTCCGGAAGACTCACGGGAGCGCTACTTTCATGTCTTCTTTAACCCCATGAAGATGGCGACGGAGCGGCGCGATATAGAAAACGCGCTGACGCAGATGCAGAAGAACTTCGACCAGTGGGTCGGCCGTGAAGTGGAGTTCGGATCCCCGCATACAGATTACTTCCAGTGTCACTACGACGAAAAAGGCCGCTTCCTTTTTGCCGAAGAGAAGAAGAGCATCATCGAGCATGCTTATTCGAGATGCGGATATTTCTGCATCATTACCTCCGAGAAAATGAGCGCCAGAGACGCTTATCTGCAGTACCGAGGCCGCGACGCCTCAGAGAAGCTCTTCAGCGCAGACAAATCATTCCTGGGCAGCAAGAGCATGCGGGTACACTCCGCAGAAGCCGTAAGAGCCAAGATTTTTATTGAATTTATTGCTCTCATTATTCGACAGAGGCTCTACAACCTCCTGAAGGATGAGATGCTCCGCCTGCCGACAAAGAGGAACTACATGACGGTTCCTGCGGCGATCCGGGAACTGGAGACAATCGAGCTGGTGAGAATCAATGACGGCAGATATCAGCTTGACCACGCAATCACGAGGACGCAGGAAATCATCCTGAAATCCTTTGGCATGACGAAGGACAAGGTTATGTCGCAGGCCGCCGCCATCTCTGCCGCGCTTGCCGGAAAGAAAGACAGCATGGAGGACGTCGAGGATCTGGAACCGATTGGCGAGGAGGAGAATGAAGATGCCGAAGCGTAAGTCGCTGGCTTCGATTGAGAAGCAGATCAAACTGACTCAGCAGCGGTTGCTGAAGGTCAAAACACGTTACGAGAAGCTCGGGGTAAAGCTCATCGAACTCAACAAGGAAAAGACGCTGCGGCAGGCCGAAGTGATTGCGGAAGCCATGGCTCGAAGCGGTAAGACCATGGAGGAACTCATGACCTTTTTAAGTCGCTGACTGACCGTCCGAAGTCGCGAGAGTAATAAACGGCTGGAAGTTCAGGTTCGACGGCACCATCCCGAAGCGTTTCGGAGAGCATCGGCTCCTCCGGGCCTTCAAGAGGCTTCCCGCGAAGGAGTTCCCCGGCATAGAGCTCCGCCATCGATATGGAAACCTCTTTATTGGGATACCCGATAAGCGCAGAGCCGTCTGCCGTCACAGCCCGGATGGTGAGATAGCCTGCCTGCTCGAGGAGCGCCTCGGGCCTGATGTCGTCCTTTGTCCGTGCCGCGCCGGCCTCGCTCAAGGGAATTCGCTTCGCTTCGGCAAAACTCAGCGGTCCGGCATGGGCGAGAAGCTTCATGAGGATGGCGGGCCTTCCGCCGCTTTCAAACCAGTAGTTCCGAAAGCCGCGCTCCGGATATTTGAGGAAATTGAGCACCGACCAGGGACAGAAGACATGCGTGGAGGCTTTGTTGTCAAAGGAATAACCGCCGTAATAGCCTCGCAGGCTCTCCATCAGTTCTTCACGGCTCATCCGGAGCGCCGACTGTGCGCTTTCAAGGCAGGCCCCGAAATTCGCCTCAATCTCCTCTTCCGTAAAGCCGATCAGTGTTCCGTACGCAGGTTTCCGGGAAATGTCCTCCAAATGATGGAGTTCCGGGAAAAGGTCCGTGAGACCTCCCGTGATTCCCGTCATGAAGAAGAAGCGGAGAATCCGATCATTTTCCTGCAGCATCCGGAAAAAGGAACGCATCAGCCGGCGCACGTCCTCAAAGAGCGTCGGATTGCCGATGCACTTCGTGAGCGGCGCATCGTATTCGTCGATCAGGATGACGAGCGACGCAGGCTTCAAGGTCGAATCTCTGGACCACCCACGTTTGTCAAGCTCCAAGTACGGTAACGCGCGAGCTCAGGAGCGAAGCTGCGGGCAGTGAGTTAGTCGAGCGCCTTATAGCGGCAGCTGGCGGCATTGCTGGCCTGGTGCCTTCAGGCACTGAGCCTATTCCTGTCAAGCGGTCGTGGAATAGCGAGCACGGCCTTCAGGCCGAGCGGAGCATATGCCGCGTAAGCCGCTTTACAGGACCTCCGCCGATACAATGTCGCTATGTGCGAATGCGACAAGCGAAGCGCAGCCCGCATTCGGACTTAGCGACCCTACATCGGCTAATCCGTGTTATGTCATTTTGGTTGTTGCCGGCAGTATTCCAGTCCCAGTAATCACGCATCAACGAGAGAGGCCGCTTCCGTTAATCTCTCAGGCCTGTCGGCATGCTTGCATGCCATGGCCAAAATGAACTCATCAGAAGTCTTGTCCTTGCCAATAAAAAGCCACATGCATCAAGTGCAATTCGACATGAATAGCTGTCGGACAAGCCTTACAGAAAAGGGTTTCTCATTTCACGCGATTAGTTATGGAATTGCCGATGCCTCATGCTGCAGCGGCAGCCTCATTGCTGGGTTGAACGGCCATCGCCGCCAGCACCGAGCGGGGGACGCCCGCTCTGTGGATGTCGAACTTTTTGCCGTAGGTGAGCACCGCCCATGCGATCCGGATGAGTTTCGCCGCCAGCGACACCATGATCTTGCCGTAGGGCTTCCTCACCGCCAGCTGCTTGTCAATCCACTTTGTGAGCTGGCAGTCGGGCAGCTGCCTCTTGCAGTACTGCATGTAGATGCAGGCCGCACCCTGCATCAGCAGGGATCTCAGCAATTTGTCGCCGCGGCGGCTGATTCGCCCCTGGCCCTTGCTGCTCAGGTCGGGAGCAGAGCTCTTCTTTTGTCTGGGCTTATTCACATGCCCCGTAATGTAATTTTTCGGCACGCATCCGATGTAGGCAACAAGCGAGCGTGACGTTTCAAACCGTTTTACATCGCCGACAACCGTAATGAAGCGGGCGGCGATCTGAGTGCCGACGCCCATGACGCTCTTCAGCAGCCTGCCGTTGGCATTGGCGCTGACCAGTGCTTCAAGGTCCTTGTCGAGCTGATGAATTTGATCATCGAGCGTCTTCACGCGGTCAAGCATCGTCGTCAGAGCAGAGACAGCTGCGTCGCCCATCATGTCTGCCTTAGCTTCCACGGCTTCACGCATCTTTTTGAGATTGCGCCTGCCGGCAGGCATGTGGATTCCCCAGGTCTGGGCAAAGCCCTTGAAGCTGACGAGCGTCTTCGTACGTTGTCCGATCAGCTGCTGACGCACGCCCTGCACCGTCATAATGCGGCATTCTTCGAGAGATTTCGCGCGAATAGGCCGAAGATCCGGATCGGCCGTCAGCCGGGCAAGCGCGAGCGCATCGTTGATGTCGGTTTTCTGGCCCGACATATGCGTGTCGATCCACATCTTGACGACTTTGCCGTTGATAACGCGCATCTCATGGCCGCGAGCCTCGAGCTCAAGGGCAAGCTGCGAGTAGCCGCAGCACGGTTCAACTGCAAACAGCGTCGGGGAGAGCTTGTCGGCAAGCTCATAGAGCTCAGCATAAGTCACGCGGTCGATACAAATAATTTCTCCCTCGTTGAGCGTCACCGCTGCCAAGGAAACGTCGTATTTGGCGAGGTCCAGCCCGATCGCGGAATATTCGATGGAAACATCAAGCGTCGTTTGCGTATGCTTCTTTGTCATGGCATGGCCTCCTGCGGTATTAGAGGTAGATACACCTATTGTCGCGCCCATTCGCTCGAACGGGTTCGATGCAGTGGGTGGTCCATGTCATTAAGCCAGGAGGCTATCTGCGCAAGCGCACCATCTATCTTCTCTTCCCAAGGAAGACCTGCAGCGGCAAAGCTGCTGATCAGGAGACTTTCAAACTGGCTGCGAAAATCCTCCGCATCCGCAAACTCGCAGACTTCCGAGAAATCGAGATGAACAACGGCATGCGTTTTCTCTTTCCAGAGCTTTTCGACCGCGAGGCCCTGAAAATCCCTCAACTCATAGCGGAACAGGGAATCAAAGGTTGAAGTGAGGAGCGACTTCCCGAACCGGCGCGGACGCGCGACGAAAATCCGGCCGCCTTCGGATGAGAGCCGATGGATCGCTTCCGTTTTGTCCGCATAGATGCAGTTTTCCTCGCGGAGCCTCGCAAAATCGGAATGGCCCAGCGGCAATTTGAAGACTTCTTCTTTCTGCATGACGCGCACCATCCCGCAGTTCCGAAAAAGCGATTCTATCGCCCCGATTGGCTTAAGCCTCGCAGCCGGATGAACCTCAGAGCGCGCTCTCCAGGTACGGCGCACGGATGGGCCGCTTCCCGCCCGATAGACCTCAGTTCCGGTCAGGATGGGATTAAATATTGATCTGCATCAACTTGAAACGGTGATTCAGCCTGCGCGGGAAATCCCTCCATCTGTCAAGCTAACCCTCAATACATTCTTTTTTCGTTCACCCCATGCTTTTCCTCGTCTCGATTCTCAATGCCGCCTGGCGCTGGCGTCGGTCCTTCGGTCCGCTGCCCGCGTTCGCGTGCGTCCATTCCGGGAATCGTACTGACGAGGCGCTCTGCTGTCTGAGAGTGCTCCATCAGAGGAAAGCATGACGAACGCTTGAACCCAAGAGGACTTTTCGTCAAAGTCCTTGCCCTGAAAGCGGACCAGAGGCCATTGGCTTCCGGTCCGCTTTTTTTCGTCCCGATTTTTTGTTTTCTCCTTTTCCTTCTTCCGCCCGGAGTCGAATCCGCCATGCTGAGCTTCCAGGAATTTTCCGACCTTGCCCTGAAGGGCAACCTTGTTCCCGTCACCGAAAAACTTTGCGCCGACATGGAGACGCCGGTCACCGTCCTCGCGCGTTTGAAGGATGACGAAAACGTCTTTCTCCTCGAATCCGTCGAAGCGGGAGAACGCTTCGGGCGCTATTCCTTCATCGGCCTCAACCCGCGGGGCGTCTTCACCGTCGAGAACGGGAAAGCCTTCTACGCGCCCGCGGATGGAAAGAAACGCGAACTCCCGGCACCAGACGGCCCGCTCATGGCAATGAGAACTCTCATGCAGGGCCTCACGCCCGCACTTTCCCCCGACATGCCCGCCTTTATCGGCGGCGCCGTGGGCGCGATCGGCTACGAAGCCGTCGGCGAATTCGAAACTCTTCCCGCGCCGAAGCCCGGCCTCAGTGGGCCCACGTCCTCCTTCATGATTGCTGACGACCTCATCATCTTCGACAACTTCCGACATACGCTGATGCTCTCGGCGGCCGTCCGGACGGATGAGTTTGAGACGCTCCAGGCCGCCTACAACGAAGGCGTGCGGCGCGTCGGCGTCATGAAGGAAAAGCTCGCCCGGCCGGCTTTTCCCGCAACCCCCGAAAGCCATCCCGTTCCGGAACTCCGCTCCAACTGCACGGAAACGGCGTTCTCAGAAATGGTCGAAAAAGCCAGGGCGCAGATCCGCGACGGCAACATCATCCAGGTCGTGCTCTCGCAGAAATTCTCGGGCGAAACGGATATTCCCCCGCTCACGCTCTACCGGGCGCTGCGGCTCATCAATCCCTCTCCCTACACCTTCTTCATGAAGATGGGAAAGCTCATCCTCATTTCGTCTTCACCCGAAACGCTCTGCCGGACGGAAGCGGGCGGCAAAGCCCTTCTGCGGCCGATCGCCGGCACGCGTCCGAGAGGGCAGACCCCGGAAGAAGACGCGGCGCTCGAAAAATCGCTTCTCGCCGACCCGAAGGAGCGTGCCGAACATCTGATGCTCGTCGACCTCGCGCGCAACGACCTCGGACGAATCGCCGCCCCCGGCACCGTTCAGGTCTCCGACTTCATGTCGATTCAGCGCTTCTCCCACGTCATGCACATTGTGAGCACGGTGGAGGGCGAGCTCGGGGAAGGCAGGGACGCGTTCGATCTCGTGCGGAGCGCCTTCCCGGCGGGCACGCTCTCGGGCGCCCCGAAGGTGCGCGCGATGGAAATCATTCATGCGCTTGAACCCTCGCCCCGCGGGATGTACGGCGGGGCAGCCGGCTACTTCGGCTACGACGGCGCAATGGACCTTGCCATCACCATCCGCACGATCGTGCTCGACGGCAGGCACATGGAAATTCAGTCGGGAGCGGGCATCGTGCACGATTCCGTTCCGCATGCGGAATACCTCGAAACCTGCAATAAGGCCGCCGCCATGATGAAGGCGATCGAACTCGCCGCCCGCGGCCTCGCGCTCTGAAGCGCACCGGAAATGACGCCAACGACTGAGGAACAAGAATCATGAAGCTCGTCATGCTCGACAACTACGACTCCTTCACCTACAACATCGTGCAGTATCTGCAGATGCTCGGAGCCGAGGTTCAAACCTTCCGCAACAACCGGACGACTCCGGACGCCGTGCTCCATCTCGGCGCGGATGCGCTCGTCCTCTCCCCCGGTCCGGGGAAACCCTCCGAAGCCGGGATCCTCACGGATCTCATCCGGGCGGGCGCCCGAGAGAAGATCCCGATGCTCGGCGTCTGCCTCGGCCACCAGGCAATCGGCGAAGTCTTCGGCATGAAGGTGATTCATGCGAAGCGCGTCATGCACGGCAAAGCCTCCGACATCACGACGGACGGCCGCGGCATCTTCGCAGGGCTCCCCGAAAAGCTCTCCGTCATCCGCTACCATTCGCTCGCGCTCGACCCTGAGACGCTCCCGCCCGAACTTGAAGTCACCGCCCGCGCGGCGGATGACGGCGAAATCATGGGAATCCGCCACCGCACTTTGCCGATTGAAGGCGTGCAGTACCACCCGGAGTCGGTCCTTTCTGAAAAGGGCATGGAGCAGTTTGAGAATTTCCTCCGGTCCGTCCGGGCGTACCGCAGCCTAAGGAAATAACCCGGCACCAAAAGGACCAAAAGGACCAAAAGGACCAAAAAGACCAAAAGGATTAGGCCGCACGCATTGAGTGAAAAAGGCAGTTTTCTGCAACTTTTTGCGGAGGCGGGATGGATGGAATGATCGTATGATGATTTTTAAAATCTTCATACATTCTTCCTCTTTCCCCCATGTCCTGCCACATCCATTACCGGGAGCGCCAGCGAAGCCGGTTTGTCGTCACGGCATTCATTGCCGCTGCCGTGATTCTTCTTCTGGCGCTTGACCTTGCCACCGGATCTTCGGGCATTCCGCTCGGAGAGCTCCTCGCGTCCCTCGCAGCAGGGCCTTCGGCCGAGAATCCCCAGGCCCTCATTCTCTGGGAGCTGAGGCTGCCGATGTCGGTGACGGCGCTCTTTGTGGGCGCGTCGCTCTCGCTTGCCGGCCTTTCGATTCAGACGATCACCGCCAATGCGCTTGCGAGCCCCTCGACCCTCGGCATCACCTCGGGCGCGAGCTTCGGCGCGGCGCTTGCGATCACATCAGGCTTCACCATCGCTGGAGAACTCTGGACCGGCACCATTGCGGCCGCATTTCTTTCCGCGCTTCTCATCTGCAGTCTGATCCTCGCCCTCGGCCGCATGCGCGGAATGACGCCCTCGACGCTGATTCTCGCGGGCATCATCATGAACTTCTTCTTCATCGCGCTCGAGCAGCTTCTCATCTACCTCGCGTCGCCCGAAACCGCCCAGCTCATCAACGGCTGGACCTTCGGGAACCTCGAGCGTGCCGGCTGGCTCTCAGCTGCCGCTGCCGGAGGCGCGCTTCTCGCGGGCGTTCTCCTTCTTGCGCCTGCCGCCTGGCAGCTCACCACGCTCTCCGTCGGAGAGGAGCGCGCAAAGAGCCTCGGCGTCCCCGTCGCAAAACTGAGAATCCTCGTTTTCGCCGTCTCCTCTCTTCTCGTTGCCGCCGCCGTCTCCTTCATCGGCACCATCGCCTTCGTGGGGCTCGTCGCGCCTCACTGCGCAAAGCTCCTCCTCGGCGACGATCAGCGCTGGCTCATCCCGGGGAGCATTCTCGCGGGGGGCTTCATCATGCTTCTCTCCTCACTGATTGCCAAGTGGCTCTCCGCGGGCGCCATGCTCCCGATCGGCATCGTCACGTCCATTGCGGGCGTGCCCTTCCTTCTTGTTCTGCTGCTGAAAAGCCGGAGGGACTTCTGATGGCGCTCACGCTCACTATCGACAACCTCGGCGTTGATTTCGGACCGAAAAAGATTCTTCACGACATTTCTTTTTCCGTCGGGGCGGGGGAGCTCGTTTCCGTCACCGGCCGCAATGCGGCAGGGAAAACAACGCTCCTCAAGGCCATTGCCGGCCTCGCGCCCCGCGTCGGGAATGTCGTGCTCAAGGAAAACGGCGAGCTTCTTCCCAAAAGCGCCATAGCGTACCTCCCGCAGCTCACGCAGGTTGCAAGCCGCCTTTCCGTCTTTGAAATGGTGATGCTCGGCCTCGGACGGCGCCTCTCCTGGCGCGTGACGCCGGATGTTTTCGAGCAGGTTGATCAGACCCTTCATGCCATGCAGATCAGCCATCTCGCGGACCTTCCCGTCGCCTCGCTCTCGGGCGGCCAGAAGCAGCTCGTCTTCATGGCGCAGGCCTTTGTTTCCCGTCCGCGGGTGCTGCTGCTCGACGAACCCACGAGCGCGCTCGACCTGAGGCACCAGCTGATCGTGATGGAGGCCGCACGGTCGTACGCAAGCCGCACGGGCTCCATTGCGCTCGCGGTCGTGCACGACCTCATGCTCGCATCTCGCTTTTCGACGCGCCTCCTCATGCTCGCCGACGGCACCGTAAGGCGCTATGACACCCCCGAAAGGGTGCTGACCCCCGACGAACTCTCCGTGGTCTACCGCGTTGAGGCAGCCGTCGAGCGCACCTCGGGCGGGCGCCTGGTCGTGATTCCCGAGAAGCCGCTCGACGTCGACACGGGGCACCATCATCCCGACCACGTTCATTCCTGATCCCTTTTTTCCCTTTCTCAGACACCGGGCACGCCATGACTCATGCTTCCTCCCTCCCCTCCCGCATCTCGGACTACTGGGACACGCGCGCCGAAGGCTACAGCCTGCGCACGATCGATGAACTGGCTTCCCCCGAAGGCGAGCGCTGGGTCGCGCGCCTCACGCGCCTCCTCGATCTTCCTCCCTCAGCGAAGGTAGCCGACGCCGGGTGCGGCCCGGGCTTTCTCGCGCTCGCCGCAGCCAAAGCGGGCTGGAAGGCGGTCGGCTTCGACGCATCCCCCGGAATGCTTGAGGAAGCGCGAAGGAACGCCGCGGCGATGGGCCTCCCGGTTGATTTCATCGCAGCCGATGCGGCGGCGCTTCCGGTTGAGGACGGGTCGCTTGACGCCATTCTTTCCCGAAACGTCATCTGGAATCTTCCTGATCCCCTTCGGGCGCTCCGGGACTGGTTCCGTGCGCTCAAGCCCGGCGGCGAGCTCTTCTATGCCGACGGCAACCACTACCGATATCTCGAGGACTTGGCCTTCGCGCGGCTTCACCAGACGGAAGCCGTTCCCTACGGCCACAGCGAAAAATTCATGCTCGGCGTCGACACGAGCCCGATGGAACGGATTGCGGAGGGACTACCCCTCACGCACCAGGACCGTCCGGGCTGGGACGTTGAATCGCTCCTTGAATGCGGCTTTTCCGACGTAACCGTCCTCGAACCCGTTCTCGTCCATGTGACGGACCCGGCAACGGGCAGAGAAGCCGCGCTCGTTCGCGACTTCATGGTGCTCGCAAGGAAGCCCTTCTGAATCCCTTCATCCTTTTTTTCTTCTCTTGAAAGAGGCAGTCTCATGATCTCCCGCCGCACCGTTCTGCAATTTACGAGCGCCGCGCTCGCCCTCGGCCTGATGCCACTCGCCCGGGGCGCTGAAGCAGCGCTTCCCGATTTTCCGCCTGCCGGCACCTGGCCCCTCGTCTTCACGGACATCGCGGGCCGCCAGGTGACCATCAAGGAGGCGCCCAAGCGCATCATCGTCGCCAACTACATCGCCAACTACCTTCTTGTGGGGGGAAGCGGCGCGCTTCAGAAAGTCGTCGGCCTCACCCAGGACCACTGGGAGAGCACCCGCACGGGCGAATACCGCGTCTTCACGAAGGCGTTCCCCGAGCTCACGAAGATTCCTTCCATCGGGGGCTTCCACGACGACATTCTCAATACCGAACGCATTCTGTCCTTAAAGCCCGACGTGATTCTCATCGGCCGCTCGCAGTTTGCCGCCAACAACCAGCGCATCAATCTTCTTGAGCGCGCCGGAATCCGCGTCATCGTGATCGACTATCACGCGATGAAGCTTGAGAACCACGTGCTCTCCACCCGCATCCTCGGGCGCCTTCTCGGCCGCGACGACGCGGCTCAAGCGCTCTGCAGCGAATGCATGGAGGGGCTCTCCGAAATCGACCGCCGCATCCGGGCGCTCCCCTCGAACGCAAAGCACCGCACCTGCTACATGGAGCTCGGCAACCTCGGGCCCGGACAGTACGGCAATTCCTACAACGCCACGATTCTCTGGGGCGCCATTCTGAAGCGCATTGAAGCAGCAAGCATTTCTGAGAAGAACCCTGAACCCTACAGCGCCCTCACGCGGGAATTCGTGATCTCGAGAGCACCGGAAGTCGTCATCATCGGAGGCAGCATCTGGGGGAACGATCATGCCGATCAGATGCGGATGGGCTTTACAGTAGAGCGTGCCGATGCGATGAAGCGCCTCGAAGGCTTTAAAAACCGTCCCCTCTGGCAGAACCTGCCGGCCGTCAGGAATAACGAGTTTTATGGGGTCGACCACGGGAGTCTGCGCTCCATCGTGGACTGGCGCTTCACGCAATACCTCGCCAAGGTCTTCTATCCGGAAGCCTTTAAGGATGCCGATCCGGAGGCCGCCCTTGTCGCGACCTACCGCAAATACCTCCCTGAAATCGATCCCCAGGGAACGTTCATGCTTTCAATGAAGGAAGGCTAATCCGCGGCCGTACGCATGCCGCAGGCGCATTTTCTCAGCAGCCGCTCGAGCTCGCCGGCCTCCTCATCCGTGAGGCCGGCGCAGATGTCGTCCGTGAGCTTTTCCGAAATCTCCATCATCATGGGCCTGAGGGCCCGGCCTTTGGGCGTGAGGCAGATGACGCTCGCCCGGGCATCGTCGGGAGAAACCTGCTTCACGATGTAGCCCTGCTTCTCAAGGCGGTCCACCATGACGCTCGTCGTCGATTTGGTGCGCCGGATTTTCTGCGCGACCGCCGTAAGGCTCTGCCCTTCCTCGGCAAAAAGCACCATGAAGATGTCGCCGCAGCTCGTCGTCAGCTCATCGAGCCCTTCGGCCTTCATGCGCTGAAGGAGATTCCGGCGGCCCTCTTCATGAATGCGGGCGGCAAGGGAAAGAATGGCTCTATGATGCATTTCAAAAAAATCCTTTTGGGACGGTTGCAGCGCGGAAGTGTTTCCCCGGGCGATCACGCAATCAAAAACGCCTTTATAGCAAAAAGGCCTCGGCAATCGCCTGAGACATTTCCCGGGCTGTCGGCTTCGCGGCCGCTTGCGGGCGAAGAAACGAAGAGGATTCGTCTTCGCCCGCCGCGGAGATCCGCGCTTTCCCTTCAGAGCGGATTAGTAATTTTCCGCGCGAACCTGCTGATAGGACTGCGGATGCGCGCAGACCGGGCAGACTTCCGGAGCCTTTTTGCCCATCACGAGGTGGCCGCAGACGCGGCACTGCCACATCACTTCCTCACTCTTCTCGAAGACCTGCTGCATCTCGATGTTTTTGAGGAGCTTGAGGAACCGCGCCTCATGCGCCTTTTCGATCGCGCCCACCGCACGGAACTGGTACGCAAGCGCGGGGAAGCCGTCGGCTTCAGCCTGCTTCGCAAAGGTCTCGTACATGTCGGTCCACTCGTAGTTCTCGCCTTCGGCCGCGGCCTTCAGGTTTTCCGTCGTGGTGCCCACGCCGTCGTTCAGGTGCTTGAACCAGAGCTTCGCGTGCTGCTTCTCGTTTTCCGCCGTCTCTTCAAAAATCTCGGCGATCTGCTGGAAGCCTTCCTTGCGGGCGACGGCCGCAAAGTACGTGTACTTGTTGCGGGCCATGGATTCGCCGGCGAAGGCGGCTTCGAGGTTCTTTTCGGTCTGGGTGCCGGAGAATTTCGTCTTGGTCATTCGGGGGTCTCAATGTTGAATGATTGGAGTCCGCTTTTCCGCCGGATGGCGGAGAGCGGTTTTTCTTGGGATCTGCGGGCGAAGCGGACTTGAAGTCTCTTTTTTCGGACCGCAGCCGAATGATAGAGGGAAAAACTCGTCCGATCAGAGGACGAGAGGGAAATTCAAAAGGCAATTTCAGGAGCGGCCGGGCCCGTCCCGATGTGTTCGGGAAAGGCCCGCCGACTTCATGCGGCTCTCCTCACTGAGCTGCCGCGTCGTCCTCAAGGCTGAAGACTTCCTCGAGTTCGCGGTTCGTGAGGTCGCCGATCCAGTTTTCGCCGGTAGACACCGTCATTTCCGCAATGAGCTTCTTCTTTTCAATCATCTCGTTGATCTTCTCTTCGAAGGTGTTGGCGCAGATGAAGCGGTAGACGTTGACGTTCGAAGTCTGCCCGATGCGGTAGGCGCGGTCGGTCGCCTGGTTTTCAACCGCCGGATTCCACCAGAGGTCGTAGTGCACAACGGCGGAGGCGGCCGTGAGGTTGAGGCCGGTGCCGGCCGCCTTGAGCGACAGAATCATGATGTTCTCGTCGCGCCGGTTCTGGAAGCGGTCGACCATTTCCTGCCGGCGCGCCGGAGAAAGGCCGCCGTAGAGAAACTGCGGCTTCTTTCCCGTCCGCTCGGCAATCCAGTCCACGAGGAGATTTCCCATCTGCACGAACTGCGTGAAGATGAGGACCTTGCGGCCCGCCGCCTGCATTTCGTCGAGGATGTCGAAAAGCCTGCGCATCTTGCCCGACGCCATCGGATCGAGGTTCGCGGCCGTGGGTTCGAACTGCGCGGGGGAGTTGCAGATCTGCTTCAGCTGCAGCACCATCTGCAGAACGAGGGCGCGCCGCACGAAGGCGTTGTCCGCCAGCTCGACGATCTTCATGTTCTTTCGGACGACCGCGCGGTAGAGCGCCGCCTGCGTCTTTGTGAGGCGGCAGAATTCGTCCGTCGTGATCTTGTCCGGCAGGTCGCTGATGATCGACTTGTCGGTCTTCATGCGGCGCATGATGAAGGGAGCCGTCACGCGCTTAAAGCGTTCGGCCACCTCATAGCTGTGGTCGTTTTCAATCGGAAGCGCGAACTCGTCCTTAAAGCTCGTCGCCGTGCCGAGGAGCCCGGGATTGGCCGCCTCCATCACGGACCAGTATTCCATGAGGCTGTTTTCAACAGGCGTGCCCGACATGGCGATGAAGCCGTCGGGATTCATGCTTCTCACGGCCTTGAAGGCGTTCGTGCGGTAGTTCTTGATGGCCTGCGCCTCATCAATCACCATGACGCGGAGCGGAATTCTGCGCAACTCCTCCTGCGACGTGCGAAGCGTCCCGTACGTCGTGAGAATCACGTGTCCCGTGCAGAGAGAGATCCCTTCCCGTGCCGTAGAAAAGACTCACTTGAAGCTCCGGCGCGAACCTAGCGGCTTCGCGGATCCAGTTCGTGAGAAGCGTTGTCGGGACAACGACGAGCGCTTTCTTCTCCTTCAGTTCGCCGTCCTCGCGCAGGCGCTCAAGGACGGAAATCACCTGGAGTGTTTTGCCCATGCCCATATCGTCGGCAATGATGGAGCCCATGCCCACGCGCAGGTTCTTGAGCATCCAGCGGTAGCCGCGCTCCTGGTAGGGACGGAGCGTCGCATTGAGCTTTTCGGGCGCTTCACAGGCTTCATCGGCCGTGAGTTCCTTCAGCGCCGACTTCACCGAGTCGGAGAGCCTCACGCCCGCGCCCTCAATGTCGCCCGCCAACGCCGCCCGCAGCACCGCCGCCTTCGTCACCTGAGAGCGTTCGGCAAGCTTCTGGCGGATCGTGCGCACGTCGTCGTGCGAGACCATCATGTAGCGGTCGCGGAAGCGCACGATGCGCCCGGCGTTCTTGCAAAGCTCGGTAAACTCGTCGAGCGAGACGACTTCGTCCCCGATCGCCACCTGCCAGCGCCAGTTGAGCATTTCCCTAAGATTGAGGAATCCGCCCGTCCAGTCCTTGCTGAGATCAATGTCCATCTCAGGCTTCGGGAAAAGCAGGTTTCTGAGCTTCCTCGGGAGCGTCACCGAGACGCCGAGCATTTCTAGCTTCGGGATGGAGTCGGCGAGAAGCGTCGTCGCTTCCTCAAGCGTCATGGCGCGCGCGGAGTCGCTGCTCTTCAGAATGTCGGCGAGTTCCGGGCAGTAGCTCGAAAGGCGCGACACCGTCCTCAGGCAGTCAAAGCGCACGGGCCGGAAGCGACGGTCCTCGAGAATGGTTTGGAGGGGAACGGTCCCGATGCGCGCCGTCCGCTGCGGACGATGGGCATTCCCGCCTTCCTCAGGCGCTTCCGTGCGGAACATGAGCTCCATGCCGATCGGCATGGCCTTGATTTTCTCCTCATCGAACTCATCGGTGCCGGGCTTCGCGAAATCAGGAAGCGAATAGCATTCCGCCTTTTCCTCGTCGTCATGAATGCCGTCGTCCTCGAGTTCCCCTCTTTCCCGCCGCGGGCGCGTCGGACCGGCTTCAACCTCGAATTCCCTCGCCGGCCGGGCTTCAAGCGCTGTTGCAGAGACGCGCTTCTTCTTTGCAAGAAGCCCCGCTTCGTCTGCTCTGTCCTCCATAAGCGTCCAGAGGTCATGGACGACCAGAATGGGCTCGGCCGCGGCGAATTCCTCGACATAGAGAGGCGCCGTCCAGCTTTCGAGCCTGAGGCCCATCGCCTTCGCTTCCGGATCCTCGCTCGTGTCGACGGGCTTTCCGGAAAAGAGCGCGCGATGAACATCGGCATCCACCCAACCGGAATCCGCGGAGCGGTTTTCCGCCGCCTTCTTCACAAAGCTTCCGATGAAGAGGCTCAGCACGAGTTCCCCGAGAAGAAGCGGATCGACGGGCCCGCGAACGCCTGAAATTCTTAAGAAATCAACCGGGACATGCGCGAACGCTTCGCCCACGCCCTCGGTAATCCTGCGCACCTCGGGGATGAGCACCGCAGGAATCCAGCGCGCGAGGAAGAAGTCCTCGATCGGCTCATAAATCTGCGGCATCACCGCGCCCTTCTGCACCAGCCGGCAGGCAATGAGCCAGGCGTCGTAGAGGGCTTCGAGCTCGCGGGGCGACTCCAAGAACATCTTCGTCGTAAGGTGCCCCGAGAAGATTTCATAGAGCGCCCGCGGCGCCGCGTCGGGACCGCCCGGGAGGCGCACGATGAGATTCTCTCCGGTCGGGGCCTTTTCGCTCCAGACGAGCGACGCGTCGACCATCGCCTGACCCCAGGTATTGAGGCTGATGAGGGGCCGAGATTCATCGTATTCAGGAATCGTCCTCACGATCGAAGCCGACATCTGCGCCTTCGCAAGGGCAGCCGCCTCTTCAAGGACGCCGTTCGCGACGCCCCTCAGATTTCCGTAGGCGTAGCCCGCGGGCGTCTCGGAAAGGAGACCCAGAATCGCCTGACGCTTTTCGTCGATCGGCTTGAAGGTAAGGTCTTCGAGGTTCTCGAGCCACTTCGCAGAAGGATCCTCTTCCGGCACCCGGCCGCCCGCGGCGATGAGGTCCGACCAGAGCGGCATCTCGGTGCGCACGGCGCGCGTAATCTGCACGCCGCGCTTTTCCATTTCCGCGACGAGATCAATCCCGCGCATCTGAAAGAGCACGAAGGGATTGGCGTCGATCTCTTCGGAGAGCTTGTAGATCACGGCCGCGATGTGCTTGCAGGGAACGGCCCAGTCCGGGCAGCTGCAGCTCATGCCGAGGTCGCTCCAGCTTTCCGGGAAAATCTTGATCCCAAGGCGCTCGCAGATTTCGGAAATCTCGGGCGCGAGCTCGCGTGCAGCGAGGCGGGCGACAATGAGGGGCGACTCCGCCATCTCGTCGATGAGGCGGGAAACGTCCTCCTCAGCAATCGCCGGGAGCGTGAGCTTCACAGCATAGAAGGGATCAAAGTTTCCCGCTACGCGGGCCTTGACGGCGTGCGCTTCCGGATCGATCTTAAGCGACTGAACCTTGCCTTCCGCGGCATAGGCGAGACCGCGCGGAATTCTGTTTTCGTAGTCGACCGCCTGAAGTGCGTCGAGCCAGCGGCGGCCCCACCATGTTGTGCCGTATTGCGGTGAAGAAGTCATGGGTTGCGGTTCCCGGAGGAGTTCGAACGAGAGTCTGCGAGGATATCACCCGGCAGCCGCCGGCATGCGTGCGCGCGCTTCAAGATTTCCCGGAGAACCGCTCCTCTCAGGCATTATCCGCAATGCCTATGCCTCCTTAGAACCATCCGCTTCGTCGTGCAGATGGTTGAACTTCTTCCGGTATTCCGTGGGCGAGCAGCCGACATGCCTCAGGAAGAGCTTCGAGAAGTGGTACGTGTTCTCGTAGCCAACCTTCCAGGCAATCTGGTTCAAGCTCTCCGACGTGGTCGTGAGCGCGAACTTGGCTTCCGTAATGCGACGCTGAATCACGTAGTTGATGGGCGAAATGCCGTATTCCTTCGCAAACTCGTGCGCGATGTAGCTGACGCTTGCACGGAATTTCTTCGAGAGCGACTCAAGCGTGATCTTTTCCTTGTAGTTCTCGTTCAGGTACACGAGCACTTCGCGGATGAGGAGGTTCCTCAGCTTCTTGTCTTTTGAGAATTGATTCGCGAGCCGGAAGTTCTCGTAGAAAAGCACGGTAAGGACCGTGGCGAAGGCGTTGGCCACCTCCGGGACAAGAACGCTCTCGGAAGAAAGAAGCGCATCCATTTCGCGGAAGATGGCGCCGATCGTGGCGGCGCCTTCCGTCACCTTCGCAACGGGGAGCATGCCGGGGAGAAGCACATGGTCGAGCTCATCGCGCTCGCGGAACTTGAAGCCGTATACCGCACAGGTGTAGGTGGTCGCAGGATCGGAATCGTCCGACGCGACCATATGGAAATTCCCTTTCTCGAGCGCAATGATGTCGCCTGCGTTCGCCGTGTACTTGTTGGCATTGACCATGAGCTGCACGGTGCCTTTTTCCACCCACACGAGCTCCGTTTCGTTGTCGTGCATATGGTAGCCGGACGCCCAGTGCGGATCGTCGCTCAGGACGTAGCGCGAGATCTTGGGCAGCTTGTCTCCCTCAAAATGCAGGTGTTCTGACGGTTCGAAGTACTTTTGAAACATATCGATATCCTGTCGAAAGCGAGAGTCGGGTTCCAATCTGAGCGTCAGGCGGCCTAGCTCCCGAGGAGCGCCTCCGCCCGGCGGCTTCGCCAGGCAATGAAGCAGGCAAGCACGACGCCGACAGCGGCAATCACGACATCAAAGCGGAAGATTCCAAGGATGGAATCGTTTCTCGCAATCCAGGCGGTAATGAGCGGGATCGTGAAGTTGGAAATGCTCCCCGCACTATAGTAGATACCCGTAGCCTTCCCCTTGGCGGAGGGAAACTGAGCGGCGAGAAGCGTGAGTCCAAGCTGCAGGACGCCCCCCGCCGCAAAGAATCCGAAGACGAAGGCAAAAACCGTGACAAAGAGTGAAGTGGGCCAGAGCGTCACGACGAGAAGCGAGAGAAAGCTCATGACCGTGCAGATGAGGAGCATCTCGCGGGCCTTGAGGAACGTCTTGAGGGCAAGCGACGAGAGAAAGACGCCGCAGATCGAACCCGTCGTATAGATGGAAAGGAGCTGGAGCGACGATTCGAAGTCCATGCCGGCCACCTGTTCGCCGTACTGCGCGAGCCACTGACTTACGAGGTAGAAGGTTGCCATGGCGACGTAGCCAAAAAGCGTGTAGCTCACGAGATCAGGAATTGCGATGCTTTCAGAACCCGACTTCGCTCCGCTGTTCTTCCCGAGGTTCTCCGACGCCTTCTGTTGCCCCGCTGAACCCCTGGAGCCCATCCGCAGGAGAATGACGAAGTTGACGGCGAGCACTGCCGCAGCCGCAATGAAGGACCAGCCGTACCAGAGGTTGAGCGCCGCGAGGACGCTCACGACGAGGGGCAGAATGAACTGGCCGGAGGCCACGAAGGCTTTGATGAGAATGACGGCGGGCCCGGGCGAATCGGGAAAAAGCTCCATGAGCTTCGGATAGGTGCCCGCGTCAAGAAGGCTGTTGGCTGAGCCCGCAAGGAACCCAAAAACGTAGGCAAGCGTCAGGTCGTGCGTGAAGAGCAGTCCGATGAAGAAGGCCATATAGACGGCAATGCCGCCGAGCACGAAGGGCTTGCGTCCCCATCGGTCGGAGAGCGTGCCCGCGATGTAGAGGAGCGCGAAGCGGCCGAGACCAAGGGAGGAGATCACGACCGAAACGCCCGCCGCATCAGTACTCCACTGCACCTCAAGCGAATGCATGTTGAGGCTGATGATGAGCACGCCGATGCCGTGAACCATGTAGTTGAGGTAGAGGCAGAAGGCGGTGAAGTACCGGCTGACTGGCATTCCTTACTCCCTAATCATCCTTTGAGATTTCCTGGGGGGCCTCTCATTCCATCGGATGCAGGAAGCACTCGCGTCTTCAGATTTCCGGTCGAACGAAGCAGAATAGTTATGGTCGAGAAAGTCCGCTCGCAGCGGCGAAGCCTCTCTCATCACCACCAGATAATTCTCGGGAATTAAGCCGTTTTCAAAAACCTCCGACCTTGCAAATCTGACGAACTATCCTGCACAAAAATACCCACTTCGGAATGCATGAAAAGTGTTGCAGGACCACAAGAGAAAAGAAGCAAAAGTTAGTAGAAATGAGCTAGTTATAAAGAATGAGTCGAACCAGCCTTCGGTTGAAACAAAAAGTGGAGCGCGATTATCGTGCAGAGGTTCGGGACAATTACGCGCAAAACCTGAAAGACTCTGCACGGGGCCGCGAATTGTTCTGCAGATGCGCTTCACTTTTGCTCTTTTTCCCATATGCGAATCAAAAAAATAGGCACCCGATGCGCCTCAAAGGAGTAAAAAAGACGCAGCGGGTGCCGGAGGGGACCCCGAGCAAGCTCGGTTTCAGGAGAGAAAAGAATCGGTACTTGTGTTCAGCGCCGGCGGCGCAGACGCTAGTCGGAAGCCATGCCTTTATTGAGGCGCGCGATGATGTCGCGCTTCAATTCGAATTTGCGGACCTTGCCCGAAGCAGTGCGCGGGAGTTCCGGGACGACGACGAGATATTCCGGGAACTTGTATTTGGCGACGCGCCTCGCATCGAAGAAGGCAACAATGTCCCTGAGCGCGAGCTTCGCCGCACCCTGCTTTTCCACCACATAGGCGCAGGTGCGCTCGCCCAAACGATCGTCGGGCATCGCCACCACGGCAGCAGCCCTGATCGACGGATGCTCCATCAGGATGTCCTCGACCTCGCGGCTTGAGATGTTCTCGCCGCCCCGCACGATGATGTCCTTTTTGCGGCCGGTGATCTTGATGTAGCTTCCGGTATCGTCCGTGCGGCAGAGGTCGCCCGAGTAGTACCAGCCGTCGGCGTCGAGCGCCCGGGCGGTGATTTCGGGCTCTCCGAGGTAGCCCACGAACACGTTGGGGCCGCGGGAAGCTTCCTCGCCCTCGTCGCCCGCCGGCACCTCATGGTGCTCCGCATCAACGACGCGGATTTCAACGCCCGGCACGGCGCAGCCGTCGGTCAATTCCGCGTGCGCGCGCGTGTCGTCGGGCTTCACGACCGAATGGGGAGAGCTTTCCGTAGAGCCGTAGACCGAGAAGAGCCGGATGCCTAATGTTCTGCATTCGCTGAAGATCCTGGGCGGAATCGTGGTGCCGCCGCAGAGGAAGAAGCGAAGGGACGAAAGGTCGCGCGGCTCCTTTTTGATTTCTGCAAGGATGTCGTAGACGAAGGGCGTGGCGCCGAGAACGCACGTAATGCGCTCGCTTTCAATCAGATCAAGGCATTGATCCGCCTTGAAGATGTCGAGAAGCACGGATTCGCCGCCGAGAATGAAGGGCAGCGTCACGCCGTGCAGGAACCCCGTGGCGTGTCCCAGAGGCGCGGGCATGAGGAAGCTGTCGAGCCAGGAAAGCCCGAGCCTTGCCGCATAAGCGCGCTCGCTCGCGAGAATGTTGTTATGGGTGAGCATGACGCCCTTCGGCAAGCCTTCAGTTCCGGACGTAAAGAGCACGGCGGCGAGATCGTCGCCCGAAGTCTTTGCTTCCTCGTCAAGCGGTTCGCTCTTTTGAATGATTTCCGAGAGGACGGCAACCTTTTCGTCGCGCTCGAACCCCTCGGGAAGGCCTTCGAGCTTGTCGACCGCAACCACGGCCGCGAGCTGCGGCAGCGTCTTCGAGAGGCGCGCCATCATTTCGACGGGCTTCACCTTCTTAAAGGCAGTAGGCGTGAAGACCGCGCGGATTTCGCATTTTTCGAGCGCCCAGGAGAGCTCCGCCTCGCGCCACGAGGGAAGAATCGGCACCGTCACGGCGCCGAGCTTCAGGCAGGCGATGTAGGCTGCCGTGAATTCGCACCAGCCGGGAAGATCAATCGCGACGCCGTCGCCCCTGCCGATGTCCTTCTTCCGGAGCCAGGCGGCAAGGCGCGACGCCCGGTCGTCGAGTTCTCGATAGGTATATGCAGCGCCGTGGTTGTCCCGGACCGCGCGTCGGTCGGGACAGGCGAGGACCGCGTGACGCCACCAGTCGGCGAGCGAAGCGTCGCCCCAGAATCCTTCCTTGCGGTAAAGCTCGCGTCTTTCCGGGCTGATCTGATACTGAGCATGCATGACCGGACTCTCTTCTTGATGCGTTTGAGGGTTGTGAATGGAATGTCGGGTGGGGAAAAAAGAGGAGAGACTGCCTCGAAAAGTGCTGCCGGGAGCAGGACTTTCGAGGGACTGTCTCTCCTCGATCAGAGCAGGGAATGCGTCGCCGTCGCTTCCGGCATCAGCCGAAGCGGAACTCAACCCCGAAGGTGCCCTGCGGGAATTCCCATTTCTTCAGAATGGTGCTGCCGCAGAGAACTCGGCAGGTGCCGCATTCGAGACAGCCCGCGCAGTCGAACTGCAGGTTCCCCTCGGCATCCTCCTTGTAGAGGTTGGCCGGGCAGGCCTTGACGAGCTTTCTGAATTCGCGCCGATCCTCTTCGGTGACGATTTCCTTCAACACAATGTGCGCGTTGCCTTCATCGACGAAGAACTTGTCCGTGGAGAGCTTCGCGTCGACATTGACCGGAGCCGTTTCTTTCTCTTGCGTCATAGCGCTTTCCCCCAGCCGTAGCCGTCCTTAATGAGATTCCAGGCGCCCGCCTGCTTGACGTGCTTCCAGAGCATGGAGCGCACGGGCGGCACGGGGCTCCCGTCGATGCGGAAGAGGTCGCGCATGATGCCGGCGACGAGTTCCGGGTAAACCGTAAAGAGCCGCGGATTTTCAATGAGATGCGGCACATCCTGGTACTGCTTCATGTCGCGGATGACGAAGCTCTTTTCGAGTTCCGTCTGGTAGGAAGCCAGCCCAGCGGCGGAGAAGTCGCCCTTCTCCTTGGCGGCGATGACCGCGCGGCCCGCGAGTTCGCCGGACGTCACGGCAAGGTCCATGCCGCGCACGATGAAGCCGAGATTGATGCAGAGGCCCGCAGCGTCGCCCGTGATCATCACGCCGTCTCCGGCGAGCTTCTTCGGAACCATCGCGTAGCCGCCCTCGGGCACCATGTGGCCGGAATATTCGACGATCTTTCCGCCCTCAATCAGAGGCTTCACGGAAGGATGGTTCTTCAGGTCCTCGAGCATCTGCGGTACCGTCTTCCCGGCCTTTTCGATTTCGCCAAGGCCGCAGACGATGCCGAGGGACACCGTGTCTTCGTTCGTGTAGATGATGCCGCCGCCCATCAATCCGTCGGAGCAGGAGCCCGCGAAGAGCCAGGCGACGCCTTCGTCGCCCGAGAGTCCGAAGCGGTCCTCAATCACCTTCTTCGGGAGCTCAATCACTTCCTTCGCGCTCACCGCGTACTGATGCGGCGTGTATTCGGGGAGCATGCCGATCGACTTCGCGAGAAGCGAATTGACGCCGTCGGCGAGAATCACGACGTTGGCTTCGAGCTCATCCTCGCCCGCCTGAACGCCCGTGATGCGGCCCGCTTCATCCTGAAGCAGGCGGTCGACGCGGATGCCGGGAATGAACTGAGCACCGGCCTCTTCCGCCTTCGATGCAAGCCACTGATCGAACTTGCCGCGAAGCACTGTGTAGGACTCGGCTTCAGGAGTTTTGGGTGCAGCAGAGTGGTAGTCGAGCGTAACCGTATCTTCCTCCGTCATGAAGGAGATCTTCTCGCGGGTCACGCGGCGTTCGACCGGGGCTTCCTTGGCAAAGCCCGGGATGACGCGCTCGAGGCTGTGCGCATAGAGGCGCCCGCCCGTCATGTTCTTGCTGCCGGGATAGTTGCCGCGCTCAATGACGAGAACATCGAGCCCGGCTTTGGCCATGACGTAGGCGGCGGTGGAGCCGGCGATGCCGGCGCCGACCACGATGGCGTCAAATTTTTCTTCGGACATGGTTCTTCTGGAGAGGACCCTGGGGGAAAGCGGCCGGCTGAGCCCAAAAGGAGCAATAAGCTCAGCCTTCCGCGCGCAAGGATCCTTCTGGAGGGAATGGAGGGAAAGGGGAAAAAGCCGCAGCGTCCGGCCGGATCCGAGGAGAAAGCTCCGGCCGGACGCATTGCTTCAGTTCAAGCGCTGTCAGGAGAGCGCCTTGGTGAGTTCGGGGAGAACCTTGTAGATGTCGCCCACGATGCCGTAGTCGCAGTAGTTGAAGATCGGCGCGTTCTTGTCCTTGTTGACCGCGATGATCGTGCCGCAGTCGTTGACGCCGACCATGTGCTGAATCTGGCCGGAGATGCCGAGCGCAACGTAGACGTCGCCCTTCAGGAGAACGCCCGAAACGCCGATGTAGCGCTCGCGCTCCATCCAGTGTTCGCCTTCGGCGATCGGACGCGAGCACCCGACTTCGGCGCCGATCGCCTTCGCGAGCGCGTCGGCAAGCGCAAGATCCGCTTCCTTGGCGATGCCGCGGCCGACGCCGACCACGCGCTTCGCCTTCGTGAGATCGACGGCGCTCTGGGCCTTCGCGCGGCGTTCCTTGACGACGAGCGCATTGGCGGGCGCAACGTACGCAACCTTCGTGACGGCGAGGTCAGCCGAGGATTCGGCAGCTTCCGGCGCAAAGACGCCGCCCGAAACCGTCACCACCGCATTGGCGGAAAGAACCTTTTCGGTTCCGACCGCAAGACCGCCGTAGGTGCGGAACGAGACGCGCAGGCCGTCGGCGGCAGGATTGAGCGACAGCGCGTCGTTGACGAGCGCGGCGCCGAGCTTCTGCGAGAGCGCAGCCGCAAAGGCCTTGGAGCGCTTCGTCACGTCGAGAAGAACAAGGTTCCCTTCGCCCGTGATGACGGCGGCGAGGCTCGCGGCGTAGTTTTCAACGCAGCCGTCCGCAGCGACGGCGAGGTCGTAGACCGCATCCGGGCCGGAAGCGCGCAGCGCCTGAACGCCCGCTTCGGAGACGACGACGGCGTTCACCTTCGCGCCCGTCTTCTTCGCGCCGGAAATAAGGTCGGCATAACGGTCAGCCGCATCAGCGAAGACCCAAACAGTATTGATCTGCTTCATGATGAATTTCTCCTGCGATGCGCTGGATTAGTTGAAAAGGCCCTTGATCTTCTGAGCAAACTCAGCGACGACTTCAGGCGAATCGCCTTCGACGACGTCGTGCGCGCGCTGCTTCGTCGGCGGAACGACGACGGATTCGAGTTCGGCGACCTGAGCCGGAGCGCTCCAGGAGATGTCGGCAGCGCCGAGCGCCTTCGTGGGCTTTCTGCCCGCGCCGAGAATGGCCTTCATGGTCGGGATGCGCGGCGTATTGATGTCGCTCGTCACGCAGACGGCCGCCGGGAGCGGAAGCTCGATCACTTCGACTTCGTTTTCAAGCGAACGTTCAACGAGAACCTTGTCGCCCGCCTTTTCAACCTTGCTCACCGCATTGACGCAGGGAATGCCGAGGAGACCGGCGGTGAGGAGACCCACCTGCTGGGCGTAAAGGTCGCCCGAGCCTTCGCCGAAGACGAGGAGGTCAAAGCCCGTCGTCTTCACGGCTGCGGCAATCGCGGAGGCCGTCACGTCGGGAAGCGCACCTTCGAAGGCAGCGTCCTTCACGAGAACGAGTTCAGAGGGACCGCGGGAAAGAACGTCCTTTCTCAGCTTCGTATTCTCAAGATACTTTCCGCCCACGGAAAGCGCGGTGACCGTGTCGCCGTCGGCGGCCAGAACAACGCCGGCTTCGATGCCGTTCAGGTCAAACTGGCTGATCTTCGCTTCGGCGCGATCAAAATTCAGCTTGCTGTCGGGCGTCACGACGATGTCTTGCTCTTCCGGCACAACCTTGAAGCAAGTAACGATATGCATAATGACTCCTTCGTTATTTGATGTGTGCATGAGGGCCGGCTGGGTATATATCTGAAAATATGTCAGAGACCTTTTCAGCGGTCATGCGGAATATCAGGAATAAATATCTGGAATGAGCGCTTTTATTCGTTCTTTCGAATTAAGTCCCTCAAGCTGTGCACATATTGCCGGCTTAATTCAAAAGCCGCGAGATGGTTACTTGCTTTTCATTTGAATAATTCTGCAGAGCACGATCGAGTCTATAAATAACCCTTCCTCGATCAATCGTTCCTCAGGCCTTATTCCGCATGGGATTAAGGCGCTTTTGCGATAGGCATGCCGAAAGCACGCTTTCTCTGCCAGATCGTTCAGACGGCTTTCTCTGCTTTTTTGGGCCCGAAAGCACCCGGCGAAACGTTCAGCTCACGCGGGATAATATGAATTTTCCCTTAACAATCAAAATAATTGCATTCATCCCGAAGCATCCTTCGCCCTCCCCGGCGCCGCCATTCCGGAGCCCTGGACGCTCCCGCATTTCCACCCGCGGAAAGCGCCTGCAGCAAGATTGATCACCCTGCCTGCAGGATTATTGAAGGCCTCGAACCGCCTTCCGGAGCGCGCCCGGCATGGAGATATCGGTTCGCAATTAATTGTTTTATTTGAAATAGTTTGATACTCCGCTGAGAAGACCCATGAGATTTCGCCTTCCCGCCCCATGCGCGGCGCTCTTTTTGGATGCTTTCTCCTCTTCTCCGGATGCCGCTTTCTGCCTCAAAACGCTTTTTCTCACCGCTTCCCGGCCCTGAGATGCAGCTTTGTTGAAAACGCCCTTTTCGACGGAAGGAAGGCTCGCTCAGCTCCTTCGCGAGCAGCGCCCCTTATATATAGGGGATCGCCCGGGCGTCCCTTCAGGAACCAGACCGCGAGAGTCGATTTATCTCACGATCCAATATTTATCAATAAGTTGGATCGGCGAAAGCGACTGCTCACCTCTCGGCAGATAGCGCACCGGCTGAGGGCCTCGCCCCTGGTCCCGAACCCTCTTATCCGCCCTTTCGCAAGCCCCTCAAAAAAGCCTTCCGACCCCGCTTTCGGGGGCGGAGGAAGCGAAAAATTCTGCAGCCCGTGCAGGATTGTCCTGAGCGACAAGCAAAAAACCACTGCTCATTCATCCGGGCTTTTCCGGTTTAACCGGAGCATTTTCCCCAATCATCCGGGAGATATCGTTTTTAAGCATTGTCCGGAAAGCGCCGGGTCCCTGCATCATTCTTGAGAATTAAAACACCAAATTGCATTCGTTTTCATCCGCCCGCTTTCGATAATGACTCTCGTCCAATGGAACTAAATCGATAGTTGCAGACAGCAAAATAAATCAGTCAAGTTCCTGCCGGAGAAATTTTCTCATTCAGAAATATTTTTATTTCTCCTGACAGCTGCTTCACGATTAAGAGCCAAATATTTAAAAAGCTTTTTTTAATGCCTGCAGCTTTCTCAACCGGAGAAAACCCATGAGTCAATCACCAGCCGGGCCGTCGAAAGGCACGTCCTTCATGCTCGCAGCGATAGGCATCTACCTCAGCTACTTCCTGCACGGCGCGAGCGTCATCGCGCTCGCGCAGAACATGACTTCCCTTGCCGAGAAGTTCGCCACCGACAGCGCCGGCATCGCCTACCTGATTTCCGGCATCGGCCTCGGCCGCCTCGTCACGATCCTCTTCTTCGGCGCGCTCTCGGACAAGTTCGGCCGCCGCGCGATGATTCTCCTCGGGATCATCCTCTACATGATCTTCTTCTTCGGCATCCCCTACAGCCCCAACCTGATGGTTGCCTTCTGCCTCGCCTTTGCGGTGGGCGCAGCCAACTCAGCGATCGACACGGGCGGGTATCCGGCTCTGATTGAATGCTTCCCGAAAGCCTCGAGCTCCGCCGTGATTCTGCTGAAGGCCATGGTTTCCTTCGGCCAGATGCTCTATCCGATGGCCGTGAGCTTCCTCATGGTCTCGAGCCTCTGGTACGGCTACGCCTTCATTGTGCCGGGCATCATCTTCGTCCTCATCACGCTTCTCGTCCTTAAGTGCCGCTTCCCGAGCCAGGCCGTCGACGCAGCGGTTCTCAAGGATCTGCCGCAGATGCGCCAGCAGCCCTCCTACTGGGGTGAAGGCCTCATGGCCGTGATCTTCGGCGTCGCCGCCTTCTCGACCTTCTACGTGATTGCCGTCTGGATGCCGCGCTATGCCATGGCCTTCGGCGGGATGTCGGAATCGGAGTCCCTCACGACGATCTCCTACTACAGCATCGGTTCGCTCGTCTGCGTCTTCGCTTTCGCCTACCTCCTGAAGTCGAAGGTCCGTCCGGTCTGGGCGATGGTTCTCAACAGCCTCATCGCCTGCCTCGCCTCACTCGTTCTCTTCCTCTACCCGACGCCTCTCATCTGCAAGGCGAGCGCCTTCCTGATCGGCTTCTCCGCCGCGGGCGGCATCCTGCAGCTCGGCGTTGCGGTGATGGCTGAATTCTTCCCGAAGAGCAAGGCGAAGGTGACCTCGGTCTACATGATGATGGGCGGCCTCGCAAACTTCGTGATCCCGCTCGCCACCGGCTACCTCTCGCAGATCAGCATCAAGTACATCATCCTCCTCGATTTTGGTCTCGCTGTTCTCACGCTCCTCACGTCGCTCTACCTCTTCCGCCGCTACTACGCGATCTTCTCGATCCCGGCGCAGGACGTCCGCTTCGGCGAAGCGCGCTTCATCAAGTAATCCGCTTTCTCTAACCCAACCCAACAGGCTTTTCCGGAAAGAGTGAGGAACCTTTCCCCGCTCTTCCCCGGAAGCCGGATATCCCCGGGCGCTCCGGCTCATGGACCCGATCCCTGGTCCCGGAACCCCGATCTCCAAATCTTCCGCATTTCCTAAATATTTGAAGGAGTCAAAAATGGAAGTCACCGCTAAGTACGAGCTCATCGGCCTCATGGCTTACCCGATTCGTCACAGCCTCTCGCCGACGATGCAGAACCGCGCTCTCGACAAGCTCGGCCTTCCCTACTGCTACATGGCCTTCGAGGTCGACAACGCCTCCTTCCCGGATGCCATCAAGGGCCTTCGCGCTCTGAAGATGCGCGGCTCGGGCGTCTCAATGCCGAATAAGCAGCTCGCCATCCAGTTCATGGACGAACTCGCCCCGGCCGCCAAGCTCGCCGGCGCCATCAACACGATCGTGAACGACAACGGCTACCTGAAGGGCTACAACACGGACGGCACGGGCCACATCCGCGCCATCAAGGAAACCGGCTTCGACGTGAAGGGCAAGACCATGGTCCTCGTCGGTGCGGGCGGCGCCGCCACCGCCATCGGTGCTCAGGCTGCCGTTGAAGGCTTCAAGGAAATCAAGCTCTTCAACCGCAAGGACGAATTCTGGGAAGGCGCCCACGCCTTTGCGAAGCGCGTGAACGACAACTCCGACTGCCGCGTCACGGTCTGCGACCTCGACGATGAGAAGCTCTTCGGCGACGCCATCGCCGGCGCCGACGTTCTCACGAACGCCACCAAGGTCGGCATGAAGCCGCTCCACGAGCTCTCCGTCATCAAGGACGTCTCGATGCTCCGCCCGGATCTCCTCGTCTCCGAATGCGTCTACAACCCGCACATCACCAAGCTCCTCGAGCAGGCTCAGGCTGCCGGCTGCAAGACCGTCGACGGCTACGGCATGCTCCTCTGGCAGGGCTACGAGCAGTTCAAGCTCTGGACCGGCGAAGACTTCCCGATCGACTACATCCGCGAAGCGATGGGCTTCAAGTAATCCGCTGACTTCCCCGTCCGGACGGCATCTTCTCCAGCTCCGTCCGGCGGGGGGCGCGGATCCCCGAAAAGCACCGTATCCTTACTTTCTCCTCTCTCCGGATTCTGAAATGCAGACAGTTCAGATTAAAAACGTTACCCTGGGCGAAGGCGCCCCGAAGATCATCGTCTCCCTGATGGCGAAGGACATTGCCGCCGTCAAGAGCGAAGCCCTCGCCTACCGCTCCGCCGACTTCGACATCCTCGAATGGCGCGGCGACCACTTCGCCGCCATCGCCGACACGGCGGCCGCCCTCGAAGCCCTGCGCGAACTCCGCGCAGTCTTCCCCGACAAGCCCATCCTCTTCACGTTCCGCAGCAAGAAGGAAGGCGGCGAAGAGGAACTTGCTCCCGAAGCCTACATTGCGCTCAACATCGCCATGGCTGAAAGCGGCCTCGTCGACGCGATCGACCTTGAGCTCTTCACGGGCGACGCCCTCGTCTCCCAGGCCATCGCCCGCGCGCATGCGAAGGGCGTGAAGGTCATCATGTCGAACCACGACTTCCACAAGACGCCGGCGAAGGAAGAGATCGTCAAGCGCCTCACCAAGATGCAGGAACTCGGCGCCGACGTGCCCAAGATCGCGCTCATGCCCGAATCCAAGACCGACGTTCTCACGGTTCTTGCCGCCACCCTTGAAGTTTCCGAGAAGATTGCCGACCGTCCGATCATCACGATGTCGATGTCTAAGACCGGCGTCATCTCCCGCCTTGCCGGCGAAGTCTTCGGTTCCGCCGCCACCTTCGGCGCCGTCCAGAAGGCCTCCGCCCCGGGCCAGATCTCCGTGACCGACCTCCGCACGGTCCTCTCGATCATTCACGCGGCTTAATTTCCGGCCGTCTTCCCGCGCTCCCCGGCGTTCTTCAGCCGGGACGCGGACCGCGCCCGCACGAGTGAAGTTCTTCCCTGCGGGCCCGCACGATCGATTTTCTGAAAACCTCCAGCACTCTGCTGCGCCCTAAAAGCGCCGCAGCCGGGTTATCTCGCGCCCGAAAAGGGCGTAGACGAATCCGAAACCCCAAATTTACGAGCAAAGCGTCCGCAGGGTTCTCCCGGTGCGGGCCGCTCTATCCGGAGAATTCCATGCAGATTGCAAAACCCAAGCGCATCAACGGCCGCGTGCCCGTCATGTCCGCCGAAGAGGCCGTGACCTACATTCCTGACGAAGCCACGCTCTGCGTTCTCGGCGCCGGCGGCGGCATTCTTGAAGCGACGAAGCTCATCGAAGCGCTCGCCGAACGCTACAAGACCACCCAGACCCCGAAGAACCTCGGCATCATCAGCCCGACGGGTCTCGGCGACCGCGCCGAGCGCGGCATCAGCCCGATTGCCCAGGAAGGCCTCGTCAAGTGGGCGCTCTGCGGCCACTGGGGACAGTCGCCCCGCATTTCCGAGCTCGCTGAGCAGAACAAGATCTCTGCCTGGAACTACCCGCAGGGCGTCCTCACGCAGATGCTCCGCGCGTCTGCTGCCCACCAGCCCGGCATCATCTCGGAAATCGGCCTCGGCACCTTCGTCGATCCGCGCAACCAGGGCGGCAAATTGAACGACGTGACGAAGGAAGACCTGATCAAGCTCGTCAACATCGACGACAAGGAATACCTCTACTACAAGTCGGTTCCGCCCAATGTCGCCTTCATCCGCGCCACGACCTGCGACAGCGAGGGCTATGCGACCTTTGAGGACGAGGTCATGTACCTCGACGCCCTCGTCATCGCCGAAGCCGTTCACAACAACGGCGGCATCGTGATGATGCAGGTGCAGAAGATGGTGAAGAAGGCGACCCTTCATCCGAAGAACGTCCGCATCCCGGGCTACCTCGTCGACATCGTCGTCGTCGACCCGCAGCAGACGCAGCTCTACGGCGGCGCCCCTGTGAACCGCTTCATCTCGGGCGACTTCACGCTCGACGATTCCGAACGCGTCAAGATTCCGCTCAACCAGCGCAAGGTTGTTGCCCGCCGCGCCCTCTATGAAATGAAGAAGCAGGCGATCGGCAACGTCGGCGTCGGCATTGCCGACGGCATCGGCCTCGTCGCCCGCGAGGAAGGCTGCGACGAAGACTTCGTCCTCACCGTTGAAACGGGCCCGATCGGCGGCATCACGACGCAGGGCGTCGCCTTCGGCGCAAACGTCAACACCCGCGCCATCCTCGACATGACCGCGCAGTTCGACTTCTACCACGGCGGCGGCCTCGACGTCTGCTACCTCTCCTTTGCCGAAGTCGACAAGGAAGGCAACGTCAACGTCCACAAGTTCAACGGCAAGATCATGGGCACGGGCGGCTTCATCGACATCAGCGCCACCTCGAAGAAGATCGTCTTCTGCGGCACGCTCACCGCGGGCGGCCTCAGGACCGAAGTCGGCGACGGCAAGCTCACGATCACCCAGGAAGGGCGCGTCACGAAGTTCGTGGACCACCTCCCTGAAATCACGTTCTCGGGGAAGGTTGCGCTCGAACGCGGTCTCGACGTCCGCTACGTCACCGAACGCGCGGTCTTCACCCTCAAGGAAGACGGCCTCCACCTCGTCGAAGTTGCTCCGGGCGTCGACATCGAGCGCGACATCGTCGCGAAGATGGGCTTCAAGCCCGTGATCGACAAGGATCTCAAGCAGATGGATGCGTGCATCTTCACGGATGCCGTCATGGGCTTCAAGCTCCCCGACGCTGAATAACACCTTCCCAAATTCCCAAACCTTTCCCATTTCAAGGAAAAGAGAAAATGGCTATCGATTTTTCGCTCACCGAAGAGCAGGAGCTGCTCCTTGCCTCCATCCGCGAACTCATCACGACCGAGTTCCCTGAAGAGTACTGGCGCACCCACGACGAAACGAGCACCTACCCGCGCGAATTCATGAAGGCCCTCGCCGAAAACGGCATCTCGATGCTCGGCGTCCCTGAAGAATTCGGCGGCATTCCGGCCGACTACGTGACGCAGATGCTCGCCCTCATGGAAGTCGCCAAGTGCGGCGCTCCGGCCTTCCTCCTTACGAACGGCCAGTGCATCCACTCGATGCTCCGCTTCGGCTCCCCCGAGCAGCTCAAAAAGACCGCTGAAAGCACGGCCGCCACGGGCGACCCCGCCTACTCGCTCGCCCTCACGGAACCGGGCGCCGGGAGCGACAGCAACGCCACCGCCACGACCTTCACGCGCCGCAACGGCAAGATCTACCTCAACGGCCAGAAGACCTTCATCACGGGCGCTGCCGAATACCCGTACATGCTCGTCATCGCCCGCGATCCCGAGCAGCAGGATCCGAAGAAAGCCTTCTCCCTCTTCTGGGTCGACGCGAAGAAGCCCGGCATCAAGGTGAATCCCCTTCACAAGATCGGCTGGCACCTCGTGAGCACCTGCGAGGTCTACCTCGACAACGTCGAGGTTGAGGAATCCGACATGGTGGGCGAGGAAGGCAAGGGCTTCCTCAACGTCATGTACAACTTCGAAATGGAGCGCCTCATCAACGCCGCCCGCTGCACGGGCTTTGCGGAATGCGCCTTCGAGGACGCCGCCCGCTACGCCAACCAGCGCATCGCGTTCGGTCAGCCGATCGGCTTCAACCAGATGATTCAGGAAAAGCTCGCCCTCATGGCCGTCAAGTGCAAGAACATGCGCAACATGGTTCTGCAGACGGCCTGGCAGGCGGACCGCAAGGAATCGCTGCGCGTGACGTCGTCGCTTGCGAAGCTCTACTGCGCCCGCACGGCGCTTGAAGTGATCGACGACGCGATCCAGATCATGGGCGGCCTCGGCTACACGAACGACGCCCGCGTCTCCCGCCTCTGGCGCGACGTCCGCTGCGAACGCATCGGCGGCGGCACGGACGAAATCATGATCTACATCGCCGGCCGTCAGATCCTGAAGGCCTACCGCGAATAATCCTGATGTTTTGAACCTTCAGAACTGCGCTTTGCGCTCCGGAACTGCTTAAAAAACGGTTCCGGAGCGTTTTTATTTCGGCGGCATCTTAGAGAACCAGAGTCAGGTTCTCGCTCAGGCTCTAGGGCAACTTCCCTAATCCGGAATGTTTATTTCCATTTTGAATTGTAACATCAGGTTTTTACCAGTAAGCAGGCGGTAACATCCTTTCATTCGTTCTTTGTCGAACGTTACCCAATATTTAAGGTTTATCCATAATGTCCCGCCTCTTCACCAGCTCCGCCCTTTCGACTTCCTTCGGCCTCCTTTTTCTCCGCATCGCCCTTGCAGGGAGCCTTCTCACGCACGGCATTGCCAAAATCGAGAATTTCTCTTCACTTTCCAACTCCTTCCCGGATCCCTTTGAGACGGGCCATCTGACGGCTCTGCTTCTTGCGATTTTCGCCGAAGTCGTCTGCTCGATCTTCGTCCTCATCGGTCTCTGGACGCGCGCCGCGCTCATTCCCCTCATCTGCACCTTCCTCACGATTGCCTTCGTGGTGCTTGCCGGAAAGGACTTCGGCGCGCGCGAAATGCCGCTTCTCTACCTCTTCGGCTTTGTGACGCTCTTCTTCACGGGCGCAGGCAGCTTCTCCCTCTCTGGACTGACCAAGGCAGCTGCTAAGAAGGCCTGATTTCCTCCCGCGTAAAACGCAAGAGAAGCGCCGCAGGCTCTTATTCCTGCGACGCTTCTCTCTTTTTGACCTGCCGGAACCTTCCTCAATCGATCTCAGATTCAAGGAAGGTCCCTTTCAGAAGAAAGACCTGAACGCGATCAGCGGTCGTGCGTCTCGCTCTTCGCCTTCACGGGCTTGTAGCCGTCGGGCTCAATGAGGGCGGTGTCGAAGCCCGCTACGCGCTTCTTCCCGTCCATCGTGTAGAGCCAGATGTCGTAGGTGGCGCCCGGAATCATGTTCTGAGCGATCTCGCTGGCCTTGAAGGTGAGGACCATGTCTTTCTTTCCGTCGCCGTTCATGTCCTTTACTTCATGCTTCACGGGCTTCGCGAGCGCGCTCACAACGCCCGTGGTGCCGATCGAGGAGCGGCCGACGCCGGCATGCGTGCGCGAGAGGTCGATCTTCGAAGCGTCAAGCTTCGCGTCCGAATAGAGCACCACGTCGACCGTCTTCTCGGACTTCGGATTGATCGTGTCGGCAAGCACCGCAACTTCGTGCGGCATGAGCTTTCTCGCTTCTTCTCCGACCGCATACTGGGCCTTGTCGAAGGCTTCGGCATTGAAGGCATGGAGATAGGCGCGGGCCTTTTCTTCCGAGAACCCAAGAAGCGCTGCAGCCTGCGCCTTCGCGGCGGCCGCATCCTTCATCCAGGTCTTCTCGAGGCCGTTTATGAACTTCGTGTTGTCCTTAAAGGCATCGCGGTTGTAGTCGACGATGTTGGCGAGTTCGACGAAGCGGAAGGACTGCCAGTCGGGATTGAAACTAAAGAGCTCAGGCGTGCCCTTGAAGTGCTCAGCCGTTGCCTTCTCCCAGCTCATGAAGGCGGCCGCTTTTGCAGGCGCTGCGAGCGGGAAGAAGGGTACGTAAGGCGTTTCGCAGGGACGCGCCATCGTGCGGTAGCCCGTGATGAGAAGCGGGTTCTTGTCGAGCACGTAGACGCCGGACTCATGCGTGGTCGGGCGGCAGAGGCCGATGCCCTGGTGGTGGTACCAGCCCGGATCGTCCCCAATCTGCGGTTCATGCGTGCGAAGGAGATCCTCGACCTCTTCGACGCCCATCTTCTTCGACTGAGTCGTGCTGTACGGGAACTTTTCCGGATCCGTGATGTCCTGACCGATCAACTTCTTCCAGGCAAGGTTGTTGCGCGAAAGGTTGTATCCCGCTGCGCGGCGCTCAGCGGGCGCCACGGCCACGCGGAAGTTGAAGTCGTTGTAGACGCCGGGAACGGCGGGCTTGTAGCGGCCGTTCTTGATCGCGCGCTCAATCATTCCGGGCGCCACGATGACGTTTTCCGTATCGGTGGCGTCGACGCGATCCATCATGAAATTATTGGGAATATAGACGACCTCATTGTCCTTCACGCGGCGCGCGACCCAGGTGTTGCCCTGATGAATGGCGATCTGCCAGGCTTCCTTGCTGTCGGCGACCGTGTAGGTGCGGCCTTCAGAGAAGTAGCCGTACTTCCCGAGGAGGTCGATCGCGATGTCGATGGCGTGACGGGCGCTCGTAGCGCGTTCGGCCATCAGGCGGCGGATGCCGTAGCCGATGCCGCCGTCCTTGGTCGGCATGACGTCGTCCTCGTAGATCCCCGTGCAGGCGTTCGTCACGATCACGACGCCGTTTTCATTGACGAAGCCGTCCGAGAAGGAAGCGCCGTTGGGATCAAAGGTCTGAGACCAATAGAAGCCGAAAGTATGCTGGACCTGCGGGATTGAGGCGGCGGCGGGCTCGAACTTGATCATTTCGCCCTCTGCATGATCCTGCGGCGGCACCCAGTACTGCGGGTTCAGAATGCGGCCGCCGTTGTCTTCGTTGTGGCCGATGATGATTGTGCCCGTCTTGCTCACGTCCTTGCCGACGATGACGGTCGAGCAGCCGATCGCATTGAAGGTGAGCGCGCTGAGCGCAATCCCGACGGCGGCGGCGACTGCCTTGAATTTCATTGACATAGAGTTCTCTCCATTTGATGGTATTTCTTTTTTCAGCTCTGTCAGGACGCTATGTAAGCGCCCTCCCGGCTGTGGAGACGAGATTAAGACATTTGTTGTAGATCTCTATTCGGACAAGTCCCAACTTCAGTTCATGCCGGCGGCATGCTTTTTGTGCTTATTCGGGATTTTGGTCGCTTCAGGAACACATGAAGCACCATTTCTTATTGTTTTTTATGGCATCAGTTTCAGGAAATGACAGATGCAACATCTATTCCTGCAAGGAATAATCAGCATTCCTTTTATTCCGATGTCTGCAAGGAATGGCTTTCACATGGTTCTGCATGGGTTTGGTTGCGGCTGGCGGCACCCACTGCTTGATATCCGCATTGCGTTTCCGAAGACGAAGACTCCAATTTGAGCTGCCGGCTGATAAATCAGGCTAAGCGATAGACGCTCAGACGCTTGGCACCTTCACGGACGAGAGCACCGTCCTCAACCAGCTTTTTCAATAGCCGATAGGCTATTTGCGGATTAACGCCCAGGAGCGCGGCGACGTCACTGCGCGTCACATTGCCCTGCTCCTGGACAAGTTGCATGATCAGATCCTCATTTTTTACGGCCCCGATTCCGGCTTGGCGCACGTGCTCAATTACACGCTTCTGCGCTTTATAGAACTTCGGACTCAAAATAAAGTCGCGCTCGCGGCCGTTGCCTCTTGCTTCAAGGAGACCGTCTTCGACCAGCGTCTCTACATGGCGCTTCAACCTCAATTCCGGGATATGCGTCGCAGCGGCGATTCCGGCGAAGTTTAGGCGTTTGGCAAAGAGTACTGCAGACAGTACGATTAAGCTTTGAACGGAGATGCGACTTCCGAGCTTCTTCTGATACTCGATGATGAGCTGGAAGAACGGAATATTAGGATCGCACTTCGGAAAGAAAACACGAACACTGTCGGAATTCGATTCCGAATAGTCGGGGCTCGGTCGCCCGTAGAGAAGATTCCCTTCAAAGATGCGGTCAATGCCTCTGCCTGTCCGTTCCGCCAATCCGAGGCGCTTCAACACGTCGGCGAGAAGTCCATTTCTCGGATGCGGCTCAACGGTGAGGAGGTTCTCAAGACTCACACCGGAAACGAAACCGCCAGGGCTCGTGATCTCAAGTCCGTCATCAGAGAGACGGACGGAAACGCGATTGAGGATCGTATAGTCGCGATGACAGAAAGCGTTGACGAGCGCCTCGCGAAACGCCTGTTCGGAAAATGTCGGAATGGCAATACGCGCCAGACCCTGCGTAATCTCGGTCTCGCTGTTTCTTGCATTGAAGCGGTCAAGAAGCGCCTGAAAGCCCTTCAGAAGTGGCAGCGGCATCTCTTCATTCGCGAGCACATCTGTGCCGGCAAGGTGCTGGAAAACCGCCCCGGCGCCTGGAAGCAGCTGTCTAATCCGCCTTTCTTTCCCCAGGATGAGAATCCCCGCTATTGTAGGAATCAAGCCTTCGGGAGAGCCACGGACCAGCCCCAGCGCTTTGTCGAGATCCTCATCTTCGAGATCCATGAGCGCTTTTTCGCCATTGTTGTCCCGGAGGAACTCGCGAAGCCTCTGCCGTTCATTGGCATCGAAGTCATCGTACGTCGTGTTGGGAAGTGTCATGGACGAATAGTCGCAACGCCCGATTTCCGCAAGCCTCGAAATAAATTCCTGCGGAAAAAGTGGCGATGTTTCCGGTGTCCCATCAGCTTTAATGCGACGCTTCATGAGCTTTCCATCATTCGTTGCAACAATGCCTGTGGCTTTCGGCACATGAATGGCAAGCACTTCAAGTGCATCAGAAACCCTGACGATTTCGGCCGTTGCAGTGATCGGGGGAACGCTGTGCGAAGCAATGTAGGCAACCGCCAGCTCCGGATTCCTCCATTTTGGCGACTTCACTCCACCGACCGAGCCGTCATCGTTTAGGCCAATGAAGAGCGTTCCGCCTTCTGCATTTGCAAAACCCACTGCCGTGTCTACGACAACGTCATTCTTCAGCCCTCCTTTTGGATCACTTTTGAACTCAACGGTCAATGTTTCTCTTTCCGGAAAAAGTCCTTTTTGAGCTTCGTAGAGTTCGGTCATGGCTGTGCTCCGACTTATAACAGGCGTGATCATACGATCACGATACAATCATTATACAATCATGATTGTATTGATACCATCATTCATACAATCATGATCATATCAAACAGAAGCAATCGGTACTTTTTATCATCACAAATACATCGTTTTTACCATCAAAATCGTATGCGGTTAGCCATAAGGGATGGCTACAGACCTCCCGCCCCCTAAGAGCCCTGATATCAGCCAGCAGCTTCTCAAGCTTTTTCCTCATACACTTCAGAACTTACGCGCCATTCTCGACGCCGCCCAACCTGAGCTTCCCAAGCCTTGAAGCAATTCGGCTAAAAGGCCGAGAGAACAGTTTGTCGCATCCGTCTCGGGCGGCAGGAAAGTCATCCTATCGCTCTAAAGCATCTCTTGCGAGATTTCGAAAGACAGAAACTACAAATTCAACAGGAACGGCCCTGTCGAGCATGTTCCGGCTGCAAAGCGATTTTGAGGCAATACAAAAGCTGCTCCGCCTCTCTCACGGCGATCAGCGCCGTCAGATCGTCAACATTTCCCCTGCTTTGAAACGAATAAAGCGCCGCGTAATACCGCTCGCGATCTTCCTGACAACGGATATTCGCAGGCCAATAGCCTTCGCGGACCAGCATGAAATTCAAAAGCAGCCGCCCGGTTCTTCCATTGCCGTCGGCAAAAGGATGAATCGTCTCGAACTCCGCATGAAACCTTGAGGCCTTTTCGATCGGATGCATCGCATCTTCATTTTGGTACCAGGCAACGAGATCGTGCATTTTCTGCGGAATCTCCCGAAACCCGGCCGGTTTGAGGGCAGCCCCCAGCACCCTGACCGCGTGATCCCTCCAAACGCCGCAATATTCAGGGAAGGCGCCGAGCATGACGTACTGATGGAGCCGCTTAATCACGTCCTCATCGCAGGGGATCTCTTGATCTGCCAAATCCAAAATCACCTCAAAGCCACGAGCGTAGCCCAGGGCGGCAAGAACATCCTTCATGCGGAACCCATTTCCATCCCTAACGCCTTCCTTGACGACCAGAACGGTTTCCCGCAGAGTCAGGCGCGAACCCTCGATCGCGTTGGAATCAAAGGTGTTTTCCAGCATCATTTCATCGCGGAGACGGGCGACAGCCGGCGGAGTCAGCGGCTTTTGTTCATTGAGCTTTTTGAAAATGTCATCCGTCATCTCCAACGCCATCTTCTTGTCGCTCAGGAGCCTGGCTTCAATTTCCCTGAATTCCTTTTCATCCATTTTTCTTGTTACGTCCATCAATAGGCATCAAAGACGGCGCGACCCAAAAAGCCATCGGCTTGTGCCATTGGCGATGTCGTGTACGGGCAGAGGCAGCGTCCTGAGCGGAGCTCATCAATCCTCATTGCCGCGGCGCAGCGCAGGAAAAAATCATCGGCGGCGGCCGGCGATTCCCTTTCGGAGCGAGAGAGAGCATCAACCACTCAAAGCCGCCTGAAACCGCTCTCCGCTCGTTCCCAGGGAACCGCAACCTGCCGAATCCTGCCGTCGCTCCCAAGGATCCGAGGAACATCGCAATGGATGAGGCACGGGTATTGAAAGAAATTCGTATTCCGCCAGGTGCCCGGAAGCGTGTCATGAACCGGGGAAGCTTTCGCTCCGCCCGCCGCTGCAGGATCCTGGAAGCGAGCGTCCTGCCTGAATTTGATGAAGATGTGAAGCGTCCGGGCCTTGCCCGGCTCCTCACGGAAATCAACCTGGTCGATGTACCAAGGCTCCGGGAGCATCAGAGCGGCAGTAAAAAGCGTCTTTGTATCGAAGTTGGTCATATTGAAATATCCGGCGACTCATAGAGAGGTTCTGCCTCACGGCTCCTCTCCCGCAGTTTTGCTGCTCGATATTGAGGAACCTCGAGAACTGATTATTTCATGCCGTTCTCATCCCGCAGGACCTCCTTATCCTCAACGCTGCTTCAGCATCCCCAACTGGGAGCTGGTCATTCCGGCCGCCCACCTGTGGTAAGTTCGAAGCACCGATCCTCTTCTCCAAGCTTTCCTCTCCCGACGCCCTCATGCAGTTTCGCAAAGCGCTCACTGCCGCCACGGCTGCCGTAGCCATCATTCCCATCGTCGTGCTTGCCGCCTTCGAGTGGAGGAACGTCGTCAGCGAAATGGATGCGCTCGAAAAGAGGCAGAGAATGACAGCCGAGCGCATTGCAGAGGCGATCAACGCGAGGCTTTCCTCTGCGCTCGAACTCATGCTTCTCGCGGCCTCGGAATTGCCGGAACTCGCTTCTATCGAGGCAAGAGACAGAACGCTCTCCCATATCGCCCGCGCCGAACCGGCCTTTCTCAATCTGCATTTCGACACGCCCGAAGGCATCTCAAGGGGCTTTCATCCGCTTCTCAACCCGGCGGGCGTTCCCAACAACGGCGTGGATCACCGCGGGCGCAGGCACTGGAAGGAACGGCGAACCGATGCGCCCTACTGGATTTCCGCGAGCTTTGAGGCAACAGGCGCGGCGGATGAGCGCATCGTCAACATCGGCGCTCAGGCGCGAACCCGGACAGGCGAACTTGCCGGCTTCGCCGTCTGCGCGCTCGACCTCAAGAAGTTTGCGGCGCTTGCCGCCGAATACGAAAATCCGGGCGACGCAATCTGGATTACCGACAGCAAAGGCGGAATTCTCTATGCTTCCCGCGGGCTTGAATCTGCGCCCATCAGCACTTTTGAGGCGCTTATCCCGGAGGAAAGCCCAACCTCTCCCGGACCGATTCCCTTCCAGGCCGCTCAGGGCCAAAAAGTCCTCGAAGGGTGGTTCGCCCAAACCGGCCTCAGCGGAGACTGGCGCGTCATGGTTGCCAAACCCAATGCGCTGCGTCAGATGGAACTCACCGGAATTGTTCTTCGCAGCCTTCTTCTCATTCTTTTCGTTCTGGGAGCTTCCGGTTTGGCAGGCATGCTCGCACGACGCCCGATTGAAAAGGCGCTCTTCAAGCTTCAAAGTCAGGTAGCGGCCGCGAGACCCGAGCCGCTTTCCTGTGAGCGCATACATTCGCTCGCTGAGTTTGAAGCTCTGCAGAATGAGTTCGGCCTCCTCATGAAGCGGCTCTCCATCGCCCGCGCAGAAATCGAGTCCGTCAACCGCCATCTCGCCGACGAAGTCGCCCGACAGACAAAAGCGCTCAGAACCCAGATGGAAATGCTCTCCAGGATTTTTGAGAGTCTTGCGGACGGGCTTCTTCTTCTCGACCAGGAGGGCGTCATTGTCTGGGCCAATCACCGCGCCGAGCGCCTCTTTGCAGCATCCGCCTCAGGAAAGATCCTCGGCTCAGCTGCCGGGACGCTTGTTGCCCAATGCTTTCGGGCCGGCAATAAGGCGCCAGAACCGGAGGCCGTGCTCTCGGGCGGCACGCATCGGCTTCAGCTCAAATCAGCTTCCGGTGAACATTTTCTCGACGTAACGGCCTTTCCCATTGAGGGAGGAGACCGCTTCGCCCGCGGTATTCTCATTCATGACGCTACGGATGCCGCCAGAATGGAAACCCTCAAGGAGAATCTCATCGGCGTCGTGGCGCATGAGCTCAAAACGCCGCTCGCGGCCATTGCGCTCTCTGCGGAAACCCTGACCCGCAGGGATGCCGGCTGGAGCGAAGAATTTGAGGACGATCTTCTTCAGGGCATGCAGAGAGAAGTCGGGGCGCTCCAGCAGCTGATTTCCGACTGGCTCGATGTGGCGCGCATTGACGGCGGCACCTTCATCATTCAAAAGCGGATCGTGCAGCTGAAGCCCATCATCCTCCGCGCGCAGAAGCGCGTCCGGGCGCTCGGACCGGCGCAAATCCGAATCACCATTGATCCGGACGCCGAGTGCGTCAACGTTGACCCCGACCGCTTCCTGCAGCTCCTCACGAATCTCCTCTCGAACAGCGTCCGCTACCGGGCCCAGGAGCGCGAGTGCATCATTGAAGTTCATGCGGAAACGAAGCATTCCGAGCTTCTCCTCTCCGTTTCCGACAACGGCATCGGCATTCCCGAAGGCGAGGAAAAGAGAATCTTCGACCGTTTCTATCAGGTAAATATGGGCATGCGCAGACGGAGCGGCGGCACCGGCCTCGGGCTCGTCATTTCGCTTGCGATCGTTCGTGCTCACGGCGGAACGATTGAAGTCGCGAGCACGCCTCACGTCGGCAGCACGTTCACCGTCAGAATTCCCTATTGAATGGATTCAAGCACATTCTCCCGGCCGCATTTTCCCCCAACAAGCCATGACAACTTCCAGTCCCCACGCCGCCCGCCCGCTCATCCTCATCATCGACGACGAAAGCCGAATCCGGCGGCTCGTCGCGGCCAATCTCGAAACGCTCGGCTACGACACGGCTCAGGCCGCTGACGGCGAAATTGGGTTTCAGATCTGGGAACGCCTTGACCCGAAGCCGCAGCTCATCGTGCTCGACCTGATGATGCCCGGCATGGACGGGTTTGCCTTTCTTCAGAAGCTTCGGGAGGAAAGCGAGGTGCCCGTCATTCTGCTTACGGCCCGTTCGGAACTCTCAGACAAAACCAAATGCCTGAGCGCCGGTGCCGACGACTACCTGGTAAAGCCCTTTGCCATGGAGGAGCTTGCGGCGCGCATTGCGGCGGTATTAAGAAGGACTTCCGCCAGGGCCTCTGCGGCAAACAGATCTTCCCGCGCAGAGGAATTCGTCAACGGCCCGCTCATTCTGGTCCCTGAAAAACGCGAATGCCGGTGGGGAACCACGCCCATCCGTCTTTCCGACACGGAATTCCGGCTCCTTCTTGCGCTCGTGAAGCACCCGGGCGCCGTCATTGCGCACGACGCCTTGATCCGGGAGGTCTGGGGAGCCGAGCACCTGGGCGAACTTTCGCTCCTGCGCGTCGCCTTTGCCCGCATCCGCAGGAAGCTCTCGGATGCCGGCGCCGACGGTTCCGTCATCTCTTCATACTCCGGCGTCGGCTACGTCATTACCGACCTTTCGGAATCCTTCGATTGAAACCTTTTTGCAACCTCCGCCGACGCCATTGATGCGGTCGTGAAATCTTCTCCCTCTAAGCTTTCCTGCAGTTCACGGGAGCCCAGACCGGCTCCCTTTTGAAGGATCAGAAGGAGACGAAAAAATGAACCCGCAGTCCCGCCGCCAGTTTCTCACCCGTTCAGCCGGAGCCGCTCTCGGCGCCGCCGCTCTCGCGCCCTTTGCCGCGCATCCCGCGCACGCCGCGCCGACTAATAGCAAATGGGACGAAGAAGTCGACGTGATCGTGGTCGGCACGGGCATCGCCGGGACGATTGCGGCCATTGCCGCAGCGGAAAAAGGCTCCAAAGTCCTGATGCTCGAAAAAATGTCCTTTCCCGGCGGCACGTCTCTCGTGTCCGGCCTCGACTTTGCCTGCGTCGGCTCGCCGCTTCAGAAGGAAAAAGGCGTCAAGGACGCTCCAGAACTCCTCGCAGGCGACATGGCGAAGGTTTCGGGCGGCTTCGGAAGCTATGAACGCGCGCTCCTCATGGCGCAGACCACCGCCCGCGTGGAAGCCTTCCTCACGGCTCACGGCGTCAAATGGGACGGGCGTCTTCTCAAGCTTGGCGGCCACAGCGTCGCGCGCGGCCTTTCCGCCCAGGGCGGCGGCGCCGGCATGCTTTCCGCGCTCTGGAGCTGGATGAAGGCGCATTCGGACATTCAGATCCGCACGAAGTGCCGCGCCGAGGAAGTGCTTTTGAATGAAAAGGGAGAAGCCTCAGGCCTCCGGGTTCGCGAAGGTTATGTTTTCTCGCGCAATGCGGACGACGACTGGGCGAATTCGACCGGCGTCATGAAGACGATCCGCGCCCGCCAGGCAGTTGTTTTCGCGACCGGCGGCTATGCCCAGGACAAGGCCTTCCGCTCGTCCGAGGTTCCCTTCCTCGCAGGCGTTGTATCGACCACCAATGCGGGCGCCACGGCCGGATCCCTCAAGATGCTCGAGGCGGCCGGCGCTCAGGCCGTGCAGCTTTCGCTTTTCCGCTTTGCCTATCCGCTCCCGACCGAAGACATGATCTGGGGCATGCTCATCGATCCCGCCACCGGACGCCGCTTCATGAGCGAAGGCGAAACGCGCAATACGCTCGCGAGCGCCGTTCTCCAGCATCGTCTGCGCAACGGCGACCGCAAGCCCTTCATCGTCTGGGACGAAAAGGCGCTTAAAAAATTCCACAACATGAAGCGCCTCGAGCAAAGCCTCGCCGACAAGAACGGCATCGACGGCGCGATTCTCAAGTTTACGTCGCTCGACGAACTCGCAAAGCACTACAGCACCGACGGCAAGGCGCTCCAGGAGAGCCTCGTCAAATACAACGAGCTGATTGCAGGCGGCAGGGACACCGAGTTCAACAAGCCCATGGAGCGCTCCGGGCGCAAGGTGGAGCCGCTCTCGGCCGAAGGCCCCTTCTACACGATGGTCGTGACGCCGCGGCTCAACTACACGCCGGGCGGCATCCGCACCAACGAAAAGGCTCAGGCAATCCGCCTTCGCGACGGCGCTCCGATTCCGAGACTCTATGTTGCGGGCGAAGCGTCGGGCGGCCTTCACGGGCAGGAGCGCCTCACGGCCTGCTCCATGCCGGACTGCTCCTCCTTCGGCCTGATTGCAGGGGAAAACGCGGCTGCTGAAAAGCGCAGCTGATCGACTTCCGGTCTCGTCCCCGCAAGAAAACGTCCGCTTTTTCCTCACACCTCAAGCCTGAGGGAGAAACGGCCAGCGTGAAGCCTCTTCCAGGTCAACTCTGCCATTCCTGGAAGAGGCTTTTTTGTCTGCCATCTCATTCAGATCTATCCCTCAGAGATCGGCAAAATGTGCGATAGTCCGACATTGTTGACATTCAGACGGCCGGACGGGCCTTTTATCATGGAAGCTTCAGACGTCAAAATTCTCGAAAATCCCAAGCGCCTTCGCGAAATTCGCGATCAGATGGTGGTCCGCGACGTAAATCTCGATACCGACGACACGGTTTATCCCGCGCTCACCGCGCTGATTGCCCGGACGCTCGAGGAGACCGGACTCGTCGAAGACATGTCCCAGGCGCTCGGATACAACCCGGCGCTCACGCTCCACCTCCTCAACGCTGCTGTCGGCTCCACAGCCTCCTTCTTCCTGACGGAGAGCTTCAGACGGAAGGATCTCTCCGACCTCGCCGACCGGGCCGTCGTCTCGCGGCCGAGCAAGCTTTTCGGTTCCGGCGCTCTGAGCGAGATGGAAATGAACGACTTGTTCCGCGAGATCAGCCGGAGCCCCAACCTCCTCGAGCGCTTCAACGCCGCCCGCATCCGGCGCTCGGGCGCGAAGCGCCTTGCCGTTTCCATCGGCATGGAACCAATCGTCCGCTGCAGCCCGAGCTTCGCGAGATCCTCGATTTCCATTCTGGACTTCTCGCAGCCCGATGATCCCAAGGTGCTGGGCGGCTTCCCGTCGAAAGCAAATTATCCGGACTGCGCCAAGGCGGCGCTCGAAGCCGTTCAATGCCTCCTTGACCGCACCGGCGCCCTGAAGGAGGGCTACGACGTCACCGTGGTCGACTGGATTACCTCCCCTTCCGACTTCCGGTCGCTTGCCAAGCTCGAAAAGAAAGGCTTCAAGTTCTTTGCTCAATCGAGCATCGATCTTGAACCTGCTGAAGGAATCGCCCGGAAGCTAGTGAAAAAGGATACGGACGACAATCCGGAATGGAAGAAGACGGGCAGCTCCACTGAAACCATTTCCGGCCTGGTGCTCCCTCGTCTTGAGAAGCCGGTCTCGGCCGTGTTTCTGCATGAAAGATCCTATGAAGACGCAACGGCCGAAGGCCTCGAATGGGTACTGAACGACGGGCGCCTCACGCAGGAAGAATTCCAAAAAAAAAGAGAAATCTGCGGCTTCAAGGCGTTCTTTACCAACAATGCCGAACTCGATCTCATGAATGTCGAGGGAATCTGGTACCAGAACTTCGACGCGATCCCGCATGATGCAAAGACCATCGCCGACTGCATGGACGCCTACAACGGCACCAGCTTTGAAGGCGCTTCGCCTCAGGGACGGTTCTTCATGACGTACGTCGTCATCGCGGTCATTGACGCGCTCTACGCGAAGTATCTGAAGAAGGTCGGCGTCGCCGACGAATACGACTGGATTGACAACTACCCCGACGACTTCATCGCTTCGCTCGTGAGGCTCCAGACGCTCGGCGTCGTGCGGGACGAGGACGACGCCGACATCCGCTTTGCCGCGTCCGACCATGAGCTTCAGGCGTGCCGCGACTCCGCCCGGATCTACGACGCGGAAGACCTCCTCGAGTCGGCGCAGAAAGCCTGGGACGGGACCTCCGTCAACCCGGTGCTCGCGCGCATCCGCGCCGCTGCGAAGGCGTAAGTCAGCGGAAACGACCTTCCGCTTTCCATCATCCGGATCAGGAATCCTCAGCCTGATTCCCATCCAATAAAGAGCCGCCGGGACCGAGAAAGTTCCGGCGGCTCTCTTTCTCGTTTCACTCCTGGAGCGGCGCTCCAGACGCTGCGCCGCCTTAAGAAGGAAACGATCGGTTAAGACCCAGGGGAATTACTTCCCGGCCTTGATGGCTTCCGCGATGCTGTCGGCAGCCACGCGGCCCGACGTGAGGGCCCAGCCCACGTTGGCGCCGGCAGGCGAGTCGTCGCCCATCACGCCGCCCACGATTTCACCCGCGCCGTAGAGGTTCGGGATGACCGAGCCGTCCTTCTTCACGAGGTTGAGCTTGTCGTCCGTGCAGACGCCGCCCATCGTGGTCGCAAAGCGCGGCTTCTGCTCGACGATGTAGTAGGGGCCTTCGGCCGAAATCTCTGCCTTCATGTACTGAACCGGACGGTCGAAGTCCGCATCCTTCTTGGCCTTCACGAACCCGTTGTACTTGGCAACGGTCGCCTTCAGGTTTTCAGCATTGATGCCCGCGAGTTTCGCGACGCCTTCGATCGTATCGGCCTTCACGAAGAGCGGCGGAGTCTTCCCGCCGTTAGCGAGATACTTGTCGGCATCCTCATGCGAAACGCCCGTTTCGGGGAGGCGCTTGTAGAAGCCTTCCCAGGACTTCTGATCCATGAAGACATAGGCCTGACCGTTGGGGTTCTTCAGCATCGGCTCGAGAATGTGGCGGTTTGAAGCCTTTTCATTCACGAAGCGGACGCCGTTCACGTTGACGAGAATGCCCGCCTGATCAAAGGCGCCGACATTGGCGTAAATCGTGGACTTGGCCTTGCCCGGAGCGACTTCGATGCCGTTCGGATAGCGCTTGCCGTACTGGAGGAGCTGAGTCTTGACGCCGAGCTTCTCAGCCATCTGGAGGCCGTCGCCCGTCGAGGAGACCGGACCGTAGTAGAGAACCTTCTGCATTTCGGGCGTCAGGAGCGACTTGTTGTTGCCGTAGCCTCCCGTCGTGAGGAGGGTCTTCTTCGCCTTGATGGTGTAGGTCGTGCCGCTGTTCAAGTCGACCGCCTTCACGCCCGTGACCTTCCCGTCCTCGACAATGAGGTCTTCAACGCGGGTGTTGTAGAAGACCTTGGCGCCGTTCTGCGCAATCACTTCGCGCAGGTGCTGCGCCATGGTGCCGGCGCCCCCCTGGAATTCGAGCGCGCGGCGGTGCGAATACTCGGCGAGGTAGGGAAGATCGTTCGGGATGAACTTAACGCCCACCTTTTCATTCAACCAGTCGATCGTGGGGCCGACGTTCTTCGCATAGAGCGTGAGCTTCGAGAGATCGTTCTTGCCGGCGCCGTTCTTCAAGAAATCCTGCACCATCGAGTCGACGGAGTCGTCCTTGGAGCCGAAGGCCTTCTGGAGCTTCGAGCCCTGAGCGACAACCTGGCCGCCCGAAATCGAAGCGGCGCCCCCGATGAAGGGCATTTTTTCAACCAGGATCACGTTGAGGCCGTTCATGCGGCTGCGGATGGTCGCGGACATGCCGGCACCGCCGCCGCCCACGATGACGACGTCAGTGGCGAGGTCTTCATTCTTGGCAACTTTTTTGAGCACCACCGGAACAAGCGCTTCCGGGTCGGCTCCCGCCTGCTTCACGCAGTCGGCAACGGCCTTCCGGATGGCATCAGACGTAATCGTGGCGCCCGAGACCCCGTCAACCTTCGGCGACTGGGCGTCGACGATCTTCTGGGGGAGCTGGTCGACGGCGAGCGTGCCGATGCCCGGAGTTTCGGTCTGCTTCACGACCTTGACGGCGGAAAGCTTGTCGGCCGTGAAGGTCACTTCAACGGTAACGGGACCGTGAATGCCGGGGGCGGAAGCCGTGTAGGTTCCCGCCTTGAAGGTGGCGGCGGAAGCGGCGGTCGCGAAAAGCGCGGCAACCGCAAGAGCAGCAAAAGTCTTCTTCATGGTTGAAAATCCCTTTGGGAATTGGTCAGTAGAAACGAGAATATTCTAGGCAATCGCGAGGTACGGGAAGCATCAGCATTACGGATTCATCGCGCGGTGAAGCGTATCGAGAACCGAGAGGCATTCCTCAGCCGGAATCTGGCCGGGCGCGCTCGCCTTTCCGCCCACGGACGCGAAGGTGAGGTCGGAGCCGAACCCCTCGCCCGTGATACGGGTGAGAACGCCCCACTTTCCCATCGCCATCGTGAGCATCGGGCGGTCGCTGTAGTAGTGGCGCATCTTCGCGGTTGCGGTCATCACGGTGAGCGCATCTTCGGGCGAGAACGCCATGACGGCAAGCTTCAGAATATCGGCGCCGAATTCCTGCTCGAGCAGCAGCCTCCGGATGATTTCGCCTTCGTCGGGCGTGAATTTGAATTCGTGGTCGCTGATGATGACCTTGATGCCTTTGGCGTGCGCTGCCTTGACGAGGGAGCGGATCATGTCCGCATCGCGGAAGAGCTCGAGATCGATGATGTCGGCCTTGCCCGACTCAATAACGGCGCGGTAAACGTCGCCGTAGTACTTGTCCTCGGCAATGAAGGGGCCGCCGTCGGTGCCGTTTCTAAGCGTCACGAGCACGATCTTGTCGCCTGCCGCCTTGTAGGCCTTCTGCGTGACCTCGGCAAATTCAGCCGGCGCGAGTTTCCCAAGGTAGTCGATGCGGACCTCGACCATGTCGAGCGCCTCCATGCCGGCAAACTTTTCGAGCGTCTGATAAAGGTCGGCGGGGTTTTTGCTCGTCGTCGGGGCGATGAGCTTCGGACGTCCCTCGCCGATCCGGCGCCCTTTGACTTCCAGGGGCTTCACAGCGCCGACGCCCCAGCCGGGCGCGCGGTTTTCCGTATCGATCGGGCGCATCTTCTCGCCGAAATGATCCGAAACGCTCGCTTCCGCCGCCGGAACCACAACCGCTGCGGCAGCTCCAAAAGCGGTACCGAACAGATGACGACGCTGCATTCTCAATCTCCTCTTCATCAATTTGCGTGCCGTCTCCGGACATTCAAGGCGGGTTTGAAGCCTTGCCTTTTATCCGGGACATGCCCGTCATTTTCCGGGAGGGTGCCTTTCTCCACTACACCCGCCCGGGTGTAGTGGAGAATCGAAAAGAAGAAAAAGGAGGACAATCAGACGCGGGCCGCATTTCTCCCGGCAGCGCGCCCCATCACGAGGCAGTTGGAAATCCCCGCGCCCCCGATGCGGTCGCGGCCGAAAATCCCGCCCGCGAATTCGCCCGCGGCGTAGAGCCCCGGAATGGGGAGGCCGCGTGCATCGATTACCCTCGCCTCCCGGTCAGTCGCGATGCCGTCGAGGGACGTGTGTACGATAATCCGCTCGCGCCCCCAGTAGTAAGGCGGATGATCGAGCGTCTGCGTGAAGATGGTCTTCCCGAACTCCGGGTCGAACCCAACGCGCGCGGCGCGGTTGTATTTGTCGAGCGTTTCCTTCAATACCGCTGCCGGAATGCCCATCCCCGCCGCCATCTCTTCCACAGTGTCCGACTTCTTCACGAAGCCGTTGGCGATCTTGAGGCCGAGGGTCGCGCTCTTTCTTGAGGCGCTGTCGGTGATCACCCAGATTTCCTTCTCGGGCTGCCGGAGAACAGCCGCAGAAATCTTGTTCCATGCGAGGCCTTCGTCGATGAAGCGGCGACCCCGGAGCGTGATGAAGATGTCGCCGCCCGCGTAGTCGATGAGCCGCCCGCCCCAGTAGGGGAGGAGCTGGAGCCCCAAGCCTTCCTTCCAGAAGCCTCCAGCATTTCGCGCAAGCTCCGCGGCCGTCGCATCCCGGTTTTCCCAAAGCGTGCCGAAGGGATTCGCAGAAGTCTCTATTTGCGGATCGAGCTCCGGCATCACCTTCATCCGCATTTCGCGGCATGCGCCGAAACCTCCTGCTGCCAGAACGACGGCGCGGGTTTTGAGGTACTGAAGCGCAGGGGCGCTTTTGCGCTTCACGCCGAGGCTCCAGCCGCTGCCGTCGGTAAGGCAGTCCAGCGACCGCAGATCCGCTTCGAGGAGAACTTCGACGCCCATCGCATCCGCCCGGGTCATGAGCGCGAGTACGTAGCTTCGGCCCGCGGAATTCCCGTAGCTCGAGACGCATCTCGGCCGGGTTTCGGCTCTGGCGGTAAAGAGGCCGCCGAACCGCACGCCCATGGATGCAAGCCAGAGGAGCGCAGATTCCGACTCCGCTCCGATTCTTTCGAGAATCGCAAGGTCACCGCAGCTGTCGCCGTAGGCGTAGGCGTCCTCGGCAAAAAGCTTCGGCGTATCCTGAAAGCCCTTAGGCCCCTGCAGCCGCGGGGAAACAACGCTGATGCTTCCGCTCGAATAAATGCTGTGTCCGCCCGCAATCGGCCCCTTTTCCAGAAGCAGCACGCGCCTCGCGCCGGCCTCCTTTGCAGCGACGGCAGCGGAGAGCCCGGCGATACCGGATCCCACAACGACGACGTCGGCTTCCGCCGGAAGCTTTGCCTCCTTTTCGGAAGCGTTGGAGAAGCCCCCGAGGGTGAGGCCGCCCGCGGCAACAGCAGACGCAAAAACGCTCCCCAGCAGATCGCGCCGCGTCCTTCGCTTTTGTGCGCTTTCTTCAGTCACCCTGCGTCTCCTTTTCCTTCTCCGCCTTCACCCACTGGAAGGCTTCAAGCGCGCTCTTAATCCCGAGTTTTCCGTAAGCGTGAGATCGGTGCATCTTGACCGTTTCCTGGGAGAGGCCGAGCTTTTCCGCGGCCTCGCGGTTCGAGAGCCCCTCGGCCACGAGTTCGAGCACCTCGCGCTCACGGGGGGAGAGCGCTTCAAACTTTTTCGACTCCCTCGCCTTCGCCTCCCGCTCGCGGGCATCCGCGGCCGAACGCTCGCAGGCAGCACGGACCGTCTCATAGACCACCATGGGGTCAGACTTCTTTTCGAGAAAATCGACGGCGCCGAGCTTCATTGCACGTACGGCCGCGCCGATGTCGCCGTGGCCCGTGAGAAGAATGACGGGCGTCATCACTTTCTGCGCATGAAGGCGTTCCACCACTTCCATGCCGGTCATGCCCGGCATGCGGAGATCAAGCACAATGCAGCCCGGGCGCTCAAGGTCGTCGTCATCGAGAAACTCCCGGGCGCTTCCGTATTCCCGCACTTCCATGCCGAGGGTCATCAGAAGAAGCCGCTGGCTCTGTCAGAAATCCGGATCGTCGTCGACGAGCCGCACGACTGGATTCAAATTCTTCATGCCTCTTTCTCCTTCTTTATTCTGTTCGGGGCATTTCCGGGAAGCTCAGAACCACCACGACGCCTCCGTCTTCGCGGCGCGCGAACTTCATGGAAGCGCCGTGCCCTTCGGCAATGCCCCTGCAGATGCTGAGACCAATCCCGAGCCCCTGCGGACTCGGGGTGATGGCGTCGCCCAACTTCGCGAGCCGAGCCATCGCGGCATCATCGAGTATCGCGCCCGAATTCTCAATCACGACCTCAATGCAGCTATCGCCCCGGGACGGACTGGAGGCTGCGTCCGGGGCTGGACCTTCCTTCGAATGCTCCGCCACGCACCGATTGATCATGACGGAAACGAAGGGCTGCTCCCGTTCAGACCCAAACGCTGCACTCGCGGCATTTCTCACGAGATTGAGAAAAAGAACCTCGAGTTCGAGGGCGTCGCCGAGAACCACAGGCTCGAGCCCATTGGTATGAAGCGTCACGGAGAGCCGCTCGCGCTTTTCCTCAGAGAGCTCGCTTCGTGCAGACCGGATCCCGCGCTCGATCACTCTGAGGAGCGGCACTTCCGCATGCTCGGTACTGCCCTTCCTCGCATACTGCCGCACGCGGTCAACGATGCCGGCAACCTTCTCCGCCTCGTGCTCGACGCCCTTCAGCGCCATGGCAACGCGCTCCTCCTTCTTTTCTTCTCCCCGAAGAAGAATCCGCAGGACGGCACAGTAGGCGCGAATCGCCCCCACCGGCGCATTGATCTCGTGCGCCACCATGCCCGACATTTGTGAAACGACGGAGCGCCGTTCGAGCCCGGCCGCCTGCTGACGGGCCTCAGCCGCTTCCGCTTCGCTCCGGATATTCTGTTCGAGCGCCTCACTCAGCGCCTGCGTGCGCTTTTTGACGAGCACATGGAGCCGGATTTCATTGAGGATCAGCAGGAGAAGGACCCCGAGGAAGAAGAGAATCTCCTCCCGGTAGCGCGAGAATATCGCCCACGGGCTCATATTCCTCAAGTGCGCCCATGGACCGACGCGAAGATCCTGGAAGAGCTTCAGCACGGAAGCGTCTGAAACGTTCGCGAACCACTCGTAGCCGTCGATGTCCTTGAGCGACAAAAGGGCGCCAAGAACATCCCTCACCTTTTCCTCATCGGTGTCGTCAAGAGCCACAAGACTGAGTCCGGGATAGAGGTCCGTTGAATGGAGGCACCGCAGCCCCTCGGTCTTCGCGTTGATGATCCGCAGGTCTTCCGTTCTTGCAAGCTTCTTTTCCGCCACAGTCTCGAGAAGACATGCGGGGAGAATCCCCACATCCGTTCCGCCCGAGAGGACTTCTGAAATCACATCGGGGTAGGCATTGCTCTTGACGACCAGTTCGGAAAAGAAATGATCGGGGTCGAACCCCGCACGCTCGATTTCGCCCGCTGCCGCGAGCCACCCTTCAACCGTCGTCTGGAGTCCCGAAGCCGCCCGCCGGCCTTCGATATCCCGAAGCGTCCGCCAGGGGCGCTCGGCTCGGACGATGAAGACCGAACCCACGGAATGGTCCGCCCGGTCGGCAAGAACCGTGCGGCGCGTGGCGATTCTCACGGCGGAAACGCGCGACGAGAGCTGCGCGTAGGCCGCAAAGCCCGAGGGCGCAAGGAGGAAGTCGGGCTTGTTCAAGAGGAGCGACTCCTCGGCGTCCGCCGCCGGAATGACCATCTGCCGCCAGCGGTATTGCGGGAGACGGTCGGAGAGCTGCTCGAGCGTGCGCTCGAGCGCGAGGGCATCGAAGGGATTGATGAGCGTATCAACCACGCTGATCGAAAGGATCGGTCGGGAATCATCTTTCTCTCCCGCCGGGGCCTCAACCGTGGCGCCCGAAATGGGAAGCGCTTCGGCGGCCGACGCATCTCTCGCCGGCAGAGCGCCGCCTGCCGCTCCAATGACAAAAGCGGCGGCTAAGAGAAATAAAGAGGAAATCCCGGAAGAAAGAAGCTTCATGGCGTCAATGATGCGGGATTTCTTCGCCTCCGTCCAACCCCCGAAGAGGTGTAGATCTTCCACGCTTGAACGAAGACGAATCAGCCACCAAGCGAAAGTTCCTCACTGGGCACTTGTCAATCGAGCAGTTTTGGCAAAGGGGGAGCGCATTTGCGCAATCCTCCCGTAAACGGCGTCCTTAAGAATTCCTCCATCAATCAGGGAGGCATCCAGCCATGAGCCAGACATTCAAAATGACGAACGGCGTCGAACTTCCGGCGTTCTTCTTCGGGGTTTACCAGATCCCCAACACCACCGCCTGCGAGGATGCAGTCATCAACGCTCTCGATGCGGGCTACCGTGCGATCGACACGGCCGCATCCTACGGGAACGAAGCCGCGGTCGGGCGCGCTTTGGCGAAGTGCGGCGTCGTGAGAGAGGATCTTTTCGTGACGAGCAAGCTCTGGGTTGAAGACGCAAGCGAAGCCGGCGCCGAAAGGTCGGTAAAGCGCTCGCTCGAACTTCTCGGCCTCGGCTACCTCGACCTCTACCTCATCCATCAGCCCGTGGGCGACGTCTACGGCGCCTGGCGGGGGCTTGAGAAGATGCTCGACGCCGGTCTCGTGAAGGCCATTGGCGTGAGCAACTTCCCGCCCGACCGTTTGATGGACCTCGCGCTCCATGCAAAGGTCCGCCCGATGGTGAACCAGATCGAGATCAATCCCTTCTGCCAGCAGCGCGACGCCTTCCCCGTGATGAAGGATCTCGGCGTCGTGCCCCAGGCCTGGGCGCCCCTCGCGGAAGGCAGGAACGGCCTCTTCTTCAATTCGACGCTGCGCCTTATTGCCGGGAAGCACGGCGCTTCCGTCGCTCAGGTCGTCCTCGCCTACGTCTCGGGTCTCGGGGCTTCCGTCGTGAGCAAGAGCGTGTCGCCCGCCAGAATGAAGGAAAATCTTTCAGCAGCCGATCTCGTCCTTGACGACGAGGACGGGGAGATGATCCGGGCGCTCGACCGCAATGAAAGCCAGTTCTTCTCCCACCGGGATCCGGCCATCATCCGCTGGTTCTCTGAACGGCATATCACCCACTGACGCCTCCTGAGGCGCGATGGAATGGAGGGTTTGAATATGAAAACGCCTGAGGAATGGTTTGCAAGCGACTCCGCCGACCCGAACTGCACGGTCTGCGAGCACGAGGCCGAGGAATCGCCCTCGAGCCGCGCGCTGAGACTAAGGCTCGCCGACCGCGTTCGCGAGATCGTCTTGAATGGCGCCCTCGACCTTCATCCGATCGAGGGGCTTCACCTCTCCTACATCGAGGAATCCGTCCAGGCGAAGAACTGCTTCTACCGGCTGTCGGTCGGCGTCATTCTCAGGGGACACAAGCGCCTCATGATCGGCTCCGACGAATACCGCTACGGCCCGGGGTCGGCGATCGTGACCTCGATCGACATGCCGACCTCGTATGAGCTCATGAACGTCTCGAAGGAAGAACCCTTCGTCTCGCTCTCGATTCCGCTCAATACGGCGACGCTTGCCGAACTCATTCAGGACGACGACGCGACGAGCCAGGCGAAAAGCGTTTTCTCCGTCGAACCCTCGTCCGAGGAGCTCATGGAGGACTTCTACCGGCTCCTCGCGCTTCTCGAGAAGCCTGCGCAGATTCCCCTTCGCGCGCCCCTCATCATCCGCGACATTCACTGCCTTGCGCTTTCGGGCGCGGGCGGCGACTGCCTGCGAGCGCTCTATGCGCCGGATGCCGCCGGGAAGCGCATCCGGCAGGCGATCCGGTGGCTGAGGGACAACTACCGTTCCGACGTATCGATTGAACGGCTCGCCGAAGTCGCGAACATGGCGCCTTCGACCTTCCATCGTCATTTCCGGGAATTCACGTCGTTGACGCCCTTGCAGTACCAGAAGCGCCTGAGGCTCTACGAGGCCCAGCAGCTGCTCCTTAATGGCGGCACCGATGCCAATTCCGCCGCCTATGCCGTGGGCTACCAGAGTCCCGCGCAGTTTTCGCGCGACTATAAACGCCTCTTCGGCGAGCCGCCCGGACGCCACATTAGGGGCAAGCTCGCCCGCATTCAGGATGCCGTCGTCAAACCTGTGCTTGAAAATATATGAACCTGCTTGCTTCACCTGGCGGAGAAGAACAACCTTGAGGTTGCCGATCTCTTCTCCGGGTGGCTGAAGGCAAAAAAGCTCGACCACAGGTAATGCAAAGAGGCATGCGGAACACGGAAGCGAAAAATCCCCCGCAAACCGTGCAAGTCTGCGGGGGCATCTTTTTTCTCAGCGCCGGAAGACTCTTGCCGGAAAACCGGCGCTGAAGAAAAGTTTTTTAGAAGCGGTGAATGAGACCAGCCATCACTTCAACCGCGCTCGGGTCGCGGTCATTCTTGGCGTCCTTGTACTCGAGCTTGTCCTGGAGATAGGTCGCAGCCGTGTAGACGGAAGTGCGCTTCGAGAGGTTGTAGTCGTAGCCGACGGAAATGTTCCAGCGGTCGAGCGTGTTGTCGCTTTCAGCCGTGTCTTCGGCAGAAAGGTAGCCGACATGAGCCTTCGCGGTGCCGCCGAACGCCGGGACGCCGACGCCGAGCGCAACGCTGTAGCCTTCAGCGCCTTCAGTGTCAGAGAAGCGCACTGTCTTCCCGATTGAGCTGTCCTCGCCGATCGCCTTCTGACCGACCGAGTACGCGTTGTCGAAATACTGGAAGGCGGCGTAGGTCTTCATGAACCCGAAGTCGTAGTTGCCGCCCAGGGTAACCGTGATCGAATCGTCGAGCTTCGTGCCTTGGATGGTCTGCTTCGAGCCGTAATTGACGGAATCGACAATGCCGACGAGATAAAGGTTCTCGACCTTGTAGTTGGCGCCGAGCGCGTAGTAGCGATCGGCGGAGGCCTTTCCTTCATCCCAGGAAACCTTGGCGCTGCCGGTCTCGCCGTTGTCGTCCGAGTTGCCGAACGAGTACTGGGCGAAAGCCGTAAAGCCCGCAAAGGTCGGGGTCTTGTAGGTGACCATGTTGTCGTAGCGCGTGTGACCCGCCGCCTGCACGAACTTCATGCCGGTGAGGTCTCCCCAGCCCGTCGAGAAGGGACTCACCTGTCCGAGAAGCCCGTAGGAGCCGAGCGAGCTTGCGAGCTGTCCCATGCGGCCGAAGGCGATTTCACCGAAAGCGCCCGTCAAATGGAGCGAAGCTTCGCGGCCGAAGATCCTGTCGTCGCCGTTCGAATCGAACGTGCCGTCATCGGCATCAAACCCGTTTTCAAGCACGAAGCCGACCTGAAGGCCGTTTCCAAGATCTTCTGTTCCCTTGAGACCGAAGCGGGAGCCGGAATTCATGCCGGACTTCATCGTGAAGTTGTCGTTGGCATCAGCCGCAGCGTCGCCGTCTGAATGCTGGTACGAAAAGCCGTAGTCGACGAGACCGTAGAGCGTAACGTCGGCTGCAAGCGCCGAACCTGCAAATGCGCCCAATACCGCGAGCGCAGCCAGAGTCTTTTTCATATTAATACCTCTTAAGTGAGAATTATCGGGATCGCTTCTATGAACCGATCTCACTTTTAGTCTGGCAGGATTCAGGTTGAAATACAATGCCTGAACAAATGTTCACAAATAGAATCTACATATAAATCAATGCAATTACAAAAGCAACAAAACTATCAATATGTAAGTAAATAACTATAAATAAACTATGAAATGGCTTTTGTTAGCTTGCTAAATACTTGGGCATTGCATGTATACCAGTTCTCTTCCGCATCGTCCGCCTCAGGTTACAAGTGTTGCCGTGAGACTTCCTGAAAAACGGAGTCTCCATCACTTTGATTCAAAAGAAGCAGAACCCCAGGTGCCCGTCGACGAAGAAACTCCCCGACAGAAGATTCCGAATTGAACCGCGCCGCTCGTGAACCTCACGGGCGGCGCTGCAGTTCTGCTGAATCCTTAACTGCGAAAAAGTTCGTCAGCCAGAATTCCGGCATAACGCCCGGCAGCCTTCTGAGCGCCTTCCGCAAAGATCGCGAAGAGCCCGCCCATCGGGACGGATGCACCGACCTTTGCCCGGAGCACCTGATTGCGGGCTTCCTCAAGAACGGCCTTCGCCGCATCCGCTCCAGTTCTTTCCGCTTTCGCGGCGGCTGCCAGATAACCGCTGAGGCTTCCGTAAAGCCCTCTCCTCGCCTCGACGCGCTCGAGAAGCACCTTCCGAGCGGATTCGAACTCTTCCTCCGATATGGCTCCCGCATCCTTCAGGGTTCTCATCTTCTCCCCACTGGCCGCGGAAAAGAGCGCGAGCTCGATCGAGAGGAGCTCCTCCATGATCCTTGCCTTCTTCTTTTCCTTGAAGAAGAACATCGGCTCCCCGATTTCAAAGGCCACAAGGAAGGCCGTGCGGATCTCGCCCCTTACTTCCTCATCGCCAGAAAGCTGATCCATCGCGCGATCGCATTGAAGGGCGGCGTCGCGTCCGCGAATCTGGAGTTCCTGAGCCATGAGATTTCCTTAAATGTGAGATGAGGAAGGTGCCCGGAATTATAGGCCGCAGGGGACTTCTCCTTTTTTCCAGCCTGTTCGTCGCATCCGGCCTCCTGACCCAGGTCAGGACAAGCGGGTCAGGAGAATCGTGACGCCTTCTTGGCTCATACTCAATGTAAAGCAAATTCAAATTGCTTCCCTAAAGGAGAGAAGAAATGAAAGTATGGGCCTATACCGCAGCAGCCTTTGCCGTCATGACCATGGCGGGAGGCGTTCTCGCAGCAGAGCGCACGATCACGACGGACGTGGTGGTGGTCGGCGCCGGTGCCGGCGGTCTGACCGCGGGCGTTGCCGCAACGGATGCCGGTTTGAAGACCATCGTTCTTGAAAAGAATGCCGTCGTGGGCGGCGGCGGAAACTACATGGAAGGCACCTTCTTTGTGGGCTCTGCGCTCCAGAAGGCCGACAACATCGGCGTGAATCCTGAGCGCCAGTTCAAGCGCGTCATGGACTTCCATCACTGGCGCATCAACGCCCGGGCGCTCAACAGTTGGTTGAAGCAAACCGCGAGCGTCTACGACTGGCTCGCCGACCATGGCGTTCATTATGAAGCGGTGAAGACCGCATTCATCGACGGCAACCGCACCTGGCACATGTACAAAGGCGGCCACGGCACGGTGCTCGTTCAGGAATTCTCAACCCGCATCAAGGCGAAGGGCGGCGAGATCATGACCTCCACGCCCGCGCAGTCCCTCATCATTGAGGACGGCGTCGTGAAAGGCGTGAAGGCCGTTGCCAGGAACGGCGACACGCTCACGATCCGAGCCGACAACACCATCATTGCCACGGGCGGGTTCTCCGGGAACAAGGAGATGGTGAAGAAGTACCTTCCCTATGCGGGGTACGAAAGCGCCGGGTCTCCGGGCCGCACGGGCGACGGCGTGCAGATGCTTGAAAGCGCGGGCGCAAAGCTCGTCAACATGAATGTCTGCATGCAGGCGGGCCTCTGGCTCAAGGGCGTTCCGACGGACCTGCAGTTCGGGAAGGACGGCGTCACGAAGGCCGAATACGTGAGGCTTCTTGCTGCCCTCTTCCAGCCCTACCTCAAGACGTCGCTTCAGGGCGATCGCGTTGCGGACGAGACGCTTCCGCTCGAATACATCTCGAACGCATTTGAGGAAGTGGGCGGCGAAGGCTTTGCCGTCTTCGATGACAAGACCCGCGAAGAGATGATTAAGGAAGGGCTCCCGCGCGGCTACTTCGGCATGGTGACGCCGGGGACGAAGTTCACGAACTTCGATGCCCTCTTTGAGCGCGGAGTCAAGGACGGCTTCTGCTTCAAGGCCGATACGTTGGAAGACCTCGCGAAACTCACCGGCATGGATCCCGCGCGCCTCGCCGCCACAACGAGCCGCATGAATGAGCTCGTGAAGATCGGGAAGGACGAAGACTTCTATAAAGATTCCGAGTGGCTCCGCGAAGTGAAGACCGGTCCCTTCTATGCGATCAAGGGGAGCCTGAGGACCTACGCCACCACGGGCGGCGCGAGCGTCAACGAGTACTTCCAGCCGCTTGATGCGAAGGGAAATGTCATCAAGGGCATCTACGCGATCGGTCAGGACGCGGGCGGCCTCTACTCCGACTCCTATGACATGCATATTGCGGAAGGCACGGCGAGCTCCTGGGCCATCTGCGGCGGCAAGCTCGCGGTGGACCACATCGTAAAAACCGCTAAGTAAATCCTGAAACCGTGATGCACGTGAGAAAGCCCGGCGGCAGCGCCGGGTTTTCTTTTTCCTGCCGATAGGAAAACTCTCTTGACGGCGTCGGGCTGGGAAAGCGAAGATGAAGATTCCCTCCCCGATTTTCTTCTCCCGCCCATGTCGAACCCGGAAGTCATTTGTCCCTGGATTGTGCCGCGCGCGCCGAAACCGCTTCTTGAGCTTTTTGATGCTGAAGGGCAGTCGCAGGACTATTCCGTGCGCGCCTACATCCAGACAGAGGCCGAACGGTCGACCCTGGTGAGGCGCATTGACTCCGGGCTCGTGAGCCAGGGCGTCACCAACTACCGGCTCAACAAGCCCCTCGCGATGAATCTTTATCCGGACGGGAGCTTTCAGGGGTTCCTCAACCTCTTCTCTTCGGAACCCACGCCAAGGCTCGTGCGTGCCGTCAAGCCATCAAGGATCACAAGCCTCCCGGGCAAGGTCTTCCGCGAGCGGCTCATGGACGACAAGGCACTATTCCTGGAATACGTCGGCTACACCGAACTCGCCGGGAAATCCGAACTCATCGGGATGGAGGCGCTCTTTTCGCTGTCTCTCCCGGAGCGCTTTCTGCTCTTCTGGGCCGCGACGCTCTTTCATTGCGGGGTCAATCCGCTCGAGTCCGAAAAGGAATACCTTGAGCTGCCGATGCAGGTGAGCCGGGCGACGCTCTCCAGCATCATCTACACGACGAAGGCGCCGCTTGATCGGCTTCTTTCCGCGGCGGCGAAGGAAGGCACACTCATCCGCCCGGCGGGGAAACGCCTCATCAGAAGGAAGGACCTGCTGATGATGAGCGAGTGGGTTTTGTCGAGGTGAGTTGCGGAGAAATGCTGATAGGATGAACCTGCTCATTCACGGCAGGAGTTCTGACTTTCATTCTGGAGGATTGAAATGGATGTTTGGCTCGCTACAGCGGCATTTGCAGCCCTTGTCGCAATTTTCGGCTTCTACTGTGCGTTCAAGGCTAAGCAGCATAAGGGCTGACTGATTTCACCTCAACAACAAAAGCTCTTGACCCGAAGGGAGCGGGAACTTTTTATCGTTCAGTCTAGGAAAGTCATCAGTCTGCCGACCGCTGTTCATCCATACTAAAGGATCGATGAAATCAGGCCGAAGTCCTCTGGCGTCCGCGTACGCGAAGCAGGTCGCCAGCACCGTGTTTCACGCGTGAATGACCGATGCACCCGCACCTAAGGCGACCATGCGCTTCAGGCATCCGCCTCCAGGCATTCCTGCCAGAGCACAAACTCACGCCTTTGCTCGGAGAAGACGAGCGCAGCTCGGATTCGCTTTTCTTCTCCTCCATCCTGCAGTCCATAGCGTTTCTCTCGGAGCTGCGCGAGCGCATCTTCGAGCAGTCGTTCAGGCTTTCGACCTTTCTCTTCTTCGGTACGAGAAAGGAATTTAAGCTCCAGAACCCAGTGGCACCGGCCGGCAAAGACCTCGAGGTCAGACCTACCCATGATGTTCGAGCGTTCAACGGAAACTCTGAGTCCGGCCACCACAAGCATAAGCTGGGCGTAGTTGCGGCAGGTTGCTTCATCCCGCACCGGCTGGGGTGCGTAATGGATATTGAGGAAAATCCGGTTGAGGAGCGTCACCGCCTCGTCAACTCTGCCCTCTTCAAAGGCTGCGCGTATTTCACCTGCGCCGACTTCCGGAATCGATCGACCCTCGAGCAAGCGCTCGGAATAAAAGGTCGCCATGGCTTCCTCAACCTCGCGATTCGGGTAACCGAGGAAAAAGGTATCGAGTTCCCTGCGCTTGATGGTGAGGTACCCTGCGAGCGTGAGAAGCGCCGTATCACGCAGCTTCTCAGGCCCTGTCGGGATCGACATTTCGCCGTAGCTCACGGTCTTCTCAAGCGCATAATCGGCCGGATTTCTGAGCGCATGGTCCTTCAAGTACCTGCCAAGAAGAGAAATCTGACCGCCCGACTCAATCCAGTAATTTTTGAAGCCTCGGTAGGGACGGGCAAAGAAATTCAATACGGACCAAGGTGAGTAAACGTGGACGGATGCGTTTTCGTCAAAGCAGTAGCCGTCATAGTACTGGCGTAGCTTCTGAAGCGTTTCGTCTTCAGAAAGGCCGAGCGTCGCGGCTGCATCCTTCAGATACGGCGAAAAATATTTCTTAATCTCAGATTCCGTATACCCGACGATATCGCCGTACATTGGATCGAGAGAAATATCCACGAGATTATTGAGTTCCGAATAGATACCCGTCTGATTGAACTTCGCGATGCCCGTCATGAAGAAAAAACGAAGCTGCGCAACATTGGTCTTGCAGACGGAATAAAAGGACGCGAGCCTTTCTCTAACTGCCTTGAAAAGATCTTGGTTGTCGAGAACTGCCGTTAGCGGAGCATCGTATTCGTCAATCAAAAGGACAAGGCTCTGCCGAGGCTGAGTCTTGAGCCAGTTGTCAATCTCAAGATGAATCAGTCGGTCTTCACCTTGCTGAGGTTTGAATCCGTATTTGCCAAAAGCGTCGCTCAGAAGATGTTCAAACTGCTGGGTGAAGGCCTCAATGGAATCAAAGAGACGGATCGTCGAAAAGTCAAGGCGAACAACGTTATAGCATCGGTCTTCACGCCAAATGTCATGAATAGCAAGGCCCTCAAAATGCTTGAGACCCTCGGAAAAAAGAGCCTCAAAGGTAGAGATCAGGAGCGACTTCCCAAAGCGCCGGGGGCGAGCAAGAAAAAACTGCTGCCTCAGCATCGCAATCGAAGCAATTTCCCGAGTCTTATCCACGTAAATCATTCCGCTCTCACGAAGCGCAATGAAGTCCGGCATATTAAGAGGAAGTCGCTGAAGATTTGTTATGGCCATGCTAATGAAGTGGTTACGCGTATACACCTTGTTAACCGCAAGTGGTTGCGTTTTAACACGTCTATTTTAGTTGAGCACTTCTGAACGTCATTTCATTCTGGAGAAGCAACAACTATCCGGCACACCCCCATGAAAAAGCGAACATTCGAGGTTCGAAAGCTGTACACACAAAAAGTGCAATTTTTCAATACCAGTCATGCTTCTCCGCACGATCGAGCTTCGCAATGCGGCTCATTTCCTCTTCACTCAGCTCGAAATCAAAAATCTCCGTGTTCTCGCGAATGTGCGCGGGGTTGGACGACCCCGGAATCACCACAATACCGCGCTGCAGATCCCAGCGGAGAATCACCTGCGCCGCGGACTTCCCGTGCGCACGCCCGATCGCGTTGAGGACCGGGTCCGTAAGGAGCGCCTCCGTGTAGCCGCGGCCGCCCAGCGGATACCAGGCCTGAACCGTGATGCCGAGCTTCTGAATGTAGGGAACCACGTCCTGCTCCTGATAGTAGGGATGGATCTCGTTCTGCACGAGCGCGGGCTTGATGGAGACGCGCGGCAGGAAGTCGTTGAGCTCCTTCTCGTACCAGTTGGAGAGGCCGATCGCGCGGATGCGCCCTGCCTTCACAGCCTCTTCGAGCGCGTGATAGGCCTTCACGTCGTCCGCCCCGGGATGGTGGAGCAGCACCATGTCGACCGTCCCGATGTTGAGGCGCTCAAGCGACTCGTCGATGGCGGCCTTCGGATCCGAATACTGGTTCGGATAAAGCTTTGTGATCACGAAGATCTCATCCCGGGGGATGCCGGAGCGGCGCACGGCTTCGCCCACCTCGCGTTCGTTCCCGTAGATGTGCGCGGTATCGATGAGGCGCACGCCGTTTTTGAGCGCCTCGAGGACCGACGAAATGCAGCGGTCGCCATGAAGACTGTAGGTGCCGATGCCGTAGATCGGCATCTGGATGCCCTTCTGAATTTCGACGGTGCGCGTTGTCATATTGAAGCCTCCGGGATTGGTCGTTTCTGAGTTCAATGAGCTGCCGGCAGCCGGCGGCAGCGCCTCCCGGGCAGAAAGCACGGGAGCAATCGAACTGAGACCGAGCGCAAGAAGCACTCTGCGGCGAGTAATTTGCATAACGCCTCGCAAAAAATCATTTCAAAGCGCCTGGTCAGCATCAAGCGCAGCCTGGCGACAATCACTCATTCGGCTCAATTTACGGGGAAAAGTTACGCACTATTTGAGTTTTCCTCCTTAAAAACTGCCTGAAACTGCTTTATGCAGAAGTGCGGTCCTCACGTTTCCATCGAGGGATTGCTTTAATCGGGTAATTCCCCGGGACGATTTCCTCCCACGAGATGTTTGTAAAGATCACAGGCTCATTGACTCAACAAGAGTAGAGTGAATAACTGATTTACATTGCTTTTCAGCATATTATCTAAGGAGAAATTATGAGAATCACCCTCCTTGCTGCAGCGTTCGGCATGGCGATGGCATCCAGTTCTGCATTCGCCTGCACAACCGTTCTGGTTGGTTCTGAAGCCACTGCAGATGGATCGATTTTTATCGCGCGCTCCGTTGATTCGAGCTCGCTCAATCCCTCGCTTCTTGTGATGCATCCGGCAGCCGTCAACAAAGCCGGCTCGAAATATCGAGGCTCCGATAATCCTGAAAAAGCTACTTTTGAATATCCGCTGCCTGCGCAAACCTTCGGGTACTCGACCGGCCCGGACTGGGACTCGCATCGCTACGGCGGCTGCGGATTCAATGATGCGGGGCTCGGCGTCTCCGCAACCGAATCGATCTATGCAAGCGATGAGGTTCTGAAGCTCGATCCCTACGAAAAGCTTGGCATCAAGGAACGCGACATTGCCGACGTGATCCTTGCGCAGGCAAAGACCGCTAAGGAAGGGGCTGCGCTACTCGGCAGAATTGTTGAAACCCAGGGTGCGGGCGAAAGCTTCGGCGTTGGGTTCGTCGATAAGGACGAAGCCTGGTACTTCGAAGCCGGATCGGGTCATCAATGGCTCGCGCAGCGGCTCCCGAAGGACAAGTACTTTGCTACCGGCAATCAGGGCAGGCTGCAGCAATACGATCCGCAGAGTCCGGACTTCATGGCGTCCGCAACGCTCGTCAGCTGGGCGCAGGAACACGGTTTCTACGATCCCAAGAAGGACGGCGCATTCAACTTCGCCAAGGCTTACATCCGCAACGACGATCGCGACGTCACCTACAACTATCCGCGCGTCTGGCAGATCCAGAAAATGCTTACGCCTTCTCTGAAGCAGGATATTGCTCAAGGCACCAGCTTCCCGGTCTTTGCCGCTCCGGAAAAGAAAGTTACGCTCGCCGACATGAAGGCCATTCTGCGCAACCACTATGAGGCAGGGGAACTCATCAGCCATGATCCTTACTCAAAGGGATTGCGCGGCGACGAACCCTACCGTCCGATCAGCGTCTTCCGCGCACAGAATACGCACGTACTGCAGGTTCGTCCGGAATTGCCTCAGGCGATCGGCCAGATCAACTGGTTTGCGCTCGGCATGTCCGACCTTTCCGTTTACGTTCCTTTCTACCAGGGCTTGACGCAGTTCCCGAAGAGCTACTCCTCTGCTACGGATGAAGCAGACGACGAGAGCGCGTACTGGAAATTCAGAAAGCTCCAGACGCTGGTAATGACGGACTATCCGACGCTTGCTCCGATCGTGAAGCAGTCGTTTGCCGAATTCGAAGCTCAGACAGAAGAAAAATGCCGCGCATTTGAAGCGGAATACCTCAAGCTCGCAAAGTCCAATCCTCAGGTGGCCTCAAAGCTCCTCGACGACTTCAATCTCGGCATTGCCAACGAAGCGGTAGCCCTTGCCGGGAAATTGACGAACAAGATCTATACCCAGAGGACGAAGGACATTGAAGCCGCGGCGCCCTTTAAGAACAGGAAGAAGAACGACTAATACCTTCCTCGTCGGACTCACCTGAACCCGAAGCAAGCCTCTCCGGCCTTCCCGGAGGGGCTTTTTGCACGCCTTGATCAGAAGCACTGCCAGAAATTCTGCGACTTGAGCTTCAGAAAGATACCTTTGTTCCGGAAGGCGGCCGCCCCCTGTGCGAAGCACGCTTTTCCTGCGTTTGACGAAGCCTTGTCGGATCAACGTAGGTCCCGCCTTCGCGGCATCTCCGCCGCCAGCCGTCATCATCGGAAACCACGCCTTCCTGATCTTCTGATGTTCGGCAATACCCGCTATCTCCGGGTTTCCACTTTGTAAAGACAAGCTCCCGACACCCGTATTTGCCGCAACTTGCTCGTACCTACATCTCCCCAAATGGGTATCTCGTTTTCATTAATGATTCTCATTTTCATTATTATTAACCCCAAGTCAAGTCCGCAGATCATCATGCGCATGACGCGCAGACACGCGCGGGCTCGTCAAACAAACGAAAGGAGAAAATTAAGATGGATCAGTTCCGCATCGAAAAGGACTCTATGGGCGAGGTCAAGGTTCCCAACGACAAGTACTGGGGCGCCCAGACCGAACGCAGCTACGAGAACTTCAAGATCGGCATTGAAAAGATGCCTGTGGAAATCGTCCGTGCCTTCGCGCTCCTGAAGGGCGCCTGCGCGCTTGCCAATCAGGAATTCGGCAAGCTCGACGACAAGCGCGCCGCTGCGATTGAGCAGGCCTGCGACGAAGCCTTCGACGGCAAGCTCGACGGCAACTTCCCGCTCGCCGTCTGGCAGACGGGCTCGGGCACGCAGTCGAACATGAACATGAACGAAGTGTTCGCGAACCGCGCGATTGAAATCCTCGGCGGCAACTTCCGCGACAAGGCGAGCCTCTCGAAGGACCAGCTCGTTCACCCGAACGACCACGTCAACATGTCGCAGTCCTCGAACGACACGTTCCCGTCCGCGCTCTCCATCATGTCCGTCGTCGAAACGACGAACTACCTCCTCCCGCGCCTTGAGGGCCTCGAGAAGGCGCTCTACGCGAAGTCTGAGGAATTCAAGGACCTCATCAAGTCGGGCCGCACGCACCTCCAGGATGCGACGCCGCTCACCCTCGGCCAGGAATTCTCGGGCTACGCCTCGATGCTCACGCACAGCCGCGAAGCGATTCTCGCGGCGCTTGAACCCTGCCGCGAACTCGCGATCGGCGGCACCGCGGTCGGCACGGGCATCAACTCGCCGGAAGGCTTCGGCGCCAAGGTTGCTGAAATCCTCACGAAGAAGACCGGCCTCAAGTTCAAGGATGCGCCCAACAAGTTCCATGCGCTAACGAGCCACGACGCCGTCTGCCTCCTTCAGGGCGCGCTCGCTGGTCTTGCCGCCGACCTCATGAAGATCGCGAACGACATCCGCTGGCTCGCCTCGGGCCCGCGCTGCGGCCTGGGCGAAATCAACATTCCGGCGAACGAGCCGGGCTCCTCCATCATGCCGGGCAAGGTCAATCCCACCCAGTGCGAAGCCGTCACGATGGTTGCGGTTCAGGTGATGGGCAACGCCACCTGCATCAATTTCGCCGCGAGCCAGGGCAACTTTGAATTGAACGTCTTCAAGCCCGTCATTGCCTACAACCTGATCCAGTCGATCAAGAACCTCGCTGACGTCATGAAGTCCTTCGAGATCCACTGCGTTACGGGCATTACGGCCAATAAGGAGCGTCTGCACGACCTGATGGAGCGCTCCCTCATGCTCGTCACGGCCTTGTCTCCGCTCGTCGGCTACATGAACGCCGCGAAGATCGCCCACTACGCTCACGTCAACAACAAGAGCCTCAAGGAAGCGGCGCTCGAACTCCAGCTCTGCACTGCGGAACAGTTCGACCAGTACGTCGATCCCACGAAGATGATTCACCCGAATCCCGTGAAGAAGTGCTGCTGCGGCAAGTAATTCCGAGCCGGCTTTCGGCTTCATAAGCGCAGAAAGCAATCGGCGGGCGGCATCAGGCGCACCTCAGAGCGTCCGGTGCCGCCCGCTTTTCTTTTTGCAAATGGCATAAAGGCACAGAGGCCTCGAGCCGCGACGCTGAATGTCCGCGGCCTGAGGCCTTACCCATCAACTCATCTTCGCGCGCCCAGCCGCCCAGGCCGGGATGAGCGCGCAGAGGCCCCCAAGCGCAAGGGTCAGAAGGAAAAGCCGGAGTTCATTGATGGAAAGTTCCGGACGCATCGCAATCCCCGTCTGGTGGGTGAGTCCCATCGCACAGAGCTCTGCAATGCCCCATCCCAGAATCACGCCCATGACGGCGCCCATGCCGACCACCGCCATCACGATGCACCAGAGAAGAAGCGCGACGTAGCGCTTCGGCGCCCCGAGGACGCGAAGCTGCAGAAGCGTCGGAAGCCGAAGCCGCCCGAGAAGCACGCCGGTGACGAGCGTTGCCGCGAGCGCGATCACGAGCGTGAGACCCGTGATGAAGGAAAGCGCTTCAGACGCGCCGCCCATTGCGGCATAGAGCTCTACCAGAACCTCGCCCGAAAAGACGCCCATGAGGGGCACGGGATTCCCGTCATGCCCCGGCACTGTCATCTTTGAGAAATCCTGCCGGAGCCGGTACGCATCCGCCACGGTCACGGGCTTCACGACGATCGCGGACATTCCGGGGAAGCTGGAAAGGTCCTCGGTCAGCCAGTGTTCGAGCGGTTCAGGAGTCCCTTCCGCATGATGATCATGCCCTTCATGTTCCTCATGGTCATCATGATCCTCATGCTCGCCATGGAGATGACCGTGAAGAGGCTCGTGAAAAGGTCCGTGAAGCGCCCAGACGCGCTCGATCGGCACCATCACGGCGCGGTCCCAGGGCGTGCCCGTGGGCGGCATCACGCCCACCACGCGGAATTTCTCCCCCTGATGCGCGTGCCCGGCGCCGTGGACTCTCCCGTGTACCGGAAGAAATTCATCCCCGAGCCTGAGGCCGCTTTCCGCACCGGCCACCGCTTCCAGCGGGGCTCCAAAAACGCGGCCCTCGGCCACTTTTCTCGCTCCGCCCTGGAGCACCATGCTCTTCGTGGTGCCGACAATCGCGGCATTCCCGATGCGGTCTCCGAGCGCGATCGGCGCGTACCAGCGAACGCGCTTGGAATCTTTCAAAGTACTGAGCGCCTCCGCAGGCACAAGGAACAAGGGCTCATCCCGAAGATAAACGGTGCCCAAGAGCAGCGACACCGCACTCCCCTTTGCGCCCACGAGAAGATCGAAGTCGTCCGCGGCCTGAGCCGAGGAACTTCTGAGCATCCTTTCGGCAAGTCCCGTTGAAACGGCGAGCGACAGCGCAAGCGCAAGAACAAGCGCCATGCCGCCGAGAACGCCGAGGGAGCGCCTCAGCTCGCTTTTGAGCAGCATCCAGACATGCATTCAGAGCTCCCCTTTTCATTGCCTTCAATGAGGCGGCCGTCGGCAATCACTACCTTCTGCGGGAAATGCGCGAGCACCCGCGGATCATGCGAAACAAGAATCAGCGTGGCGCCGAGGCGCTTTGCCGCGCCGATGAGCGCCGTCGTCACTTCCTCTGCCCTCTTTCCGTCAAGACTCGCCGTCGGTTCGTCGGCGAGGATCACTTTCGGTGCGGCGAAGAGGACGCGCGCAAGCGCCGTTCTCTGCATTTCTCCCCGCGAGAGATGCTGGGCGCGCGTACCAAAGCGCACGCCGTAGTGCTCGAGAAGCTCCCGGGCCCGTTTTCTGTCGTCCGGGGTCGGCCGCCGATAGAAGGTTGCCGGAAGAAGCACGTTCTCCTCGGCCGAAAGATCCTCGAAGAGCCTGAAGTCCTGAAAGAGAAATCCGCAGTTCTCTCCCCGCCAGCGGTCCCTATCGCCTTCAGGCAACAGGGATAGTTTCTTGTCCCCCCAGCTCACAGTTCCTTCAGTGGGCGTGAGAATTCCGGAAATGAGCTTCAAAAACGTGCTTTTCCCGGAGCCCGACTCGCCCCGGACGCCGAGAAGACTTCCTTCAGGAAGCGCAAAGCTCGTAGAGGCAAAAATCGTGCGCATCTCGTCCCCGTCCGGCACCGAGAGGCGAATGTTTTCGAGCATCAGGTCGAAGGGCTTCAT